>NZ_PCPP01000001.1:1514344-2193184 GCF_002979755.1 Chryseobacterium culicis | reverse complement strand
GAACAGATGCTCTTCAAATTGCCATGATGGCTCTTAATCTGCAGCCTGGTGACGAAATAATTTGCCCTGCCTTCACCTATGTAGCAACAGCAGAAGTTATGGGTCTCTTAGGATTAAAACCGGTAATGGTAGATGTAAATGAAGATACGTTTGATATACAACTGGAAGGTCTTGAAAAATACCTGACCCCAAAAACCAAAGCAATTGTTCCTGTTCATTTATACGGCCAAAGTGCTGATATGGAAAAAATTATCGAATTTGCAGAAAAACATAACCTTTTTGTTATAGAAGATAATGCGCAGGCAATAGGTTCTGATTATACTTTCTCTAATGGAACGGTCAAAAAAACAGGAACTATCGGACATATCGGATGTACTTCTTTTTTTCCGTCAAAAAATCTTGGATGCTATGGTGATGGAGGTGCATTGATGACAAATGATGATGATTTAGCTCTTAAAATAAGAATGATTGCCAACCATGGTCAGGAAAAGAAATACTATCATAAAGTTTTAGGCTGTAACTCAAGATTGGATACCATTCAGGCAGCGGTACTAAAAGTTAAGCTTAAACATTTGGATGAGTATTCAGCAGCCAGAAACAGAATGGCAGATTATTATGATGAAAACCTTGCAGATATTGCGGGAATTCAGATTCCTAAAAGAGCTGGAAATTCTACCCATGTATTTCATCAGTATACCCTTAGAGTGGAAAATGGGAAAAGAGATGAGCTGCAGAAATATTTGGCAGAAAAAAATATTCCAAGTATGGTATATTATCCTTTACCCCTTTACAAACAGGAAGCTTTTCTTCAATATGTAGAAGAAGGTTTGAGTCTTCCGGTTACAGAGCAGCTTTGCACGGAAGTTATTTCTCTTCCTGTACATACCGAGTTTGATCAGGAAGTACTGGATGTGATTATTACAGAGATTAAGAACTATTTTAATTAATATAAAGCAGATATGTCGGATTTTTTTGCACACGAAACAGCCGTTATTGACGAAGGATGTCAAATAGGAAACGGAACCAAAATTTGGCACTTTTCACACCTGATGACAGGTTGCATTTTGGGCGAAAAATGTAATATTGGTCAGAATGTTGTCATCTCTCCTAAAGTCGTTTTAGGACAGAATGTGAAAGTTCAGAATAATGTTTCAATCTATGAAGGAGTAACATGTGATGATGATGTTTTTTTAGGCCCTTCAATGGTTTTTACCAATGTAATAAATCCAAGAAGTGCAGTCAACAGAAAGAATGAATACCTGAAAACCCATGTTGGAAAAGGGGCATCTATAGGAGCTAATGCAACCATTGTTTGTGGACATAATATTGGTCAGTATGCTTTTATTGGGGCAGGAGCTGTAGTTACAAAAGAAGTGCCGGATTATGCATTGGTAGTAGGAAACCCTGCCAGACAAATGGGATGGATGAGTGAATTTGGGCAAAGACTTCAATTTGATGCAGAAAATATTGCCGTTTGTGAAGAAAGTGGAGAAAAATACAAATTAGAAAATAACAAAGTTTCAAAAATTTAAAAACATACAAATGAGTGAAAAAATAAAATTTGCAGTTGTGGGCTGCGGGCATATCGGAAAAAGACACGCCGAAATGATCTCAAGAAATGATGAATGTGAGTTGGTAGGACTGATTGATGTTAAAGATAAATCTGCATTGGGAATTGAAAATTATGACGTTCCCTTTTTTGCATCACTAGATGAATTTTTAGCTTCCGGAATTGAAGTGGATGTAGTTAATATCGCTTCTCCAAACGGATTTCATTTTGAGCAATCTTATAAAGTGATAGATGCAGGAAAGCACGTTGTGGTAGAAAAGCCAATGGCTCTGAAAAAACAGCATGCTGAAAAACTTATTTTTCAGGCTTTGCACAAGCATAAACAAGTTTTTGCCGTGATGCAAAACAGATATTCACCTCCTTCCGCATGGGTGAAAGAAATGGTTGAGAGCGGAAAACTTGGGAATATATATATGGTTCAGCTTAATTGCTACTGGAACCGTGATAACCGATATTATAAGCCGGAATCATGGCATGGAAAGAAAGATCTGGATGGAGGAACTTTGTTTACCCAGTTTTCTCACTTTATCGATATCATGTACTGGCTGTTTGGTGATATTACTAATATTCAGGCAAAATTTGCAGATTTTAATCATGAAACGCTTACTGATTTTGAAGACTCAGGTTTCGTTAGCTTTGATTTTGTAGATGGAGGAATGGGATCATTAAATTATTCTACTTCTGTTTGGAATCAGAACCTTGAAAGTTCTATGACGATCATTGCAGAGAATGGATCTGTGAAAATTGGAGGACAATATATGGACAAAGTAGAAGTTTGTAATATAAAAGACTATGTAATGCCAGAATTAGCTCCAACAAACCCTGGAAATGATTATGGTGCTTATAAAGGATCTGCAGCAAACCATCATTATATTATTGAAAATGTTGTAGATGTATTAAAAGGCAGAAATACCATCACTACTAATGCTTTAGAAGGACTGAAAGTGGTGGATATTATCGAAAGGATTTATAGCTTGAAATCAACATGATCAAAAGATTTATAAATAGTTTAATCGACAAAACAATAGCGTCTAAATCTGAGTATTTTAAGAATATTCTGACATTATTGTCGGGAACAGCTTTTGCTCAATTAATCCTATTGCTTATAACACCAATACTTTCAAGAGTTTATGACCCCGAAAGTTTTGGTGATTATACTATACTTTTAAGTATTGTTAATGTACTTACAGTATTTGCAACAGGTAGATATGAACTTGCTATTCTATTGCCGAAAAATTCTATTTGGGCTAAACAAATTTTATATTTGGTTGCTATAATCTCTGCTGTATTCTGTATTTTTTTATTGCCGGTAATTGTTATTTTTAATTCTTTTTTTCAAAAAACATTTAATCTTTCGCATGCTTCTTCTGTCTTATTCCTTGTACCTTTATTGGTATTTATTAATGCAAATTTAAGCTCACTTCTTTACTGGTTTAATAGAAAAAGACAGTATAAGAAGATATCATTTAATAAAATCTCTGAAAGTATTATAACATCTGGTATTAGTATTTTGCTTGGGATTTTTAAATGGCCTCAAGGACTTATATTAGGAAGGATTTCAGGACAATTGACTGCATTGTTTTTATATGGAAAGAGTGCGAATTGGAAGGATATATCTACATTCAGGATTTCAAAAAAAAGACTTTCATATGTTGCAAAAAGATATATTAATTTTCCGAAATTTTTAGTAGCAGCTCATTTCTTTAACACTTCAGCTTATGAAGCTCCTGGTTTGATAATTAATTATTACTTTGGAAATTCTATACTTGGATTTTATGGATTTGCTAATAGAATTGCTACAGCGCCACTCAGTCTAATGGCAGGATCAATCGGAAATGTTTTCAGAGAAGAAGCGGCCAGGCATTATATCAGTACTGGGAATTGCCACACAATATATACTACAACACTTAAAACACTTTTAAAACTGAGTATCGTTCCTTTTATTTTGTTTTTTATTTTTGCTCCGGATATTTTTAGAATTATTTTCGGCGAAAAATGGATTACTGCAGGATACTATGCCAGATATATGACTCCAATGTATTTTTTTCAGTTTTTATCTAATCCTCTTTCTGTTGTCTTTTTGATTACAGAAAAACAAAGAGTAGATTTTTTATGGCAGATTTTTTTATTTGCTTTAAATATAACGATTGTTGTTTTAGGTTCATTATTTTTTGATATAAAAACAACTTTAATTATCTTTTCACTGGGATATTCCATCATGTATTTAATTAATATCTTATTGTCGTATCATTTTTCTAAAGGTAAATAAATATGCAAAAATTATTAAGTGTATTAGCCGTTATCAGGTCTTTTAGAATTGTTAGGAATCTGGTCTATAAAAAAAATGATAAAAAGGATATTGTAAATATTATTAATTTGCATAACAGAAAATTTGGACAAATTGATAATCTTACTAAATTATACTTATATACACACAAAAACAGGTCCTTATATACCATAATAAAAGATGATGTATGTATTGCATATGCTCTTTATATAGCAAGAGATAACAATGAAATTCATTTAAAAGGCATTGCTGTAGAAGATAATTATTTGGGAAAAGGATTTGCAAAAAAAATCCTATCAGACAGTATTTCTGAGCTTGGAAATTTTTTTAAAATTATAAGTTTAAACGTAGTTTCTGATAATACGGGAGCAATTTCGCTATATAAATCATTTGGCTTTGTCATAGAATCTGAGAATGAAGATGAAATATCCATGATTTTTAAAAAATAAATTATTAGTGATGTTAGGAGAAAATAAAAGAAAATATATTGAATTATGTGATAATGAAGAGTCAATTCCTTTATTTTCAAAATATTGGTGGCTGGATGCTGTATGCGGAGAAAATAATTGGGATGTGATATTATCTGAAAAAGGAGATACTATTATCGGATCATTACCTTACTACAAAAAGAAAGTTAAAAAGAAATTTAATATTCTTACTCTCCCGCACCAAACTCAGACTTTAGGACCATGGATAAGAACTAACAAAGATACATCAAAGAAAAGTAGTAAAATAAGTAACGAGATAAAGGTAATGGAAGACTTAATTCAAAAATTGCCACAGTTTGATTATTTTATCCAGCATTTTCATTATTCTATTACCAATTGGTTGCCCTTTTATTGGGCTGGCTTTCAGTGTACAACTAAATATACTTATGTAATACCGGATATATCTGATCCTGATAAAGTATTGGCATCTTTCTCATATGATAAAAGAAAAAGCATTAAAGATGCAAAAGGAAAAATATCAGTAAAGCTGGATGAAGATTATAAAGAATTTTATCAATTCCATAAAAAATGCTTGAAAGAGGTTGGGCAGGAAATATCATATAGCGAAGAATTATTTTACTCAATATATAAAGCCAGTAAGGAAAGAAATATGGGGTGTATTATGAGTGCTTATGATGAGGAAGGTAATAAACATACTTCACTTTTCTTAATATGGGATAGTAATTCAGCCTATCATTTAATTTCAGCAATTAATCCAAAATTCCGACAGTCAAATTCATTTTCATGCTTGATTTTTGAATCCATCAAATTTTTGGGTGATAAAACCCAATCTTATGATTTTGAAGGAAGTATGATAAAAAATGTAGAAAGCGCATTTAGATTGTATGGAACAGAACAAAAAGCCTATTTTGAAGTGTCTAAAACAAATTCTTCATTATTAAAATTGTTTTTGTTTCTTTCGGGGCGTAATGTATAAATTAACCAGCCTATTATAATTTACAATAATGTTAAAAAGTTTGCGAACAGAAAATGCAGTATTATATACAATTAAATTTTTATTGAAAATTGCATTTGGCTATACCGTTTCTCCAACGTTAGAGTCTTTATCTGAAGATAATGTAATTATCCAGGTTGAAGGAATAAAAATTAAATTTAAGCTATGTTCACAGGATAAATTGGTTAATTTAATAGACGGTAAAGCTCATATGAAATATATACCTTCATATGATGACGATTATACTATTCCGGTTATTGATGAAAATATAAATGACCTGTATGAATATAGCAATGGATATATTCAAATCAATTATGACATCATTACTTTATCTTTCGTATTATTATCCTGTTATGATGAATGGACATCTGAAATACGAGATGAATTTGACAGATTTAGATACACAGATAGCTTAGTCTATAAATATAATCTGATTAATATACCTGTAGTTGATGAATATGCATTTCTGATCAGGAAAATTCTTAAAAATGAAGTACAAAGTTTTACCCCTTCAGTAAGGTCAACAATACTTGTTCCTACTCATGATATAGATGATCTTTATAGATTTGATGGCTTTTTTACATCAATTAAAACTTTAGTTGGAGAAGCTATTAGAGAAAAAAGACCTTTACAACTATGCAGTTCAATACTGAATATGTTAAAAACTATTTTTTCTAAAAAAGAAGATCAGTACCTTAAAGGAATAGAGCAATTGTATAAAGATTCAAAAAAATATGACTTAAAATCAGTTTTTTTCTTTATGACAGCAAAGCCATCTCAATTTGATAAAGGACAGGATATAGATAATAATGTTTTAGCGTTGATGTCTAAAATTACAGATGCAGATATGCTCTTTGGCATTCATCCCGGCTTTAATACGTTCAGAGATGTTACGATTATGAACGATGAAATAGAGAGGCTTAGAAATACATCGGGAAGAGATATTGTATTTGCAAGGCAGCATTATCTTAGATTTGACCGAAGAGTAACTTTTGAAAATCTTGAAAAATGTGGTGTAAAAGTCGATTATACTATGGGGTTTGCAGAACATGAAGGATTTAAATGTGGTACAGCACACGAATTTTACCCGTACAATTTTAAAAAAGATCAACCTTATAATATTCTAGAGAAGCCTCTGATCGTTATGGATGCTACATTGAGGCATTATCAGAAATATTCTATGAATAAAGCTTTTGAGGTATTGGAAAATCTTTTTAAAATAACAAAAAGAGTAGAAGGTGATTTCGTTATACTTTGGCATAATGACAGAATTTTCAGAGACCCAAAATGGTATCAGGAAGTATATATAAGATTTATTTCACAATATAATACGAAACAATAGGAACTTACAATGACAATAAAACAAAGATTTTATATCATATCATGATTGATTATAATAAATGGAAAATTGCCTAATTTTGTTAAAAACCAATTCTAATTGAGAAATATGTCTTTATTTACCGACAAATTTGTATTTTTTAAAGTATTTATTTATTTTATTTTTGTTTTCTCAGGATCTCTGAAGTGGTTACCTATTCCAATAGACTTGACATTATTATCTCTTTTGGTTTGTACGGCATTAATACTTATTGAAATACGTGAAATTGTTCCGCTCAAAAAACATGACCGCCCAATTGTCATTTTAATTACTGTATTCAGCCTGATCTTTATTGTTTCCAATCTGTATTCAATATCTACTGAGTACGCTAAATCCAAAACCCTCGCTATTATTTTAAATATGTTTACAGTCGTTTATCCGATTATTGTATTTAAAAAATCTATTTTTTCTGAATTGAAATTATTGATGTATATTATTGGAGGATTAATGATTATAGCATTGTTTTATCTGTATCTGAATAATATGTTTATTATATTTCATGATTCAGAATTGTTGGTAGATAAAGTTCCTACCTATTTAGTTATTGGAATTATGCTTTGTGCATGTTTTATTTTTTCTCTGGCAAGCAAGTTAACATGGTATGTTGCAGTGTACAGATTATCAATATTATTTCTATTATTTCAACTTGGAGGAAGAGGGCCTATCATTAATTTGGTACTATCCTTAATCGTTTTCTTTACTTTGAATCTTAAAAATTATAAAATAAATTATAAAACAGGGTTTGCAATAGGAACATTATTTTTTACCATACTTATTTTTGGAGAGAATATTTATACTTTTGCATTTCAAAATGTAGATTTTGAACGCTTTAATATATTTAAAGCTGGTAATGATGATGCGAGCTTATCAGTGAGAGGAAACTTTCTTGAAATAGGATTGGAATCAGTATTAAATCATCCTTTTTTTGGATTAGGAATTGGAAGCTCAGGATTTATACTTGATGGTGCTGATGTGAGCAATTATCCACATAATTTGTTTGTTGAATCAATGATGGAATTGGGAATACTAGCAGGGTTATTATATCTATCGGTATATATATTATTCTTTCTTAGAAATTATTCTATTTCCAAAAGGAATAAGGATATGCTGATTTTATTTATTATTGTTTTATTATTTTATTTAGAAGACAATAAGAGTAATTCTTTTGATTCCTGGAGATGCAGTATTATATGGATTATGTTTTTTATATCTGAGAAGAGATACAAAGTAGGAATAGCTAATTAAAAATATACTTGAAATACCTTAGAAAATGTATAATATTAATTTTATAAAACCAGATTATACGTATATAAGTTTCCATAAATATTATTTATAAAGGTTTAATTTAAAAAAAGAAAAAAAACAAATGTGTGGAATTTTTGGTGTCGTATCGAACACCAGTATTAATAAACAGAAGTTTCAAACTCTGGTAAAACACTCCGAACAAAGAGGAGTAGACTCTAGTGGTTTGATTTATTATCAAAATAACCAATATAAGGTAAACAGAGCTGATTACAGCATTGAAAAATTACTGAATAAGGTAAAACCCTATAATAACAATATTGTTTTAGGACATAGCAGATTAATTACCAACGGACTGGGAGATAATCAACCCGTGATTAGAGGTAATATATGTGCGATACATAATGGTATTATAGTTAACGAAGACGAAGTCTGGAGTAAGTTATCAGTAAGCAGACAATTAAAAATTGATTCTGAAGCCATTGTAGCTATTGCAGAAGAATTTCTTACTAATAGTGAGAACAAAATAGAAGACCTTCCTAAAGAAGTACTTTCTTTATGCCAGGGAGTTATTGCCTGCGCTCTTGCTCTGCCTGAAAAAGGAAAACTCCTTTTATTCTCTAATAATGGCAGCTTATACGTAGGATACAATGAGGATAAAACTTATTTTGCATCAGAAAGCTATGGCCTTAAAATTATAGGATGCGAAAACATTACCCAGATAAAAGAAGAATCCTTGATTCTGGATATTCCTGTCTCAAAAGAAAACCTTACGGTTATAGATGAAAAAAGCAGAGTAGAAGACTTAATCCCTGAGTTTAAATTCAATACTATTGAAGAAAACCTGCTTGAATATAAAAAACTTGATATCAAGAGATGCACCAAATGTATTCTTCCTGAGACCATGCCTTTTATAAAATTCGATGAAGCTGGGGTCTGTAATTATTGTAAAAGCTACAAACCGAGAAATAATCCTAAACCGAAAGAAGAATTATTTAAGCTGGTTGAGCCCTACAGAAGAAAAGGAAAAGAACTGGATTGTATTGTTCCCTTTTCAGGAGGTAGAGACAGCTGCTATGGACTGCACCTTATTGTAAAAGAACTGGAAATGAAACCTGTTACCTATACCTATGATTGGGGAATGGTAACGGATCTTGGCCGAAGAAATATCAGCCGTATGTGTGCAGATCTTGGTGTAGAAAATATTATTGTTGCTGCAGACATCTCACTCAAAAGAAAGAATATCAGAATGAATCTGGAAGCATGGCTTAAATCACCTCATTTAGGAATGATGGCAATGCTAACCGCTGGAGATAAACACTTCTTCAGACATGTAGAAGATATTAAAAAGCAAACGGGAATCAATCTTAATCTGTGGGGAGTAAATCCATTAGAAGTAACTCACTTTAAAACAGGATTTTTAGATATTGAACCTGATTTTGAAGAAAAAAGAGTATACAGCCATGGTGCGATGAAGCAGCTGAGATACCATTCTAAAAGGTTCAGAGCCATGATGGAGAGCCCGGGATATTTTAATAGTTCACTTTGGGACACTCTATCTGGAGAATACTATCGTAGTTTTACAGAAAAACAGGATTACTACCACATTTTTGATTATTGGAGATGGGATGAAGAGCAGGTGGATAATACCCTTTTAAACGATTATAATTGGGAAAAGGCAATAGATACTACTACTACCTGGAGAATTGGTGATGGTACAGCAGCTTTTTATAATTATGTATATTATACTGTAGCTGGCTTTACAGAGCATGACACGTTCAGAAGTAATCAGATTAGAGAAGGGCAAATAACAAGAGAAAGAGCCTTAGAACTTGTGGGAATAGAAAATACTCCCCGTTATCAGAATATCAGATGGTACCTGGATACTTTAGGACTCGATTTTGAAAGAGTAATTAAAATCGTGAATAAAATTCCGAAATTGTATACTGAAAAATAATTTAAATTTTTGTTCGTAAATGAAAAGCTCTACCTTTATTTTTAAGATTACTTTATTATTTACTTATTGGATGTATAGTAGTTCTTTCTGTTTGGCTATGCCTATTTTTAAACCAGCACCAGCAATACAGAATAAATTAATATTTACATCGGATAATCCCACATTTACGAACAAAAACTTAAGCGTTAAGGAGATTTCCAAAATGTTGGATTTTTATACTGATGTATTTAGCTCTGAGACTCAACTGTCCAAGTGGTACAGCTCTGTTTATGATAGTTCAGCTCTTTTGTATGTTCCTATGCAATATGCTTATGATACTCAAAATAATGAGTTAATAAATAAATTTCAGAAGCTGTTTACTTATAATACATTACTTATTGTAAAAAAGAATTCGCAGGCTGATGATTTGGCTAAAAGAACCTTTTATTTTACTGTTTCAGAATATTTAAGAAGAAGTGGTATAAAAGGTAATGCCGAAAATACCAAGATGTATGATTTCATAAAAAGTGAAGTATTATATTATTGGAATAAAAATCCTGCAAACATTTGGGATGCGGAATCAAAGAAATTTTATGGAGTCAAACAAAGGATAGATTATATCTTAAGTGGGAACTTTAATGGTAATTTAAGCTATTACAGAGCAATTACTGATTTTGAGCTCTACGTTATGGGAACAGGCGTAAGTCTTTTACTGATTGAAAAAGAGGCAAAGCAAACCATAACTCCTGATTTAGTCTCTATTAAAGATAGATTCTACCAGGTATTGAAGAAAGAAGTAAGCATTAAAGATAATAAAGCATGGTACTTGCAGCCCAATATTTGGCGTGATCATCCGGATTTTCAGGATGTAGCTCTGGAGAAAAGCCAAAGTGTCAACTGGGATGCTTCTCATTTTTCAAGAATGTCTGCTTATTTACATCTGTTGAAACTTAATTTTCAAGATGATAAAATAAAATATAGCTATTTGGGAAAATTAACCACTTTACTTTCAAACCAGTTGATAACTAATATTGCAGTTTATGATTCCAGAAGTAGTATTTATACTTTCAATAATTATATAGACGGCAATAACAGTAGTTTTCGAAGTGATATTAAAGATGGGAAAAAAGGTATTCAGCCTTCTCAAAACTTTGAACATATTTTTATAGGATGGTGGAAAATGTTGAATACAAAGGAAGTCGATACTATGTATGAAAGAATAGAAAACAAATTTCCTTATTATGCTGAACAGAGTGCCTATATCACTCATGATAAAGGCTTTTTTCAGGAGATTGTAAATCTGAAATAATCTGGTGTTGTAGTGTTGAATTTCAAGTCCAAAAAACAATTAATGAATAAAAAATATAGATTTCACATATGCCATCTCACGAGTGTCCATCCAAGAAATGATTCCAGGATATTTCATAAGATGTGTAAAAGTCTGGCATCCAAAGATGTTAAGGTAACCTTAGTTGTTGCTGACGGTAAAGGTAATGAGGTGATAGACAATGTGGAAATTATAGATATAGGTGCCCCATCAGGTAGAATAAAAAGAATTACACAGACTACAGCTAAAATTTTTAATAAAGCTAAGGAACTCAATGCAGATGTATTTCATCTGCATGATCCCGAATTGCTTTTAATAGCGAAGAAACTAAAAAAGCTAAATAAAAAAGTAATCTTTGATTCTCACGAAGATACGGTAAATACTATTTTGGTTTCACCCTATTTAAAATCTCCTGTTTCAAATATCATCTCCCTGTTCTATGAGAATTTCGAGCGTTATGCCTGTAAAAAAATAGATGGGGTGATTGGGGCTACTCCTCATATTGAAAATTATTTTAAAAAGTTTGCCAAACAAACAGAAAATATCAATAACTATCCCATCTTATCCGATAAGAAACAAGAACATATTTCCTGGGATCAAAAAAAGAATGAAGTATGTTATGTGGGATCTATTGATGATACAAGAGGAATTAAAGAACTTATGGATTCATTGGAGATTACAAAATCAGAGGCCAGACTGAATCTTGCGGGAATGTATTCTTCTCCTACGCTGGAAAAAGAAGTAAAAGAACATAAGAATTATCATCTTGTTAATGATTTTGGATACATAAACTCTGAAGACGTAGAAAATATCTATAACCGTTCTATGGTAGGAGTGGTTACTTTACATCCGATCCCAACATTTTTGGTGAGTCTTCCAATAAAAATGTTCGAATACATGGTGGCAGGAATTCCTTTTATTGCCTCAGATTTTCCCTATTGGAGAAGTTTATTGAAAGGAAGTGACTGTTGTATTTTTGTAGACCCTCAAAAACCTAAGGAAATAGCAGATGCTATTGATTATTTCATGCTTAATAAAGAAACAGCGAAACAAATGGGTGAAGTGGGACAAAAGTTAGTCTATGAAAATTTTTCATGGGAAAGCCAGTCTGACAAATTATTAACGTTTTATCAAAAAGTTTTATCAAACTAATATGTGCGGAATAACAGGAGCAATAGAA
Organism: Chryseobacterium culicis; assembly: GCF_002979755.1. Classification (NCBI taxonomy): domain Bacteria; kingdom Pseudomonadati; phylum Bacteroidota; class Flavobacteriia; order Flavobacteriales; family Weeksellaceae; genus Chryseobacterium; species Chryseobacterium culicis. The sequence continues at coordinate 2,180,821 of NZ_PCPP01000001.1, read as the reverse complement.
TTTAAAAGATCACAAAACCTCGATTTTAATGAAGGAAGTGATTTACATAATTATATACGAAGAAGAGGGCCGGATTACTATGCAGTTGAAAAAACAGAATATGCAGATTGGTCAGTAACGTTAGCGCACTCAAGGCTGGCGATTATAGATCTTTCAGGAGCATCTAATCAGCCTATGATTTCTGAGGATGAAAGATATACTATCACTTTTAACGGTGAAATATATAACTATCAGGAAATTAGAGAAGAATTAATTGCCAATGGGTTTGCTTTCAGAACAAAAGGAGATACAGAAGTTCTTCTAAGAGCTTGGGAATGCTGGGGAGAAGAGTGCCTGAATAAACTGAACGGAATGTTTGTTTTCGGGATGTTTGATAAGATTAAAGGAGAATTTTATCTTGTAAGAGACCGATTTGGAGTGAAGCCGTTAATCTATACTTTTTTTGATGGCCAGCTGTTATTTTCCTCTTCCATTGCCTCTGTAGCGAAGCAAATAAATCAGGATATAGATTTGGAATATTGTTCCAGCGGAATAAGATTTGGTTTTTTTGAAGGATATGAAGACAGAACCCCTTTCAAGAATGTAAAATATCTTTTGCCGGGATCATTAATGAAATGCAAGCTGGAGGGAGAACTGAAAATAGAGACAAAGACATGGTATTCTCTGGAAGAGCAGGTGGCAAAAAAAAGAAAAGAACTGGAGTCATTAAGCTCAGATGAACTCATTTCCCAAGGGAAAGCCCTGTTGGAAAATTCAACAAAAATACGTCTGAGAAGTGATGTTCCTCTGGCAATTTCTTTAAGTGGAGGAGTGGACTCTTCCTCTATAGCAGCCATTACAGCGAAAGAAGTGGATCATCTAATGGCATTCAGCTATGGCGCTCCGGATCACCCGAAATCAGAAGGACCTGTTATCAACAAATTTGCAAAAGATAAAAATATTAATGTTGAGTATATTCACCACTCTTACACCGCGCAGGAGATGGGCAATATTTATGATCAGACAATGGAGGCACAAGAATCTCCATTTCTGGGATTAAGCATTATAGCACAGCATGAAGTATACAAGCAGGTAAAAGAAAGGAACATTAAAGTTTTATTAGGAGGCCAGGGAGGTGATGAAATTTTTGCCGGATACAGAAAGTTTTTCGTAGTGGCACTGAAAAAAGCGATCGAAAAAAAGGAAATCCTACCCGGCTTACAATACTTTCACTCACTGGCACTTATGCTGCTATTCGAAACCAAACAAATAAAGACCTATTGGAATGAGAAAAACAGATATCTGAAAACAACAGGAAAAGATACTGCATTCCTTGATTGCTTACCTGACATTTCTTTAAATCTGTTTGAAAATACATCTTTATCAGACAGACAGATCTCAGATATTCAAAAATATAGTATTCCTTCACTTTTAAGATATGAAGATAGAAACTCAATGTATTTTTCTATTGAAAGCAGACTGCCATTTATGGATTACAGACTGGTGGAGTTTGCTTTAGCATTGCCGGATTTGCTTAAAATTAAACATGGATATGGAAAATGGATACTACGGGAGATGATGAAGAAAGATGTACCGGGATATATCCTCAAAAACCGTTTAAAAAGAGGCTTTGATGTTACCCAGAATTGGGTGAATGATGGGGTGGGAGAAAGAATAAAATCAAATATTCTGGAGCGAAAAGATAAAGTAAAAGATTTTGTATCAGACTTTAATCAGCTTGAAAACAGCCTGAGCATTAAAAATCTTAATAACAGCAATATTTTGAATGAAGCAATTATGCTTGATTTCCTAATTGATCCAATTAAAAAACCAACCTTGCAGTAATAAAATGGAAAAAAATATCTGGCTAATTTCCAAATATGCCTCACCACCGCAATATGCAAAAGTACCTTCACGTTTATTTTATCTGGCAAGAGAATTTAAAAGACAGGGAAATAATACCCTCATGATCACTTCAGATTCAAATCATTTTACCAATTGTCCTGAAACTGACAAGATTTATAATGATGAAGAGCAGGATGGGGTAGCTATAAGATGGATTAAAACAAAAAAATATACCAAAACCGCATCGATAGACAGAATTTTGTCCTGGTTTGATTTTGAAAGAAAGCTTTTCTCAATGAAGCTTTCTAATATGGGAAAACCTGATGCTGTCATTATTTCTTCACTTTCAATTTTTTCTATTATTTATGGATATTATCTGAAAAAGAAGTTTGGCAGTTTTTTAGTTTTTGAAATCCGTGATATCTGGCCGTTAACGATGACGGAGGAAGCTGGCTTTTCCAAATCGCACCCTCTTGTTTTATTGATAGGATTTATCGAAAAGTTTGGATATAAAAAAGCAGATCTGGTAGCTGGAACAATGCCAAGATTGGATTTGCATGTGGAAGAATTACTGGGATACAAAAAGCCATTTCATTGCTCACCATTAGGATTTGATCCTGAAAATTATTCCGAAGAATTCCTGAAAGAAAAAAATCCTTTTTCAGAAGTTGTGCCACCCGGCAAAGTAATTATTGGCTATGCAGGCAGTATGGGAGTTACCAATGCTTTGGAACCTTTTATTGAAACAATACAAATGATGAAGGAGAACAGTAATATCCATTTTGTACTTGTTGGAAGTGGTGATCTCAGAGCATCTTATGAAGAACAGCTCAAAGATTGTTCGAACGTAACATTTTTACAAAGAATCCAGCAAAATGAAGTTAAATATTTTCTTCAGGTTTGTGATATTCTGTACTTGTCTACTAAAGATTCAAAAGTTTGGGACTACGGACAATCTATGAACAAAGTAGTGGAATATATGCTGGCTGCAAAACCTATTATTGCCTCTTATACCGGATATCCTTCTATGATTAATGAAGCGGATTGCGGTAAATTTATCAACAGTACATCTGCAGAGGATATTAAAAATGCAATCCTGTATTATGCCAATATGAGCGCAGAAGAAAGAATGGAGATAGGTGACAGAGGCAGAAAGTGGATTTTTGAAAACAGAACGTATCCGGTGCTGGGAAAAAAATATATGGATGCCATTTTATTTCATTCTGTAAAGCAAAAGAAGTAGTTTTGCATAGATTGAAATATAAATAGAGGCTTTATTTTGAAAATTACGGTTAATAATAATTTCATTGATAAACTATTCCTGTTATCTGTTATAGTAGGAAATACTATTGCCATTTCTTTTGCCAAGCCTTTGGAAATGAATCCCAGGAACTTTTCTATTCCCTATCGAATCTTTATTATTGCCTTTTCTGTATTCATCATCTATAGAGAAAGGAGAAATATTAGTTGTAAAAATATTTCAATGATAAGCCTTGCCGGGTTTTGGGTTTTTTACATCATCAAGCTTATCTATTCGTTTAAAAACTATCCGTTTAATCAGGATGTAATAGCATCGCAGAATGAAGATCTTTTCAGAATCCTCTTTATGATCCTGTTACCAAGTACTGCTTTATTATGTATTGACTACCGTAAAGTAGATTTCAAAAGCATCACAAAGTATTGTATCAGTATTTTATGTGGTCTTCTCGTGGTAAACTATATATATGGTTATATCAAATTAGATCATATTTTTAGTACCTACTACATTATGTATGGGCATATAGGAGCCTCATTATTTATTATATCCCTATTTTTGCTTTTGTTTTGTAAAAAAGATTACAAATCCTATTTTTTATTCTTCTGCCTTTTTTTAGGGCTTTTTAATGTGATTCAATCGATGGCGAGAAGTCCGTTAATAGCTATTTTTGTATGTTCTTTTTACATGGTTCTTTTAAAAGGAAATAAAAAATATTTGCTATATGCTGTTACATCAATCTTGTTATTTATAGGGTTGATTATTCTGCATGAACAATATGGAGACGGACAAATAACAAGCTTCAACAGAATGTATAAATGGATTGCCCATGGAGATACATCCAGCAGAGGACCATTATATACCAAGGCTATTGAAATCTTTAATTCAAACCCTTTTCTGGGAGGAAGGATATTGTTTGAGGACGGAGTGCATCCCCATAATATTTTTTTAGAGCTTTTAATGGCCACCGGAATTTTAGGGTTAATTATTTATTTTCTAAAGTTTTTGCCTGTATTACAAAATGCTTCTCTATTTTGGAACATAAAAAAAAGTAATATATACTATAAATTGATTTTTGCTTTATTCCTACAATATTTTACACTTGTACAAACATCCTGTAACCTTTTTAATATACCGGAATTTTTGTACTTTAGTTCAATGATTATTGGAATTAGTTATACAGCAAAAACAGAAGAAGCCTGAGTCGTTACTCACCATGTATTATGACCAATATATCTAACTTTTAAGAATGTATAAAAATTATTTAAAGAGGATTTTAGACTTTGTATTTTCTCTGATGGGAATTACCTTATTACTTCCAATTTTTCTTATTGTGATGGTAGGATTATTCCTGGCCAATGATGGAAAACCCTTTTTCTTTCAGTCAAGACCTGGGAAAAAAGGAAAGGTATTTAAGATTATAAAGTTTAAAACAATGAATGATAAAAAGGACTCCCACGGAAACCTTTTATCAGATGCAGAAAGATTAACAGCAATAGGTTCGTTCGTCCGTAAAACATCTTTGGATGAAATTCCACAGCTGATCAATGTCTTAAAGGGAGATATGTCACTTATCGGTCCCAGACCTCTTCTCGTACAATATCTGCCACTTTATAATGAACATCAGGCACGAAGACATGAAGTAAGACCCGGAATCACAGGATGGGCACAGGTAAACGGGAGAAATGCAATATCATGGAATCAAAAATTTGACTATGATGTGTGGTATGTGGAAAACATATCATTGATGCTAGATTGCAAAATCTTTTTTCTTACCGCCAAGAAAGTATTTATAAGAGAAGGAGTGTCCGCTGAAGGGCATGTAACCATAGAACCATTTCAAGGAAATTAATTGATAGCTATGTATTTATTTGGAGCAAGTGGACATGGAAAGGTAATTGCAGATATTGCTGCTGCTAATGACATAAAAATTAAGGCATTCATAGATCAGGATGCCACTAAAAAGGAATGCTATGGATTTCCTGTATTGAATCATGTACCGGATGATAAGGAAAAGCTTATTATTTCAATTGGAAATAACCTTACCCGCAAGAAAATCGCAGAACAAATTAAGAATAAAATTGATGTCTTAGTACACCCAAAATCAATTATTTCAGGCTCTGTGAAAATAGAAGAGGGAACTGTAATCATGGGAGGCGTTGTCATCAATGCAGATACTACCATTGGAAAACACTGTATCATCAATACCAATGCATCTGTAGATCATGATTGTGTGATTGAAGACTTTGTCCATATTTCACCCAACTCTGCACTTGCCGGAGGAGTGAAAGTAGAAGAAGGCTCTCAGATTGGAATAGGGGCTTTGGTCATTCAGGGAATCAAAATAGGAAAATGGTGTGTAATAGGTGCCGGAGCAGTTATTATTAATGATATTCCTGATTATTCAGTTGTAGTGGGAAATCCGGGGAGAATTATCAAGAAAAATATTATATAAACAAGTTACTAATCAAAAATATGAATACTAAAATCTGGTTATCCTCACCACATATGGGAGGGAATGAACAAAAATATATCAACGAAGCATTTGAGGAAAACTGGGTAGCCCCACTGGGACCTAATGTTAACGGATTTGAAACTGATCTGGAGGAGTTTTTAGGTGAAAATGCAAAAGTGGCAGCACTTTCTGCAGGTACTGCAGCATTACATCTTGCTCTTGTTGAATGTGGAATTGTACATGGTGATGAGGTGATCTGCCAGTCAATGACTTTCTCTGCGTCCGCCAATCCTATTGCATATTGCGGAGCAATACCTGTTTTTGTTGACAGTGAGCCGGATACATGGAATATGTGCCCGAAAGCATTAAGAGAAGCAATTGAAGACAGAATCCAGAAAGGGACAAAGCCTAAAGCAATCATTATAGTTCATCTATATGGTATGCCTGCAAAAATGGACGAAATTACAGCGATTGCTCAGGAATTTCAGATTCCTGTGATAGAAGATGCTGCTGAAGCTCTTGGTTCTACCTATAAAGGACAGGCATGCGGAACATTCGGACGTTTCGGAGTCTTAAGTTTTAATGGGAATAAAATTATTACCACTTCAGGAGGTGGAGCTTTGGTTTGTCACACTCAGGAAGATAAAGATAAAACCGTTTTCCTTTCTACACAGGCAAGAGACAATGCACCTCACTATCAGCATTCGCAGATTGGGTTCAATTATAGAATGAGCAATATTGTTGCAGGAATAGGAAGAGGACAGATGGAAGTGCTTAAGGACAGAGTGGAGGCCCGCAGAGCAATGCACAATTTCTATGTTGACCTTTTCAAGAATATTGAGGGCGTAACAGTATTTTCAGAGCCGGGAGATGATTTTTATTCAAACCATTGGTTATCTGCAATCATTGTTGATCCTGAAACTACAGGGAAAAACAGAGAAGGTTTAAGATTTGCCTTTTTAGAAGATAATATTGAATCAAGACCACTGTGGAAACCAATGCATTTACAGCCGATTTTTGAAACCTCACCTTATTATGGAGGGAATATTTCTGAAAAGCTTTTTGATAACGGATTATGTCTTCCTTCAGGCTCTAATCTGTCAGATGATGACAGAGAAAGAATCACAAAAGTAGTGCATACTTACTTTGGAATTTAATATCATCGAATTTAATGAATCAGTATACATATTGGAAAGCGGTTTTTGATTTTACCCTAGCGGCAATATTGATCTTCTTTCTTATGCCGGTACTGATCATTTTATTTGTGATTGCAAGTTGGGACACCTCTTCCAATGGAATTTTTTTTCAGACCCGAATAGGGCAGTATGGAAAACCTTTTACCATTTTTAAATTTAAAACAATTCATGAAGAGACGAGAACATGCTCAAAAGTAGGGCAGACACTCAGAAAATTCAAGCTGGATGAATTTCCGCAATTGTTTAATATTTTAAAAGGCGAAATGAGTTTTGTCGGTCCCAGACCGGATATCGAAGGGTATTATGACAAACTCGCCGGAGCAGATAGAAAAGTCTTGGAACTCAAACCCGGGCTTACCTGTGAAGCGAGCATCAAATACAGAGATGAAGAAAATCTTCTGAAAAACCAGAAAGATCCTTTAACATATAATGATGAAGTATTATTTCCGAACAAAGTAAAAATGAATCTGGACTATTTTGAAAATATGTCTTTTAAAAACGATACAAAAATTTTGTTTAAAACATTAATAACCACATTGAAATAGAGTTTTTAACTATTATGAAAATTAAAGAAACCCCGCTTAAAGACTGCTACATCATAGAGCCTACCATATTTGAGGATGAAAGAGGATACTTCTTTGAAAAGTTCAACGAAAAAAAATTCGAGGAACTTACCGGAATGAACGGGCACTTTGTACAGGATAATATTTCCAAATCTTCCTATGGAGTATTAAGAGGATTACATCTTCAGAAAGGAGAACATGCTCAGGCAAAATTAGTTTCTTGTCTTGAAGGAAGCGTCTGGGACGTGGCTGTAGACCTTAGAGAGGATTCTCCTACATTTGGAAAATGGTTCGGAATAGAACTTACTGCTGAAAATAAATTACAGCTTTATGTACCGCGAGGTTTTGGGCACGGGTTTTCTGTGCTGAGTACCCACGCTGTATTTTCTTATAAATGTGACAATTTTTACAACAAAGAATCAGAAGGCAGTGTAAAATTCAATGATCCCGATCTTGATATCGACTGGAAGGTAGACGAAAAAGATGCCATCCTTTCTGAAAAAGACGAGAACGCTCCTGGATTTAAAGAAAAAAACTTTTAAAGCATATCCCTGAAAACCACTTTTATAAAGTGGTTTTTACTTTTTTAATCTTAACTCTCCAATATTTTGTATCTTTGCAGACTCAAAATCAAAACGATGCGTACAAAATCTGTAGGGAAGAAGAAAATCAATGTAGTCACTCTTGGATGTTCCAAGAATGTATATGATTCTGAAGTATTAATGAGCCAGCTGAAGGCCAATGGCAAAGAAGTGGTTCACGAAGACCGTGGGGACATTGTTGTCATCAATACCTGCGGATTTATTGATAATGCTAAAGAAGAGTCTATCAATACTATCCTTGATTATGTGGACGCTAAAAACAGAGGCGAGGTTGAAAAAGTATTCGTTACAGGATGTTTATCCGAAAGATATAAACCGGATTTGATCAAAGAAATCCCGGATGTAGATCAATATTTCGGAACCAGAGACCTTCCGGTACTTTTAAAGCACCTTGGAGCAGATTATAAACATGAGCTGGTAGGAGAAAGATTAACAACAACTCCTAAACATTACGCATACCTTAAAATTTCTGAAGGCTGCGACAGACCATGCTCTTTCTGTGCAATCCCATTGATGAGAGGAGGACATATTTCAACACCTATCGAAAAGTTGGTTTCAGAAGCTCAGAAACTGGCAAAAAAAGGAACAAAAGAATTAATTCTTATCGCTCAGGATCTTACTTATTATGGGTTGGATCTTTATAAAAAAAGAGCGTTGGGTGATCTTTTAAAAGAATTGGTAAAAGTAGAAGGTGTGGAATGGATTCGTCTTCACTATGCCTTCCCAAGCGGCTTCCCGGAAGATGTTCTTGATATTATCCGTGAAGAACCTAAAGTATGTAACTATATAGATATTCCTCTTCAACATATCAATTCAGATTTACTGAAATCTATGAAGAGAGGAACTACCCATGAAAAAACGGATGCCCTTTTAGGAAAATTCAGAGAGAAAGTTCCTGATATGGCAATCAGAACAACGCTTATCGTTGGATATCCGGGTGAAACAGAAGAAAGATTTCAGGAGCTTAAAGATTGGGTAAGAGAGCAAAAGTTTGACAGATTAGGTTGCTTTACTTATTCTCACGAAGAGAATACCACTGCTCATGTTTTGGAAGATGATATTCCACAGGAAGTAAAAGAGGCAAGAGTAGAAGAAATTATGGAACTTCAGTCTCAGATTTCGTGGGAGAAAAACCAGGAAAAAATCGGTAAAGTATTCAGATGTATTTTTGACCGTAAAGAAGGGAATTATTTTATCGGAAGAACAGAGTATGACTCACCAGATGTGGACAATACAGTTTTGGTTTCTGCCGAAGATACTTATATTTCAATAGGTGAATTTGCAGACGTGAAAATTACCTCTGCTGAAGAATTTGACTTATACGGAGAATTAGTCTAGCTAAAGGCTTATTAATCAGTTAAAAATAGCGTTTTTGAAATTAAATTATTAACGAAAATTAACATAGAAGTTTCTCGTTAGGTTATTTTTATTTTATTGATAATCAAATTGTTAATATTTTATAGAATTAAGATTTTTTAATTTTCTTTTATAATGTATTTAAAATCGAAAATTATGTCTTAAATTTGCGCAAGAAGCAATATTTTTAAATCATATACTTTCAGTAAGTTAATCATTAAAATAAGACTAAAAATCAATTAAATTTATTATTTGATTTTTTAGTTTCGATATAATGTTCACAAGTTGAGATGTATCTTCCTTTTGGAAATATTGATGAAAAAAATGTAATTAAAAATCTTTAAAAACTTATGAAAAAATTTTTATTAACAGCAATTATGCTTGTTGGCCTTTCGGCCCTTTCTAAGGCTCAACAGGGGCGAGTGGGGATTAACACAACCACACCAGCCGCAACTTTAGACGTAGTAGCCAATACTACTGACAATGCAAGACCTGATGCCTTATTAGTCCCTCGTATGACAAGAGCACAATTATTAGCTAAAGATGCTGCTTATATCGCTGATCAAAACGGAGCACTTGCTTTCGTTACAACGATTGACGGTACAGCAACTCCTAAAACTACAAATGTTACAGCTGTAGGCTTTTATTATTATGATGCTCCAAATTCAGTTTGGAAAGCTGTAGGTGGAAATTCTACTCCTAACTTCCAAATTCAAAAGGGAAGACTTCACTCAGCTAATGCTCCTATTGTGTGGGCTGCTGATGATTATTCGGTTGTTACAACTGGAATGGGAGGAACTAGTCAGCTACTTCTGCCTAATGCTACCACTCTTCCTTTAAACTCAGTAAGATGCGTTTCTTCTAACGGACCTGGAAATGTTGGATGGGATTCATCAGCGGTACCTGGCCCTACAAGGCCTATTAACAATTTACCAAGTACAATTACTTCGGGAGGATCTTTCTGCTTTATCGTAGTTGATCAGGCTGGTACAAATGTTTGGGCTATGCTTTCTGGTAGATAATAGAATTTAGTTGTAATATTTAATTTAAAACAAAATGAAAAAAATAATATTTGCGCTTTTTGTAGTCTCTGGTACATTAGCAAGTGCTCAGGTTTTATCTAATGGTGCTATTGCGAATCAGTTCCCAAATGAGAATGTATTTCTAGATGCTTCTACAAATAATAATGCTACAGTTAATGATGGCAAAGGTTTACTTTTCCCTTCAACTGATTTGACCCAATTTACTTTTAAAACAGGTAGTCTAGATGGGATAAATTTTCCATCTGCTTATGATGGTATGGTAGTATATAATACAACTACTGGTAATACAGTTACTGGAAATGGAGTAGTAACTGCTGTAGTTCCGGGATTTTATTACTTCTCAAACCCTGGTCAGTCTACAAGTGTAGCTACAGGTAGATGGGTATCAATTGGAGGTTCTCCAAAAGTAACCGTTGGAACAGCAGAAACCACTACAAATACTATTATTAATGTAAGTCCAGGTGTTGATAAGCAGTTGTTTGCAATCAAAGGAACTTTCACTGCAAGTGGTACTTCTACTGCAGTTAATATTCCGGCTCCTACAGGAATGACAACGATGTACGGAATTACGATCTATAAAGCAGGTACAAATACTGTTTATGATAGAAGCTTATATTCTTATAATCCAGTTGCTACTCCAGGAAATGCTATTACAGGATCTCCTAGTATGTCTGTAGTGTATCCTTCAGGAACATACGATTACGTATTAGAATATTTAAAATAAAGAAATTTATTTAATTACATAATAAAAACCAATGAGAATATCATTGGTTTTTTACTTTTAAGAGGCATAGCGTTCATTTATTTTTTGACAGTAAGTAATCATATTGATGTAATTTTTTAGTGTATATCAGGAAATTATTGAAATAAAGAATCAATCCGGAAATTTTAACAAAATATAATGCTGTTAAAATCTGATTCAGAAACCTGATTTTATACAGCCAGATATCTTCTATCAGGAGTTTTCTCCAGAATCAGATTTTATGATTTTTAATTTTAATAATAAATATTTTGATTCAATTCTTTAACGTTGTTAATTTTGTAACTAATTGATTTTCAATTTGTTTTTATTTTTACTTTTTCAAATTCCATGCGAATTAGTTAATTATATTAACTTTTTGGGTCTTTTTTTAACATTTTTTAACAGTGTGGTCTAAAAGCCCTGTTAATAGGGTGTTGCAGGGTTTGTTAACATTTGTTTAATGTTTTATTAACTCTTTTTAACATATTGGGTAGGGTTTTATAAAGATTCCTGATACTTTTGTCCCGTCAAAACCAATAAAAGTTCAAAATGATGAAAAGATTCATTCTCGTAATCATAATGATGATTTCAACCTTAGGTGTTTATTCTTTTACGAGTAATGCCTTAGATGCGAAAAAAACAAGTTATGCATCGTACTACCACGATAAATTTAACGGTAGAAAAACTGCTAGCGGAGAAATCTTTGATAACTCAAAGTTTACTGCAGCAAACAGAACGCTTCCATTTGGAACAAACGTTAAGGTAACAAACCTTAAGAATGGTAAAGAGGTAATAGTAAGAATTAATGACAGAGGGCCTTTCCATTCATCAAGATCTTTAGATATGTCTAAAGCTGCGTTCGATGAGATCGGAGATATCAGTCATGGTACAATTCCGGTCGAATATGAAATTGTCGATTAATTTTATGATTTAAATTAAAAAAAAGCCAGCTGATTCAGCTGGCTTTTTGTATGGTTAAACAGGACATTGATTATAGATCCAATTCCAATAAAGCAGGACAATGGTCAGAATGTATTGCTTCCTTTAAAATAACGGCCCTGCTGAGCTTATCTTTTAAACCATAAGAGGTGAAGTTATAATCCAGCCTCCAGCCTTTATTTCTTTCCCTTGAATTTTGCCTGTAGCTCCACCATGTATAATGATCAGGTTCATTATTGAAAAACCTGAAACTGTCAATCAATTCACATTCATTGATGAAATTGGTCATCCATTCCCTTTCCATAGGAAGAAATCCTGAAACATTCTTTAGACCCACAGGATTGTGAATGTCGATAGCCTCGTGGCAGATATTAAAGTCACCGGATATAATCAGGTTAGGAATTTCTTTCTTTAAATTTTTGATATACTCCAGGAAGTCATGGCAAAACTGCATTTTAAAATCCAGTCTCTCAATATTAGAAGCAGAAGGCACATAGACGGAGATGGCCGAAAATCCATCGAAATCTGCACGGATGATTCTTCCTTCATTATCATAGCTTTCGATGCCACAACCGTACTCTACATGATTGGGCTTTATTTTTGAGGCAATTCCGACCCCGCTGTAGCCTTTTTTTACCGCTGAGTGCCAATAACTGTGATATCCTAATTTTTCAAGACTTTCGATATCTATCTGGTCGTTTCCTGCCTTGCTCTCCTGAATACAGATGATATCCGGATCGGCAGTCTTCAGCCAGCCTAGAAAATCCTTCGTGAAAGCTGCTCTGATTCCATTAACATTGTAGGTGATTAATCTCATTATTCTTCTATAAATATTTTAAAATTGTCATTGTATTTGGAGGGGATGAATTCGGTGATGGTATAATCTGCTATTTCATGAATATAAAAAGGATCTTCAGTAATAATCTGCTCAATATCTTTTTTAGATTCTGTTTTGGCAATAATAATTCCTCCTGTTCTGGGTTCTTTTCTTCCTGATGCGATAAACACTCCGGATTCATAATGTTTTTCGAGGAAAATATTATGTTGGGGAATATGTCTTTCTACCTCTTCAAGAGAACTCTTATAAGTGAGCGAAATAATAAACATTATTTATTTTTTACGAAGATATGAACTATAAAAAAGAGGCGGAAAAAATCGAATGATTTTTTCCGCCTTAAACCCAAAATTAAATAAACTATGAAAAAAACTACTTGGGTTCTAGAACGCTGATGGGAATGATACACTCTTCCAGTGAAATCCCCCCATGCTGGTAAGTTTCTTTATAGTAATTTACAAAATGATTGTAATTTTTAGGATAAGCCAGGAATATATTGTTTTTAGCAAAAATATATTTCGAACTTAAATTTCCTTTTGGAAGGAAAAGCTTTTCAGGATTGGTAATTGCCCATACATCACTGTCATCATACGTTAAACTTTTACCTGTTTTGTATCTGATATTCGTAGACGTTTCTCTGTCTCCTACAACTTTACTTGGCTTTTTCACGTATACCGTTCCGTGGTCTGTAGTGATAACCAGTTTATATCCATTTTCTGCAGCGGTTTTAATGATCTTCAGTAAAGAAGAGTTTTCAAACCAGTTGAAGGTAAGAGAACGGAACGTTTTATCATCACGGATCAGCTGATCTACAATATGGTTATCTGTTTTTGCGTGGGAAAGAATATCAATGAAATTGTATACAATGACCAATAGATCATTATTTTTATGCTGATTGAAATCATCATAGATCTTTCTTTCAAAATCAGCGTTCAGTACTTTAAGATACTTCATAGACTTTGATCCGAGACCAATTCTCTTCATTTGATCTTCAAGGAAATCACGCTCAAATTCATTTTTGTTTCCTTCCTCATTATCATTAAACCATTTGTCCGGGAAACGTTTCTCAATCTCGGATGGCATCAATCCTGCAAAGAAAGAGTTTCTCGCATATTGTGTTGCGGTAGGAAGAATACTGTAGTAGTAATCTTCTGAGATTTTATTGTAATATTTTGTAAATAAAGGCTCAATCACTTTCCATTGGTCATAACGAAGATTATCAACCATCAGTAAAAGAACTTTTTCTTTTTCCACTTCAGGCTTTACCTTTTCCTTGAAGAGGGTATGGCTCATCAGAGGCTTGTCGGAATCAATAAGCCAATCTGCATAGTTTTTCTCAATAAACTTAGCAAACTGAATATTTGCTTCTTCTTTCTGAGACTGCAGAAGGTCGGCAAATTCATTGTCTGCTACTTTATCAAACTTGATTTCCCAGCTGAGGATCTTTTTATAATATTCAGCCCATTCCTGATACGTTCTCAGATAAGAAAGTTCCATAGAAAGATTCCTGAACTCCTGCTGATACTGCAAAATAGTTTTTTGTTCAACAAGATTATCCTCCTGAAGATTTTTCTTTAGGGAAAGCAATATCTGGTTAGGATTTACAGGCTTTAATATATAATCGGCAATCTGGGAACCAATAGCCTCTTCCATAATGTGTTCCTCTTCACTTTTGGTCACCATGACGATTTTTAAGGCATTATCTTTTTCCTTAATCATAGGAATGGCTTCCAATCCGGAAATGCCGGGCATATTTTCATCAATTAGCGTTAAAGCAAATTTCTCTGAATCCATAAGTTCCAAAGCCTCATTCACATTATTAACAGGAGTTACCTGGTAACCCTTCTTTTCTAAAAATACGATATGAGGTTTAAGTAAATCTATTTCATCATCGATCCATAATATCTTTTCTGACATAATTTATTTTTTACATGGTTATTGTATCAAAATTTTGACCAAATCCTTTTAAAATCTCACAAAATCGAAAGATTAAAAGTTAAATATTAGTTAAATGGAAATACCGTGAAATATTTCACATTTTTGTTCCATTTAAGGAATGGTTTCTATATATTCCAAAGCCTTTTCCAGGACTTCATCTTTACCGTTTTTAATTCCTTCTACACTGGGTTTTACAAGAATGTCCGGGATTATTCCTATCCTTTGAGTTTCCCTGCCGTCAGGATAATAAGCCCCAAGGCCAGTGAACCGTGTGTCCAGGTCAGCAATTTTAAACATAATAACATCTCCGTTAGCTCCGGAAGTATTGCTGCCGATAATTTTAGCTTTCGGATGCTGTTTGAACATCATTGTTGTGGTCTCTGCCTGGCTCTGTGTATTCTCATCTACTAAAACGATTACATTTCCTTTATAGTATTCAGGATTCTTTCTGCCGGTCACATTTTTTCTGCTGTAGAACTTTCCGGGATAGCTGGTATCAGGAAAAGTAAACTGATAATACACGGATGGCTCTGGAAGCAGAAGATAGCTTAAAGGAATAATGGTTTGTTTAGGGTAATTCCTTATATCAAAGATAATGGATTTTGTAGATTTCAACTCTCTGTACATTTCATCCAGATCTTCTTTTTCTATCATTCCCATATTAACATACCCGGTTTTCTTTTCATCATCAATGAATTTCCACTTTTTGGGAGCCACCGTTTTTTCATGAAAGATATCTTTGACAAGATAGGTTTTGGTTTTTATTTCCAGATTTTGCCCCTCTCTTTCAATCTTTACAGAAATAGAATCATTGTTGCTGAAGAGAAGTTTGTCCTTTATTTTGCTGACCTTGCCCCATGAGTTGGAAGCAGGAACATATTTTCCCAGGCTATTGATCATTTGAGGAATTGTTTTACCCTCAATATCATAAATAATATCACCGGTATGCAAAGGACTGCTGTTTCTGGATCGTGTGTTGTTGATTTTTGTAACAACCAGTTTTCCTTCAGCATAAGAATATTCTACAGGAACTTTTCTTTTACCATACTGATTAAGCTGAATCTCTTTTGAAGAAATAAAGGCATGTGAGTCATCCGTTTTAGTGACGAGTTCTGCTAATGTCAGGTGAAAATTTTCGTCATTATCAATCATGAGAAATTTTGGGATCATTTCGGAAAGAACATCATTCCAGTTTTGATCGGTTTCATATTTATAAGGAAAAAAATATTCTACATAATTCCAGTACCTGAATAATTCCAGTAGACTAATTGTTTGGGAAGTAAATTCAGAGCCATATGATTTTTCATTTCTGAAGTATATTTTTCTTCCGCCTTTTCCAACATAGTGATTGTCTCCAAGATTCCTGTTATTTTCAATATATCTGAGTTTTTGAGATACATCATCAGAGAAAATTTGCGAATTATCAATCCAGCGCAGATCAAAATTTTTAAGGAAATAAACTTTCTGATCCTTTACTGAACATTCTTTGCACAAAGGAACTTCTCCAAGGTTGGTGATCCAATCAGAATAAAGGGTATTAAGAGACTGCTTGTCATGAATATGTTCCAGTTCATTAATCTTCTGAAAAAGTTGTTTGTCCCAGTTTATATTTCCTTTGGCAACATGAGGATGATAATATTTTAAAAATCCCCAAATTCTGCAGAGAGACTCCAGTTTTTGGGTCTCAGTGATAACTTGTGCGGAAAAATGTAAGCTTAAAAATAATAAAAGGAAAAGAGAGTATTTTCTCATTAAAAGTTATCGTGTTTTCTCAATCAAAGATAGGCTTAAAATACAACAATGACAAACGTTTTTAAGGAATTAATCCTGAAGGGAAACAGATTTTCTTTTAACATGAAATTAATCATAACTCAAATTTAAAATGCCTAACTTTGTTTACTAATATTGACGTTTCAATGCAGAATAAGCTAAAAATCATCAACGATCCTGTTCACGGATTTATCAAAATTCCACACGAAATTTTATTTGATATCATTGAGCATCCTTACTTTCAGAGATTAAGAAGAATCGGGCAGACCGGACTTTTGAACCTTATATTTCCCGGTGCTACCCATACAAGATTTCACCATGCGCTGGGAGCAATGCATCTGATGTTTACGGCTTTGGAAACATTGAAACAGAAAGGAGTGAAAATTTCTGAGGAAGAAGAAAAAGGAGCAATGCTGGCTATTCTGATGCATGATATTGGTCATGGTCCGTTTTCTCATGCCCTTGAAAGTATGCTGATGGATGACTGGCATCATGAAAATCTTTCCTTACTGTTGATGAACAAGCTGAACGAAGAATTCAAAGGGGAACTTTCAATGGCGATTGAAATGTTTCAGGGGAAATATCATAGAAAATTTTTTAACCAGCTGATCTCTTCCCAACTGGATGTTGATCGTCTGGATTACCTGAAAAGAGACAGCTTTTTTACCGGAGTATCAGAAGGTAATATTAATACCCAAAGAATTATTTCCATGATGAATGTATGTGAAGAAGGGGAGCTGGTGATTGATGCAAAAGGCATTTATTCCATTGAAAATTTCCTGACCGCCAGAATGTTTATGTACTGGCAGGTGTACTATCATAAAACTTCAGCTTTAGCAGAGTTTCTTTTGGTTAAAATTCTTGAAAGAGCAAAATATCTGATTTCTCAGGGTACAGAGCTTCCTGCAACGGATAATCTGAAATATTTTTTATACCGTGAAAAGAGTGCCGCAACGGACGAAGATGTAGAACGATTTACGAAACTTGATGATAATGACGTAATTCAGGCGATGAAAGAATGGCAGAATTCGGATGATTTTGTCTTGTCATACTGGTGTAAATGTGTAATTCAGAGAAATTTACCTAAAACAATCATTTCATCTCATCCATTTGACGAGAAAATAATTGATGAAAAAATAAAAAAGAGTAATGAATTTTTTGGAATTGATAATGGTAATGAATTGGTTCATGAAATTAAAAGAAAATTATTGCCCTATCATGCAGAGAAACAGCCGATTTATTTACTGCATAAAAATGGCAGGAGAACGAGGCTGCACGAGTCGGAAGATCAGCTTTTATCAGGGTTGATCGTGAATAAAACCACTCGTTATATCCTTATGTTTCCAAGAGATATCTCCAAATTGGACTCTTAAAGAATATTAAAATTTACGATCTGAAACTAAAACATGTTTGCAAATTATAGAATTTCTTATCTTTGCAGAATATGGAATTTACAGCTTCGCAAATTGCAAGTTTTATTGACGGAAAAATAATAGGTGACGAGAATGCACTTATTACGGGAGTTTCACCAATTGAGAATGGGGAATCAGGACATCTTTCTTTTATAGCACAAGATAGATTTTCTCATTTTTTGGATAGCTCAAAATGCTCTGTTATTATCGTTTCAGAACAACTTCTGGAGAAAAATCATTATAACCCTACCTTAATTGTTGTAAAGGATGCCTATCTTTCTTTTCAGATTCTGATGAATTTATATCAGGAAATGCAGGGGAGAAAAGAAGGTATTGAGAATGGATCTTCCATTCATGATACTGCTGTTATAGGAGATAAAGCCTATATTGGGGCATTTACTTATGTTTCTGAGAAAGCTAAAATCGGGGAAGGTTCACAGATCTATCCACATGTATATATAGGAAAAGGAGTGAAAATTGGTAAAAACTGTAAAATAGACAGTGGAGCCAGAATTTACGACTACTGTATTATTGGGGATAACTGTGTCATTCATTCCAATACGGTAATTGGAGGTGATGGTTTTGGTTTCCAGCCAACCGCTGAAGGCTTCAAAAAAATACCACAGCTTGGAAATGTAATTATTGAAGACGATGTTGAAATCGGTTCAAACTGTAGTATTGACAGAGCTACAATAGGCTCTACTATTATTGGTAAAGGAACTAAAATTGATAATCTGATTCAGATTGCTCATAACGTGAAAATTGGTCAGAATAATGTGATTGCTGCACAAGCGGGAATTGCCGGTTCTACTACAATTGGTGACTGGAATCAGATTGGTGGTCAGGTAGGTATTGTAGGACATATCAAAATAGGAAATCAGGTGAAAATCCAGGCTCAAAGTGGCGTGAATTCCAGCGTTAATGACAGAGAAACATTGTACGGCTCACCGGCTATCAGTTACAATGACTATTTGAGGAGCTATGTTCATTTCAGGAACTTACCTGGAATAGTAAATAGAATAAATAATCTTGAGAATAACTCAAAAGATAATACTAATGAGTGATATGCAAAAAACACTTCAGCAAGAGGTAACTCTTTCTGGAATTGGCCTTCATACGGGTAAAGAAGTAAAACTTACCATTAAACCTGCAAAAGAAAATACAGGTTTTGTATTTGTAAGAACAGACTTGGAGGGACATCCTCAGGTAGAAGCAGATGTAAATTATGTTGTAGCAACAGAAAGAGGAACTACATTAGAAAAATTAGGGGTAAAAATTACCACATGCGAACACCTTTTAGCAGCCCTGGTTGGTTGTGATATTGACAACGCAGTTTTAGAAATGGATGCCTCTGAACCTCCAATTTTGGACGGATCTTCAAAATACTTTGTGGAAGCAATCGAAAGTGTTGGAGTAGCAGAACAAACGGTAGCAAGAGAATATCTTGTGGTAAAAGAAGTTCTTACGTACAGTGATCCGGCTACAGGTTCGGAAATCACAATTATTCCTTCAGATACTTACGAAGTAACTACCATGGTAGATTTTGGGACTAAAGTATTAGGTACTCAGAATGCTACTCTTAAAAATATTTCAGAATTTAAAGACGAAATCTCATCAGCAAGAACATTTAGCTTCCTGCATGAGTTGGAAATGCTTTTAGATCATGGTTTGATCAAAGGTGGAGATATTTCTAACGCTATTGTATATGTAGATAAAGATCTTACGCCTGAAACTACAGAAAAATTAAAGAAAGCCTTTGGAAAAGACAATGTATCGATCAGACCCAATGGTATTCTGGACAATCTTAATTTAAATTATCCTAACGAAGCTGCAAGACACAAATTACTGGATGTAATTGGTGACCTTGCTTTGGCAGGAGTGAAAATAAAAGGTAAGGTAATTGCCAACAAACCTGGACACTTTGTAAACACTCAGTTTGCAAAAAAACTGAACCGTCAGTGGAAACTGCAGAAAAAGAAAAATGTTCCGGATTTTGACCTGACAAAAGAACCCGTATTCGATATCAACGGAATTATGAAGCTTATGCCTCACAGACCTCCATTTTTATTGATTGATAAGGTTCTTGAACTTTCAGATTCTCACGTGGTAGGTCTGAAAAATGTTACGATGAATGAGCCATTCTTCGTTGGACACTTCCCTAAAGAACCTGTAATGCCTGGAGTACTTCAGGTAGAAGCATTGGCACAGACAGGAGGAATTCTTGTACTGGCTAGCGTTCCGGATCCTGAAAACTACTCTACTTATTTCATCAAAATTGATAAGGTGAAATTCAAGAGAAAAGTAATTCCGGGAGATACGCTTATATTCAAAATTGAATTGATAGAGCCTATCAGAAGAGGAATTGTTCATATGCAGGGATATGGATATGTAGGAGATACTGTAGCAGTAGAAGCAGAGCTTATGGCTCAAGTTGCAAAAAATAAAGTTGATTAAATGATTCATCAATTAGCAGCCGTAGATAAACGTGCGAAAATCAGCAAAAATGTAATCGTAGAACCTTTCACTACCATTGCAGGGGACGTAGAAATTGGAGAAGGAACATGGATTGGTCCTAATGTAACCATTATGGATGGTGCAAGAATAGGAAAAAACTGTAGGATTTTCCCTGGAACGGTAATCTCTGCAATTCCCCAGGATCTGAAATTTGATGGTGAAGATACCCAGGTGATTATCGGTGACGAAACGACAATCAGAGAATGTGTTACCGTAAACAGAGGGACAAAAGCCTTAGGGTTTACCAAAATTGGAGCCCACTGTCTTATTATGGCAACTTCGCATATTGCCCATGACTGCGTTATCGGAGATCACGTTATCATTGTCAACGGTTGTGGTATTGCAGGGCACGTGGAGATTGGAGATTATACGGTAATGGGAGGTTTATCAGCAGTTCACCAATTTGGTAAAATCGGAAAACATGTCATGATTTCCGGAGGAACTCTGGTAAGAAAAGATATTCCACCTTATGTAAAAGTAGCAAGAGAGCCTATGTCTTATGCTGGGATCAATTCTGTTGGTTTAAGAAGAAGAGGTTTTACTAACGAAAAGATCTTTGAAATCCAGAAAATCTACAGAGCGATCTTTCAGATGAAGATGAACGTTTCTCAGGCTATTTCCCATATTGAAAAAGAAATGCTTCCAACGGCTGAAAGAGATGAAATCTTACAGTTTATTCAAAATTCACCAAGAGGTATCGTAAAAGGTTACGGAACAGGTAAAGATAGTAATTAATGAAAAAATTATCTTTTCTTTTTGCATTGGCAATTTCCCATTTTTGCCTTTCCCAGAACCAAAGGATAACAGGGATGGAGTTCTATTACGGCTTCTCAGACTATAAAAAAGACAGCCTGGCTAAACCCAATGTTTATGCAGAAGTAAAAAGTCAGAATGAAGATTACATCAAAATGTCGGCATTCAGATTTGCAGATACGGATAAAAAGGCAAAGAAGGAGAATAGAGCATGGCTGATGAAGTATCAGGATAACCTGTATTTTAGCATGACCTATGCAGCGTATATCTATTCTTTTGATACATTTGCAAGAGTCAATGTAATCGGGAAGAAATATTTTTTGATCTATCTGGATGAAGTAAAAGATAAAAAAGCAATTTCATACAATAATCCTTACGGAGGAGGCTTGTTAGGAGGTGCTTTGAATGCAGGTTTAACACCTAAGTTTGCGTGGAAGGATAAAAAAGGAAATTCTTACAAGGTTCTTTTGGTTGATATTGAAAAATCAAATAATACCTCTGATAAAAGAGATGTCAGCTTTGGATTGGTAGTGGATACAAAACTTATTGTTAAACTTACAGATAATGATCCGGAGGTGATTTCAAAACTAAAAGCCAATCAGTATTACCTAGAGGATATAGTTGATTTGGTAAATAAAGAGAATAATAAATAAAAGAATATAATATATTAATGGCAACAAGTAACGATATCAAAAAAGGGCTATGTATCGAGTATAGCAATGATATTTATAAAGTAATTGAGTTTCTTCACGTAAAACCAGGAAAAGGACCTGCTTTCGTAAGAACAAAACTAAAGTCAGTAACCAACGGTAAAGTAATTGATAACACTTTCTCTGCTGGACACAAAATTGATGAAGTAAAAGTAATCACCAGAAAGTTCCAGTATTTGTATGATGATGAGAACGGATTCCACTTCATGAACAATGATGACTTCTCTCAGTTATACATCAATAAAGAAATGATTGAAAACTCTCAGTTTATGAAAGCTGGTGAAGAAGTAACAATCATTTTGAAAGAAGCTGATGAAACACCACTTTCTGCTGAACTTCCACAGTCGGTATATCTTGATGTTATCGAAGCTGATCCAGGGGTAAAAGGAAACACTGCAACCAATGCTCTTAAAAACGCAATCGTTGAAACAGGAGCAAGAGTAATGGTTCCTTTGTTCATTGAACCGGGAGACAGAATTAAAGTAAGCACTGAAGACGGTAGCTACTTAGAAAGAGTAAAAGAATAAATAAAAATTACATAAATTCGGTTTGCATCAGCAGTCCGAATTTTGTTTTATAAGAAAATCTATTGTTATGAGATTCCATTCTCCGCAAAAGCTTAAAACGATTGCAGATTTAATAGGCTCAGCATTTGTAGGGCCGGAAGATTTTGAAGTATTGGGAACCAATGAAATTCATATGGTAAAACCTGGTGATATTGTCTTTGTAAACCATCCTAAATATTATGACAAAGCATTAAACTCTGCAGCCACTATTATTTTAATTGATAAAGAAGTAGAATGCCCTGAAGGCAAAGCACTTTTGGTTTCTGATGATCCTTTCAGAGACTTTAATAAAATCAATACTCATTTTACCCGAATATATAATTTCACAGAAGAGCTTCATGATGTTGAAATAGGAGAGGGCACAAAAGTTCACCATTCTGCAGTGATCGGAAACAATGTGAAAATTGGAAAAAATACCCTTATCTTTCCAAATGTTGTGATTGGAGACCGTACCGAAATCGGGGATAATGTTGTTATTCAGTCTAACACCGTTTTAGGAGGTGACGCATTTTATTACAGAAAACTGAATGGAAACTTTGACCGTCTGATTTCTGTAGGAAATGTTATCATTGAAAACAACGTAGAGATTGGTAATGGCTGTACCATTGACAGAGGAGTTACAGACTCTACCATCATTGGTGAAGGTTCTGTTTTGGATAACCAGATTCAAATCGGGCACGATACTGTTATCGGAAAAAAATGTCTGATTGCTTCTCAGGTAGGAATAGCAGGATGTTGTGTCATTGGAGATGAGGTGACGCTTTGGGGGCAGGTGGGAATTGCTTCCGGAAATAAAATTGAGGCAGGATCTGTACTTTTAGGAAAAACCGGAGTGAACAGAGATCTGGAAAAAGGAACCTATATCGGGATGTTTGCAGAAGATTTCAAAACCTATCTGAAAAAAGAAGTAAAACTGAGAAAACTATGATGAAGAATTTATTAGCTCTATTTCTTTTTATATATTCAATAAGTTTCGCTCAGAAATCACAGATCGAATCAAAGGTTACATTTAGTGATAACAGAACTGTAGATGCTAAAATACCTTTTATAACTAATCTTTTTGATAGTAATCAGATTGATGAAATAACTATTTCGGACAGGAAGGTCAAAATTCTGGAAAATGGACAAGCTATTAAATATCAACCATCTGAAATTCAAAAAATTGAGTTCGTAGATCTTAAAGGAAAGCCAAGAGTTTTTATTTATTTTCCTTTAGAATCAACCAAAACTTTGGTAGAACTGGTATATGATGGTAGAAAAATAAAATGGCTGAAAGCATACAGACGTCATGGTTATGACGGATCCACTCTTACATCAGATGTTTTATACAAAGGAGATATAAGACAACCGTTAAGTCTTTTTGTCAATAACAGGAAGAAATTGAAGGAATTAACGGCTGATAAACCCGAGCTGGAACCACTGATTGAAAATATTAATTACAACAGACTTAAGGAAGAAGATTTAATCGATCTGTTGAAAAGATATGATGAATAAAATCAGATTTAAAAATTTTTTTAACGACAAATAATCATTATTTTTGTCTGAACGTATAAGACGTATAAACTGAAAATAAATAAATTAAAACAACAATAAAATGTCAATTTTAGTAAACAAAGATTCTAAAGTAATTGTACAAGGATTTACAGGAAATGAAGGAACTTTCCACGCTGGTCAGATGATTGAATACGGAACAAACGTAGTAGGTGGTGTTACTCCAGGAAAAGGAGGTAGCGAGCACTTAGGAAAACCGGTATTTAATACAGTAGCTGACGCTGTTGAAAAAGCAGGAGCAAACGTAAGTATCATTTTCGTACCACCGGCATTCGCAGCAGACGCTATCATGGAAGCTGCTGAAGCAGGAATTAAAGTGATTGTATGTATTACTGAAGGAATTCCTGTAGCTGATATGGTAAAAGTAAAATCTTACATCGCTGACAGAGACTGCAGATTAATCGGACCAAACTGCCCTGGAATCATTACTTCTGAAGAAGCTAAAATTGGTATTATGCCAGGTTTCGTTTTCAAAAAAGGAAAAGTAGGGATCGTTTCAAAATCAGGAACCCTTACTTACGAAGCTGCTGACCAGGTAGTAAGAGCTGGTTACGGTATTTCTACAGCAATTGGTATCGGTGGTGACCCAATCATCGGAACAACAACAAGAGAAGCATTAGAGCTATTCATTAATGACCCTGAAACTGAAGCAGTTGTAATGATTGGTGAAATCGGTGGAGGTCTTGAAGCTGAAGCTGCAAGATGGTACAAAGCAAGCGGATCTAACAAGCCGGTTGTAGGTTTCATCGCTGGACAGACAGCTCCAAAAGGAAGAACAATGGGACACGCAGGTGCTATCGTTGGTGGTGCTGAAGATACAGCTCAGGCAAAAATGGAAATCATGAGAGAAAACGGTATCAACGTTGTAGATTCTCCAGCTGATATCGGTGCTACTGTAGCAAAAATTCTTGGATAATATAAAACCACACCATATGAAAAAACTTTTATTAGCCTCAGCTTTAACTCTTTCTGCCTTATCTTTTGCACAGGTGCAATGGAAAAGTACAAGATTTGGAGTTACAGGAGGTTTAAACTACTCCAGAGTATCTAACGCCCACAATCCTTCAGGCCCAAGATACACTTTCCAAGCTGGAGCATTGGCATTGATTCCCGTAGGAAAGGCAAACCAATTCTTTATTCAGCCTGAAGTTCTGTACTATGGTGCAGGAGAAACAGGTAAAGATAAAGATGCTAAAGGGGTAAGCGGTTATGATGCAGTATATGCTAATAACTACCTGAGTGTTCCTCTTTATTTCAAAGGATATTTCTCTGAAGCTGAATCAGAATTCTTTGGATTAATAGGACCTAGATTTAACTTCTTACTGAGCCAGAACGTAAAAGACGTTCCTGTAAGCAGACCTTATTATGACCCGGATGTTACTGATCCTAACCAGCCGTCAGGCGTAAATGGAAAGGCAAAGAGCTTTAACTGGGGACTTGGACTGGGAGTAGGATATAGCTACAAAAGACAACTTGAAGTAGCTTTAAAATATGACCTAGGTCTAGGAGATACTTATCCTGGTCTCGCTAAAGAAACCAAGGGTACTGATAAGAAAAAATCAGAACAGGTAATTGCACTTACTTTAAGCTACATATTCAAATAGAATATTTCAAAATAAAAAAATCCCGGAAACTCAGTTTCCGGGATTTTTTTATTGATCTATCTTTTGGAAAATCAAAAGATAAAATTAGCGTTTTGCTATTTCGATTAATTAGCCCTTAATCCACTTCCAAAGCTCTTTTAAAGTAGCTTTATTTCCGTACATCAAAATACCTACACGATAGATTTTTCCGGCAAGGAAGATCATGAAAATAGTCGTTACCAGCAGTAATGTTATAGACAGTGCAATCTGCCATGCAGGAACTCCAAATGGAATTCTGGCAATCATAGCAACTGGCGAAGTAAACGGAATGATAGACAGCCAGAAGCCTAAAGGTCCTTCCGGATTATTCATCAGTGTGAAGCTTCCATACATGCCTAATGTTAAGGGTAAAATTGCAAATAAAGTAAATTGTTGCGTTTCTGTTTCATTATCTACAGCAGAACCAATGGCTGCATAAATAGAGCTATAGAAGACATAGCCTAAAAGGAAGAAAACGATGAATACAAAAATGATTAACGGGAAGTTCAGTTCCAGCAAGCTGTGAGAAATCTGGGTAGCAAGCTGTCCAATGTCTAGTTTACTTGCAATCTCTTCATTGGCCCCCGGAATATTTTTCTGAAGCGGAGAAAAACCTGTATTTAATACCAATGCTCCGATGACAGACATGGTAATCCAGATCAAAAACTGGGTCAGAGCAACCATTGTTACTCCCAGAATCTTACCCATCATCAGTTCAAACGGTTTTACAGAAGAAATAATAATCTCCACAACACGGTTATTTTTCTCTTCAAGAACACTTCTCATTACCCTTACCCCATAAATAATGATGAACATAAAGGTAACATACATCAGAACCATGCTCAATCCGGATTTAACGCCAAAAGCAAGATCAGAATCCTCTTTATTATTATCCGTAACATTAATGGTTTTTAAAGTAAAGTTTTTGTCAAGATCATTTAATTGAGTTTCCTGAATACCCAATTGCTTGATTTTTTCTTTTCTGACCACATTGCTGATGTCAGATACAATTTGCTGCTTGGTGTCAAATCCTATTTTGCTGTTGATAACCAGTCTTGCTTCTTTTTCAAGCGCATCGAAATTCTGATTTTTCAACTCAGGAAGGATCAGAATGCCGTCCAGAGATTCATTTCCTTTTAAATTGTTAATCTTAGACTTTTCATCAGCTGCGGAAACAAAAACGTAGTTTAATTTATCATTAGATTTAAGATGGTTGGTAAACAGACCGCTTTTATCCACCACCTCAATAATGCTATGTGACTCATTTGCTTTAAACATTAAACCCACCACTGCTCCAAAAGCAATAATCATAACAGGAGCAAGCAGAGTCAATATAATGAAAGATTTTTTCTTAACCTGTGTAAGAAATTCTCTCTTGGTAATTAAAAAAATATTATTCATAAATTAAGAATGGTTACTGACAGCGTTAATAAACACTTCATTCATACTAGGAATTCTTTCGTCGAAAGATCTTACTTTACCTACCTGTACCAGATCAAGAAGCACATTATTTTGGCTCTCCTCATTTTTCAGATCAAAAGAAACAAGATTGTTTTCATTAGATAAATTGAAGATCTCATATTTATTTTTGAAATTTTCAAAATGATCACTGCTTACTTCAGAAAGCGTAATCCCAAAAATATTTTTCTTGAATTTTTCTCTTACGTCAAAAACCCTTCCGTCAATAATTTTCTTGGAATTATTAATCAGAGCAACATAATCACACATTTCCTCTACACTTTCCATTCTGTGAGTAGAAAGAATAATGGTTGTTCCGTTATTTTTAAGATCTATGATCTGATCTTTGATTAAGTTGGCATTCACAGGATCAAAACCCGAAAAAGGTTCATCAAGAATCAAAAGATGAGGTCTGTGAAGAACGGTAACTACAAACTGAATTTTTTGTGCCATCCCTTTAGAAAGTTCAGAAAGCTTTTTCTTCCACCATTGATCAATGTTCAGTTTTTCAAACCATTTTTTGGCTTCATTCAAAGCATCACTTTTGGTCATTCCTTTCAGTTCCCCGAAATATAGGATTTGATCACCAACAGTCATGTTTTTGTAAAGCCCTCTTTCTTCTGGCATATAGCCAATGTCTTTGATATGGCTTGGGTTCAGTTTTTGTCCATTAATAAAGATTTCTCCAGAGTCTGCCTGTGTAATTTGGTTAATGATACGGATAAAAGAAGTTTTTCCGGCTCCGTTGGGGCCTAAAAGGCCATAAATACTGCCTTTTGGAACATGGATGCTAAAATCATCCAGGGCGACCTTTTTTCCGGCATTATAGGTCTTTTTAATATGTTCAGCTTTTAGCATTAAATTGTTCTTTTTACTATTAGTATGAAAAAGTCCCGAAAGTTACGGAAATATTAAAACAGAATTAATGTAAAAGAAAAAATCCTGATGATTATCAGGATTTTAATTTATTGTTTCACGATTTGAGTAACTTTCTGCGTGTTGTCACTTAAAATATATCGGATCATATATTTTCCGGGTTTTAATTTTTCAATATTAATCTCTCCGGAATTCATATTTACCGTATAATTAGCAACCTGCATACCCAAAATTGAATAAAAAGTCACGCTTTTGATTCTTAAAGAAGAATCTTTTGCCTTAATAATAAGGAAATCCTTTGCAGGATTTGGATAGGCAAGCAATACACCATCATCCGCCTTTTGAGTGATGGAACCCGGCTCTCTAAGCTGAGCTTTTAAATTGTTGGAAAATCCAACAAAAGTGCCTACAAATAGAAATAAAAGTAAAAGTTTTTTCATCAAATTTATAATTTCTCGAATATATATAACAAATGTAATAAATTCTACAATTTCGTACAATAGTTTTTTGCAGAACTTATATTAAATTTGTAGAAACTTATTCAAAAAGTATTCCAAAATGATACATTCAAGAAATAGAAGACTTAGAGTTAATGAATCTATCAGAAGTTTGGTAAGAGAAAATGTGCTTACAACTGATGATTTTGTAATGCCGATCTTCGTAATGGAGGGCGAAAACAAGCAGGAGGCAATCCCGTCTATGCCGGGAATTTTTAGGCGGAGTATAGATTTAACAGTGAAGGAATGTAAGGAATTATTTTCTTTGGGAGTAAAAGCTGTCAATTTGTACATGAAAGTGTCAGAACACCTGAAAGATAATACAGGAAAAGAAGCCTGGAACAAAGACGGATTGATGCAGAACACCATCAAAGCCATTAAAGACGCTGTTCCGGGAATGGTTGTGATGCCTGATGTAGCCCTAGATCCTTATTCAATCTATGGACACGACGGAATCATTGAAAACGGAAAAGTTTTAAATGATGCTACCAATGATGCACTGGCAAGAATGTCAGTTTCTCATGCAGAAGCAGGAGCCGATCTTGTGGCACCAAGTGATATGATGGACGGAAGAGTACAGATCATTCGTGAAGCATTGGAAGAAAGCGGATTTACAGATGTAGGAATTGTAAGTTATGCAGCCAAATATGCAAGCTCTTTCTATGGACCTTTCAGAAGTGCCTTAGACAGTGCACCGAAAGATGATATGGAAATTCCGAAAGATAAAAAAACCTATCAGATGGATTTTCATAATACCCGTGAAGCCTTGAACGAGGTATTTAAAGATATCCACGAAGGAGCAGATGTGATCATGATTAAACCGGGACTTCCTTATCTGGATATCGTTTCCAAAGTACGTGAAGCGATTGACCTTCCGATTGCAGTATACAATGTAAGCGGAGAATATGCCATGGTAAAAGCTGCTGCTCAAAACGGCTGGCTGGATAATGACAAAACAATTATTGAAAGTTTGACGTGTTTCAAAAGAGCAGGAGCAGATATGATCTTTACCTACTTTGCAAAAGAGGCGGCTATCTTATTAAACAAATAATAATTAAATTCATCCAAATAAAAAAAGAGATTACCCAAATAGGCAGTCTCTTTTTTATTTATAATGGGTTGATAATAATTCTTATAACCACCCTTTTTTTCCATAAACATAAGTGTCATCAAACTGTTTGTCACTCATAAAGAGATATAAAATACCTTCAATAAAAGGAATAATTGAAGCTGCACCAAAAGTAACGACATTCAGAACCAACTGAATGATTCCCTCTTTGGTATAACCCAGATAAAACTTATTTAAAGCCAGCCATCCCACAAGAATTCCCAATATAGCAGCAGGGATTTTCTTTTCCGAGCGGTAAGGGACATTGCTTTGCTGGTTTTGTACATTCTCTGTTTTTGTATAACCGTAATTTTCCATTTCTTACTATTTGTAATTGATTGATATATTTTATGATAAGTAGCTTTAAGGAATAAAAAGTTACAAGGAGCAAGAGGATAAAAAGATAAAATAACAAATTTGTGGATGAAGATTTTACAGCTTTACCTTTTTGCATTTTTACGGTTTCGCCTATCTGCGAGTTTATATTTTTGATATATTTGCCCTATGATTTTACGAGGAGAAAACTTAATCAAGGAATACGGTCCTAAAAAAGTTGTAAAAGGCGTTTCTGTACAGGTTCAACAGGGAGAAATTGTGGGTTTGCTAGGTCCGAATGGAGCAGGAAAAACCACATCGTTTTATATGATCGTAGGGTTGGTTAAGCCCACTTCAGGAAAAATTTTCCTGGATAAACAGGAGATTACTACCGATGCCATGTACCGAAGAGCTCAAAAAGGAATCGGGTATCTGGCACAGGAAGCTTCGGTTTTCAGAAAACTTTCCGTAGAGGAAAACATTATGGGAGTTTTGCAGCTGACTAAGCTTTCAAAGCGTGAGCAGCAGATCAAATGTGATGAACTGATTGAAGAATTTTCTTTACAGCATGTTCGTAAAAACAGAGGAGACCTTCTTTCCGGAGGAGAAAGACGTAGAACCGAAATTGCACGCTGTCTTGCTACAAGCCCGAACTTTATCCTTCTGGATGAACCTTTCGCAGGAGTAGACCCAATTGCCGTAGAAGATATCCAGAAAATTGTAAGAAGCCTGGTTGATAAAAACATCGGAATTTTAATTACCGATCACAACGTACAGCAGACTTTAGCAATTACCAACAAAACCTATATCATGTTTGAAGGAAAGATCCTGAAAGAAGGACTTCCGGAAGACCTGGCAAATGATCCGCAGGTAAGAGAAGCGTATCTGGGTGAAAACTTTGTTTATCAGAGTATTTTGGATAAGCCTAAAAAGAAAAAATATGTTTACAATATCTGGGCAGGTAATTTTGATTCAAAAACACAGTTACAAGGATTTGTAGACGAAAACTTCAGACAGTTTGATGATCTGAGACTGATGTATGGTTTTGAAGATATCAGTTTTGCTTCATTAGCGAATTCTGAAATTGAACATATTTTTAATGATATTGTGGATAAGAATGCCAACAACTCATTTGTTTTCCAGAAAAAGGAAATTAATTCTCAATATTCTCTGGAACAGGCGGAATCAGAGTCTAAAGAAGCAAGTAGAAAAGAACTGCACTATCTTACGACTTATATGTATGAGGGATAAAATATAAAGCATTTATTTGCTGAACATGATAATAAAACGTACCTTTTTCTTTTGAAAGCGGTACGTTTTTCATTTAAAATGATTTCTATGGCTAAACCTTTTAACAGAACCGTTACTTTATTCGGAATTTATAAACAGCTTGTCCCATTTATCAGACCTTACCGATTAATGATTTACGGAACCCTGTTTCTTACTTTTCTCGGAGCTTTGGCTGCGCAGGTTAACCCAATTGTTTTGAAATATACAGTAGATGAGGTTACAAAGCTTACTCACCTTCCGCATCCGATGTCAGAGGGAATCCATATTCTTATCATCATTTCCATTATTTTACTGGGAAAGGAATTGCTGAATATCTTTATCAATTTCGGACAGAAATTTTATGGGGAGAAGATTAGAATCAACGTAAGCTCAGTATTGGCACAATCAGCGATTGATAAGATTTTAACCTACAGGGTTGCTTATTTTAATGATGAAAACCATGAGTCCGGAAAACTCCAGATCAGAATAGACCGTGGAATAGAAAGTCTGACAAGGCTGGTTCAGAACTTTTTCATTGATATCCTTCCTCTTTTTTCCAATGCGATTATTGCACTGATCATTATGTACATGCAGAATGTGTATGTGGGACTTGTTTCAACGATTATTGTTCCGATTTATTTTTACATAAGTTCTCTGCAGGCCAAAAAATTGGGAGGAGTCCGCCGCCAGCTCAGAAATCAAAGGGAAAGAAAGACATCCGGACTTTTAAATCTGATCAATTCTATTATGGTCATTAAAAGTTTTGTCCGTGAAAAATTTGAAGGAAAAAAACAATATGATCTTCAGATGGAGTTGATGGAAAGCCAGATGATCACGAGAAGAACCAATTTTATTTATGATGGATTAAAAACTTTTATAGAACAGTTCG
Organism: Chryseobacterium culicis; assembly: GCF_002979755.1. Taxonomy (NCBI): domain Bacteria; kingdom Pseudomonadati; phylum Bacteroidota; class Flavobacteriia; order Flavobacteriales; family Weeksellaceae; genus Chryseobacterium; species Chryseobacterium culicis. The sequence goes on along the minus strand of NZ_PCPP01000001.1, from coordinate 2,148,763 downwards.
GAGTGGTTCTGATTATTCTTTTAACCGTTTATCTGGTTCTCGATCAGCAAATGACAATTGGTGCCATCATGCTTCATATCATGCTTTTTAACAATGTTTCAGCACCCATTCGTCAGCTTCACAGAATTTATGATGATATGAACGATGCCATGATCTATGCCGAAGGTTATTTCGATATTCTGAATGCAGATAACGAGACGGAATCGAACGGAGACTTTGTAGAAAAACAAATCAAAGGAACTTTTGAACTGAAAAATGTAGATTTTACGTATCCGAACGGAACTAAAGCTTTACATGGTGTTTCTATGAAAATTGAAAATGGAAAAACTACGGCTTTGGTAGGATTAAGTGGTGCAGGAAAGTCCACGGTTATAAATCTTTTATGCAAATTTTATCTTCCGGATTCCGGAGAAATTCTTTTGGATGGAGTTAACCTTAATGAATACGACAATACCTTTCTAAGAAGCGACCTTGGGCTGGTACTTCAGAAAAATCATATCTTTCAGGGAAGCATAGAAGATAATATCCGCTACGGAGATATGAATGCAAGTTTTGAAGAAATTCAGGAAGCAGCAAAAAAAGCTTATCTGCACGAGCAGATTATGGATCTTCCCGACAAATACCTGCATGATGCCACTCAGCTTTCCGGAGGACAGCAGCAGAGAATTGCCATTGCAAGATTATTTCTTAAAAATCCTCCGATTATCTTTTTGGATGAACCCACAGCCAGCCTTGATGCTATAGCTACTGAACAGATCAAAAATTCCCTGGATGCTATAAAAGAAGGAAGAACAGTGATTATCATTTCTCATTCCCTGTCACAGATTCTGGATTCAGATACCATTTATGTGATGAAGAAAGGACAAGTGGTAGAGAATGGAACTCATGATGAATTGTACAATAAAGAAGGAACTTATCGTGAGATTTTTGACGCATCTGCAAGGAGCCTGAACCTTGATAAACTGGTGAATACTTTTAAAGAAAATTAAACAAAAAACTCAGCGGTCAGGCTGAGTTTTTATATTTCTATAGTATTGCTTAAAGCGCTTTTTCAGGAACCTGATAAGTACCTACATCAGCTCCGAAAGCAATATTAATTCTGTTATAACTGTTGATGGCAATAACAGCCATGGTTAAATCTACCATTTCAGTTTCAGAGAAATAATGACTTACTTTTGAATAAATCTTATCATCCACTTCATTACCTTTCAATGCCGTTAAAGTTTCTGCCCATAACAGCCCGGCTTTTTCTTTATCGGTGTAAAATGAACATTCTCTCCAGGCGCTTACCAGAAATATTCTCTGCTCAGATTCCCCTTTCGCTCTTAATTCTTTGGAATGCATATCCAGACAAAATGCACAGCCATTCATTTGTGAAACTCTGAAATACATCAGTTCCAGAAATGAATTGTCCAGTGAAGAATGCTGTACCTGAAATCCCATGTTGTGAAGTGCATTTACAGCCTTATTTCCGATGGCAAATGCGTTGATTCTTTGTGACATAATATTTGTTTTTGTGATTAATTATGTGACAAATGTAGACTGGAATTTCCCTGAATTTTTTTACAAATGATAAATTTTAAAAGGAAAGATTTTAGAAGCTGGATGCTGGAAGCTAGAAACTGGATGCTAGATGCTGGATGCTGGATGCTGGAAGTTACTATTAGGTAGATGATATATACTCAGTCTACAATAACTTCCCTCTTCCAGCTTCCATCACCCCTTCTTCATAATTTCTGTGCTCTGATTCTGCTCAGAGAAACCTGAGTGATGCCAATATAATCAGCAAGATCCCCAAGACTGATGCGTTGAATAAGATCAGGTCTTTGTTTCAGGAAATTATGATACCGCTTTTTTCCATCATCTTCCAGCATTTCACTGATTCTTCCCATCATATTCACCGGAGCTTTTGAGTACAGCTTACTGAAAAGTGTTTCTGCCGTGTGATATTTTTTGCATAATCCTTCAACAACATCTCTGTGTACCCGAAAAACTTCTGTAGGTTCCAAAGCAACTATCATATATTTTGATGGATTTCCGGTAAGAAAACCACTCAATTCTGCAAAAAAAGCATTCTCAGCAAAAAATGTCATGATAAAATCTTTATCTCCATTGTCAAAAAACAGTTTTACAAGCCCTTTTTCAATGAAATAAAAATACCTGCAGGTTTCATCAGCTTTTAACAGAAAATCTCCTTTTCTGTAAGTTTTGGATTCCAGATTGGAAACAAGTCCATCTATCACTGCCTGTTCCGGTTTTAAGATTTTTTCAATAGACTGAACGAAATGAGTGTGAAGCATAAATAGGAAACTGTTTTGTGAAAATAAAATTAATAAAAAAAGCCGTCCTATTTATAAGCCATACTTCGAAAAAGAATTTTTAGCTTTGTTATATAATGAACGACCACTATCTTAAAAAACTCGATCGGGTAACGGCCATCCTTACCCAGCTACAGTCTAAACCTATTGTGAGGGCTCAGGATCTGGCTGAAAAATTCGATGTCAGTATCAGAACCATTTATCGTGATGTGAAAACGCTGGAAAATGCTGGGATTCCTATTGTGGGAGAAGCGGGTAACGGATATTCTTTAATGGACGGTTATAAACTTCCTCCGATCATGTTTACCAAAGAAGAGGTGTTAAGTTTCATTACCGCAGAAAAACTGATGCAGAAATTTTCCCATCAAAGCTTAGGGAATCATTATCAGGCTGCCATGGAAAAAGTGCGTTCGGTGCTGAAATATTCGGATAAAAATCTAATTAAAAATATTGAAAAACAGATTGATGTTTTCAGCTTTCATACAGATTCCGGGGACTCCTTGAAAAATGTGATTCCTATTATTCTCGAAAGTATTGCAGAGAAAAGCCAGTTGAATATAAAATATCAGACGGTAGACGGGAGAGTGAATAACAGAACGATTGAAACAGTGGGAATGTTTTTTGAGTTTAATTTTTGGTACATCATGGCATTCTGTATGTTGAGAAAAGATTTCAGACAGTTTCGTATTGACAGGATTCTGGAAATTTCAAAAACACCGAATCCTTTTGTGCAGGAATACGGTCAGGTGAATGATTATCGCAAAAAATCAAACGGAAATAAGGTTAAAGCCAAACTTCTGGTTGATAAAAAGATCATGAATCACCTGGTAAATTCTAAGAAATACTATGGATTGATAGAAGAAGTAGAAACAGAAAATGGAGTAGAACTGACTTTTGAAACAGAATGGATCAATGACGGTTTCCCCCGCTGGCTCATCACTTTTGCAGACTATGCCACCGTTCTTGAACCCGAAAGCCTTCGCACACGATTGAAAGAACTGCTTCTGAAAATGACAGAAAGACATCAATAAACCCCCAACAGAATATCTGTTGAGGTTTAAAGACTTAATTGAGGCAAATAAATGAAATGGTTAATAAGTGAAGAGCAAAATCACAAAAAAGCAGTGGTGTTGAGTCGCAAAAAAATGATATAAGTTGTAGGTGAATTGAAGAAAAATCACTGTTGAAAAATGACATTGCAGAGGTGATTTTTTTCAGAATTTCCGCCTTTTTGCAATTTTACCCTTCCGTTTTTATTAGAATCTTTCCCAGAAGAAAGGAGGTTCAATTCCTAAAGCTCTCAGATACACATATCCTTGTCCACGATGGTGAACCTCATTATCTACAAAATAAAGAATGTTTTGATATACCGGAAACTCATACTCTCCGAATAAATTGAAAGTTTCCTGGAAACGATCCTCAGAAATCAGACTGAAATAATGATTGATCACATGGGTTTCTTCATCCCACTTCTTTAAGATTTCTTCTTTTGTTTTCGGATTGAAAGCTTCCTCGTTGTAAGCTTCTGTAGTCCCTTCAACAATTCCTTTTAAAGCAGGTCCGGCAATTCCGATCAGTTCTACTGCAAGCTTTGCAAATGGTCTCATTCCGCCTACTGAAAATTCAAATAGTTCTTTCTCAGGAAAAGATTCAATAACTCTTCTCGTCAGATTTCTGTGTCCCTGCCAATCGTTTAATAATTGTTCAGAAGTCATAAATTGTTTTGTGGCTGTGGCTGTAGTTGTCATAATGTATTTGTTTTGTTTGTTGTTGATACAAAGGTAAGAGAGGGTTATGACAACAGTTTGTCAGTAGGATTTTGGATATGGAAAAAATATTTTTTTAATCTTCAAATATTGGCTCTACTTTTGCGTTAGAAGAGTAGTGTATTACTAAAAAAATCGCAATTAATAGAATTATGAAGAAGTATATTTTGCCTGTTGTCACTGCTTTTTTAGTAGTATCATGCAATAAGATAGAGGAAAAAATTGACCAGACTGTTCAAAAAACGACCGAAACTGTGCAGCAAAAAACACAGGAGGTGGTGGAAGAGACGGTAAAGAAAACAGTCAATGAATCTATAAACTCTTTAACCAATTCCGAAGATGTTAAGTTTAATACCGTTTTTCCTGGTACAGGAGCTTCAATAGTTTCTGAAGAAAAAGGTAAGAAAATTAAAATTCCGGGAAGATCTGAAGGGTATATTTTCAAATACAAAGCAGATATTGCAGTACTGCTTCCGTTTCTGGAAGGACAGCCTACTTCTGACGAAAGCAAATCTGATAAAACGGCCCGTAAGATTGATGGGCAAAATATCATAGATAAAATAAGTTTTATATCGAAATTCCTTCCTGACAATACATTTGATGCAAGTATTCTTGAAGATATTAAATCCGATAAAAACATTCAGTATTATAAACTGAAAAGGTTTCCCAACAGTAGTACAATCATCTACAACCCAAAAAATCAGACCATCATACAATACGTAGAGGTAAATAAATAATTTGGATATGGCCGGTTTCTCCCGGCCATTTTTATTCCCATTCATTGCGAGCCACAGGCGAAGCAATCTCAACCCGTTGAAAACTACTTATCAGAACGAATGAAATCATGTTTATTTCTGATGTTGGCTAATTGATTTTTTTATACAAATATGGTGTTATTGATTTATTTTTTTTCATGTTATTGATAAATCAATTTATGTTTTGTGAACTAATTGTGATTTTTGTGAAATGGTATAATTTTCGTTAATATGTAATTGGATTATCATTGTATGTTTTGTTTTTGTATTTAATATTAATTTTTTTATTAGATTTATTGAATAATTAACAATTTACATGGAAAAGAATTTATTTAATAGAAAAATCTATGCATTAGTATTAAGCGGAGCTGGTGCTATGGGATATGCTCAGGACAGTATAAAACAAAATAAAATAGATGAAGTGGTGGTTACCACCGGTAGAACCAAGCCCAGAACTATCATTACCTCTGCAATTCCTATTGACAATATTTCGGCAGTACAGCTAAAATCCACAGGACAGGTTACTTTTGATAAAGCTTTGACGTATGCTGTACCCTCTTTTAATTCATCACAGCAAACTGTTTCTGATGCAACGGCTCACTTTGATCCTGCAGATTTAAGAGGATTAGGGCCTTCCAGAACATTGGTTTTGGTGAATGGTAAAAGAAAAAATCAAAGTGCTTTAATTTATGTAAATGATACACCGGGAAAAGGTGAGGTAGGTACAGATCTGAAAAGTATTCCTTCAGCAGCCTTACAGAATGTAGAAGTATTGAGAGATGGAGCATCTGCGCAATACGGCTCTGATGCTATTGCAGGAGTAATTAATATCATTCTTAAAAACAGTGTGGGAAAAAGCACAGTCAATCTTTTTTCAGGTATTACTTCAAAAGGAGACGGTTTTAATATCGGAGCAGATTTTAATACGGGAATCAGAGTAGCAAAAACGGGAAGCCTGAATCTTACATTCGGATTTTCCTCTCAAAATAAAACGAACCGCGCAGGTGCTGTTACAAAAGATGACCTTTTTGGTGTCGATAATGCCTGGACGCAAGCTAATCCCGGTTTAGGAATGATTATAGGGCAGCCGGAGACAAAAGTGGGCAATATGTTTGTCAATTTTGAGTTGCCAACAGGTGAAACGGGCAAATTTTATGCTTTTGGGGGTACCACTTACAGAAGTGGGACCAGTTTTGCTTTGTACAGAACTCCTTATTGGGTAACTTCAGATTTTGGTTTATTAACTCCACAAGGACAACCTTACAATGGATTTCAACCGCAATTTAAAACAGATGTTTACGATTATAATTTAACCTCCGGGTGGAAAGGAATGTTTGGAAAATGGAGTTTTGATGGGAGTGCAACCTTTGGCTCTAATGCCGTAGATTATGCTGTAGGAAATACCATTAATACATCTTTGGGTGCAAATTCACCCACCTATTTTAAAGCAGGTGGCCACCAGTTCAGTAATATTATTGGAAACATAGATTTCAGCCGGGATTTTGGTACCCTTGTTTTAGGAGCGGGAGCTGAAGTGCGCAATGAAAATTATCAGGCAAGGGCAGGAGAGGAAGCATCTTATAAAGGAAGTGGAGCAGAATCATTTCCGGGACTGCAGCCTCAAAATGAAGTTAACAAAAATCGTCAGAATATCGGAGCTTACATGAATGCTGAATGGGATGTTACGAAAAACCTGTTAATTGGAGGAACGGTGAGGTATGAAAATTTCAGTGATTTCGGAAATAATGTTTCATGGAAAGGAAACGCAAGATATAAATTACTGGATGATAAATTGGTTTTCCGAGGGTCGGTTTCTACGGGATTCCGTGCTCCTTCGTTACACCAGATTTATTACTCTAATGTTCAAACCAAAATTACAGGGAATACGGTAGCTAATCAGGGTACTTTTAATAATGACTCTCAAATTATAAGATCCGATCTTGGGGTGCCCAAATTAAATGCTGAAAAAGCTTTTAATATTACGGGAGGATTTGCCGTAAAGCCTTTTAAAAACCTGACTATTACCGCAGATTATTACAGAATAAAAATTAAAGACCGGGTTCTTTTCTCAGGAGATATTGGGTACAAAACCGGTGCTCCAGGGAGTCCGGATCTAACAAACCCTGTGGAAGTCATATTAAATAATAACAAAATAACCTCTCTGAAGTTTTTTACCAATGCGGTAAATACAGTGACTGAAGGGGTTGATTTTGTAGCTAATTATTATACTTCTGCTATTGGCAAAGGAAAATTGGGAATTATTGCTGCTTTCAATTATAACGAAACTAAAATAGTAGATAATATTGCTGTTCCGCCTATTTTGGCTGAAAACGGCTATTCAGAAAACTTTTTTGATAGAAAAGAACAATCCAGAATTATCTCTGCAAGACCAAAAACAAAAACTATTCTTAGTCTTTCGTATGATATTTCAAAGTTTAATTTTAACCTTAATAATACGTATTTTGGTTCGGTTACATGGCAGCACGCTACTGATCCTGCCAAAGATCAGACATTTTCTGGTAAGGTAATTACAGACATCGTTTTAACCTATAAAATCACGAATGATCTTAAAGTTTCCGGAGTTGTCAATAACTTATTTAATATTTATCCGGATATAATAGACAGCAAAGGAGATGTAGTCACAGATCTTGGAGGAAGGTTCAAATACCCTTGGGAGGTGAATCAGTTTGGATTTAACGGAACTATTTTTCAGCTCAATGTCAATTATACTTTTTAATCTATACATAAAAGGAATTGGATTGACGTTGTTGTGCTTAACAAATACGAAGCAATCTTAAAAGATATAAAAACTTATAAGTGTAAATATAAACTGACATTAAATTCCTAATGTCAGTTTTATTTTTCAGATAGAATACGAAGCTATTCCTACATTTTACTTTTTACATTGTACAAAAAAAAGTATTTTAGTACTATGAAAATTTATACAAAGACAGGAGATAAAGGCCAGACTGCATTGTATGGCGGAACAAGGGTTTCCAAAGCCAGCGCAAGAGTAGACAGCTATGGAAATATAGACGAATTGAATTCATTCATTGGAATTTCAAAAAGTCATATTGAAGATGAAGAAGTGTTGAGACAGCTGAAGAAAATACAGTTTGATTTGTTTACGGTAGGTTCAGAAGCTGCGACACCAGTGGATAAGCTGATGCTTGCCAACGGAAAATCACGCCTTCCGATTATTATTTCAGAAACTGAAATTGAAGAGCTGGAACAATGGATGGATGCCTTCGATGAAAAGCTGGAACCTCTTCAGTACTTTATCCTGCCAGGTGGTGGAAAATCTGCAACTTTTTTACACGCAGCAAGAACAATCTGCAGAAGAGCAGAGCGCTCATTGGTATTTCTGAATGAATCAGAAGAAGTACGCCCTGAATTGATTAAATATTTAAACAGACTTTCAGATTATCTTTTTGTGTTGGCAAGATACATTTCAAAACTGAACAATGAACCGGAAGAATATTGGAATCCGAATGAAAGATAAAGCATTACTTTTCATCAACGGAGATGCTCCAAAATCATTACCCAATCCTGCTAATTATGGTTTAGTTGCATGCACAGACGGCGCTTTTCATTATTTAAAAAGAATGGGATTTCCTCTGGATAAACTGGATTTTATATCCGGTGACTTTGATTCACACTCCGGATCAGATGAAGATATGTATGAAGGAAAATTTATCCTTACCTTAGATCAGGAAAAAACAGATTTTCATAAAGCACTGGAAATTATTCAGGAAAAAGGGTTTTCAGAAACTGATGTTTTTGGAGGAAGTGGAGGTGAGCAGGATCATTTTCTGGGAAATCTTACTGTTGCTTATGCATTCAAAGAACAGATAAAAATAAAATTTTATGATGAGTTTTCAGAATACTATTTTATTCCGAATCATTTTAAGCTGAAAGGATTGAAAAATAGAATGATTTCTCTTTATCCATTTCCATCAGTGAATAATATAACGACTCAAGGACTCAACTGGCCTTTGACTCAAGAAAGTCTAAGCATTACTTCAAGAATAGGAACCCGGAATTTCGCTGCTGAAGATGAGATTTCCATAGAATATGAATCAGGAGATGTTTTATTATTTGTAGGAATCAATGAAATAGAATACCCGGCAATTTATTAGAGTGATTATTATCAATAGAAACAGGTTTTACTCATTTAAAAAAAGACTGTCATTAAACACAAATTACACCAATGTTTTTCACAAATGGCACAAATTTTTACATCAATAGAAACGGGCTTCAGCCCGTTTAATAAAAATAAATACATCGATTGGCTTTAGCCAAAACTTATTAAAAACCATTGAATAAACTAATCAAAATATCAGTGTTCACCATTTCATTATGCTGCATAGTCTCATGTAAGACCCAGCATTTTGAAACACCCGAATATGGAAAAAATGAAACTGAAAAAGTGATTCATCTTAAAAAAGTTACCAATTTTCGGACGGTAGGAAATATCAAAAATACGGAAGGAAGAACATTAAAAGAAGGAAAACTATACCGAAGTGCCCATCTTTATAAGCTTAAAAAGAAATCTTTTGATGATGTGGAAAAATTGGGGATCAAAGAAATTATTGACCTTAGAAATTCAAAAGAAATTGCTCAAAAGCCGGATCAGCTGCCGGCAGAAACTGTATACAAAAAATACTCAGCGTTTGAAGATGAAGGAGATCAGTTGGCTCAGGCCAAAAAACTGGTTCTTAAAGGTAAAGTGAATGCTTCCGATGCCGATAAAAGAATGATTGATTTTTACCGTGAGTATGTGACGGAAAACCCAGAAACTATAAAAAGAATTATTACAGAAATTCTGGAATCTAAAGATCCGATTCTTTATCACTGCACAGCGGGAAAAGACAGAACGGGAATTATCACGGCATTACTTCTTACGATTCTGAAATTTGATAAAGAGACTATTTACAACGAATATCTTCTCTCTAATAATTATAGAAAAGATCTTGTTCAGAAGAGGCTTCGTCTTGCCAATACTTTACATTTTCTCTATCCGAAAATGGATTTACAGGTACTGGGAAAACTGAGCTGGGTTGAAAAAAGATATCTTGACGCTGCTTTTGGGGAGATCAATAAAAAGTATGGTTCTCCGGATGCCTATATTCAGCAGGCATTAGGGATTTCAGATGCTAAAAGGAGGGAATATATTCAAAAGTTTACGTATTGATTATCAGAGATAAATTTCTATAAGATTTAATATTGGGTGTTTATTTAAAATTATAATAATTTTAACACCTAAAAATGAAACTTTTTTAGCAATTTTGCATTTCTTAATTCACTTGTTTAGAAATGAAAATAAAGTACTCGGAACTTATTGATCAGACATTGTATTTCCCTACAGAGGAATTTAATGTATCTGAGAACAATTTGTTGTTTCACGACGTTCCATTGATGGATGTAGTTGAACAATTTGGCACTCCGCTAAAGATTAGCTATCTGCCGAGAATTTCTCAAAATATTCAGAAGGCCAAAAGCTGGTTTAAAGAAGCTTTTGAAAAAACCGGATATAAAAAGAATTATACCTACTGCTATTGCACAAAATCCAGTCATTTCAATTTCGTATTGGAGGAAGCTTTGAAGAATGATATTTCCATAGAAACATCTTCTGCTTATGACATGGATATTGTGAAATCTCTTTACGAAAAGGGAAAGGTAGATAAAAACATTGAAGTCATCTGTAATGGTTTTAAAACTGATGATTATCTGACAAATATTTCAGATATGATCAACAGCGGTTTTGAAAATATTACCCCGATTCTTGATAATTACAGAGAATTGGATAAACTTACAGAAAGCATCGATTCTACCTTTAATATCGGAATCAGAATCGCATCAGAGGAAGAACCGAAGTTCGAATTCTATACCTCAAGATTAGGAATCGGATATAAAGATATTATTCCTTATTACAGCCAGAAGATCGCAGAACACCCGAATGCAAGATTGAAAATGCTTCACTTCTTCATCAATACCGGGATTAAAGATACTTCTTACTACTGGAACGAATTGTACAAATGTCTTCGTGTATATGCCCGTTTGAAGAAAATTGCTCCTGAAGTAGATTCACTGAACATCGGAGGTGGTTTCCCAATCAAAACGTCTTTGAACTTTGATTATGACTACCAGTATATGGTAGAAGAGATTGTTTCTCAGATCAAAAAATTCTGTGAAGAAGAAGGAGTGGAAGAACCTAATATCTACACTGAATTCGGAAGCTTTACCGTAGGGGAAAGTGGAGCGAACCTTTACAAAATCATCTCTCAGAAACGTCAGAATGACAGAGAAAAATGGAATATGATTGATTCTTCTTTCATGACCACTCTTCCTGATACATGGGCCATTTCAAGACACTTTATCATGCTTCCGCTTAACCGTTGGGAAGATACTTATGAAAGAGTATTCCTGGGAGGGCTGACTTGTGATTCGGATGATTATTATAACTCTGAACAGCATACCAACGCGATTTATTTACCTGTTTTCAGTGATACAAAACCTTTGTATATCGGATTCTTCCACACGGGAGCTTATCAGGAAACAATTGGTGGATACGGTGGAGTACACCACTGCCTGATGCCTCAGCCGAGACATGTCCTGATCCAAAAAGATGAAAACGGTGAATTGCAATATGAAATTTTCCGTGAGAAACAGGAACCGGAAGATATATTGAAGATTCTTGGTTATAAATAAGACTTTAATCTGTCATTGCGAGGAACGAAAGTGACGAAGCAGTCTCATCTTAATGTTTTTAAATTTAACCATTAAGGTTTTTATTAAGAATTAAGGAAAGTTAAGGATCTTCACTTCGTTCAGATGACAAAGTACATATAAAACAAAAGCTCTCAGATTCTGAGAGCTTTTTATTTAAAAATATTTTGAAATTTTATCAAGTTCGAGATCTTCATAATCCGAGACTACAGTATCTGCTAAGGTGTAATCCTGATTTTTCGAATGTGGACTTCTGTATGCGGCACAGAAAATTTGTGCTCTGTGAGCTGCTAGAATTCCGTTGGTAGAATCCTCAATCACCATACAGTTTTCAACAGATTCTCCTGCCATTTCTGCTGCCAGTAAGAAAACTTCAGGATGAGGTTTTGATTCTTTTAAATCAGCACCGCTGATCTTTCCGCTAAAATATTGTTCCAACCCGAATTTTTCAAAAACCATATTGATGGTTACCATGGTAGCAGAAGAAGCCAGAATAAGTTTGAGTCCGTTTTCATGATAATGTTCAATCAGTTTTCTTACTCCAGGAATCAAATCAAATTCATCATCATTATAAAAATAATCTTTGAAATGAGATCTTTTAATCCCCGCGATGGCTTCGTAAGTCTGATTCAAATTAAATTTCTTAATCAATGTTTCAGAAACCCTTTTGGTGGAAGCTCCGGTAAAAGAGGTGTATAAATCTTCGGAAACCGCAATTTCCAGTTCATCAAACGTTTTGAAATAAGCTTTTCTATGCAATGGCTCTGTATCTACAATCACACCATCCATATCGAAAAGAACAGCTTTTAAAGGCATATTATGAGTTTTGTACAAAAATAACCATTTGAGTTGAGAGTAGAAAGGGAAGAGGTGGTAGATAATAGGTTGCAGGTAGCAGATAATAAGCAGTAAGGGGTGAATTGGTAACTCATAAACTCTCTAACACTCTTACGCTCCAACTCGTAAACTCTTCGTATCTTTGTAGCCAATATTTCAATTTTAAAACATTAAAATTTTTAAATAAAGCATGAGAACATACGCAGGAATTCCCGAAGAAAACGCAACGTTAGAGAATTCGAAAGTAATGTTGGTAACTGTTCCTTATGATGGAACTTCAACATGGGGTAAAGGAGCTGATAAAGGTCCGGAATTATTCTTAAACGCTTCTGAAAACATGGAGCTTTATGATATTGAAACTCAAACAGAACCTTACCTACAGGGAGTTTATTTGGCAGGAGAAGTTTCTGAGAAATCCAGCCCGGAAGCAATGACAGAAGCGGTTTATCAGAAAACAAAAGAACTTTTGAACAATGAGGGTAAATTATTCACTCTTTTTGGGGGAGAACACTCTGTTTCTATTGGTTCTATCCGTGCAGTAGGAGAGAAGTTTGAAAACCTTACCGTTCTTCAGTTTGATGCTCACACAGATTTACGTCCTGATTTCCATGGTTCTACATCAAACCACGCTTGTGCTGTTTTTGAAGCGAATCAGAAACATAACTTAGTACAGGTGGGAATCCGTTCTATGGATGTTGAAGAAGTTGAATATTTACCGGAAGGAAGAGTATTCTTTGCTCACGAAATTGCGAACAATGAAAACTGGATCAACGATGTATTGGAAAAAGTATCAGGAAATGTTTATATCACAATTGATTTAGATGCTTTCGATCCTTCTATTGCTCCTTCTACAGGAACTCCGGAGCCAGGTGGGTTACAATGGTATCCAACATTGGAATTATTGAGAAAAGTATTTGAAAAATGTAATGTAGTAGCATTTGATATTGTAGAATTAATGGATTCTCCAATGGCTAAGCCAACGGCTTTCTTATCTGCGAAGTTATATTACAAAATGCTTGCTTACTACGATATTTATAACAACAACTAATATTCCGCAAGAATCGGATTTTTTCTGCCGTATATTCTTTGGAAATTTGTGAGGTAAAATAATAATAATACAATGTCCACACAAAGTCAGATAGATTATAACAGAATTGCCAAGGCGATAGAATATATCCAGAGCAATTTCAGGCTTCAGCCAAGTTTGGAGGAAGTGGCAGAGAATATTCATTTGAGTCCGGCTCATTTTCAGAAGATATTTACTGATTGGGCAGGAACAAGTCCGAAAAAGTTTTTACAGTTCATCAGTCTTGAACATGCTAAAAACTTATTGAAGGAAGAAAAAGCAAGTTTATTTGATACAGCTTACGAGACAGGATTCTCCAGTACCAGCAGGCTTCATGACCTGTTTGTGAAAATAGAAGGAATGTCTCCGGCAGAATATAAAAACGGCGGAAAAAGCCTCAGTATTCATTACAGTTTTTCTGAAAGTCCTTTCGGAAATATACTGGTAGCTTCTACAGAAAAAGGAATCTGCTACATGGCTTTTGAAAACGATAAAGAAACAGCATTAGGGGAGCTGAAACAGAAGTTCCCCAATGCTTCTTTTATTGAAAAACAGGATGCTTTTCAAATGAATGCGCTGTCCATATTCGATAAAGACTGGACAAAACTCAATACGATAAAATTACACTTAAAAGGAACCGATTTTCAGCTTAAAGTATGGGAAAGTCTATTGACAATTCCAATGGGAAAACTGTCTACTTATGGCAGTCTGGCTGAAAAAATTGGAAACCCTAAAGCTTCCAGAGCGGTGGGAACAGCTATTGGAAGTAATCCTGTTGCGTTTCTTATTCCATGTCACCGTGTTATTCAGTCTACCGGACATCTTGGTGGTTACCGCTGGGGAAGTGAAAGGAAACAGCTGATTGTAGGATGGGAAGGTTCACATATGTATTCCTGAAATCAATGATGTAGATAAGTTTTGGCTAAAGCCAGTGGTTTGTTGAAACATTTTTTTTTTAAACGGACTAAAGTCCGTTCCTATTGATATAAAATTCGTGTCATTTGTGAAAAACATTGGTGCTATTTGTGTTTAAATACAAAAGACATCAATACATTGTACATTGTACTTTTTACAGCATAAAGCATTTAATTCTAAAACTATGATGAGTCTCTTCGAAGAAATATCAGATTATCCACTCAATGTACTTCCACATGATGGTACTGTTCATTATTATGGAAAAGTTTTTTCAACAGAACAATCTGCTTTTTATTATGATTATCTGCTCAATCAGATTCCATGGGAAAACGATGAGGCATTAATCTTTGGAAAATTGATTTTAACCAAAAGAAAAGTAGCCTGGTTTGGAGAAAAAGCTTTTGAATATACCTATTCGAAAAGAACAAAATATGCTAAATTCTGGACTCCGGAATTATTAGAATTAAAAAAGAAGTGTGAAGAAGTTTCAGGGGAAACCTACAATTCATGTCTGCTCAATTTATACCATGACGGAAGTGAAGGAATGGCTTATCACAGCGATGGCGAAACGGACCTGAAAAAACATGGAGCAATTGCCTCTCTGACCTTTGGAGCGGAAAGAAAATTTTTATTCAAGCATAAAACAACCAAAGAAAAGGCAGAAATATTCCTGGAAAACGGAAGTTTATTAATTATGAAAGGAACTACTCAGGACAACTGGCTGCACAGGCTTCCTCCAACCACAAAAGTGAAAACACCAAGAGTAAATCTGACTTTCAGAACGATTGAGGATTAAACTTATCATTTATCCATCAATAGGAGTGGGATTTAGCCCACTTGAACAAAAAAATAAATTCATCCGGCTTTAGTCAAAACCTTAAAAAAATAAAAAGCTGTTCGTCTGAACAGCTTTTTCAATTTATTTTAAAACTTCAGCTTCAATGGAGCTGTCGTCATATACTTTAATAAATGCTTTTGTATAATCTTCTTTGTTGGCAAAATTTGGATTATCCATAAATTTCTGCGGATTGATAGCGAAAAGCGGGAACCATGTACTGCTGATCTGAATCTGGATTTTATGTCCTTTTTTGAAAGTATGAACCACATCCTGAAGCCTGAAATTAACAGCTGTTTTCTGATTAGGAACCAAAGCTTCTCCTTTTTCTTTTGTATTTCTGAATCTTGCAGGCATAATCTCACTTCTTACCATCTGGTGATAGTTCCCATAGATAACACCTTCTTTCTTCTCTGCAGGTTTGAAATCTTCAGGATAAACGTCAATCAGTTTCACTGCAAAATCTGCATCTGTGGACGTAGAAGCAATATTCAGTTTAGCCATGATCTCTCCGGCAAATGTAATGTCGTCAGTAAGAACATCTGTTGTGAATGTTAATACATCAGGTCTTCCTACTGCAAATCTCTGATCTTCCGACATATAATTTTTAGGAGTGAAGCCGTTGAAATCTTTTAAATGATCTGAGCTTAAAACAGGATTGTTTGGATCACTGTAATATTCAGAATATCCTTGCCCTGAAGTTTTTTTCAAGGTTTTATCTGCCAGATAGAAATTTACTTTCTGTGCATTTTTAGGGGGATAAGAAGCAAATTCTTTCCATTCTTTAGCACCGGTGTCATACATGAGTGCTTCAGGAAGTCCCGCATCTTCTTTGGTGTTGCCCTTCAGATAGTGGTTGAAGAATTTTGTTTCAATATTTTTCTGGTAATAAGTAGCAATGCTGTCACCAAAATACGTTTCACTGTGGAAATGTTTTCCCTGTTCCTGAGACCATCCGCCATGTGAGAAAGGTCCCATTACAATTGTATTTTTGGCTTTAGGACTTGTTTTTTCAATCGTCTTATAAATATTCAGAGGGCCGGAAAGATCTTCTGCATCAAACCATCCGCCAACGGTCATTACAGCATGGTTGATATTCTTCAGGTGAGGAAGGAGACCTCTTTTCTGCCAGAATTCATCGTAGTTGGGATGGTTCATAATTTCTGTCATGAAGAAATTATTCTTGTAGTATTTTTCATAAGCATCTTTCAGCGTGCCCATATCTCTGTAGAATTTCAAACCATCTTCAGAAGTCTGCTTGATGAAAGAATCCATATACCATGCCTGTTTTTCCGGCTGTGTTTTCTGAACACCAAAAACTGGGAATGTTCTGAAATACCCCAGCATAAATCTTCCGTTGTGAAGAAAATCATCATTCCAGAAATCTGAAATAGGTGCCTGTGGTGAAGAAGCTACCAAAGCAGGGTGTTGTGATAAGGTTCCTACAGCAGTATAGAATCCAGGATATGATGTTCCAAACTGGCCTACTTTACCATTGTTATCTTTAACATTTTTCAAAAGCCATTCGATGGTATCATACGTATCTGTACTTTCGTCAACATCTTTTTTGGTTTTACGCTCTACCTGTGGAGTCATATTGGTAAAAGTACCTTCACTCATATATCTTCCGCGTACATCCTGATACACGAAAATATATTTGTCTTTCATAAGGTAAGTGTTGGGACCCACCTTTGTTTTATATTCACTCTCTCCGTATGGGGCGATGCTGTAGCAGGTTCTCTGCATCAGAAACGGATATTTATTTTTGTTTGTTATATCTTTCGGGATATACACTGCTGTAAAAAGTTTCACACCGTCACGCATTGGAATATAAAATTCTTTCTTGGTGAAATTGTCTTTAACGAAAGTATCTTTCTGTTCCGCTTTCTGAGCTTTTCCAAGAATGAAAAAAAGAATACATAATACTGAAATATGGATTTTCATAAAAAAAATTTGCTGCTAATTTAAAAATAAAAACACGGTTATGGTATTTTCTCTAGCGAATCTTCTTTTAAAATGTAGGACAATCCATAAAAATAGCCGGAGAGATCCGGCCATTATCGAAAATATATATAAAAGTATGGTGTTGCTTTATTGCATTTTCTTACCTGCAAACTTATTCAGTTTCATGCTGATGGAAAACATGATGTATCTTTTCAGAATGAGGTCTTCACGGTCTTCAAAGTAAGAGTCTGTGATTGTTCTTCTCACACTTTGATTCTGATTTAAAACATCATAGATCTTCACTTTCGCTGTAAACTGCTTCTTATAGAATGAATATCCAAGGCTGGTATTCCAGAAATAGAAATCTTTTTTAAAGCCCGGAGCAATATTGGAATTGGTATTGTATTCAAAATCATTTCCAAATACAAATCTGCCCTTAAGCATATAATTGGTCAGTTCCAGTTTTAATGACTGATTGGCTGTATTTACTGTATTAATATCATAATTGGTATAATTTGAGAAGCTGTATCCAAGTCGGTAAGAAGGTTTGATAGTCATTTTATCTTTGATTTCATAGGTAAGATTAAGACCTGGGTTTAGATTATAAGAATTGCTGGTGAAAGATTGTCCATCAATAAAACCGTTATTGTACGCATAATTCATGGTAAATCTTGGATTGATAATAAGTTTATTATTCTTCCATTTCAATACTTTACTGAAACCTCCGCCGGCATTGATGCTTTTATTTCCGCTTACGTTGTCATAAGTGACCACCTGTTTTCCTGCATTATCATACGTGGAAAAATTGATGATATCATTATTTCTGTACGTAAAACCAATATTGAAATAGTAGCTGAACTCTTTCACTTTATTATAATTATTGAAATACAAATAAAGATTGTTGGTCCAGGTATTTTTTAAGTTAGGGTTTCCCTGGTAAGTAATCAAGGGGTTTGATTCATCTTTATACGGAGTCAGTTGTTCTGCGGTGGGGATGGTGAAGTTGGAATAGTTGTAAATGTTCAAGGTTTTCCCTTCACTCAACTGATAGTAAAGATTGACATTATATCCAGGTAAAACAAAATTTTTCTGCAGATCATATTGTTGCCCATTATAGATGGAGTTTACTTTCATGTCCGAAATGTCAAGGTTCATGGAAGCCCAGAAATTCAGTTTCTTTTTACTCAGCTGGTAAGTGAATTCAGGAGAGATCTGATTGATTCTCTGTTTCATATTGTTGGATAAAAGCTGATTGAATTTAGTATAATCTCCTGTAGTATTATCAAAATCGTTTACATTTCTCAAATCTCTGACAGATCTGTTTTCATATTTTACTTCAAAACTTACCCTTGCTGAATCAGAAATGGGTTCTGTATATCCGGCGGTGAAATTAAAACTGCTGTTCTGATTTTTGTTGTTAGCCAACTGATCCCTGTTGTCTACTGTTGTTCCATTGGGTTGGTAGAAGGTATTCTGAGACTGGTTCAGGTTATCTCTTTTAGATTCGGAGATGGAACTGTTTATATTGGCAGAAATCACACGTCCTTTTTTCTTGAACTTTCTGGAAAAATAAAGGTAAGGGTTAAATGAATTGTTTTCTGAATTATTGTTTGAATAAGCATTACTTTCATTCAGAAGGCTGCCGTTATTTAAAGTAGATGACCGTGAGTTATTAAAACTAAAGCTGCTGTTCTTGGAAAATCTCGGAGAAAGATAGATACTTGTCAGAGAATCCAGTGTAATTTTGGCTGAGGTATCAAAATTATATTGTTTGGATTCATTTTCTCCATTACTTTCAGAATTGGTCTGAAGAGTATAAGTGGGCAGAAGAGTAGATCTTGAAACTTTGGATTTTGTTTCCGTATTGGAATCGGTGTGCATCAGACTGAAAGAATCCAGATCAGCATCTTTTCCCAGCTTATCACTGTAATTTAAACCTATGGTGGTAGACCTTTGAATTCCTTTTGCACCGCCTCCCTGATTATTTCCTGATGAAGAAACAGATCCTCCTCCCGTCCAGGAATTCCGCCCGTCACCCATACTGTCAAAGACATCATCTTTGGAAAATCCCTGTGAATTGATATTATTAGAAGAGCCAAGAATACTCACTTTCATATCTCCTTTAAAATAACTGGCCAGTCCACTTGCTTCATACCGCTTGTCTGATCCATACCCAACGGTAAGTCTTGTCAGTAACCCTTTATTTTTCTTTTCGTCAATATTAAAGTTAATTGTGGTATTCTGTGATTTGGCTGTTTTTCCGCTAAGTTCTTCCTCTTTTGTTTTGGTGGTGGTAAACTGAATATTCTTAATGATATCTGCAGGTAAGTTCTGGAGGGCAATTTTACCATCTTTATCAAAGAAAGGTTTTCCATTAATCATGATCTGATCCACCTCTTTTCCATTGACTGTAATTTTTCCCTCATTGCTGACCTCCACACCGGGAATCTGTTTCAGAAGTTCTTCAATTTTACTGTCAGGGCGAACTTTAATCGCTGCTGCATTGAATTCAATGGTGTCTTTCTTAATTTTTACAGGAGATACTGTAATTTTCACCTCATCAATGGTAGTAATGATGTCCTGTTTTTCAAGCTGAATTTCTCTCAGAGATAATGACCGATCTATTTTTTCAAATTTTTTGGAGTAAGAAGATAATTTGTCGGCATCAATTTTAAGAATGGAAGGTTCTTTCATTTCATCAATTTTCAGAGAAAATTTCCCTTCTTTATTGGTTGCCGTATAATTGATGATAGATGAATCTTTTTCTTTCAAAAGATAAACGGTAGAGTTTTCTATCGGCTTCTTTTCAGAATCGAATATTTTTCCGTCAATGTGTAGTTTTTGACCGTGCAGAATAATGACTGTGAACATCAAAGTCAATAGCAACAGAGTTTTCTTCATTAGTTCTTTTCAGAGCCGTAAAAATATAAAAACATCCCAAAGTTGGGATGTCTCTATGCTTTTTTTATAAAAATTTATTACTTTTTAATAAAAATTATGCTCTTAAATATCTTGAATAAGCATATCCTTCCTGACCGTCAGCAGTTTTCACTTTCCACCAGTCATCAGAAGTCTGCTCAATAAGAGTTACAGAAGAACCTTTTGCAGCTTTACCTACTACGGCAGCTTCAGTAGAAGGCTCCTGTCTGATGTTAAGATTAGATTCTTCCGTTGCTACCGTTAAAGAAGCTCCTGAAGAAAGACCTGCAACCTGTACATCAATATTGATATCTGAAGCAGAATAAGTAGAATCAATAGCTCCCAGAGCATTCCATACAGCATCTTTAGCCGCAGTATTGGAAGCATTTCCGGAAACATAAAGAATTCCGTCCTGCTCCTGAACCTGAAGATTTGAGATCCCTGCAGACTGTGCCGCTGAAACTACGCTTGAATATTTATCTTGTAATTCGCTCATCTTAAATTATTTTACGATTAGGTTGTTGTTATACTTTCCGATTTTCAAAGCATCTACAGATTCTTTGATTTTTCTAGCCTGTAAGCCGGAAACATTTCCTGTAAGAGTAAGCTGTCCGTTTACAACTTCTACTTTTACAGAAGGGAAATCCTTCACCGCATCCTGAACTTTTTTCTGAACAGCAGGATCTACAGCAGATGCTGTTTCCACAGGTACTGCAGGGGTAGGAGCTGCTGCTATAGTAGACATATCCATTACATCTTTAACTCCGCCGATAGCTTTTAATTTTGCAATCATTGCGTCTTTAGACTGTTGATCTGCGAAAGTACCGCTTAAGTGAGCTACACCTTCTTTTACTTCAACAGAAGCATTGGGATTAGAAGTTACTATAGTTGTAGCCTGAGTCTGAAGGTCGGCATCAGAAACTTTCTTTTTACAAGAAATAGCACCGAAAGATACAGCTACAGCTAATGCAGCCATTGCAATAGTTTTTTTCATATTGTATATTTATTAATGTTGTTATACACTCAAATGTAATAATAAAATTTGTACCAAAAGAATAAAAATTCAATAAATGTTTCTTAATTTTTTTACAATATTTTCTAAATCAGGGATTTAATTTTCAGGGATTAAAAACTTAATCTAAAATTCATCCTGATAGAAGAAAATCTACTGTCAATTGAAAAACCATTATATTTGCGCAAATTGAACTATATATATGAAAGGACAGAATAAACTTTTTATAGCAATTATCATTGCACTTCTTCTGGGAGTAGGAATTGGAGGTATTGTACACGTAAGCTATCCGGATAGTGCAGAACCTTTTTCCAAGAATATAAAACTGTTGGGAACGGTTTTTATCAGATTGGTACAGATGATTATTGCTCCATTGGTTTTTACGACATTAGTAGTGGGAATTGCCAAAATGAGTGATATCAAAATGATTGGAAGAGTAGGAACAAAAGCAATGCTTTGGTTTATTTCCGCTTCTCTGATTTCCCTTTTCATTGGGTTGATCCTTGTTAACTGGCTTGAACCTGGGCATGTTACAAAATTGCCAATTCAGGATGTTGCTTCTGCTGATGAACTTCTTAAAAGCAGCAAAAGTTTTTCTATGGAAGACTTTGTAAAGCATATGATTCCTAAAAGTTTATTTGAAGCCTTTGCTACCAATGAAGTACTGCAGATCGTTGTATTTGCTGTGATGTTTGGCGTTGCCCTTGCTAATTTAGGAGAAGAATATGCTAAACCTGTAGTAAAGCTTTTTGATATCATTGCTCATGCTATTCTTAAAATGGTGGGATACATCATGTGGTTTGCTCCGCTTGGAGTACTGGGAGCTATTGCTGCGGTAGTGGCAACCAATGGTTTTGAAATCTTTAAAGTATATGCTATTTATTTAAGAGATTTCTTCTTTGCCATAGCCGTTCTTTGGCTGGTACTTTTGTTAGTGGGATATTTCATCTTAGGAAACCGTCTTTTTGATCTTTTAAGAAGAATTAAGGAGCCATTGCTGATTGCTTTCTCTACTACAAGTTCAGAAGCTGTATTCCCGAAATTGGTTGAAGAACTTGAAAAATTCGGGTGTAACAGCAGAGTAGTGTCTTTTATTTTACCATTAGGATATTCATTCAACCTGGATGGAAGTATGATGTATATGACATTTGCTTCAATCTTTATTGCACAGATCTACGGAATCGAAATGACTCTTGGACAGCAGATCACGATGCTTTTGGTATTAATGCTTACCTCAAAAGGAATCGCTGGGGTTCCGAGGGCATCTCTGGTAATTATTGTGGCAACATGTTCAATGTTCGGTATCCCGCCGGAAGGAATTGCTTTAATTCTACCAATTGACCATTTCTGTGATATGGGTAGAAGTATGACAAACGTATTAGGAAATACACTGGCAACTACAGCAGTTTCTAAATGGGAAGGGCAATTGACTGAGCCGTTAGACAAAATTTAAATATCAATGAGTTTAAATAACTTAGAAAATCATAAAAGCCATATTGAAGAATATGGCTTTGCTGTTATCAATAACGTGTTTTCACAGAAAGAGTTAGAGGATATCAATCTTGTTCTGAGAAATATAGACACTTCCAAAGAAAATTTCAGAAAGTCTGAAGACCTCTTTGCCATAAGACAGTTTTTAAAAGAAGTTCCGAAAATCAAAGACCTTGTTTTGAATGACAATATTCAGAAAGTGGTGAGGAAGATCTTCGGAGAAAAATATTTTGTGGTAAAAAGTATTTATTTTGATAAACCTGAAACCTCCAACTGGTATGTAGCCTATCATCAGGATCTGACTATTTCTGTAGATAAAAAACTAGAGCTAGCTAACTTCGGTCCATGGACAACCAAACAAAATCAGTTTGCGGTACAGCCTCCACTGGCTGTCTTGGAAAATATTTATACCATCAGAATCCATCTGGATGATACCGATGAAAATAACGGAGCGCTGAAAGTAGTTCCAAAATCTCATGCAAAAGGTATTTACAGACCGGAAACCATCGACTGGACCATTGAAACAGAAGAAATCTGTAACGTTGAAAAAGGAGGAATTATGATCATGAAACCTTTAACGCTTCATGGTTCCAACCGAACAACCAACGGAAAGAAAAGGAGAGTGATTCACATTGAATTTTCTGATATGGAACTTCCGGAAGTCCTGCAATGGTCGGAAAGAATGAATTGATAAAAACTGCCCTTCGAATATTTTCGAAGGGCGGTTTTTATTGCTGGAAGCTGGATGTTGGAAGAAGGAAGTTTCTGAAAGTCTAGATATTAACACGCGTCTATTTTATTAAATTTTTGAGAATTAAATTCTCTAAAAAATAGAGTGCAAGAAGTAATTCGTCAAATAGAAACTTCCATCTTCACTCTTCCATCTTCCTTACTTTATACCAATCTCATCAATGAAAATATAAGCATCACCTCCAGCGCCCTGATGCCATTCCGGAAGTTTTCCGAAATAGTAAGCTTTTACTTTGAGGTATCGGGCTTCAGTAGGAAGAATGCTGACAGAAAAGTCTTTGACCTGTACCTTTTCATCTTTAGGATCAATATCATTTTCTACGGTTTGAAGAAGGATAAAATCTTTTCCGTTCATAGAGGCGTAGTATTCCACTTTTTTAGGCATCAGAATCCAGGCTCTGCTGTCCTGAAGGTAGGTGGAAGATAATGATTTAATGTGCTGAGGGGATTTGAAATCAATAACTGCTTCAAAATTCTGCCCCTGATATCCATGCCATTCTCCTTTTCTCCAGTTGACATCCCCTCTGATTCCATCAATAAGAGCCAGGTTTCCGGTGGCGCTATATTGCGGAGTAACTTTTGAAAGAATATTAATATCCCAATAATTAGGTCTTCTGTTGAAGCTGGCTGTAGTAACAGAACTTTTTTCACCGTTTCTTTCAGCATAAGCCATTACCTGAGTGGTTTTGGTGATGGAGAATGGACCTTTGTAAGTACTGAAAGTCTTTCTTTTATTGCTGTCACTTTCATCCATCGTCATATAATATACCTTGTCACTCGGGTTCAGTGGAGTGATTTCCACCTTGGTAGAGAAATCAAAGATTCTGTCGGCAGCAATTACCGGAGAGGCTGTTTGTTCAGTATATTTAAAATCTTTAGTCGGTTTTACATTTTCAAACCCTAATTTTTTAAGTTCAGCTCTGCCTGTATTTTTAGTAGTGGTTCTTGTGGTTCCGTCTTCAAGATGAATTTTAATTTCATCAAAATAAGGAGTGGTAGTTTCCCATTCCGGTAATCCTGGAGTTACAGAATAAATTCCCATAGAACTTAAAATATACCAGGCACTCATCTGGCCGCAGTCTTCATTTCCAATCAATCCGTCAGGTGTATTTTTATAAAAATGATCAAGGATATATTTTATTTTAGCATCTGTTTTTTCAGGTTTGTCTACGAAATTATACAGGTAAGCAATATGATGGCTCGGTTCATTTCCCTGAGCATACTGTCCCATTAATCCTGTAATGTCTACCTGTTCTCTACCTGTTGTTTTATCAGGAGCGGTAAAGATGGCATCAATGAACTGTTCGAATTTTTCTTTTCCGCCATGCGCGGCAATCAGTCCCGGAATATCCTGCTGTACGGAATAAGAATAATGCCACGAATTTCCTTCCGTATAATTATTGTTGACTTCTCTTGGATCAAAAGGCTCATACCAGTTTCCATTCTTTCTTGGCTGCATGAAACCTGTTTGAGGATTGTAAAGATTTTTCCAGTTTTGAGAACGTTTCATGAACTTCTGATACTCTTCTTTTTTGCCTAAAATCTTTGCCATTTGAGCAATACACCAGTCGTCATAGGCATATTCTACGGTTTTGGAAACACTTTCATGCTCATCGTCTATACTGATATAATTATTCTGCTTGTAAGCATTCAACCCGAAAATATCCTGCATGGCTGAACCTTTGGCAGCCCGAAAAGCTTTTTCATAATCAAAGCCCTGAATACCTTTAGCCATAGCATCTGCAATGACAGAAACAGAGTGATAGCCAATCATACATTCTGTTTCATTGGAAGCCAGTTCCCATACCGGAAGTTTTCCTCCCTGTTCGTATTGTTTGATGAAGGTATTGATAAAATCTGCAGTTCTTTTTCTGTCAATTAAAGTCATTAACGGATGAGCTCCTCTGAAGGTATCCCAAAGGGAGAATACGGTATAATAATCAAAACCACTGGTGTTATAAAGCTTATTGTCTCTGCCCCGGTATTTTCCGTCAACATCCATATTGATGTTGGGTTGTGTGAAAACATGATACAAAGCGGTATAAAAAACGGCTAATTTGTCTTTATCATCAGACTTTACTTCAATTTTTGAAAGTTCTTTGTTCCAATCGGTTTCTGCCTGTTTTTTTACGAGTTCAAAATCCTTCGGTTGTCCTTCTGCCAACATGTTTTTTCCTGCACCTTCATAGCCTGTGGGAGAAAGGGACACTTTTACATTAATCTTTTCTCCTTTTTTAACACTGATTGAAAATGCCAGCGCAAGTTTTGTTCCGGTAAAAAGATTGTTTTCCTGTTTTCCGTTGGCCTCTTTTTTTGAAATTTTCATGGGTTTTGAAAACTCAATTCTGGCGTAGATGTATTGGTTGATTGCCCATGCTTCACTTCTTCTGAATACTTCAATGGTTTTGTCATCAATGATTTTTACTTCGCCTTCCAGAAGTTTGTCTCTATGGTTGAGGTCTAAAATAATATTCGCATTCCCTGCATTGTTGAAAGTATATTCATGGTAGCCCACTCTTTTGGTAGTGGTAAGACGAACATCAATATTGTTTTTGTCTAATTTGACAGCATAGAATCCTGCTGTTGCCTTTTCATTTTTATGAGAAAATTTTGAAGAATAATCTTTACTGTTCAGACTTGGATTTCCCATGGTGGGCATGAGCATAATATCTCCATAATCCGAAACTCCGGTGCCGTTCAGGTGGGTATGAGAAAAACCATAGATCACGGAATCCGAATAATGATATCCGCTGCATCCGTCCCAGCTTCCGTCAATTCTTGTATCCGGAGAAAGCTGTACCATCCCAAAAGGAACAATGGCCCCCGGAAAAGTGTGGCCATGGCCTCCGGTTCCTATAAATGGATTGACATATTGTGAATAATTCTGTGCCGAAATGACCTGAGTAATACATATGGAAAATGCAATAAGCCCTTTTTTCATGTTCTGATTTTATGAAGCGAAGATATTGAAAAACAGTAAAAGTGATGTAATAAAAGACAATTACGGTTTGTCTTATTAAAAACGATATAATTCATGAAGAAGACATTATTTGCTGTGATCATGCTGTCGCCCGTAGCTGTATTCGCCCAAAGTATAGCAGGGAAGATTACCCAAACCGGAAATGGTGTTCCTTACGTAGAAGTTATTGCAATAAGGGATCAGAAGAAGCAGACTGCTATTTCAGACGAAAAAGGAAATTACTCACTGAAGCTTTCAGAAAACGGGAACTATAATATTAAACTTATCCAGGATGGTATAGAAATATCCAATAAAGATATTGTTATAAACGGAGCTGTGAAACAGGATTTTTTTGTTGAAATAAGAAAAGAAAAACAAATAGAAGACGTTACGCTTACTGCCAGAAAAAAACTGATTGAGAGAAAAGCAGACAGACTTGTTTTTAATGTTTCCAATTCTGTTGCTTCACAAGGAATGGACGGAGCTGATGCTCTGGCGACAACTCCTCTGGTAAAAGTAGATGATAACTCAGGAGTTTCCATTGTTGGGAAGAGTAAAGTAGCAGTAATGATTAACGACAGAATTCTGAATTTGTCAGATGCTGAACTGGTTGTTTATCTGAAAAGTCTCAGATCTGAAAATATTGAAAAAATTGAAGTCATTACAGCTCCTCCAGCCAAATATGAGGCACAGGGAAACAGTGGGTTAATCAATATTGTTTTAAAGAAAAACCAGAATCTCGGGTGGAGTGGAAGTTTAACTTCCAGCCTTCAGCAACAGACCTATACCGGAAATTCAAACAGCATAACGGTAAATTATCAGAATGAAAAACTACGTACTTCAATAAAACTAAGACAAAATAAAAATGAAAAACATTCCTATGAAAATTATTGGATAGAAGGAGCAGACGGTCTTAAAAGCAATGACAACAGAAGAGATTTCGGAGATGGGCTTGGTGCAAACGTAAGTCTTGATTATCAGTTGGGAGGAAAATCGAATGTCGGATTTATTTATGATTTCGGATTCGGGCATTCCAATATGGATATCAGGAATACTTCAAACTATTTCCAGAATGGTAATTATACAAATACACTCCTTACCGATGCAGAGCACAGAGCCACAGGAAGACAACATACCGCCAGCGCTTATTATGACCTGAAATTCGGGAAGCAGGATCATAAATTGAGTATCACAGGAAATTATTTTTCCAATACGCCGGAAACAACTATTGATTTTACCACTACAGAGAGTTCGGGTGATGAATTTGTGGTAAAATCACCTTCTATGGTGGATTATAAAATTTATTCCGGACAGGCGGATCTTATATTACCTTATCAGTTTGCAAAGACAGAAGCTGGGGTGAAATTCACCAATTTTGATAATAATTCCAGTATATTTTATCAGAACTTGACGAATGGGCAATATATCACAGATCCATTGAAAAGCAATGATTTTGAGTATAATGAGAAAAATTATGCCGCTTATATCAGTTTTGAAAAAGCATTCAATGAAAAATGGTCTGCAAAAGCAGGTTTACGTTACGAATATTCTGTGGTCAACGGAAACTCTTTAACTTCCGGACAGCAGACTGAGAATTCTTACGGAAAATTTTTTCCAACGGCTTATATCAGTTATAAAAGCAATGAAAATCATACCTTCAACCTGAGTTATTCCAAAAGAATCGAAAGACCCGGATTCCGTGCGATCAATCCATACCGATGGTATATCAACATCAACTCTTATTTTACCGGAAATCCTTTTCTGAAGCCTTCTTTCAACCATAATTTTGAATTCTCTTATGTGTATAAAGGAAAATTATCTGCTTCAACGTACTTTCAGAGAACATTAGACGGTTTTGGACAGATTGTGAATCTTGATGGAGAAAACAGGATCAGTACTTTTGCCAATTTTTATACTCAAAATAGTATAGGAGTTACCCTGAACTATTCTGACACATTTTTCAAGAAATGGGAAGCCAATTATTCTGCAGATCTTTCTTATATGAAGACACAGGTTTTTGCTACAGATGCTGCTTCCAGAAAGGGTCTGGGCTATGATTTCAATCTTCAGAACAATCTGTCACTCAATAAAAATAAAACCATTCAGTTTATTCTTAATTACTGGTTTCGTCTCCCTTCCAATTTTGGAATGGTACATTGGGAGTATCTGGGGAACTTGACTGCCGGAATGAAGATGAATTTCATGGAGAAAAATTTACAGATTAATGTGTTGGTTTCTGATATTTTTAAAGAGTCAAAAAGCTTAGGACAGATTTATTATACTACAGGAACTCATTCTTTCAATAATTATTACGATGCCCGAAGACTTACTGTATCTGCAACTTATACTTTTGGAAATAAAAAAGTAAAAGGAACTGACCGTAATGTGAAATTTGATGAAAAAAACAGAGCTAACTAATACTCTGGATTTAAATTATTTTTTGATACATGTCATTCTGAATGAAACGAAGTGGAATGAAGAATCTCTTCTTTTTCTGAGATTTTTCATTCGTCAGAAATCGAAAATTCGACATAGTCAATGACAAGACAGAAAATTTCTACACTTCTCCTTCAAAGAAGTCATTCAGATATTCTTCTGTGTTTATTTCTTCCCTTTCCGAACCCAGATATTTTTTCCAGGACTGAGATTCATGATAGACAATGCCCATTTCCCAAACACAATAAGTAGGGAGGTGGGTTTTGTTCCTGTCCCATATTTCAAATTTTCCGGAACCGTCATAGTATACACTTTCCCATAATTCATTTTCACTTCGCCACGTACACACTAACAGAAGATATTGATTTCCGCAGCGGTGCATGATAACGAATCCCAGATCATGAATATTTTTAAAGTTTTCTTCAGCATTTTCAATACACTTCCGGGCATGCTCAATGTCCTGTGAAGAAACTTCTGTGGGATCATTTGCCAGATTATACCATTTGAATTTTGTTTTTCCGACAGTGAAAATTCCTTTTGGCTGTGCATATTTAGAAGGATAAGAAGTTGTTTTCATATCAATTGTTTTCTGGGCTTCGGTGTATTGTCAGGATAAAAAAACAGAAATAAGAAATTTTTAACGATCTGATTTATCACCTGATATTATAGATTTTATTGATTCTAAATTACCGAAAAAATCCGTAAATTTGTAAACAATTTATATTTATATGTTGACGAAAGAAAAGGTTCAGGATTTCCTTAAAGAAATAGAAGTAGACGATTTGGTGAATAATCTTCAGATTATGGGTAACGATGTTTATATTGACATGACCGCTCATTCGCCTGCAATGCACGAAAAGAAAAAACTGGAGGCAGCAATGAAACAGGCTTTTGCCAGTGAGTTTGGAGAAGAGGTTCATTTAAAACTTAAAATCGTTTCTCCGGAGCCTAGTGAAATTCAGCAAAGTCAGATCAAAGGAAAACAAATTCCTGGAATTCAAAATATTATCGCTATTGCTTCCGGTAAAGGAGGGGTAGGGAAATCTACAGTTTCTGCAAATATGGCAGTAACCCTAGCTAAAATGGGCTTTAAAGTAGGATTATTAGATGCTGATATCTATGGTCCTTCAGTTCCTACCATGTTTGATACAGAAGGTGAAAAACCTATTTCTGTAGAAGTAAATGGAAAGAGTATGATGAAACCTGTTGAGAATTATGGCGTGAAAATGCTTTCAATAGGATATTTCTCAGGAGCGAATCAGGCTGTAGTATGGAGAGGTCCTATGGCTTCAAAAGCTTTGAACCAGATGATCAGAGATGCGGCATGGGGAGAATTGGATTTCTTATTAATCGATCTTCCTCCGGGAACAGGTGATATTCACTTGTCAATTATTCAGGAAGTACCGGTAACTGGTGCGGTGATTGTAAGTACACCTCAGCATGTTGCATTGGCAGACGTAAGAAAAGGAATTGCTATGTTCCAGATGGAAAGCATCAATATTCCGGTTCTGGGATTGATCGAAAATATGGCATATTTTACACCGGAAGAACTTCCTGACAATAAATATTATATCTTTGGGAACCAGGGAGCACAATATTTAGCTGAAGATCTTGGAATTCCTGTATTGGGAGAGATTCCTTTGATCCAAAGCATCAGAGAAGCAGGAGATGTAGGGAGACCGGCAGCGCTTCAGGATGGATCTAAAATTGCAGATATCTATACAGAAACTGCCAGAAAAATGGTAGAAAGCTTGGTGGAAAGGAATAAAAATCTTCCTCCTACCGAAGCCGTGAAGATTTCAACAATGGCCGGATGTTCGCCAAAAGCAAAATAATAATAGCTTTCAATATACTTGAAAGAACCAAATTGAACTGAAAAATATGGAAACAAACATAACGCACGAAGATACCGTAACAAGAGTAATGGAAGCTCTGGAAAGCATCAGACCGTTTTTGAATAAAGACGGTGGTGATATTGAGCTTATTGATGTGAAAGATAATCAGGTGTTTGTGAAACTTTTAGGTAACTGTTCCGGGTGCTCATTGAATTTTTCAACCTTAAAGCTAGGTGTTGAAAATACAATTAAGCAACATGCTCCGGAAATCGAAAAGGTAATCAACGTAGAGTAAAATTATATCTGAGATATTTTTAAAAGACAGGTTTTTTAAAGCCTGTCTTTTTTTGTTGAAAGAAATGATAATAACAAACCCCCGCAGATTGTAAGCCTGCGAGGGTTCTGATTATTAAAAACAATAATCAGGAAAATATAACTATGAATGCTGTGCTAAAAATCTCTTATAGTTCTCTTCATTTTCAAAATAAGCTACTTCACCTTCGTCACTGATCATAACAATATAAGCACCTGCTTTGTCTATTGTTTTTCCACTGAATGGATCTATGGCTTCTCTGGCTGTTTTATCCTTGGGAATCCTTCCTACACACATTTCGCAGCAGCCGTAATACATTTTGCCGGCATGAGGAACCTCTATTTGTTTTTTACCCATGTAGGCATTATTAACCATGCATACCGTTTCATTGGGAACTCTGTCCCCTTTTGCAAACTTTCCGGAAGTTTCCGGCTTCATTTGTTGAGCCATTGTTGGCTGCTCCACATTAACTTTCTTAGATTTTTCCTGAGTGCATGCAGACAGCGCAACGGCACTGAAAATAATAATGAATACGTTTCTGATTACTATTGTCATTGTTGATATTATTTAATTAAACTTCCTTCTAAAATCTCTTCATTTCCCTTTTTAATAATAGCGTCACCTTCTGACAGCTCGCCGAAGACTTCAATAGTGTCATTCAGTATTCTTCCTTTTTTTACAGGGACAAATCTGGCTTTTCCATTTTCTTTTTTAATGATATAAATTCCCATATTGCTTTCCACTAAGGCAGATCGGGGAATAAAAAATGTAGCCTCATTATTCTGTAAAGGAATAGTGGATTCAGCAATCATGAAAGGTTTCAATTCTTTGGAATGATTGATAAAATCGGCTTCTATTTTTTCCGAACGCAGTTTTAAGTCTAAAGAACCTGATTTTCTGGATATCCTTGCTTTAAAACTCTTTTCAGGAAGAGCATTGACCCTGAATGAAACCGTATCTCCTACACTGAGGTAAGGAACATTGGCTTCAGGAACGGATAAACTGAGCCGAAGCTTTGAAGTATTCTGAACTACCAAAAGCGGAGCTCCACCCATAGGTCCTACATAAGCACCTAAATCTACATTTCTTTCCGTAATGACCCCGCTGAAAGGAGCACGGATAACCAGATAGCGGTTGATATCCTGCAATTCGTGGTAGGCCGACTTTGCAGCGTTGAGCTGTGCCTGATCAGACAGTTTTCTTGCGGTAATCTGATCAAGTGCGTCTTTTGCAATAGCTCCTCTCGTTTCGTTGGCTCTGTACATTCTTTCATAGCTAGATTTTGTTGAAGTGTATATGGCTTCCTGTGCCTGCCATTTTGCTTTTGCACTGGCAGCCTGCGATTGTATTTCCGGAGCTTCAAGAATCATCAAAACCTGTCCGGCACTTACGTAAGAACCAATATCAACATTGATTTTCTTAACATAGCTCTGCACCTTGGCAAATAATGCCGTCTCCTGATCCGGAACGAGTTCACCAGGAAGTTTCAGGTCAACTTTAGGGTTGCTTTTCTTAACAATTACAGTTTCCATACTGTTCATCATCATAGGTTTAGTTTCCGGTTTGGGAGTCTCTTTTTCCTGATTACAGGAAACCGGGATAACGAGAAAACTTAAGATTGCGGCTGTATATAAAATATTTTTCATTGAATGTAAAAATTATGAGTGGGTATTAGAATAGTGAATGCTTTCTTCATCTTCAGGATCTAATGAAGGAGAAATAATGCTTGCGTTGTTTTGAATCCATCCAAAAACGAGCGGAAGGATAACCAGAACAGAAAATGTAGAGAAAATAAGTCCTCCGATAACTGCCCGGCCGAGTGGAGATACCTGATCTCCGCCTTCGCCAAAACCGATAGCCATAGGAAGCATTCCGGCAGCCATGGCCAGCGTGGTCATAATAATAGGACGAATACGCAGTCTGGCAGCTTCAATACCTGCTTCGGAAGCATTACCCGTCGATTTTCTGATCATCTCTGCATTACTGATCAATAAAACAGCATTGGCAATAGACACTCCGACAGACATAATAAGTCCCATATACGATTGCAGGTTTAAGGTGGAGCCCGTAATTTTTAATAAAGCTAAAGATCCTACAATCACGAACGGAACGGTAGTAAGAATAACCAGAGACACTCTGAAAGACTGAAAAGTTGCAGCAAGCATCAGGAAAATAACTGCTGCAGCAATAAGCAATCCTGAAGAAAGACTGTTCATCGTTTCGTCCAATACCGGTGACATTCCTGAAAGTTCAATATTAACTCCTTTGGGAAGTTCTCCTAGTGATTCAATTGCTTTTTTCACATCTTTAGAAGCTTGCTCCAGATCAGTTTTGTGAATATTAGCAGTAATGGTAGTGTACCCCATCGTTCCCAGGTTATAGCTTTCGCCCAATTCTTTTGAAGGAGTAATTGTAGCTACATCTCCTAGAACAGGTCTGTCCGAATTTTTAGATAATGGAAGACTGGCAAGTTCCTCTTTGCTGTTCAGAATATTTTGAGGAGTCTGAACCTGTACATCATAGGCAATTCCCATCATTCCTCCTACCCAGAAATTTTTATTGGTATATCGGGTAGAAGCGGTGGCTGTTACCAATGATTTTGCAATATCCTGAGCATCCAGTCCCAGTTGGGCAGCCCGTGTTCTGTCTATATTGATCTGAAGGGCAGGATAGCTCATAGACTGAGGAATCTGCTGGTCACGCATATATTCAATTTCTTTCAGCTTGGTTAAAAGCTTTTCTGCATACATACGGTTCATTTTTTTCATCATACCCGAAACCCTAATTTCTATTGGGGTATTGGTGCCCTGACTCAAAATTTTCTCTGTCAGTTCAATAGGCTCAAAAGAGATCTGGAGATCCGGCATTTTCTCTTTATAATATTTGCGGAGCTCATCTTTAAGTTCATCAGAATTACCATCGAATTTTTTTAATGCAACCTGTATCAAAGCCTCATGTGGCCCTGCATTGTACAGATAGATAGGGCTCACAGCAAAGGTGGAAGGATGTTGTCCGATAAAGACTGAAGAAATAGCAATATTGTCTTTTCCTACCTTTCCTTTCAGGTGTTCCAGAAACTTTTTGACCTTTATTTCTGTAACTTCAATACGGGTTCCTTCCGCAGCTTTTATACGAACCTGAAACTGTCGTGAATTAACAGCAGGCAGTACATCTTTTCCTGTGATCTGATACAACCCTGTACCAAGACATAACACAGATGCCAGACTTAGGCTTACCATCATCTTCTTACGTTTCATCAGTGAAGATAAAAATACAGTGAAGCGGTCACGGAATTTGGTAAACCAGTTGGGTCTATGATTTTCACAGGTTTTAGGATCATGTTTCATCATCCAGTTGGCCATTACCGGAA
The DNA here is from genome assembly GCF_002979755.1 of Chryseobacterium culicis. Taxonomy (NCBI): domain Bacteria; kingdom Pseudomonadati; phylum Bacteroidota; class Flavobacteriia; order Flavobacteriales; family Weeksellaceae; genus Chryseobacterium; species Chryseobacterium culicis. The sequence goes on along the minus strand of NZ_PCPP01000001.1, from coordinate 2,114,513 downwards.
CAAAAGTCTGTGACAGCACAAAAGAAACAATCATAGAAAAACCGATTGCCATAGCCAGAGGCATAAACAATGATCCCGGAATCCCACTCATCATAAAGGCTGGCGCGAATACCGCCAGAATACAAAGCATAATTAATAATTTAGGAAAGGCAATCTCCTGGCAGGCATCCCATATGGCTTGTGCACGCGTTTTACCCATGGCAAAATGCTGATGGATATTTTCAATAGTCACCGTACTTTCATCTACCAGAATTCCAATTGCCAGTGCGAGTCCTGATAAAGACATGATATTAATGGATTGTCCGAATAATTTCAAGAATAATACCCCAGAAATAATAGAAATAGGAATGGTCATGATAACAATAAGAGCAGCTCTGCGGTCATTGAGGAACAACATCACCATAAGACCAGTAAGTAAAGCTCCAAGAACTCCTTCAACAGCCAGACTTTTTAAAGCATTTGAAATATAAACAGACTGGTCAAATTCATAGGAAATCTGGACATCATCCGGCATATTTCTTTGAATTTTAGGTAAGGATTTTTTTAGTTTATTGACTACTTCCAGGGTAGACGCGTTGCTGGCTTTAGCAATATTGATATAAACCGAACGCTTGCCGTCTATTAATGCATATCCGGTGGCAATATCTGCTCCGTCTTTTACCGTTGCTACATCCCGGATATATACATTGTCTGCCGTTCCTTTGAAAAGCGGAATATCTCCAAGCTCCTCCACCTTTTTTACCGTATTATTGGTAGGTGTGAGATAATTGGTTTCACCGATATACACATTTCCGGATGGAGAAGTAATATTATTACGGCTTATGGCTTCCACCACCTGTTCCGGAGACATATGATGAGCCCGGAGTTTTACAGGATCTACATTTATTTCTATGGTACGTGGGCTTCCTCCAAATGGTGGAGCAGTCGTCAAACCCGGAATAGCGATCAGAAAAGGACGTGCATTGAAATTAGCAATATCCTGAAGCTCATTATTGGTTTTTGTATTGCTCCGGAAAACCAATTGTCCTACAGGCTGTGAAGAAGAATCAAACCGGATAATAAACGGTGGCGGTGCTCCGGGAGGTAAAAATACCTGTGACCGGGTAGAAAGAGCATTAATCTGTGCAATAGCTTCCCCCATGTTGGTTCCTTCGTAGAAATTCACTTTCATCAGGGTAAGTCCCTGAGTGTTTTTAGATTCGATACTTTTGATTCCGTTGGTAAACAAAAGCATATTCACATACATTTTAGTAAAATATCCTTCCATCTGCTGTGGTGTATACCCATTGAAAGAATGGGCAACATAGACTACAGGAAGATTCATATCCGGAAGAATATCTACTTTAACATCTTTTGCTGCTTTGATTCCAAAAAACAGCAGACCCAATACCAATACCATTACAGATATCGGTCTGCGTAATGCAAACTTTATAAGATTCATGTTTAAATTTTTGGTGAGTGGGTAATTGCTTTTGTAATCAGCGAAATATCTCCATGGGAAGCAGCAATGAGTACAACGGCCTGCCAGGAATTATTTTGGGCAATCTCATAATTGATTTCAGCCCGATTCAGAAGATATAGAGCCTGCGTGAAGTCTACAATGGTTGTCAACCCATTTTCATACAATGCTTTCTGCTGATAAAAGGCTTCCGTTGCCGCTTCCATCTGAATTTTGGATTCTGCTACTTTTACCAACGCATTTTTATACTGCAGTTCAGAAAGACTTTGTTGATTATTAAGTTCCTGTTGCAGCTGCTGATAGTCAAAATCCAATGCTTTTGTCATCAGTTTCTGCTCATTCACTCGGGATTGGTTTCTGTAAAAATCCGTAAGATTCCAGCTGAGGTTAAAACCCACCACATAGTTCATTCTGTCTACTCCGATTCCTTTTAAATAAGATTGTGAAAAAGCAGAATTATCCTGAACATAATTCCATCCGAAACCGGAACCACGTCCCTGAAATACCCCAAAAAGAGAAAGAGAAGGAAGTCTGGTTGTCGTTAAATAAGCCTCCTGTTTTTTACTTTTATTAAGATGTCCGTTAATAAAAAGGATACTGGGATGAGTTTCAAGAGATGAGTTTTCCTGAACAAAGGAAGGAATACTTTTGCTGAAATAATGATCCAGTTGATATTCTGTAAAGTTCTCTACCAAGAGATCTGAGAGCTTTTTATTGTATTCCAGTACATGATCGTTGGCATTGATGATTGCAGTCTGTGCACTGGACATTTCTGCTTTTGCCAGGGAAGCATCTACTTCAGGAATGAGACCGCTTTCTGCTCTTGCTTTGGCAATGGTATAGATAACTTCGGAACGTTTGTGATTTTCATGCTGTACATTTTCAAGGCGCTGGCTTACCAAAAGATTGAAATAAACGGCAGCTGTTTTGATCTGATGCTGAAAAATCTCTTGATTCAGATCTGCTTTCTGAAGTTCTATGTCAGCTGTTTCTACATTTTCTTTGGATTTAAGTTTTCCGAAAGTATAGACATTCCAGTTGATGTTGGCCAGATATAAACTTCCGAATGCTGCATTCCAGTTTTGTTCTGCCAATGGCATAGAGGTAGAGGCTGCTCCAAGGCCACCCTGACTGTACATCGGACCATTTTGGGCGTTGATGGTTCCAAAGTTTTGCTGAGCCATAACCGTAACTTCCGGAAGATAATAGGTCTTTTGAAGTTTAAGCCTTTCCTGTGATGCCTGTATATTGATTTCCTTTTTTTTGATAGACTGGTAATTTTTTTCGGCCCTTAGTAATACTTCCTCTAAACCCGTAATTTGGGCAAAGGATAGGGCAGGGCAGCCCAGCCATAAGATGAGTGCTCTGAATGATAAATTCATAGGATATATTTAGAATTAAAAATTGAAAAATAATCGTCCCGATCGGGATCATCGTATGATTCAATCTATTCTAAATTCTATAAACGCAATGAAGGATGAAAAGGGAAGGATAATTGAGATGGTATTTTGAAGGATCAAAATAGAAGGTATGGTTTTCAGGATCAAGAGCTGATGCCTGCTCAAATACAGTTCCTAAGGTATAATACGGAATGGAAGCTGATAAAAACTTAACCGGAGAATTTTTGTAAGAATGCGGAAGATTGTCTTCCTTACAGATCTTTTTCACTTCCAGTTTACAGCATCCGCTATGATTTTTCTGTTTATTGGCCTTACATTTTGGACAATCCAGATCAGAAAGTTTTTTCAGTCCTACATGGATCTCACTAGAATTTCCCTTACATACATGCCTGCTGGTTGTAAACCCTGAGGAAACCACGATGTAGAGGAGGAGAAACAGTATGTGAAAGACTTTTTTCATTTCGCGGGATAAAATTAAAGTGAATATCAGCCGCAGTGTTATAGAATTATGGAGGAAGTTTATATTTTAAAGGAAAAGCGCTGTTGGAGCTTAATAAAAATGACCTAGATGCAATCTAAGTCATTTTTTTAATGTTTTATTGTTTTACCACTTTATTTCCCACTCCCGTAATGGAAACATCAGGTTTTCCGGATTTTGTTCCTGAAGTTCGGTAGTATACTGTGTTATCACCTCCTTCTATGGAAACTTTATCCACTTTATCAATATATACTTTGTTACCCGTTCCTGAAACTGCAATCTTTTTTGCACTTCCTTTGATCGTTACCATATTGTCACCACCTTCTACTTCAGCAACTCCTCCGTTGAGAGAATAATTGAGTTGGTGGCCTACACCTTCTACATGTACAATCTTATTATTGTCCGTTTTTTCTACACCTTTTGCAGATTCTGTTTTCCTGGATTGTGAAAAAGCTGTTCCTGTCCCGAGTAAAAGGATAGCCAGAATTCCTGCTCTTTTAATATTTTTCATTGTGATTGGGTTTTGATTGGAGTAAATATAGAAATAAAATGATTTTTTCAGCTATTTTAAAAGTTAAATCATCTTAAATATAAACCTTTTAAGACACTGTTTTTTCAATGATTTAAGAAATAGGGTTGATATCATTTTACCAACAACAAAAAAGCTCCGGAAAATCCGAAGCCTTTTCAATCAACTAAATATTATATTTTACTTTATAATAATTCTTTTTATCTGTCCTTCTGAGGTTTTTACAAGGTAAACTCCTGTAGAAAGATTGGACGTGCTTATTGTTAAAGCGTTTTTCTCTTTTCCGATTAATTTCCCGGACATATCATACAATTCGTAATCCTGCTTTCTGTTGAAATAAAGAGTATTTCCTTTATTTACTGGATTAGGAAATATGTTGAATGTTGCCTGTTCAGTTTTAATTTCACCAGTTCCAAGTGTTGCCGGTGTAGCGACTTCAAAAATGGAGAGCGTTCCGCTGATTTCATTGGCAACGATCACATAACCATTGGCTGCTGTATTTTGGGGAGCAATGTAGATGATTCCTTCAGGACCATTGTCACCTCCATATGCAGAAGTTGATCGCGAATGTTTATAATCTGTGAAGGTAGGATTATTAGGATCTGTAATATTGTAAACCATAACACCACCTGTTCTTTCTAATGTAATGAAAGCATAAGTCTGGCCGTTGATATTTCCTAATGCCACTCCTTCTGGTTCAGGACCCTTAGCACGGCTTCTGTTTTTAACAGCATTTGATTCATTATCCGCATTGAAAATCAATGGATGCTTCACGGAAATATATCTTTCAAACTGGTCACCGCTATCATAAACGATCTGCTTGGTATCTGCATTGAAAATGGAGAATGAACGAGCCCCTAAAGCTGCGATTTCTTCAAATTCTGTATCTCCGTCTGTATTTCCTGTAGCAGATGAAACCCTGAATCTTCCAAGATTATAAGAAGCCTTTAAAATATTTGAATGGGGAAAAAGTACAGGATCTAAAGTATAAGTATTAGCTCCCACAGTTGTTCTCTCACTATATCCGGAAAGGTCTTTTTCATCACCTTCATTGGCGGTTACAATATAATTCGTGCTACCTACCTTATAATTCTGTACTGCATCCGGAGTATAATAGGCTTTCACCGGCCAGTTGGCAATTAAAACCTCTCCATTATTGTCCGAAGCATCAAATCCGTTCCCCGGAATACTCATGTCTTTTTTGCCTAATCCCCAAATTCCTGTGATGGTTTTGGTTGCCAGGTTAATCTCTGCGATGGCATTATTTTCCTGAAGAGTTACCCATGCTTTCTGGCTGTCTGAACTGATAGTTACGTATTCTGGCTCAAGATCCTGAGAAAGCGTATTATTCGTTCTTACTTTTCTTAATCCGGTAGCCATTAAAGCTGCTGCCTGAGAATCAAAATTATTGAAATTGAGTGTTGTCACATTACTTTGGGTAAGATTTCCAATCCCTCCGGAAATATCAATGATGCTGATAGTTCCTTCAGGATCTACCGTATAAGCATCATTAGGTTCTCCTTCGTTGGCGGTTACTACTTTTGTTCCGTCAGGGGAGAAGGTGATCATATCCGGTAAAGCTCCTACAGTTACCTGTTTCAGGAAGTTTCCATTAATATCAAAGAATACTACAGAACCGTTTTGCTGAGGATCGGTATTCGGAGATGCGGCTGCGATGATTCCGTTTTTCACGGCGATACTTGTAATTCCACCGTAAGGAGCCATGTTGACTGTTTTTACGACTGATGGAGTTGCAGGAGTACTGAAATCAATAATATCAAAAACATCTGTAATCGAACTGATTGTGAACAAACGTTGTGTGGATGCATCATGAACTACAATTTCTGTAGAACTGCTATTATTTCCTGAAGGATCAAAACTTCCGAGATAATTCAATTGAATCTGATGAGAAGGAACCGGTGTCGGCTTATCATTATCTACAATATAAACAGTTGCCGAATTGTCTCCTGATATTGTTGCTCCCACAGGATTTTCAAGACTTACTACAAAATATTCAGCCTGCTGTTCTGCCACTGTGTCATCGATAATCGGAATATTCACGGTGTAGCTTGTTGTAGAAGGAGTAATAGAAATAGTCTGGTTGACTAGAGTAAAATCATTAGCATCAGCTGTACTGAATGGTGCAGGCTTAACAACAAGATTTACGGTAGAGGTTGAAGGATTCGTGATATTAATTTTTAACGCCAGATTTCCTGCATTTTCATTGACTTTAATGAAATTCTTTTCTAAGGAAATAATAGTTCCGGCAGTCGTAAAAGTACTGGATGTAACGGCAGTAACCCCATTATCACTGAAATCCTCTACCGTATTGGGCTTAAGGGCTACATAATACGTTTGTCCCGGAACTAAGCCGGAAGCCGGAATTACGGTGATGGTATTGTTACTGAAAGTGGTAGTAAAGGGAACTTGTGTACCTGAAGCATTTCCAAGACGGAAATCTATAAGGTTTTGTGCATTAGAATCGTTGATTGCTGAATTGTCTGTTAATCTTACATTCTCATTAAAAGAAAGAGTAGGATGTACGGTAATTGAAGCGTTATTGGTTGTATTAGCAGGAAGATAAGTGACCACTGGTGGAGTTGTGTCTGCACTTCCAACAGAGGTTGCATCTACTGTAAAATTATCAAAACGGTTGTTTCCTCCTGTTCCGCCTCCTGTTGCAGAGAATTCAACTTTTAATTTAAAATTAGGATTATTATTAGCTCCCTGAATAGTAGAAAAATCCAGTGTAGTCAATTGTGGATCTGCATCCTGAGGATTCACAGTCTGAAGCTGTACAAAGGCAGTTCCATCTGTGGAATAAGACCATGTCTGCGTTCCGGCTCCCTGTCCGGATCTTCTGGTCGTGAACTTAACAATGACATTCTTGTATCCTGTTGTAGGAAGATTAAATTGTAAAGCTCCTCCAATCGGATTATTGAATCTTAAATGAGTTCCGGATGCATCACCATTTCTGGCATTTAAATTTTGTAAATCAAAATTCTGTCCTGTACCACCGGCAAAATCAATTACACTTGTTCCTCCTGCTATCGCCGCAAGAGAGCCATTCACCATGGTTGACGATGGTGTAGTGACTGCAGCAGCAGAAGTGTTATTGTTGAAATTCCAGTAATGAATCAGTGTCTGTCCGAAAAGACCGCTCTGAAAAAAGAAGGCAGCTATCACAGACCCTTTTAATAGGTAGTTGTTGATCATTTTTACTTCAATTAGATATGCAAAAATGAACTTTCTGTTTCGCAACTATTTTAATGGAATCTTAAGAAATGTTTAAAAAATAGGTTTGTTTCTGATAAAAGATAAAATTTTGTTCGAATAAGAGAGTTTAGATGAAATTATTTTCCTGATTTTCCGGAAAAATTTAAAATCGTTCCTGATTTATTTCCTTCCAGCGGATGTTTCTGCATATAAAAATATCCTGAAACAGCAGTCACAAGCAACAGTACAAAAATAACCAGAACAATTCTTTTTAACATGTCTCTCATATCGCTAAATTTTTAATATCTCTAATTTCTAAAGTAGATGTTGGGTATCCATTTTGTGTCACTTTGATCATTGCTCTACCCACTTCGTGTAAAGTTAATGATTTTGATTGGAAAAAAACAGGAAAAATCCAAATAAAAGGTTTAAAAAACCATTTTACATTCAATTGACCATCAACGGGTTTCATAAATCCGGGACGGAAATTATAAGCTCCTTTGAAATTCATTCTTTTCAGATCATTCTCTGTTTTCCCTTTTACGCGTGCCCACATCAGTTTTCCACTCTCTGTACTGTCTGTGCTTGCTCCGGAGACATAGCTGAAAACCATGTCCGGGTTTTGGTTTAAAACAGCTTTTGCAAAATGGAGGGTTGTATCGTAAGTGATTTTGGTGTAGTCTTCTTCATTCATCCCCACACTGCTTATTCCTGCGCAGAAAAAGCAGGCATCGTAGCCTTTCAGGTTTTCATCATTAAGGTCTATGGATAAAAAGTCAGGGATAAGATATTCTTTCAGTTTGGGATGCGTTTTTCCGGAAGGTTTTCGGCTTATGCTCAGGATTTCTGAAACATTAGGATTTTCAAGACATTCCATTAAGACACCTTCGCCTACCATTCCTGTAGCTCCTGTAAGAATTATTTTGATTGGGTTCATTGCTTTGCTATTGATACTGGTATGACGGATGAAGATGAGGTTTTACTTTAAAATTCTGAAAAATTTTTATTAAAAAGTAAAAAGTAACTTTTATTAAAATTCAATAGGGGTGGGTTTTAACCCACCTGAAAATAAATTATCCATCTTATTGGCTTTAGCCAAAACTTAATAGTATGAGATAACATAGAGATTGGTTCGTCGCGTTGCTCCTCGCAATGACAAGCCTGGAAATTGCTCCCAAAAATAAAGCCAGCACAAAAATGGCTGGCTTTCAATATTGTTGTATGCTGTTATTTTTTATGTTGCAGCTGACTGTAAATATTATGGATCAATCCGTCTGCTACTGAGATTTTAGGGACAAAAATCCTGTTGATGTCAGACCAGGACATTACGTTGTTGAAAATTCCCAGAGCATGTACCAATACGTCTGCACGGTCTTCTCTCAGGTTGTAATTGCTCATTCTCTCTTCTACGGACAATTCATTGAACTCTCTATAAACCTTTTTCAGATGAGACAAGGACATTGGTTTCCCGTCTTTGGTTTTGCTCATGGAGAATACTTTGTTGATGTTTCCTCCTGACCCGATGGCTACAATTGGTTTTTTGCTGACGATATTTTTCTTGATTTCATCTTTCATTTCCTTCCAGTTGTCCATCGTTACAAGATTGTTGAGAAGACGGATCGTTCCGATATTGAAGGATTTTTCGTAGACCATTTTACCGTTTTCGTAAAAGGTAAGTTCTGTAGAACCTCCACCGACATCAATATATAGATAGGCAAATTCTTTGTCAAGACCTTCTGCTACGTGATTTTCATAGATGAGCGTTGCTTCTTCATCACCGGAAATGATCTCAATATTAATACCTGACGTTTCTTTTACCAGGTTGATGATTTCATTACCATTGGCAGCATCACGCATTGCACTGGTAGCACAGGCTCTGTAATGATCTACTTTGTATATTTTCATCAGGTCACTGAAGATCTTCATAGAGTCAATGACCATTTTTTCTCTTTCCGGGCCTATCTTTCCGATGGTGAAAACATCCATTCCCAGTCTCAGAGGAATTCTGAGAAGGTTAAGTTTGATGAATTCAGGTTTTCTGTTATTAATCTTTACTTCATTGATAAGAAGGCGGGCTGCATTACTCCCTATGTCTATCGCTGCTATCTTCATTTTTTGCTTGTTTTAGCTTTTAAATATTTATAGGTTTCTATTTGTGATCGGCATTCTTGTTTTTCATTTCTTACATATTCATTGCTCAGTCTCTTATCCAGAATTCTGGCTTTTACATTATCCCTAAGCTGAATGTCAAGAATGTCTTTTAATTCTTTCTTCAGGTTCTTGTCCGTAATTTTAGCGGCTGCTTCAATCCTGTAATCCAGGTTTCTGGTCATCCAATCGGCAGAAGAAATATACATGTCTTCAGTTCCTTTATTGTAGAAATACATTACTCTGGCATGTTCCAGATATTCATCTACAATACTTATAGCTTTTATTTTTTCTTTAAAATCCTTTTGGTTGACGGCACAATAGATTCCTCTTACAATCAGTCTGGTTACTACGCCAGCTTTTGCGGCATCATATAATTTTTCTATCAACAGCCTGTCGCTCAGAGAATTTACTTTTATGATGATCTCTGCTCTCCGTCCTGCTTTAGCTTCTTCAATTTCTTTATCGATATGGTGAACAATCTTTTCACGCATAAACTGAGGGCAAACTAATAAATTTTTACAAGTTTTCAAAATGGAAATAAAATCATCTTTCGGTTTTTTCAATACATTGAAGACTTTATTGATATCTGCCATGATGCCACGGTCAGCAGTTAACAACAGGTGGTCTCCATATATTCTTGCCGTTTTTTCATTGAAGTTTCCCGTACTTACAAATCCATATTGAATCGTTTTGTTGTGGGCTCTCTTTTTGATAACACAAAGCTTGGCATGTACTTTTTTATTGGGGATACCAACAAGAACGGTAATTCCTTCCGGTTCCAGCATGTCTTTCCATTCCAGATTGGATTCTTCATCAAATCTTGCCTGAAGTTCCAGCATCACCGTCACTTCCTTACCATTTCGTGCCGCATAGATTAGTGCATTGATGATTTTTGAGCTGCTGGCCAGACGATAAGCCGTGATCTGTATGGATTTTACATCCGGATCCATGGCAGCTTCGCGAAGAAGGTCAATCACCGGATTATACTTGTGGTAAGGAAAAGTAAGGAGAACGTCTTCTTTTAAAATAACATCCGTTACCCTTTCCCCGTGTTCAAATGCCTGATGGGTAAAAGAGGTTCTTTCCACCGGTCTTTCATACGTTTCAAAAACATCAGGAAAGTCCATGAAATGCTTGAAATTATGAATTTTTCCTCCGGGAATGATGCTGTCTTTCTTGGTCAGATTCAGCTTTCTGATAAGAAGTTCCAGGAGAGCTTTATCCATATCTTTATCAAAAACAAAACGGGTAGGTTTTCCTTTTCTTCTGTTTTTGAGGCCTTTTTCTATCTTTTCTGCGAAGTTGGTTCTGATATCATTATCCAGATCCAGTTCCGCATCTTTTGTTACTTTAAAGGCATTGGCTGCAAACTCATCATATCCGAAATAAGAAAATATGTGAGGAAGGTTAAAGGTAATCACATCTTCCAGTAACATGACATTTTTTTCTTCCGGATCTTCCGTTGGCAGTAATACGAATCGTCCCACAAAACGGGAAGGAATTTCAATAATTGCATAATTACTGGAATACTGCCAGTCTTTTTTTCTCATGGCTACGCCCAGGTAAAGACTTTTGTCTCTCAGGTAGGGCATAGGTGTATTTTCATGAAGAAGAATCGGGATCACATTGGATTCTACCACTTCGTCAAAATATTGTCGGACAAACTCTTTCTGTTTTGCTGTCAGGTTTTTGGCGTTTTTAATAAAAACTTTATGATCAGCCATTTCAGTCTGGATTTTTTTCCAGGTTTTATCGAAATTCAGCTGCTGTCTCATAACGACCTCATTGATTCTCTGAAGAATTTTGGTAGGAGGCTGATAGAAAGATTCAGCAATCACTTTTTCCTTAAAATCCATGGCACGCTTTAATCCGGCAACACGTACTCTGAAAAATTCATCTAAATTGTTGGAGAAAATTCCCAGGAAACGTATTCTTAAATGTAAGGGTACTTTTTCATCCATAGCCTCCTGCAAAACTCTTTCGTTAAAGGCAAGCCATGTAATATCTCTTGGATTAAAGTGTATTGACATTCTAAATGTGTATATTTTATCAAAAATAATAATTCACAAAGACTATCACCTTATTTCTTAGGTTAAACTTTGATTAATTTTTAAAGATGGGTGAATTAATTGGTTTTGTTGGTTGTAATTGGTTTGATAATCAGTCTTTTTAAATGAATTAAGAATCATGAAATATTCTCTTTATGCAGAGAATATAGTCCAATACATTATTGATAGGGGAAGTTTTTTAAAATCATATAATATCTGGACAAAAATTAAACCCTTATATTATTATACTTCCGTTTATCAATTCTTTGATATTTGATTTTGATCCGATGACAGAGATGATGGAAAAGCTTTGTTCTGGCCATAAAATTTATATAAGAATGGTTATATTTGCTGCCTATTTATAATATTTCCATGAAAAAAATTTTACTATTGACAGCCGGCTTTCTGATGGCTAATATGTATGGTCAGAGAGAATGTGCCACTGATTTGAAGATGAAGGAGTTTTATGCGAGAAATCCGCAGGCTCTGGCAAAAAAAGAAGATTTAAGAAATTACCTAACCAGTAAGAGCGCAGCTGCTAATACAGTAGCTAAAAACGGTCAGACTGTTGTTACCATTCCGGTTGTAGTCCATGTTCTTTATGGAAGTGCTGCTCAGAATATTTCGGATGCTCAGATTGCATCGCAGATTGCTATTCTGAATAATGATTTTAGAAAATTGAATTCGAATTTCGCTTCTGTAGTTCCTGATGCATTCAAACCTTATGCGGCGGATATGGAACTGACATTTTGTATGGCAACAAAAACGCCTACAGGAGCTTCTACTACTGGGATTGAAAGAAAATCTGTTTCTTCAGGTTTCGATTTTGCGAATGAATATTATCAGGCTTCAGGGCTTACGGCCTGGGATCCTACTAAATATTTGAACATCTGGGTAGGAAATATGCCTAACCCTTATCTTGGCTGGGCTTATCTGCCGGATGCTGCCGGATACCCTGAAGACGGACTTGCTATCGGGTATAAATATTTCGGAACTACAGGAGCTGCGGTTGCACCTTATAATGGTGGACGAACTGCAACCCATGAAATAGGACATTATTTCGGATTACTTCACCCTTGGGGAGAAGATGGTAGCGCATGCGGAACAGCGGATAATGATGATGGCTGTGCAGATACTCCTGCTATTAATGATGCTCATTACGGGGGTAATGTTTTTCCGGATAATGGATTCATGTGTACGCCTACTGCCAATGGTGCAATGTTCATGAATTTTATGGATTATGTGACAGATACTGAGATGGCATTCTTTACCAATGATCAGAAAACAATCAAGACCAATACAATGGCTGGCCCGAGAGCAAGCCTTCTGAATTCTAATGCATGTGCATTTCTATCAGTAAATGATGTGGAAAAGGTAAATTCTATCAATCTTTTCCCTAACCCTACTACACAATATATTTCCATTGCTTCTCCTTTAGCACCTATAAACGAGGTAGAAATTTTCAACGCTGAAGGTAGGCTTGTGAAAAAAGCGTTTATTAAAAATGAAACAGATAAAATTGATGTGAAAGATTTTGTCAGTGGTACTTACTATGTGAGAACTTACAATGGCAAAGACTTCGTGAAATCAATGAAGTTTATCAAAAAATAATGAAAATATTTCCATATTGAATCTTACAAAACCTCGATTTATCGGGGTTTTTATTTTTATTGTGTCATTTTGTCATAATTCTTCGAATGGTACAGATATTGAGAAATTGAGAGTGTAAATTAAATTAAAAATAGAAAAAATATAAAATATTATGAGTAAAATAATTGGAATTGACTTAGGAACAACCAACTCTTGTGTTGCTGTAATGGAGGGTAAAGACCCTGTTGTTATTCCTAACGCAGAAGGTAAGAGAACTACTCCTTCTATCGTAGCTTTTACGGAAGATGGAGAAAGAAAAGTAGGTGATCCTGCAAAAAGACAGGCTGTAACGAATCCAACAAAGACTGTTTACTCTATTAAAAGATTTATCGGAACTCACTTTAAAGATGATGCTTCTGAAATCACAAGAGTACCTTATAAAGTAGTTGCCGGACCAAACGATACAGTAAAAGTAAAAATCGACGATAGAGAATATACTCCACAGGAAATTTCTGCAATGACTCTTCAGAAAATGAAGAAAACTGCTGAAGATTATCTTGGACAGGAAGTAACAAGAGCGGTAATTACTGTTCCTGCATACTTCAACGATGCACAGAGACAAGCTACTAAAGAAGCTGGTGAAATTGCTGGTCTTAAAGTAGAAAGAATTATCAATGAGCCTACAGCTGCAGCATTAGCTTACGGTCTTGATAAAAACCATAAAGATCAGAAAATCGCAGTATATGACCTTGGAGGTGGTACTTTCGATATCTCAATCCTTGATTTAGGAGACGGTGTATTCGAAGTATTGTCTACAAACGGTGATACACACTTAGGAGGTGATGACTTTGATGATGTGATCATCAACTGGATGGCTGACGAGTTCAAAGCTGAAGAAGGTGTAGATTTAAAATCTGATGCCATTGCTCTTCAAAGATTGAAAGAAGCTGCAGAAAAAGCTAAAATTGAATTATCTTCTTCTCCTCAGACTGAAATCAACTTACCTTATATCACAGCTACTGCTACTGGCCCTAAACACTTAGTGAAGTCTTTAACAAAAGCTAAATTCGAGCAATTATCTGCTGATCTTGTAAGAAGATCTATGGAGCCTGTTGCTAAAGCGTTAAAAGATGCTGGTTTATCAACTTCTGATATTGACGAAGTAATCTTGGTAGGTGGTTCTACAAGAATCCCAATCATCCAGGAAGAAGTAGAAAAATTCTTCGGTAAAAAACCATCTAAAGGAGTTAACCCGGATGAGGTTGTAGCAATTGGTGCAGCGATCCAGGGAGGTGTATTGACAGGTGATGTAAAAGACGTATTACTACTTGACGTTACTCCACTTTCTTTAGGAATCGAAACAATGGGTTCTGTATTCACTAAATTAATTGAAGCGAATACTACCATCCCAACTAAGAAATCTGAAGTATTCTCTACTGCATCTGACAACCAGCCAGCAGTAAGCATCAGAGTAGGTCAAGGTGAAAGATCAATGTTCAACGATAACAAGGAAATCGGTAGATTCGATCTTCAGGATATTCCACCAGCACCAAGAGGAGTTCCTCAAATTGAAGTAACTTTCGATATTGATGCTAACGGTATCCTAAGCGTATCAGCTAAAGATAAAGGAACTGGTAAAGAACAGTCTATCAAAATTCAGGCTTCTTCAGGTCTTTCCGACGAAGAAATCGAAAGAATGAAGAAAGAAGCTCAGGAAAACTCTGCAGCAGATGCTAAGAGAAAAGAAGAAGTTGAAATCTTCAACAAAGCTGACGGATTGATCTTCCAGACTGAAAAGCAATTAAAAGAATTCGGTGAGAAACTTTCTGCTGACAAAAAAGCAGCAATCGAAGCAGCTCATGGAGAATTAAAGACAGCTTTCGAAGCTAAAAATGCTGATGATGTTAAAGCTAAAACTGAAGCATTAGATGCAGCATGGATGGCCGCTTCTGAAGAGTTATATGCAGCGGGTCAACAGCCAGGTGCTGATGCAGGTGCTGGAGCTCAGAATGCTGGTGGAAACGCTGGAGCTGAGGATGTACAGGATGCAGACTTCGAGGAAGTAAAATAATAGATGTAAACACTAACATTTAATTATAAATCAACCCCGCGGTAAACAAAGTTTACCGCGGGGTTTTTCGTATATAATAATCATAAAGCGTAACGGATGAGTATTTCCTTGAAGAGTAATTGCTGAAAAATAAGATGATCCAAGGTTTACTATGGATATTTTTTATTTCTTTTTCTTAATGCATTTGTAGATTAATATCATAAACATATCTGTACTGATATATCCTCTAAGCTTTTATCTTTCATTGTTTTTATTGTTGTTTTATTCTTTATATAGGGATTTATATGTGAATATTATTTTATTTTACGTTAAAATAACTTTAATAATTTCAATAACTTACTTTTTATTTAGAATAATTATAATTAATTTGCAGCCTAAATATTTTAAGGGTGAAAGTATCGTTATTAGCAGGTGCTGTTTTTTTAACAGCAGGAGGTTTCTTGTCTGCACAGAATGTAGAGTTCTATCATGATGGACAACTTAAAAAGGGAGAACTTCTGACCAGAGAAATAGAAAAATGTAAAGGCTTGGTCTACAAAGATCAGACTCTGACTTTTAAAGGAAGTTGCCAGATAACCCTCCTGAATGCCGACAATAAAAAAGAAAAAATCACTCTAAAAGAAGGAGAAGAGCTTACCGCAAAATTCATTCAATTCAAAGAAAATTTTTTAGATAAACCAGCGATTAGAATTGAAGGAGTACAACTTACCGCCAGAAAAAAACAGTTTTCTGAAATTGCTATCCAGCAGGAAGCCCTTCAAAATTTACAATCATTTTCTATCGGAGATGTTTTACAGCAATTACCAGGTCAATATGTACAACAGTTTGACAATACCCAGTTTAAAAATATCGTTTTCAGAACTGCAAGCGGATCATCTGTAACAGGATCCGGGAATATTCCCGGTGGAGATGATTTTGGAAACAGAGCATTTGGTGTACAGTTGATGGTCAACGATATTGCCTTATCCAATAATGAAAATATGCAGAGCTATGATTCTGCGAACAGCGGTCCCTTCGGGATAAGTTTTAGTACTTCCACCAATGGAGGAAATTTAACACCAAGCCAACCGAATTACGGGGTCGATTTAAGAGAAATTTCGACTGAAAATATTGAAAGTATTGAAGTCATACAAGGGGTTCCGGATGCTAAATATGGAGATTTAACTTCAGGACTTATCAAGGTTACAACCATTGCCAAAGCATCACCACTCCGCTTGGATGCATCGCTCAGAGATGGAACTTATCAGGTAGGGGTTACAAAAGGATTTAAGCTTAAAAACAACAATGCCCTGAATGTATCTGTGGGCTATATGAATTCACTTTCTGATCCAAGAACCAGTCTGGTAGGATATGACAGAACAAATGTCAACTTCCTTTGGTCATCAAAAAATAAAAACGGTTTCAGTAATAAATTCTCAGCTTCGTTTTCTACCAATACCAGCAAAGGGAAAAGAGATCCCGATGATCTGGACGGAATGATTATCAATGTAGATAACAAGAGTTTTTCATTAGGAAATAATATAACTTATAACTTTAATCGAAACGGAAGCAAACCATTTTTCAGAACGATCAATGCAGATGTAGGGATCAGCTATTCAACGCAGCTTACAGAGAGAAGATTCTGGCTTAACCAGGGAGCCCGTCCCTATGGAAATTCAACCACTGATGGCGTTTATTATGCTCCTTATACACCCCCAAGTTATGAAAATCAGGCCTTCTCAGACGGTAAACCTCTTAATGTTTTCACTGATTTAAGTGTGAACGGCAGTAAAATGACAGCCTCCAAATGGGTTCATATGTACAGCATCGGAGCAAACTTCAGATATGGAAATAACTTCGGAAAAGGCCGTTACGGAACTGCAGGACAGTTTACAACATTTAATGCGGCAGGTCAGGGATCAAACGGAATGAGAGACTTTAATTATCGTGATCATGTTTTTGCATCCAAACAATATGCATTCTATATTCAGGATAATATTACGAAAGCTTTTGCGAATAAACATATCTTAAGAACCAATCTGGGACTTCGTTATGATCTGCAGAATTCATATTCTACCTATTCCCCAAGGGTAAACACTTCGTATCAAATGGGTAAATTTTCTGTAAGAGGAGGTTTTGGGCTCACTTCCAAAGCTCCTTCTTTGAATCAGATTTACACGGCACCAAGATATTTTGACTTCCTTCTTGGTGATTATCGTCTGCCGGGATATTATTCAGCTGCGATCATGCAAACTGTTGTTACGCCGGGAGATAATGCCAATCTGAAACCGTCACGAAGCTGGAAAACTGAAGTAGGGATGGATTACAGATTTCCTTTTGCAACAGTGAACCTTACAGCTTATTACAACCGATTATTTGATGGGTTTACCACAGCAAGTGTTCATAAAATTATGGATAAGGCGAAAGTAAATGTCAATGTCTCAGGAACAGAAGTACCTACTTTTGAAGTGATAGGAACAGAAAAATTTAATTATCTCCAAAACAGAATCGTTAACGGATATCAGTCCGTAGATAAAGGACTGGAGCTGATGGCAAGCTTCAAAAAGATCGAGGCTTTAAATCTTGTTATAGGTTTCAATGCCAGTTATGTAGAAACTTCCGGCCATAAAGATGAAGGTCTTTACAAGATCGCTGCTCCTAAGATTGCAGATAAAGACTATGAATATGGAATTTATAACGATTCCCGAAACAAAAGTTCTATGGCCAGAGCAAGTTTCAGTTTTGACTATCACCTGGCCTCATCAGGATTGATTATCGGTTTGAGAACAGATCATTTCCTTTCAGACAGAACCCTCAATGGGGTCAATGATATTTATCCGATAGGGTATATCAAACATGATGGAGAGACACAGATGATTCCGGAAAATGACCGTACTAATCCAAAATATCAGGGACTTTTCCTGAAACCTTCCGATGAAAAACTTTCAGGTTTATATAACAAAACCCTGCATAATATTCATTTAAGAGTTACCAAGGATTTCCTGAGCGGCTTCAGACTTTCAATCTATGTGAGTAATGTTTTCAATTTAAAAGCATACGACGAAAGAGGAGCTGTATACGGCAACTTTACATCTACCTCGTTTGGAGGAAATATTTCATACCGATTTTAATACTACTAAAAATAAACTTGAACATAATGAAACAATTCATACTATTACTCCTATTTCCTGTCCTTGTTCTGACAGGATGCAACAGAGATGATGACTTTGGTAATAATGAGATTAAACCTGTTCCGTTTACCGTAAATATCAAATATGATGCTTCAAAATATCCTTCCGTTTCCGATAAAGGAGTTGCCAATGTAACCGTGATTCTGAAAAACTCTGCAACAGAAGATCAGATTATAGGAAAGACAAATGCAGATGGTGAACTGATTTTGGATGCTGTTCTACCGGGAACTTATAGTATTCAGGCTGAACTGCAACTGAAGCAGAATGAATATGAGCAACAGATTGGAGAAGAAACAAGCTATGAAATTGTACACTTCGGAGGGTTTGATGAAAAAGTAACCATTAATGCCAATACCTCTTCAAAATTGGTCAGAATCACCAGTGGAAACTTGGGAGATCTTGTAATCAAACAGTACTATTATGCAGGTTCGGATACGAAATTAGGAGCCAATTTCAGAGATCAGTTTATTGAAATTCACAACAATTCTGATCAGACTATTTATGCTGACGGTTTATATCTGGTATTTCTGGAGGGGAATACGAATAATAATCCAACTACTTATACTTTATCTAATGGTCAGTACGACTGGAGCAAAACTGCCGGTGGTGGATCTGAGGCAAACACAGAGTATGTATATTCCAATATATTCATTAAAATACCAGGAAACGGAAATCAGTATCCTATTTTGCCTGGGAAAAGTATTGTTATTGCTCAAACCGCTATCAACCATAAAATGCCTTTTGATGATATCAACGGAACTGGTGTGGCGATACAGGAACCTGACAGAACAATAGACCTGAGCCATGCAGATTTTGAAACCTATATGGGTGATTATAACACAAGTATTGGTAAGAAACCTTTTGCATGGGATATTCAGAATATTTTGGTGCCGGATATGCTGGTGTCATACTGGAGCATTGCATCCAATGATTTAATCCTTAATGTAACTTCAATGCTGGGGCTGGGAATTCTGAGAGCAACAGATGCAGAAGTAGCAAGCTGGAAAAAAGTGGCGTCACCTAAAGCTCCAACCGGAACTTTATTTCTGCAAATTCCTAAGAATTATATCATAGACGGAATTGATATTACAGACAAAGAACAAAAAGCGCCTAAAGACTTTCCGGCAGATATAGATGCCTCAAGAACATTTATTGTTAATGCAGCGGGACAGGCTGAAGCTACTTTTACCGGATTTTCTGTAATCCGTAAAACAAAGGAAATTACCAATGGACGTGTAGTATTGCAGGATACGAATAATTCTGCCAATGATTTTGTAACGATTAAAGCAAACCCTCGAGGATATGCACAATAATAAAAATAAGACAATTAGAGTTTTTCAATACAGTATATTGGGATTGGCTATAGCAGGCACTCAGTTCTTTTATGCTCAGGCCACTCAGTTAGACAGTATTAATATAAGTGCTGTAGAAAAGAATATCAGGATCAATGATCCCTATATTTCATTTTTTCAGCCCTTGGATTTTTCCAGGACAACTTTTCAATATTCTTCAACAAAGCAAAATTTTAAAAGAGTTCAGACTCCTGAAGAGACCGGAAGTTTTACTTTTCTGTCTGAAGGAGTATATAAGCTTAATCATAAGATCGCTTTATCAGGAAGACTTAAAGCAGACAAAACAACCGAAGATAATGTTC
Source organism: Chryseobacterium culicis (assembly GCF_002979755.1). Lineage (NCBI taxonomy): Bacteria > Pseudomonadati > Bacteroidota > Flavobacteriia > Flavobacteriales > Weeksellaceae > Chryseobacterium > Chryseobacterium culicis. The sequence continues at coordinate 2,094,747 of NZ_PCPP01000001.1, read as the reverse complement.
CTTATATTCTCAGTGACGAAAGAACGAACAATTCTTCCTTTATTTACAATCCCTCTTATTATTGGGTTTCCCGTTCGGCAAAATGGCAGAAACAGAGTTATCTTATCAACGGACAGTTTGCCTATAATCCCGTAAAACCAGTGATTCTTCAGTTGGGAGGAGAAGGAATGTATGCTAAATCTTATCGTCAGAATGCAGATCCGAGACCCAAAGTAGATGATTATAAATACAAAGCTTTTGCAAAATTAGGGTTGAACTGGAAGCAGCACGCTCTATTTGGAAAACTGAGCTATGTGCATCATTACAAAGGAAATGATATCATGTTTGTGAATATGAAAGGAAATGTACCTGCGAATGACAGTATTTATATCCGTTATAATGAAGGCTACGGTAATCAGTATATCGGAAATACCCAATATAAAACTTCTGAATATAAAATGGGAGGCTATATCTGGGGCGGAGAATATGCCTTTAATAGTAATGATACTCATTTTTCTGCCGGATATGATTATAAAAACCTTATTGAACGCTTCTACAGAGTTTTTGAATATCAGGATGCAAACTATAACTGGCAGAAAGATTATACAAAATATTCCGGGCTGAAAACAAAATTGCATAGCTTCTACCTTAATTTTTTAGGAAATTATAATGGAAAAAAATGGGCTTCTATGATGACGTATCAGGATCAGCTGGATACCAATTACAATTATCCTTTGGATTACACATCATACCGTCTGGAGCAGAAGAATCTTTCCTGGCAGAATAGCCTGGTCTGGTTTAATCATAAAAATGAGGCATTCAAGGTTCTTTTCGATGCAGCGTATGGGGAAAATCGTGTAAAAGATTTGTCTGTAGTAATGGGTCGAAAACTGTCATTTTTCAATTACCGACTCGGAGCTGAAAAGGAATTTGCTTTAAAATCTTCTCATAAACTGGCTATTGGTCTTTCTCAAAATCTTTATGTTCCTTTGGAAAAAGAATTCAATTACCAGCCTTATCAAAGCACAAAAGAGAATATCTTTGCAACTAAAATAGCACAGCCGGACTTTGCGTATGATGCAACACCTAAAATTGGTCTTAATTTTAATGCAAGCTATATTTTTGATCAGAACAAAATAAGGTATGAATTGTTTGCAAGTTTTTCCCAGATCTGGCTGATGAACAGTACTTATAAAAATCAAGTTGACTACAATGGCAGAGCTAATCATGTTGCCCTGGTAGGATTGAATGTTTATTATTAAAAAATAATGAAAGACAGATATATTGCTTTTCTGGCAATTGCCGGGATAATATGTTTATTAAGTTATACTTCTAATGACCCTACGGGATATACCGTGGAAGAACTTCGTACGTTATACAGCAGTGGAGACCAGAGCAAATGGCCGGCTGCTCACTTATTTGATGAAGCTAAAGAGGGTTTTCAGGATATTGGGCCTTTGTCTAAAATGAATTTCCCTGAAGATAATCCCTATTCCGAAGATAAAATGGAACTGGGGAAAATGTTGTTCTTTGATCCGAGACTTTCTAAAAGCGGACAGATTTCCTGTGCCAACTGCCATAATCCCGAAATAGGCTGGTCAGACGGAAGCAGAGTTTCTTTTGGTCATGACAGGCAGACTGGAACCAGAAATGCACCTACTCTGGTGAATATAGGATATGCCAAAACATTCTTCTGGGACGGTCGTTCATCGACTTTGGAAGAGCAAGTAAAAGCTCCCATTGAAAATCCTGTAGAAATGAATCTTCATATGTCCATGGCAACAAAAAATATCAGAAAAATTAAAGATTATAAACCTTTCTTTGTCAAAGCTTTTGGAAATGGAGAAGTGACTGAAGAGAAAATTGCAAAAGCCGTTGCTACTTTTGAACGTTCGCTGATCAGTCCGCCATCAAAGTTTGATAAATTCGTTTCCGGAAAAAAAGATGCTTTAACGGATTCTGAAATCAACGGGCTTCATTTATTCCGAACTAAAGCAAACTGTATCAACTGTCATAACACCCCTTATTTTTCTGACCAGAAGTTCCATAATCTTGGACTCACCTACTACGGAAGGAAATACGAAGATCTGGGAAGATATATCGTTACTAAAAAAAATGAAGACGTAGGAAAATTCAAAACCCCTACACTGAGAGAGGTTTCTGAAAATAAACCTTATATGCATAACGGACTTTTCCCTGAACTGGCCAACATCGTCATGATGTACAACGCCGGAATGGGCAGAGAAATACCCAAAGCAGATCAGCTCAATGATCCGAAATTTCCTCACAAATCAGGAATGGTAGAAAAACTGAATCTGACAGATGACGAAGTTTTTGATATCGTAGCATTTTTGAAAACACTGAACAGTTACAAATACAAAATGCGTCCACCAGAATTGCCTAAATCATAACCGTAATAAAAAAACTCTTCCAAGCGGAAGAGTTTTTATTTTAAAATATATTGATCATTTTAAACAATATAATTACAGGATTTATGTGGTGTGTGTTGGTAATTATTTATCAATGCATTATTGGTTTTTTGTTCTTTCAAATGGTTTTTACGGGATTAATGCAAAATGATGTATATGTGTTGTATAGTGTTATTGTGTATATTCCTTTTTTTTTCTCAATCTTGTTGAAAATGTACTTCTCTATAAAATTTCACATCACAGAAAAAGTAATAAAATAACTAAAAGAAGAATTTCGGATAAAAATTAAAGATTTCAATGAGAAGCATTATTTCTAAAACATTATTTAATATAATATTACTTATAGTGTTTTATACAGTTTTAATTGTTCAATTTAATTTTAAATGCTAATGAAAAAAAAGACCTTATTATCCACCATGATGACATTTATTTTGTTGTGTATGGTAAGTTTGTCCATAAATTTGTCCGCACAAAAGATAAGCCTTGCTATTGATTTTTCCGGATATAAAAAACTCAAAGTGAAACCCAGTGAAGCTGATCCTTCAGTAAAGAATTGGGACAGTGCCCATATTGTATTGTATGACAAGACCATTAAAAATAATAAGGTGTTGTTGTGGCTTACAGGAACTGGCGGGTCAACTGATCATTTTCCACAAAGTTTTTTTAAAACAGCATTGGATCAGGGATATCGGATTATAGCACTCTCTTTTATAAGTTCACCTGGAGTTTCGAAGGTTTGTAAAGGAGATTTTTTGAGTAAAGATGTTGACTGTGCCGCTGAATTTCGCAGAAAAAGGATCTATGGTGATAATGTTTTCCCGATTATTCCGGATCAGTATCAGGATGCAATTATACCTCGTCTGATAAAACTTTTACAGTATTTGTCGAAAAATGATAAAGAAGGGGGATGGTCTCAATATCTGAATCAGAACACAGGTAAGCCTGTTTGGAGTAAAATAGCCATAGTAGGACAATCCCAGGGTGGAGGAATGGCAGAATTTATTGCTCAGCATGAGGCTGTGGCAAGAATTATCAGCTTTTCAGGAGGATGGGATTACAGTGATTCAAAAACGAAAAAAATCGCTGGCTGGTATGCTCAAAAATTGGTGACACCGCCTCAAAATGTTTTTGCAACCTATCATGTGAAGGAAGTAGCAGCAACAAATCTGGCGGAAATTTGTAAAGCATTACATATCCCTGCAGAGAATGTTTTTGCGTTAGACCAACCTATTGATCAAGCTAGGAATAAGCCTAACCCCTATCATGTGGAAGGAGTTAAAAATCCGGTGTATAAACCTATCTGGATAAAAATGCTTGGTTCGGGACTGTAATTTTTTTTGTTAAAATCATTTCCAGCTACCAATATAAAAAACGTCCACCAGGATTCCCCAAATCATAATCGTTATAAAAAAACTCTTCCAACCGGAAGAGTTTTTTTATTTAAAGTGCTTTAATCATTTCATTATTGTACAGATTCAAGGGATAACTATGCGATTAATTATGGGTAAATATTGTATTATAATTGCTCTTTATAACTGGATTAAATGGTTAATTATTAATAATTTATGAAAATTGATAAATGAATTATAAGAAGTGGTTTTAATTTGTATATTTGATTTTTATTTAGAATAAATAAAAATATTGTTTAAAGAAATAATAATGACTACAATTTTATCCATCTAATCCACAATTTCCACTAAAAACTATGGAACAACAAAACAAAAGAATCCTGACTCTGGATTTAATAAAAGGTATAAGTGTTCTCGGAATGATCATTATACATACCTTATTGGTGTATGCCAATGTCAAATCACAATATGAAACAGCCATTGGCAGTTTTATTGTTTTTCTCGGAAGAGGAACTTCCATCTTCCTGATCTGTATGGGAATCACCTTTATGACTTCCAGCCATCAAAGCCTTAAGAGTGCATTAAAAAGAGGTGTTTTATTGGTGTTTGCAGGCCTATTTATGAATTTTATGAAGTTTATGGTCCCTGTTATTTTTAATTTTGCTCCCGATAATTTTATTCAAAAATACGGATGGAATGCTCCTATAGAACAACAGTATGTATATCTGGTACAGCTGGGTGATATTTTACAGCTTGCAGGGATGTCTTTATTATTCGTTGGGTTTATCAGAGAATATGTGAAAAATAAATATATTATGCTGGCTATAGGCTTATTCGTTGCCCTGATATCCAGAGAAGTCAGCGGAATCAATCTGGACTATCCCGTGATCAATTATGTTCTGGATCTTCTTTTCAATACAGATTATCCAGCATATGTCTATTTTCCTGTTTTCCCATGGATGGCTTTTATTATCATCGGAATGTTTTTCGGTAAATGGTTCCAGGAATTGAACTACAATATCCAACAGATATTTAGAAATATGCTGTATGTGGGGCTGTTGTTCATTGCCATAGGAGCACCGCTGGTTTTTCTGTATGGTGATTATAATTACAACGGTTTTTATCATATGGGACCTGGAGGAGTTATTTATTTTGCAGGCTGGACGTTACTGTTTTTATGGCTGATCAATACAATAACGACAAATAGTAAAGAAAATGGCTTCATGCGTGTTCTAAAATACTGCAGCAAAAATTTAACCTCAATGTATATGATTCAATGGATACTGATCTCTTGGGGAAAAGGAATTTTTGGGTATAGACAGCATGAAATTGGTTATGTTTCGGTGCTCATTGTACTGTATATTATTCTCACCTTTTCAGTGCAGACTTTGTTGGATATCATAAGAAAGAAAAAAACTTTATTTGATTTCAGACCCCTATCATCAAACAAAACAGTGTTGAAATAAATATTTCGGCTTAAGACTAAAAATATTTTATAATAAAAACCACCGTAAAAAGATTTATGGTGGTTTTGTTTTTAATAACGGGTTAAAGAATTTCTACTTCTTCAGGGATCACAAAAAGAATGATGCATCCATGTTCCGACTTCACGGAATGTTTGAAGCTAGGCGGAGTGTATAAATAATCTCCTTTTTCAAGTCTGGCTCCTGCAATAGTGGCATCGCCTTCCATGATAAACAGTTCCTCACCTGCAGGATGGTTGTGATAAGGATAGCTGGCTCCCGGTTCAAATTTTAAAAGAATACTGGTTGAGCGGTTGTTTTCAGGATCAAATTTTAAAGATTTTACAAAAATACCTTCATAATGAATCCCTTTTTCAATTAAAGGCTGCCATTCTTTCTGTTCTGTTTTTACGATGTAATCGTGGATGTTGGTGTTCATACTATGTAAATTTTAATTGTTATAAAAATGGTCTAAACTCCAGGCGTAACGGGAAAAAGTACTCAGGAGAAATGCTCCGGCACTGAAAGCAAAGACAGAATAATCCAAAGGCTCTTTAATACCCGAAGAAATGCTCATCGCAACTGCAAAAAATAAAGTGAGAATAGAGGCGGACCATGCTGTTTTTTTTATTTGAAATCCCAAAAGAAGCAGCACTCCAATTGACAATTCAGCGATGGTAGATAATACGGCAATACCAGCTGCCCACGACTGTGGTAAAAATGAATTTATTTCGGCAGTATATGTAACAAAATTGTTCCAGCCGGATGACTGATTTCCCCAAAGATTCAGCCTGCTTGCCCCAGCAGATAAAAATCCGAAAGCCAAGGTAATTCTTAATAAAAAAATAGCGGCATCCTGTTGAGTTTTCATACGTATAATTTTTAGGTCTTAATTACAGTACAAAGTTCAGTGAAAGCCGTTGTCTAAAGAATAGACAATTCTGGAAAAAGAATGTAATATTTAGGAGGGAAGAAGGAAACAGGAAGCGGGATGTGAATATGAGATCTCTGATTTTCTTTAAACTAAAACTTTTCAGGGTACTTTTAAACTTCCTTCACGGTCTTCTGATACTCTTTGGGGGAATGTGAAGTATGTTTTTTAAAGAAGTTTGAAAAATAGAATGGATCGTTGAAGCCCAGCTGATAAGCAATTTCCTTTACTGTGAGCTTTTCATAGTGTAAAAGTCTTTTAGCTTCAGAAATTGTGAGGCTGTAGATCACATTCTGAGCGGTTTTGTTGGTGTGAAGTTTTGAAACCTCATTCAGTTTGGCTTCAGTGGTTCCAAGAAGATCTGCAAAATGAAAGACCTGATAATTGTTTTTAAAATTATCCCTTACACTTTCCAGGAACTTTAAAAACAAAGCATCCGGTTTCCAGATTTCATCGCCATTGGCAATTTTACTGCGGTTGATTTCTACCAATAGCAGTTCCACCAGAGAATGGGTCGAGATCAGATACTGATAAGGCTGCTCCTGAATTTCTTTTTCAATAGTATTCAGCGTTTCAGAGAAAAATGCAGGATGTTGTATGGTAATTATTTCATTCATCCCGAAATGACAAAAAAGCCCGTTATGAAAAATAAGTTCAATATCACTGTCGCTTTTACAGAAAAAGTCCAGGGTAAATTCCAATGCAGTAAGTTCTCCGTCAACAGATTTTAACTGATGAAACTGTCCCGAAGTAATGGTTACAGTCTGACCCGTTTTCAGGGTGAAGATATTTTCATCAATCAAAATTTCAGCGGTTCCGTGATGGCACCAGAACAAAGTATATTTAATGACCCGTCTAGGCTCAGCGTGTCCTGCCTGATTAGAATATTTTTTTATTTCGATCATGTTGTAAACTTGTAAAAGTTAATATATTGAACTGAATTGGATGAGATTTTAGGCGTATTGTGCTATATTCAGAAAGCTTAGTTTTGCTTTTGATCAATTTTCTCCAAATCTTTCTTTACTAACCTAACATCTTCTTCCGTAAGTTTATCATAGCCTCGTTCTTTTATTTGTGATAATTGTATTTTTACTATTTCATCTTGCTTGCCTTTCTTTTTTAATAATTGATCCCGCAACGAAATATATTGTGGAGCTGTATATACTTCATCTTTCAAAAACTCAGCAATATTTTTACGATCTATGGTACAGCCTAAAACATGCTCCATTTTCAAAGGATTTTTGGAGTAAAACGCATAAACATCAAAAAACCTTTTATCTTTTCTTTTAAACAATTCTTTTCCCGAATACAACTTTAGTGCATTACTTCCGTTCATCGCAAAATAATAGAGTTCATCATTACTTGCTACTTTGGCAACTTTTTTAAATTGATTATAAATTTTACTTTCTTCTCCTCCGTATCCAATATGAGATGATTCAGCATAAGAAATAGTATCTAAAGGCTGTGCCAGTTTTTTTACCGCATCGGAAACCTGAGCATTATATCCTGCAAAGCTTAAAGCTAGAAGAAAACCGTAAAAATATTTATATCTCATTCTTTATAATAATATTTAAAGTTAAATAAATAATTGAACGATTAAATACCTAAATTCGTGTTGATTTAAAATAAAAATTCAGAATGAAATACCCTAAAATTATTATTGTGGTCAGCCTTTTACTGTTTCAGTTGGGAGCAGCACAGGAAAAAGCAGATGTTGTATTAAATAAGGCTTTCACGGAAGCTAAAGTAGGAAAGAAGAATGTTTTATTGGTGTTCCATGCTTCGTGGTGCAAATGGTGTAAAATGATGGAAAAAAATATGGATCTTCCTGAAACCAAACCTATTTTTGAGAAAAGATTTGTCACTGCTTATGTGGATGTTCAGGAAAGGGGAGATAAGAAGAGCCTTGAAAATCCAGGCGGACAGGAACTTATGAATAAATATAAAGGCGAAAATGCAGGACTTCCTTTCTGGCTGGTTCTCAATCCAAAAGGAGAAGTACTGGCAGATTCTTTTGATGATAAAGGAGAAAATCTGGGATCGCCGGCAACCCCTGAAGAAGTAAAGTCTTTCATTGCCAAGTTGGGGAAAACCTCAAAACTTACCAATGAAGAGTCACAGACCATAGAAAAAGTATTTGTGAAGAAATAAAAACTTTTCATTTATTCAAAAAACAAATCCCCGGAACTTAATATTTCCGGGGATTTGTTTTTTGAATAATCATACATGATAATCATTCTTTATAAGAATATTCAATATTAGTCCACAAAACCTGATCTCCTGCTTTTATCATTTCAGAGGGAGTCGTAAATATATTTCCAAAAATATTTTCGAATTGGGTGGTCCCAAAATGGGCACTTTTAGTAATTAATAGTGCGTCCTGATCGTTTCGGGGTACTTTTTTAACGTATCTGTACGTTCTTTTTAACGTAAATGAAGAGGTGTTTTTATTGAAATCACCAATGTAACTTGGCTTATTATTGTTATTCTCTTTGATCAGTACAGAGTCATTGACGATCGTAAAACTATAAGTGAAATCCGTAGATGAGGTTTCGGAAAATAATTTAATGGTTTTGTTTTTATGATCAAGGCTTATTTTTTTCCATGCAGGTTCCTGATATAAGCTCCAATAATTGTTGAGGTAAGATTCATCCGGTGTAGATTTTTCTCCGTTTGATCCTTTGTACAAAACTGTATTTTTTACAGCATAGCTTTTAAATTGAAACAGGTAAAGACTTTTATCAACAGGTCTTGGATCATCAATCGTATTATCATTATTTTCACAAGAGATTAATGAGAGTGCCATCATCAGGGCATAAAAAGAGTATTTCATGGGTATATTGTTACAAAAAAAATAGAGGTTTCACACGTAACAGTGAAACAAAATAAAATGGAAATTATATTTAATAGTGGAAAAAAATAAAAAGGTGAAAAGGTAAATATTCGATTTACCCTTTCGCCTTTTGCTTTAATTTATTTCCCAAAATATATCTGATCCTGCTTCTGCTGATCATTATAAATGATCTGGAAGCTTACAGGCATATATTGATAAAGGAGTTTCCAATGTTGAATCTTTGCGTGTTTTTTGAAACTTTCAAAAGATCTTACAAACAGATTTTCAATCATGGTTCTTACATAAGAATCACCGTTTTTATAGATTGAGTCCATCAGTTTAAGGTGATGGGCAATAATGCTGATTTTAGATTCCTGTAAAAGATTCTTCAGATAATTCACGGTAGCCTGCATGATCCCAGCGAAATTGTCCTGAACAGACAACTGTGTGATTTCATTGCGAAGTGGCGGATAGAAAAATTTTAAGTATTCAACAGCTATTTTTTTATTAATAGTTTGCATTTTTACTTTCATCATAATTAAGAATTTTTCAAACACTTTTTAATGCAGCGAAATGTATACCAAAATCTAAAGACAGGCTGCAAAAATAAAAACTCCTAGGATCACTGCAATGTGAGTGAGCAATATCTCTGTATTGTGTCTGTTTGACGTAGTTTTCCAGGTTTTCCAGTCTGAAATTCTTCTTATTTTATTTTTCATAATCTATTGATTGTGAGTTATTTTTAATTTTGTTTAATTTAAACACTTTGTAATGAAACGGATGAAAAATGTAATAAAACCGTTATATGCCATGACTGTAAATTTGTCTTGAATACACCTTCTGAAGGTTGGCAGAAATGTGACTAAAAATCACTTTTCTGTATTCCTCACTGCAGAAAGCTGTACAATTGTCCAGAGAATAGATAAAAGTAGTTTCAATAGCATTCTTTAATACCGTATCTCCGTCAGTGTATATTTTGTCCATTTTCTGTAAACTTCTGAACAGCAGATTTCTGTCATTCTGGCGGATCATATTTTTAATACGTTCCGTAAAAGTTCTGATGATGCTGTATGAATTTTGAATTTTAATTTCTTTTACTTCTTTTTCAAAGTCGGGAACCACGTCTGTGATTTCCTTTACGGCTTGCAGATAATTCATAATATTATATTTTAATTTGGATTGTGTTCTAATAGTTTAATGATCGCACCAAAGATGAAAATGGTTAAAAAAGCAAAAAAGAGCATATGATAAGGTTTCAGCCATTTCGGAGTTTCAGGTCCTTTGCTTTTTAATCTTCTCAGCTTGTCGAGTCTGTTTAAGGTCTTTAAGTCCATTTTTCTATGTTTTCAAATGATGATGCCAATGATATTCCGTTAGAAAAGAAATTGAATTAAGATGTTGGTATTTAATCGATTGTATTTTTATGATTGAGTTTTTTTAATAAAAAAGCCTTTCAAAATGATAAGGAATTTCTCAAAATGGAAATTGAATTTTCAGTTTCATGTGAAGGATAGAATGAATATCTTTGCAGTCCAAATATTCAGAAAAATGTTTTCAAAAATAATAGTACACAGAGTAGGAAATAAGATCAATGGGGATTCCCTGACGATTTCCCAGGAGGAATTGAAACTGGAAGAAGGAATGGCAGAAATGCTTGAAGATTACTTTTTAGGTTCTTTTAAATCGGAAGAAACCTTCCATTTTTACAGTGATACTTACCTGGTCAATAATCCGGTTTACAGTGCTGTATCTGAAATTTTTGATGACAAATCCAAGTTCATCTGGGAATCTGAGAATATTGCAAAGCATCTTTTTGAAGCGGCAGAAAACCCAAGAGTTCAGAGTGGAGAGCTTTTTATCGTTCTTTTTGAAGATGAAAGTGACCGTCCGGACAAGGTAGATAAAATCGGGATCTTTAAAACAGAGAAGAGAGAATCTTTCCTGAAAATAAATCCTGCAGAAGAAACATTTGACATTGAAAAAGATCAGGGAATTGGTTTATCTAAAATTGATAAGGCGGCTTTGATTTATAACAATAATAAAGAAACCGGATACATACTTTCTGTGGTTGACAACAACAAAAACGGAGATATGTACTACTGGTTCGAAGATTTCCTGAAAGTAAAACAGCGTGATGACGAATATTTCCACACGCAGGAAGCGTTGATGGTCTATAAAGATTATATCACAAAACAGCTTCCTCAGGAATTTGAAGTTTCCAAAGCGGATCAGGCAGATTTCCTTAATAAATCTATCAATTTCTTCAAAGAAAAAGAAGAGTTTAAACTGGATGAATTTGCCAGTGAAGTATTGGGTGACGAACATGTAATTGAAAGTTTTGTGAACTTTAAAACAGATTACGAACAGGATATGCAGGTGAATATCGCTGAAGAATTCCCGATCAGTGAAGCAGCGGTAAAAAAGACACAGAGACACTTTAAGAGTATCATTAAATTAGATAAGAACTTCCACATCTACATCCACGGAGACAGACAGAAAATTGAAATGGGTGAAGATGATAAAGGAAAATACTACAGACTTTATTTCGAAAAAGAGGTGTAAAAAGAAGTCGGCCATTCCATAATAATATCATAACTTTATCAGACCACACAAAATAACAGTTATGAAATTCATGATCATTTTCTGGGCCGTCTACATCCTTTTTTTCTGCATACCTTTTCCGATATTTATTTATATGATGACTTCGGAAGGAACAGGGGAACCGAGAAATTCATTAGCCGTGAGCTATGGATATCTCGGTTTTTCTTTGATCATATGGGGATATATTCTTGTGTACTTTACCAATATTCTTTTTATAAAAACCTTTAAGGAGAAGAATACCATTCAGTCTATTCTGCGAAACGGAACTCCCAGAGAGGCCAAAATTATGAATTATAAACTCCTGAAATATATCCCTGAGTCCAACATCAATGTCATTCAGATTATTCTTTCGTTTGCTAATCTGAGGAATGTTCAGATAGAACAGGAAATGATGTTTCATGATATAAAACCACAGGAAAAAAGATTTGATGAAGGAAATACGGTTAAGGTGTTACTGAATCCCAATACTTCAGAAAGTCCTTATTTTATTTTAGCCGGACAGCAGACTCAATTTAATTCTTCAGGAATGGTTCTCAGATTGATATTTTTAGTATTGATGATTGCTTATGTGGCGGGATTGTACTATTATTTCTACACCACAGAATCTTACGATTTTGGATGGCGTTTCCTCACCTTTATGCACCCGATTATTTTCAGTGGAGTGATGATCCTTATTTTCGTATTGATTTTCCAGTTTATTTTAGGGAAATTTTTTAAGAATAAAAAAGATGAGCAACTTCTTTTTACGGGAAGAAACGCTGAAGCCCATATCATCAGTGTAACCCAGACCGGACTTACCGTGAACGATCAGCCTCAAATCATGTTTCAGGTAAGCTTCAAAGATTTCAGAGGTACTGAACATATTGCGGTCTACAAGAAAATTGTCAGTCTTTTGAAGCTTTCTTCCATTCCAATACACGGCACGATTGAGATAATGTATGACGAAAACCAACCTGCGAAAATCATGATTCCTAAAGGGATTTAAAGATATTAATTCACTTTTTAGGTTCATTTTATTATCTTTGTCTCCTTATCCAAATCATATGAAAACAACACTTGTCGATTTAACAAAGCCTATTCAGTATAATGCAGGCGACCCATGGTTCATGCGGGTGAAAATTAAACATAAAGCACACAGAAAATCACATTGGCTGATTCGTCTGGCACTGAGACTTCCTTCAAGACTTTTTCCTAAAAACTGGACGGGTTGGGCAGATGATACTATCAAAAATATGGGACTTCATGCTACGACCCATATTGATGCTCCATGGCATTACGGCCCTGTAGTAGAAGGGAAACCTGCTAAAACAATAGACCAGATTCCATTGGAGTGGTGCTATGGAGAAGGGATTGTGATCGACTGTACTCATAAAGAAGATTTTGTAGCCATCACTGTAGATGATCTTAAAAATGATCTGAATAAAAACGGGATCACCATCCAGGAAGGAAATATTGTACTGATCAGAACGGATCGTGATAAGCTGATGGGAACTCCGGAGTTTGTAGAAAAAGGAACAGGAATGAGTAAAGAAGCTACAGAATGGCTGATTGATCAGGGCGTAAAAGTAATGGGAATTGATCAGTGGGGCTGGGATCTTCCTCTAAAATATATGGCTCAAAAAGCCAAAGAACTGAATGATCCCGAATTCTTCTGGGAAGGCCACCGCGTAGGAATTGAGAAAGAATATTTACACATCGAGCAGCTTACCAATCTTGGAGCATTGCCTCCATCAGGATTTAAAATCTGTGTATTTCCTCTTAAAATTGTCGGAGGATCTGCAGCTCCGGCGAGAGTAGTAGCAATGATAGATGCATAGGAATGTAAATTTTAAAGAAAAACAAAAAGGACGAATTTGTCAGTAAGCAAATTCGTCCTTTTAAGTAGTATCATTTCGACTTTCGTCTCATTTAATTTTTCTTTCTGAAAAACAAAGCTCTGTTATACTCAAAATTCATTCTGGCGATATTGAGTACGGAAATTCCCTGAGGACATTCCACTTCACAGGCTTCCGTATTGGAGCAGTGCCCGAATAATTCCGTATCCATTTGTGCAATCATATCCAATACTCTTTTACTTCGTTCTTCTTTCCCCTGAGGAAGAAGTGCCATGTGGGTAATCTTTGCAGAGGTAAATAAGGCGGCACTTCCATTTTTACAGGTAGCCACACAAGCTCCACATCCGATACATGCGGCAGAATCAAAAGCTTCTTCAGCCGTTTGGTGAGTCACTGGAATAGCCGTTGCATCAGGAGCCTGCCCCGTATTTACAGATACAAAACCTCCTGAAGATATAATTCTGTCAAAAGCAGAACGATCTACTTTTAAATCTTTCTTTACAGGAAAAGCTTCAGCCCGGAATGGTTCTATCAGAATCGTTTCCCCATCTTTAAAAGACCTTAAATGAAGCTGGCAGGTCGTTGTATTTTTCAGAGGACCATGGGCAATACCGTTAATCATCATCCCACATTGTCCACAGATTCCTTCACGGCAGTCGTGATCAAATTCTACAGGTTCATCTCCCTCAGTGATCAGTTTTTCATTCAGGGTATCCAGCATTTCTAAGAAAGACATATGGGAATTCAATCCTTTCAGGTCATAACCGACGAGTTTTCCTTCACTTTTTCTGTCTTTCTGTCTCCATATCTTAAGATGTAAATCCATAATTTTCTGTTTTTTATTTGTAACTTCTTACTGTTGGCTGAATCTCTTCAAAGATTAAAGGCTCTTTAATCAATGCTGGTTCGCCATTTTCACCCGTCCATGCCCAGGCAGAGATAAACTGATATTCGGTATCATTTCTCATCGCTTCTCCATCCGGTGTCTGGAACTCTTCCCGGAAATGAGCTCCGCAGGATTCGTTACGGGTTAATGCATCATAGCACATCAGTTCCCCGATTTCGAAATAATCAGCAACACGACCTGCTTTTTCCAGTTCGGTATTCATTTTATCTCCCTGTCCGGAAACTCTTACATCTTTGTAGAATTCCTGTTTCAGTTTTCTGATCTCCTGAATGGCATATTTCAATCCTTCTTCGTTTCTGGCCAGACCACAATAATCGTACAGGAGTTTTCCTAATGTTTTGTGGAAATAATCAACGGTTTTGGTTCCTTTGATGTTCATAAAGTCCTGAATCTGTTCTTTCACTGCTTGTTCAGCATGTTCAAATTCCGGAGTATCCGGTGAAATTTTTCCGGTATGAATTTCATCGGCCAGATAATTGGCAATTGTATAAGGAGCAATGAAATATCCGTCTACTGAAGCCTGTAAAAGAGAGTTTGCGCCTAATCTGTTGGCACCATGATCTGCAAAATTAGCTTCACCTAAAGCAAAAAGTCCCGGAACAGTGGTCATCAGTTCATAATCTACCCAAAGCCCACCCATGGAGAAGTGTGCAGAAGGAGAGATCATCATAGGTTCCTTATAGGCATCATATCCTGTTATTTTAAGATACATATCAAATAAGTTTCCATATTTTTCCCTGATCTTATCTTTTCCCTGTTCTTGTATTGCTTTTGAAAAATCAAGATATACTGCATTTTTCAAAGGCCCGATTCCGAAACCGGCATCAATTCTTTCCTTTGCCGCACGGGAAGAAATATCCCTTGGAGCAAGATTTCCGAAAGCCGGATATCGTCTTTCAAGATAATAATCCCTTTCATTTTCCGGAATATCATTGGGTGGTCTGTTTTCACCTTCTTTCAACGGAACCCAGATTCGTCCGTCATTACGCAATGATTCAGACATTAAGGTCAGTTTAGACTGATAATCTCCGGATTGTGGAAGAGAAGTAGGGTGTACCTGAATCCAGCTTGGAGAAGCCATTAAAGCTCCTTTTTTATGGGCTCTCCATATGGCAGAGCCATTACATCCCATGGCAAGGGTAGACAGATAGTAGATTTTTCCGTAGCCACCTGTTGCCAGTATTACAGCATGTGCTGCATGTCTTTCAATTTCTCCTGTGTCTAAATTCCTAACGATAATTCCTCTGGCTTTCCCGTCAACGGTAACCAGATCAAGCATTTCATGTCTTGAAAATAATTGTACAGAGCCTTTTCCCACCTGTCGCATTAAAGCCTGATAAGCCCCCAGAAGTAACTGTTGTCCGGTTTGCCCTCTGGCATAAAAAGTACGGCTTACCTGAACTCCACCGAAAGAACGGTTATTCAGATATCCTCCGTATTCACGTCCAAAAGGTACGCCTTGTGCTACAGCTTGGTCAATAAGGTTCAGAGAACATTCTGCCATACGGTATACATTGGCTTCACGGGCTCTGAAATCTCCGCCTTTTAGCGTGTCTACAAACATTCTGTATACACTGTCACCATCGTTTTTATAGTTTTTTGCTGCATTTACACCTCCCTGTGCTGCCACAGAGTGTGCTCTTCTCGGGCTGTCCTGAAAACAGAATGATTTGACATTATAGCCCATCTCTCCCAAGGAAGCTGCAATAGAACTTCCCGCCAGTCCGGTTCCTACAACAATTACATCCAGTTTTTTTCGGTTGGCAGGATTCACGAGTCTTGCTTTCTTTTTATAATTTTCCCATTTATGTTCCAATGGGCCTTGTGGTATTTTTGAATCTAAAATCATGACCGTTCTGTTTAATGATAAGTAAAGAATACATACACCGGCATCAATGCAAAACCTATACAGATAATGATTGAATAGGCAATTCCGATAGTTTTGAACCATTGTACAAACTTAGGATGATACAGTCCCAGCGTTCTTACCGCACTGTGTATCCCATGAATCAGGTGATAGCATAAAGCAATCATTGATAAAACATAAATGATAACGTACCACCATTCTTTAAAGACATTCACTACCAGAATGTAGAGATCTTTGTTTCCGTTTTCATCCAAAGGCGGATTTCCGAATTTATAGATATACCAGAAGTTCTGGAAATGGATCACCAGGAAAATCAGAATTAATGTTCCGAGGATTCCCATATTTCTGGAGGCCCATTTGCTGGCTCTTCCGCGTCCGTCTCTCTGATAGCCGCCGCCTGATTTTTTATTCTTTAAAGTGATCATAAGCCCGTCTACAGCATGCAGAATGATACTGGCATATAAGACGTAAGACACTATTTTAATAATGATGTTTCCTGATAAAAAATGCGAATAGGCATTAAATTGCAGGTGTGCCTGTTCTTGTGGAAGAAAAAGCTGAAGATTTCCAAGGAAATGAATCAACAGGAAGAATCCCAAAAAGAGTCCTGTAAGGCACATCAGCATTTTTCTTGACAGTGTTGATAACATATTTTTGATTTAATAATTAATAATATCCTAAGACTTTCATCCACAATCCTCCTACAACCATATAAATGATCAATAGTACGATTCCTATTTCAAGACCTCTTACCCACCAGGCTTTGAGATCTACATATCCACTTCCGAAGAATACCGGAGCCGGACCGTGGCCATAATGGGTAAGCACTCCATAAATAGAACCCATGAAACCAAGCATCATTGCCAGTAACATTGGAGGGATTCCCAAAGAAACCCCAACACCTAGTAATGCTGCATACATAGCCGCTACGTGAGCGGTAGCACTGGCAAAAATATAGTGACTGAAGAAATAGACTATAATAATAACCGGGAAGGCTACCTGCCAGCTCAAACCTCCAATTTGTACTTTGATAAGGTTACTGAACCATCCAATGAAACCTAATTCATTTAAAGAGCTTGCCATCATCACCAGTACAGCGAACCAAACGATAGTATCCCATGCTCCTTTTTCTCCTTTTACATCTTCCCAGGTTAATACTGAAGTTAACAGCAATAGTGTTAATCCGATGAATGCTGTAGTGGTAGCATCAATAGAAAGTGCTCCTCCAAATATCCAAAGGGCCAGCAGAATAAAAAATGCTAGCAGCATCAGCCATTCGTTTCTGGAAATAGGTCCCATTTCTTTTAATTTCTGAGCGGCCATTTTTGGAGCATCACCTGTTTTTTTCAGTTCAGGCGGATATAATTTGTACAATACCAAAGGAACAACAAAGAACGCTACCGCACCGGGAATGAAACCTGCTGCAGCCCATGACATCCAGGTAATATCAATCCCAAGATTGGCGGCAAATTTCTGACACATCGGGTTACTGGCTGTCCCGGTAAGGAACATGGAAGAAGCGATGAGGTTCATATAATAGCTGTTCAAAGTCAGGAATGATCCTAGTTTTCTATGGGTTTCCGGTTTTTCAGGAACGGAATCGAAGCTTATTGCCATAGATTTCATAATAGGGTAGATAATCCCACCACCTCTTGCTGTATTACTCGGAATAGCAGGAGCCAGACAAACATCAGCAAGTCCTAATCCGTAAGCAAGTCCCAGTGAACTTTTACCAAAGACTCTGATGAATAAAAAGGCGATACGGTTTCCCAATCCTGTTTTGATAAATCCTCTGGCAATAAAGAATGAAATTCCGATCAGCCAGATTACTTTGTCTCCAAAACCGGAAAGAGCTTTGGTAATGGATTTTCCGGCATCTCCCGGAGCAACTACCTGTGTAAGGGCTGTAAAACCAATGGCCATCATACACATCGTACCCATTGGAGCCGCTTTAAGAATGATCCCTAAAATAGTTGCCGCAAAGATGGCAAAAAGATGCCAGGCATTTTCTGCAACACCCTCCGGAGCAGGGATGAACCATATAATTAACGCAACAACAAATGTGATCGCTACGTTTTTGATATTAATTTCTTTCATGATACTAACTATTTAATCGTTAAAATCTACTCTGAACTTGCACTATAAATAGATTGTTGTTGTATTGTGAGGTGTTTTCCACCTGATATTTGTAGCGGTCAAATTGTACTCCCAGCTGAATTCTTGCCCCGTAATTTTTCAGGAATTCCAATCCGAACATTGGGGTAATGGTCTGTCTTGGGTTAGAAGCCATTCTGAAATTGGTGTCAAGATATTCGTAGCGGCAGGATAATTCGAAAGCACTGAGATTTTTGTGGTTGATCTCGTATCTCAGATTCGGCAGGAAGTAGGCTCCTCGTATCAAATACTGATCGGGATTTTCAGGACGTAATTCCGGGGCAATGGAGTTGTACAGAACATGGTTGGTAGCCTGTTTAGCTTCCAGCTGCATATCAAGGCTCCATTTTGGATCAAACTGGATCAGTGAGCTTAGATCTATACCTAAGGCATACACCTTTTTGCTGAAGACTTCTCCGGTACCTCCATTCAGCCCTACATTGAAATGGTATTTTTTAGATAATCCGAAAACAAGACGGGTAGAATACTGCTTTCCGTTGTCATTATCATTGATCTGATTCTTTCCATTTCCATTCACTACTGAAACAGCATATTGGAAAGGGATTTCCCCGAGTTGAAGTTGTCCTGTGGCAGACATTCCGATCTGGAAACTTGTCCAGCCCAGTTTTCCAAATTCCGTATATTGATTGGACCAGTCTAGAGATTTGATAATATCAATAGGATAAGTCTCTTCAATACCGAACCAAGGTCTGAACTGTCCTACAGTAATGGCTAATTTAGGATTGAAGGTATACTTCAGATAAGCGTTTTCAAGAACTCTGCTTTTGGGGTCATTTTTAAAATCGGCAAGGTTAGCCAAAACAACAACTTCCGTTCGTTTACTGATCTGTGCGCGAACCTGAACCCTCATGTATTTGAGCATGAAATTATTATCAGTTCCGGAGCCATCGGTATGATGAAGCCCGTTTACATCAACATCTTTAGACATTCCTACCAGATAACGTGCCTGAAAAAGGCCTTTGATCTGCAGCTGTGGATATTTTACATTGTCTTCTTCCTGTGGAGGAGGTGTGGTCTTCAGAGAATCCTGATTTTGTGCATGGACTGATAAGGCACAGGCCAGCATGCACAGGATCAGGCTTTTCTTTTTAATCGAAAAAAAGGCCATATCTATTTTTGTTTTTTTATTGTGAAATCTATTTTACCACAACTGCTTATCCAACCCGTTTTAGTATCTCGTCAAATCATAATGGGGCATACTTAGGGCATTGTTTACTAAGCGCAAGCATTTTTTGTGGCGAAATATCTATTTTAATCCTAAGAATGTGAAGGGTGCAGATTCTTTAAACTCTGCATTGGATTTTCCATTATAAGTGCGGTTATCACTAAGATCCAGTTTCATCACTTTTCCTTTAGAACTTAAATCAAAATCTTTAAGATCTACCCAGAACGTGTTGGGAGTGAAAACGGTTTCAAAATAATATACCAGGTTTTTCTGATCCGAAACAGAACGCCATCTTGTGGATGAAATATTGGGTTCGGTAGCGGAAGAGATTCCATAAGGTACAGAACAGTTTCTGATGACACTGAAAACACTGGCTACTGCTGTGCGGGTATCGGCAGTCTGCGGAATTGCATTGATGTAGTATGAAGCTCTCACAAAGCGGTCTGCAGCGCGGTTAGTCCCAGGAAGCATAACTGTTCCGGGAATCCCTTTCCAGTAATTGTTAAGAGCGAGCTGTTCCTCAAAAATAGGAGAGTTGGTCATAACGGTGTAAGAAGGATCATGGTGGATCACCAGTTTTCCGTTAATATATTCGAATACGGCACTGTCTCCTGAAGCATCGGAAATGGAAAGGTGAACGGTAGTAAATCTCTCTGTTCCTGGAATATAATCGCTTACAATCACGAACGGTTCTTTTTGTGAATGCTCTACAGCTTCTTTTACGGTGGCGAAATTATCAAGATAATATTGTGCCCATAATGAGATGGCAATTCCCTTTTTACTTCCTTTTCCATCGAATTTTGGATATTGAGATTCTCCCAGCCAAAGCAGATTAGCAACCAATCCTTTTTCGTTCATTCCGTCTGATGATGCAATATCCCATGACGTACTGACGAGGCTTCCGTATTTGGCAGTCCATTTTACTGATTTAGAACCTACCTGCCCGTTACGGTCTATACCTTTTGGCAAAACCCATAAATTGGCAGGGATTTCATCACGCCAGTCCATAGAACGGGCTGTAATAACGGTGTTCTGTGGTCCTTTGTAAACTACCCTTGTACATGCTTCTGATGGATTCCATAATCCTACAGAGAGGATCAGAGAAAATAAAATTAATGGGAACTTTTTCATAATAGTATTATTTGAATTTAAATTTTATATTGAATTTATTGTGAATAATTCAATTAATTTTGATCATATTCATTATTTGGTGATATAAATTTAGCGAAAATTGTTTAAATAAAACAATTATTAGAGTTAATAATCTGTAATCCATGTTATGAATCATGATTAAAGAGTGCATAACCTGATTATTGGATTTTTTTTCGTATATTTTAGAAACATGGCATAAAAAAGGGGTAAAAATGAAGAATATTTAAATGCGTTTTTTATACATTTTTTATCCGTTATCTCCCATGAATGCGTCGTAGAGTGAGCTTTGAAATTAGATACCACAAAAGTGAACACTGTTCAAAAAAACGCTATATTTGATTAATAGACTGAAGAGATATATGAATTTTGTAGAATGTCATGAAGAACCTATCCATATTCCGGGTTCTATACAAAGTTTTGGCTATTTGATAGGCATTGATGCGGAATCCCATACCATCACTTTTTTTAGCAGGAATATCTCGGATATATTTACCATCGAAAGCCCGGAAAAGCTTTTCGAAAAGAAGATTACAGACTTTCCGGAAAGTTTTCAGAGTATTATCAATTCAGAAATATATACTTCTCTGGAAAGGTTTACCAGACGTAAAAACGAAACCTATTTCGACAAAATTTTTATCAACGAAAAAGAGTATCACTTTTCTGTTTTCAGGAGTGAATCTTCCATTTTTCTTGAATTCGAAGAAGTCCTGATCAATCCTGACAAGAGGATTTCCAATAAGTATGATAATTTTTACATCATTGATAACGAAAAAGAACTCTGGAATCATCTTCTGGAAACGCTGTCAAAGGTGGTAAACTATGACCGGATGATGGTCTATAAATTCATGATGGACGGTTCCGGAAAGGTAATTGCCGAAAGAAAAAATGAAAATATGGAAAGTTTTCTGGGGCTTCATTATCCGGAGTCTGATATTCCGAAACAGGCACGGGATCTTTATCTGAAAAAAAGAAAAAGAATTTTCAGTAATGTATATGCTGATACTGTTCCTATTTTAAGCAAAAGTACGGAAAGTATTGATCTTACTTTTTCAGCTTCCAGAGGGATGTCGCCTGTTCATGGGCAGTATCTTAAAAATTCGGGTGCGGCTTCAAGCTTCAGTGTTTCTATTATTATTGATGATCATCTTTGGGGCTTGGTTACCTGCCAGAATGTAGAACCCAAGCATATTGACCTTGAGGATAGAGTACAAGCCGGAATTTTTACCACACTGGCTGCGAATGCCTATTCATCTTTTAAATCTAAAAGTGAGCTGAACTACCGTTTGGAACTGAATGAGAAAATGTCTCAGATGAAAACGGAATTTCTAAAGCATCATAACCTGTTTGATTCTCTTATCGAATGTAAAAAAGAGATCCGAAACTTACCTGAGGCAGACGGACTTGCCATTGTTTCGGATGAGAATATTGTGACAGACGGAAATACTCCTGGGTTGGAAAGTATTAATACCATTGCACAATGGGCACTTGAAAATACCAGTGATCTGATCTATGTGAGCCGAAACTTCCTTAAAGATCATGGCAAAGAGCTGGATCTGTCTGAAAATGCAGCAGGAATTGTTATTTACTTTATTGAAAGAGATAAAAATGAAATGCTGATCTGGTTTCGGAAAGAGTTTGATGAACATATCAACTGGGCTGGAAATCCAGAGAAAAGAATAAGTGTGTTTTCTCAGAATGGCGAAGAAAGACAGATGATATCACCCAGAACTTCCTTCCGTATTTTTACTGAAAATATCAAAGGGTATTCTAAAAGATGGAATTCCAGAAATGTGAGTGCTGTACAGGCTGTAAGGGACCTCATTTTAGAAACTTCTCATAAAAATTATAATGCGATCAAAAGGCTTAATGATGAGCTTAAAAAAGTAAATGAAGAGCTTGACAGTTTTTCTTATACCATATCCCATGATCTGGGAACTCCTTTGACTGTAATGAAGCTGAATGCTCAAATGCTTTTGGGAAATCTTAGAGATGATTCTGAAAAAAGCAAGACCAAGATTAATTCGATTATCGAGGAAATCGACAATATGGCGGAAATGATGCATGACGTACTGCAGCTCAGCCGTGCCAAGCATAGCGAAATACAGCTTGAAAGTCTTGAAACGGCTCATACAATTGAGAAAATTTCTGCAAACGCCAAGATGACCTACGGCAGTCCGAACAGTGAAATTATCATTAAGGAATGCCCGGATGTCATGGCTGATAAAACCCTGCTTCATCAGGTATTTTTGAATATCATCAATAATGCAGTGAAGTATTCGTCCCACAAAGATCTTCCGCAAGTAGAAATTGAAGGAACTGAAGACGTTCAGACTATTATTTACAGGATTTCTGATAATGGTATTGGTATTCCTGAAGAGGAGAAACATAAGATGTTTAAAATCTTCAACAGAATGGATAATGCCAAGAAGTTTAAAGGAAACGGAGTAGGGCTGTCTATTGTACACCGCATTATGAAAAGATTGGGAGGAAATGTGGATTTTGAAAGCAACAGTGAGGGAACTTCTTTTATTTTAACGTTCAAAAAGCCTTATATTTGAGAAACTTTTAAAACGTTATGTATGGTATCAGAATATCTTAAACAGAATACAGCAGATTATCACGATGCAGCAGAAAAACTTTTTAATTCTGAAAAGATTTTTAACAAAACTTTCACTTTAGAGGATTATAAAAAGATTATCCACACCAATTACCTGATGCTTCTTCACAGTGAAGATAAAATATTCAACAGCCTTTCCGGTAAGTATGCAGAGAAACTTCAGCTGGATGCTAGAAAAAAACTCTCCCTTATTGAAAAAGACCTGAAAAGCCTTTCTCTGGAAAATCAGGAAGTATCTCATCCTCTGGATTTCAATAACGAGCATGAAGCACTTGGAGCCATGTATGTGATTGAAGGTTCTACCCTGGGTGGAAATGTAATTGCAAAACAGCTTTCTAAAACGGAAGGATTTGATGAGGTTACCTTCAATTTTTTCGGATGTTATCAGGAAAATACAGGGCCTATGTGGAAGAATTTTAAAGAAGTTCTGGATACAGAGGTAACTGAAGAAAACTACAATGAAGTGCTTTCCGGTGCGAAAAAATTATATACGTTTTTACTGAACGTCAACTAATTTATTTTAATTCTAATTAAATTCCTGAAAAATTGCTCAATTTTTCAGGAATTGTTAAATTTGGGGAGTTTCAAATTTAAACTTAACTAACAAAAAATAATTTTTAAAAAGTAACAATATGAAAGTAACTGTAGTAGGTGCAGGCGCTGTAGGAGCAAGCTGTGCAGAATACATCGCAATGAAGAACTTCTGTTCAGAAGTAGTTTTGGTAGACATTAAAGAAGGGTTTGCTGAAGGAAAAGCAATGGACTTGATGCAGACAGCATCTCTTAACGGATTTGATACAAAAATTACGGGTACAACAGGAGATTACAGCAAAACTGCAGGTTCTCATGTAGCAGTAATCACTTCAGGGATTCCAAGAAAACCTGGAATGACAAGAGAAGAATTAATCGGTATCAACGCTGGTATCGTGAAAGAAGTTACTGAAAACTTAGTAAAACATTCTCCGGAAGTAATCATCATCGTGGTTTCTAACCCAATGGATACTATGGCTTACCTTGTTCACAAAACTTCAGGTCTTCCTAAGCACAAAATCATCGGAATGGGTGGTGCATTAGACTCTGCAAGATTCAAATACAGATTAGCTGAAGCATTGGAAGCTCCAATTTCTGATGTTGACGGTATGGTAATCGCTGCTCACAGTGATACAGGTATGCTTCCATTATTGAGCAAAGCGACAAGAAATGGGGTTCCTGTAACTGAATTCTTGAGTGATGAGCAACAAAAATATGTAATCGAAGAAACTAAAGTAGGAGGAGCTACTCTTACTAAATTATTAGGAACTTCAGCTTGGTATGCTCCAGGTGCAGCTGTTTCTGTAATGGTTCAGGCTATTGCATGTGACCAGAAGAAAATGATACCTTGTTCTTTAATGCTTGAAGGAGAATACGGACAAAATGATATCTGCCTTGGTGTTCCAGCAATTATCGGAGCAAACGGAGTAGAATCAATTGTAAACGTAACCTTGACTGCTGAAGAGCAATTGAAATTCGCTGAAGCTGCTAATGCAGTTAGAGAAGTGAATGGAGATCTTAAATTTTAATAATAGCCTGCTTTAAGCAGGAATTAAAATAGATAAACCCCGGCTGTTTCATTTGAAACGGCCGGGGTTGTTTTTAAATTCTTGAATATTGAGAAAAGTTTTTGGCGCGGCCGGAGGCCGCGCCAAAAACTTAATATTTGTAAAATTGTTAATACAATATCATTTGCTGGCGCGAGCGTCCCGCTCGTGTCCACATTATAAATTAACATCTATTTCAAGAATCCTCTCATAATCGTCACAATAATTTCTGGCACTGCTGTATTTCCATTCCCAAGGTTCCATAACGAATCCAGATTCTACAGGATTCTGATGAACATAATTTAGTTTTTGTTCAAATACTTTTAATGACCATATCTCTAGGGGCATATTATTTTGTTGCCAAAACTGATACTTTTTTATATTAGAATTTTGGCTTCCTGCTTTTTTAAACATCCACAATAACCACTCTTTTCTGCTTTCCTGAGTATTGTCTTCAATAGCTTGTAGTAGTTTTTTAGCTGTAAAACCTTTAAAATCTCTTATTAATTCTGAAGGTTGGCATTTCTCTGACCGGAATAACAGATGTACATGACTAGGCATGATACAATATCCGAAAATAATCATTCCTTTGTTTTTTCTACAATATCTTAATGCTTCAATAAGAATATCAAAATATTCCATTCGTATAAAAATATCTATCCAGAATACTGTGGCAAAGCTTATAAAATAAGCTCCTTCTTTTTCATGAAATTTGTGTTTTCTGCTCATATTATAAAAATACTAAAAACTCATTGTCATTATTGTGTTATATATTTTTTAGAGATCTAATGGGCTCACGAGGGAGGATGTTAAGTGAATTTTGAATTAAATTATTGTGAGGGACACGAGCGAGGACGCTCGCGCCAGCGGAGATATTAATTGATCTCAACTGTTTGGGCTATACTCTCCCAGTTATTTTTTTCATAGTAATCTAACTTGCTATATCCGTTTATATTGTTGATAGTATAAATAGCTTTTATATTTTTCAAATCTTTTTCTTCCATGTAAAGCCCAGTTAGAGGGTTGTTTGGGAACGTTATACTGTTAGGCTTTTTAAAAAATACTAAAATTTGGAAATATCCGTCTGTATAATTAGATTTAACATTTGAGCAGTAAGCTTTTAACTGTTCAACACTAATATTACTATTCACTACAAAAAGAGTCATTTGATTAAAATTACCATCATTTCTTAATTCTTTTTTACTATCAATTTTTTTTATTTCACTACTATCATATTTTAACTTTTCTGTAGTTGTAATATTATTACTTTCTTTTTCAGAGTTCAATATTGTGTCAGAATCTTTTTTATTATTGGTACAATTAATAAAGATTAAAGTTATCGCAATCAGAAGTATATTGAAGCATGTTTTCATAATTATAGTTTTAATATTTCAAAATTAAAGATTCTTTGACCTGAACCATTACAGAAAACCATAATCAAGTCTAATCATTGAAAATGGTATCTACAGCGACTTTCAGAACTTCCTATACCCCCTTCTATAAGTCCCTCTACCCCCTTACCCAAGGGGGTAGACCTGGTTGTTTATGGGGATAGAGAGTGTTCTGTAAGGGGGTAGAACCCCTGGATAAGTGCCTCTAGGGGGTTGATGAAGGGGATACAGACTGTTACATAAGTGGGTAGAGACCGTTGATGAAGGGGCTGGAGGCCGTTCTTAACTGGTTATAGCCAGTTCATGAAGTGTCTAAAGAGACTTATACAACTGGCTAAAGGGAGTTCGGAAGTGGGTAGAGGCAGTTGATGAAGAGTTTACGGGAACTTTTATAATGTAGGAATGGTTTCAGCGCGGCCGGAGGCCGCGCTGAAACCCCTATTATTATAGACTTATCAATAGAATATCACTTTGTTGTATACACAAACTGACTGACAGCGTTCACAAACTCTTTATTTTTTTCGTAGTACAAAAGGTGGCCACCATCAATGGAAACTACTTTCTGATTGGGAAAACGGAAGGTTTTATAATGCTGAGTACCGACAGCTTTATCCTTTTTTCCGGTGATGATCAATACTGGAACAGGGATATCTTTTGTAATAGGAGCGTAATCGGCATAATATTCCGGGAAGTCTTTAGGTTTTGAGATAACGGCCATTCCGAAGTCGATGATTCGGGGATGGAGAGAATCAATCTTATCGGATTCTTTTATGGTTTCAATATCTTCAGTCAGAAATTTATATCCGATTCTTTTTTTCCTTAATACACTGCTTATTTTTGAAAGTTCTGAGGTAAGACTGTCTTTAGGAACAGCTTTGTTTTTTGCCTGTAAAAGACTGTTTCCGTATTCAATCTGTTCCTTCACTGACTCATCATTCAGGAAGTGGAGCGTGACATTGGCAAGGATAAGCCCTTTCGTATGCCGGGGATATTTTTTTGCATAACTGACCGCAATAATTCCCCCAAAGGAATGAGCGAGGAGAAAGATTTTTTTCAATTGGAGATGCTGTCTCAGTTCCTCTATATCCTGAATCATTTTATCAAGATGATAGTTTTCCGAAGTACCGGATGCCCCGGAACCCCGCTGATCCATATAAATCATCTGCATGTTTTTTTCCAGATGGTTTCCACCCATCAGTTCAAACGATGGATAGCCCTGTCCGGGACCGCCGGGAATATAAATGCAGGCTTCTCCTTTTCCGGAGACCTTGTACTTGATCTTTACATGATCTGAAGTTTCATAAAAACCTTCGGAGTGATGATTCTGAGCTGAAATGACAGTCAGGGAAACGAAAAAAAAGAGTAGGAGAGCAATTGTTTTCATATCCTTATAACAATTATAAAGGAATGTTTATTACGCTGAGTATTATTTAATTACTGAAATACTAATACCCCTGTAATTATAATGAATACTATAGCCACAGAACCTACCGTAATATCTTTTTTTTCTTCTTTTTCAAAATCTTTTTCAGATGCTTCCTGTTGTTGTTTATAGTTGAGTTTGAAAATAAAAATTAGCCTTATTACATTACCAATTAATCCTAAAAAATTGACATCCATATTTATTTTTATGCTTTGTTATATTGGGTGGAAGGGGATCAGATTTTTGCTGTGAAAACAAGGACCGCAGCTTTATCTCATCATTTGTGATATTGTTTTATGTCTCAATGTTCTGCAATCTTTTCAAACAGTCCTGGATAATTTGTAACGAATCCCTTTTCATCCACTGAAATTTCTGCTTTAAAATCGTTTTCAATGTTTTCATACAGGTATTTATTAACCGCTGTTCGGGTGTATTGTTGCTGAACAGGTCTGATATGATGGTTTAAAACATCAATATAAATAACATCAATCTTCTTAGAGCTGTTTTCTGAAAGCTTTAAGTTGTTGATCGGTAAAGTATTGGTGAATGGCGTAAGTGAGATATCTATGAATATGAAATTATTGAATTCAGGATGTACAGCATTATTGATTTCCCATTGATCCTGGATTCTTTTTCCTGTAAGTGTTCTTTTCCTGTTATTGATTTCAGATTCGATTAAAAAACTCTGAATAATCCAGTTTTTATCAATGAGAATGCTATAGTTTACAGCGTAGATTTTGTCTTCATAAGATCCGATGATTTTTGATGTTACAGTATAACTCCTATCATCAGATTGCAAATTAAAATATTCAAGAGACTTGAAAAGGATTCCTTGCCAGATCAGTGTTTTCATATATTATTTTGGATGTAATTCGTTAACGGGTAATTCTTCGTTTTCGGATTCTGCTTAATGTTTCTCTTGCTACTCCAAGAAATGAAGCCAGCTGAGTGAGTGAGACACGTTGCAGCATTTCGGGATGTCGGGTTTCGAGATATTCCAGTCTTTGTTTTGCCGTATAAAGTTTGAACAGATTTGAAAATTCTTCTTGTCTGGAAGCAAATTCCCGGATACAATGGCGGCCTAGTGTTTCAATTTCAGGTGCATTTTTGGCTGCTTCAAATAATTTTGTTTTATCAAAAATAATAGCATGCAGATCTTCACAAGCGATGATATTAAATTCAGACTTTTGACCACTTCCAAAACTGCTGATATTGGTGGCCACTTCGTTTTCAAAGAAAAATCCGGTGTTTTTTATGGTTCCTTCTATTTCATAATAGCTCTTACAAAATCCTTTATCAATGTAAAATAAAGCGTTGCAGATTTCACCTTCCTGTAACATCAGTTCATTTTTCCTGTAATTCCTTTCTGAAAGAGCAGGCTGAAGTGTTTTCCAGCTTTCGTCAGAAAATGGGGTGAGAGATCTGATATATTTCAGAAGATTTTCCATGATATTGGAGTTTCTGTTTTTGCGAAATTAATGAAATTGCGGAGAATGTAAGCATGTTTTGCCTTTGAAAAGGTCATAAAAAAGAGCGGTAAAGACCGCCCTCAACAAAATTTTATCTAACAAAAATATTTTACATATAAACGCATCCGCATCCTGTTTCCCATTCCTGGCAAAGGCGCATTGGTTCGTTACATCCGGGATTGCCACCGCCACCACCGGAAACTCTGTAACAGGTACCGTCACTACAATAGTAAGAGCCTATAGTAGGCGGACAATTTCCATCCATATCACATAATGCATAGGGAGTGTCACCTCCACTGATCAGTACAAGCTGATTCCTTTTAAGTTTTTTAAGGTTTTTCATAGTAATAAGATTTTAATTTGTTGATTACTAATGTATAAAATTTTTAACACACTAACAAGTGTTTTAACGTATTAGAATTAAAAGATGGTAAGATTTTGAGATTTATTCTACATCTAAAGTCATGAAAAGAGCGATTTCCTCTGCATTTTCATAGAGTCTTGTATTCAGTCCGGTAATATTGAATCCCATTCTTCTGTAAAACTGTATCGCAGGATAGTTGGTATTTTGTGTTTCAAGTTCAATAACTCTGCAGTTTAATCTTCTGGCTTCTTTGATCGCACTTTTAATAAGGCTGATTCCGATTCCTTGTCGTCTATGCTTTTCATCGATCAGAATATTTTCGATATAAAAGCTGTTGTTCCATGTCCTGTGTTCACAAATAATCCAGCCTGCAAGTTTTTCATCAACAAAAGCACCGAAAGAATTTTCCTTTTCAATAATTGTATTGAGCTCTTCCAGTTCTTCAGAAGTTGTTTCCCAGGTTTTGGTATAAGGCAAAGACTTTTCTTTCAAAATAAACTCAAAAGAACCTCCAGATTCTATAGATGAAACGATGTATCTTATTTCTGTTGTATAGCCGTTATGTCCCCATTTTAAACTTGGATTAGAGGATAATTTCTGTAATTTTTTTATTTCCACATCAAATATTTTTAGACTTATTGAATTTCAGTACAGATTTCTACCAGATAATGATCAGGATCTTGGATATAAGCTGTTTTTTGTCCCCATGGTTTTACTGTGATATATTCATAAAGAACAGCTCCGTTTTTTATAGCCTTTTCTACCAGGGCTTCTACATGGTCTGTGGTAAATCCCAGTTCTATTCCGAAAGGCTTATCCTGAGTTTTTGAGCTTAAAAATCCTTTTCTAATATTGGAATTCGCAAGACTGAGAGAAGCAAATGACAGTGTGGTTTCTCCTGTCAATAGCTCACCATAATCTTTTTCAGGAGTGATGAACTTTATTTCAGAACCAAAGGTGTTTTTATAAAAATTCATAGACTGCTCTACATCTTCCACATAGAGAATGACATATTTGAATTTGATCATATGATTGAATTAAAATGGTTTTATTTTTTGTTGATGATATATTCTTCGTCTATCATCAGTTCTATATGAGGCCCCTGTAATGGATACTCTTTGAAGCTTCCGAAATGACCGAAATGAAGAGGATATTTCCAGGTAATTTGACGAACTTTACTTCCAAAAGAATTCATATCAACCTTTTGGATATTCTCTTTTTTCTGCCTGCCATTGCTGAAAAATAGCATAAGATTGCAATGATCATTAAAATCAGAATCATGATAATAGAATACATGGAGATTTTCCTCCCGGCAAATATGTACTAAATCATTAATAAGACTTTGTTTATGCTCTAAAGGTAGATTACAGTCAATTCTGGCCGTATAATTTTCAGCATTACTTTTTTTTAAATCTGAACCCACCATCTGAATGAACCGATGTTCTATACTTTTGAATTCTTCTTTTTCAGGAGGATAGCTTTTACTGGATTGTAGGGTAAAAGGAAGGCTTGAATCTAATAGTATTGCATTTTCACAGATCAGTAACTTTTCAATTTCTATGGCAAACTGAAAGTGAAAATCAAAAAGCATATGATCTCCGATATTGAGGATCAACTGATTCCCATCGGTATTGACATGTAAATAGGTTTTGTTAAAGTCTGATTTCAGTTCTCCCAGTTTCATCATAAAATCATCTATATTTTTAACCTGAACTCTTGCTGCCAGCTCAGCCGGATTATCGGCATGGCCGCCATATCCCGGATAGAATTTGAAAAACGTAAAGTCATATAAATGATCCGGAAATTTGAAATACCAGTATATGCCTAAAATCATAGAAGATTGATTGATAATTGTACAATAATCAAATTTAAATAAAATTTCATACTCCAAAACTTTCAAAACCCTTAAATTTGTCATCAATAAAAATTTACTTGGATGCTTAGGAACATTTCAATTGCGGCAGCTACTTTATTGTCCGTAGTTACAATCAATGCACAGAAGAACAAAAATACTCAACTGGAAAGACCCAAATTAGTTGTAGGTCTGGTAGTAGACCAGATGCGTTGGGACTATTTATACCGTTTTTATGGTAAATATGGTAATGACGGTTTCAAAAGACTTTTGAATACAGGATACTCTTTGAATAATGTACATATTCCTTATGTTCCTACCATTACGGCTTTGGGACATACATGTATCTATACAGGATCTGTACCGGCTATCCACGGAATTGCAGGAAACGACTGGACAGATAAGGAAACAGGAAAAGGCGTGTACTGTACTGCGGATGAAAGCGTTCAGCCTGTGGGAACCACCAATGTAAAAATAGGAAGCCATTCTCCCAAAAACCTTTGGTCTACTACGGTGACTGACGAATTGAGGCTGGCTACCAACTTCCAGGGAAAAGTAGTAGGAGTTTCTTTAAAAGACCGTGCTTCTATTCTTCCTGCAGGACACACGCCAAACGGAGCTTTCTGGTTTGATGACAGTACAGGAAACTTTATTACCAGTACCTGGTATATGAATGACCTTCCTCAATGGGTGAAGTCATTCAACTCTCAGAATCTTCCTGAAAAATTAGTAGCCAACGGTTGGAATACTTTACTTCCAATCAATGAATATACGGAAAGTGCACCGGACAATTCGCCTTGGGAAGGCCTGTTGGGAAGTGCAAAAACACCTACTTTCCCTTACAGTAATTTAGCAAAAGACTACCAAACTAAAAAAGATAATATCCGCTATACACCTTTCGGAAATACGTTGACGTTAAAGTTAGCCGAAGCTTCTGTTGAAGGTGAAAAACTAGGTGGAGATGCTGTTACAGACTTTTTAGCGATCAACCTTGCCTCTACAGATTATGCAGGACATAAATTCGGACCTAATTCTATTGAGGTAGAAGATGTTTATATCAGATTAGATCAGGATTTAGCAGAATTCTTCAAATACTTGGATTCAAAAGTAGGAAAAGGAGAATATACAGTTTTCCTATCTGCTGACCACGGTGGAGCACATTCTGTAGGATTTCTTAAAGAACATAAAATCACGACAGGTTTCTTCGGGGAAGATGCTGAAAAGAATCTGAACCAAAAACTTAAAGATAAATTCGGAGCAGATAAATTGATTAATGCCATTGATAACTATCAGATTTATTTTGACAGAAAGGTATTGGCAGATAGCAAGCTTGAACTGGATGATGTAAGAAATTTCACAGTAAAAGAAATTGAAAAAGATCCCACTGTTTTATATGCTGTTTCTGTAGATAAAGTTCAGGAAGCGAGTATTCCGGAACCAATCAAACAGAGAATTATCAATGGGATCAACAGACAGAGAAGTGGAGATATCCAGTTAATTTCTCACGATTCTATGCTTCCTCCATATTCTAAAACAGGAACTACACACAGTGTATGGAATTCTTACGACTCACATATTCCATTAATCTTTATGGGATGGGGAGTGAAACAGGGAGAAAGCAATAAAGAATATCACATGACAGATATTGCTCCTACTGTATCTTCTCTATTGAAAATTCAGTTCCCAAGTGGAAATGTAGGAAACCCGATCACTGAGGTTATTGGTAGATAAATTAATTATAAAGCAAATCTGTTTAAACGTTTATTTTTTGAAACATTAAGATGGTATTAAGATGTTGAGAGTATTAAGATGAGCTTCGCTTTAAGCCTAAAAAATCAGAATGATTTATCTTAACTATACTTTATTCCTTAAATGATCCTTAATGGTTCATCGAATTTTTTTGATAAGTTTAAACAGTTACAATATAAAAAACATCCTAATTTGGGATGTTTTTTTATTTTCATGGTTTATGATGTTCTTATCATCTGCTGTATCTCTTTCTGAAACTTTTTATTCTGTTTTCTGATTTTTATAATAAAGTATAAAAGGATAACGATAAAAATACATCCCAGCAGAACAGATCCAATTTTAATATAGCGATAATAAGATTTCAGATTTTTACTTTTCAAAGCGGTTTCCTTATTGTGATTGTTAATCACCTGATTAATGGACTTCAGTTCATTCTGCTTTCTTTTAAAACGCATTTCCAGGTATTTTTTATTATACTGCTGATAGAGGTTTTGCTGTCCCATAGCAAGATAATTATCAGCCAATTCTTTGTAAAGTCCTTCATTCAGAATAATATCTCCGGTATTTTTACAAAGGTTTTCAGCTTTTAGTAAAAGGCTTATGGCAGATTGATTTTCATGTTTTTGTTTATGGATTTCAGCAATTCCTTTCAGGGCAAAGGCTTCCAGACTTTTAGCATAATTCTTTCGGGCGAAGGCGATAGATTGTAAAAAAGCTTCCTGTGCTTTGTCAATTTGATTGAGATTAAGATAGCAATACCCAATATTGTAATACACCACACTCATATTGGAATAAGTTGTTTTCTTCAAGGGAACCTTTTCATAATTTTGTATAGAAATCAGAAATTTTTCCAATGCAATTTCTGAATTGGACTGGCTTTTATAAATCATTCCTCTAATGGCGTAGCTTGCAGCCGTCTCGATATATCTTTCAGGATTTTTGGCTGGGATTTTTGAAATATACTGATCGGCTTCATTCAATGTTTCAAGACTTTTACTGAAAAGCTCCATTTGCTGATACTGTATAGCCACTGAGATCAGTACTCCTGACTGGCTTTTGGGATCATTGGTTTTCTGGGAAAGTTCCTTTGCTTTTAAAATATATTTTAATGATTCTTCAAAGTTCCTTTTAGCAATATTGGCTGTGGAAAGAAGCATATAAAGATTAATGGAGGCCTTTACATCATGAGATTTCTTTAATAATTGTTCTCCAATTTTAATGGTGTTATCAGGGTTGTCATAAATTTCAAGTTTAGCCTTTTTTATTAAGACGCTGTCTGGTGTCTTTTGTGCTTTTGTAAAAGTATAAAAAGCGATCAGCAGCAGGGATAGTATTTTTAAAAATAGTTTCATACGGCTTTAGTTTTACTGATTTCCTGAATATAGGCATTGGGAGACATTCCGGTGACGGATTTGAAAACGGTTGTGAAGGCACTGTGGGATGAAAACCCTGAATACTCTGCAAGGTAACTCACTTTATAATTAAGAAAAGCAGTATCACTTCTTAATAACTGTACAATGTGATTGATCCTTAGTTTGTTAATATATCCGTTGAAGTTTTTTTCTTTATTATTGATGACTTCGGATAAGTACTTTGTATTGATTTCCATTTGTGAAGAAAGCATAGACAGTGACATATTTTTATTCAGATAGCGGTCAGATTTTTCAAATTCTTCAAGCTTTTGGAGGATTTCATCTTCTTTTTCCCTGGAGATTTTGGTAGATCCGGAATCTTTTGCTGCTGCAGGAGCTTTGCTTAATAAAGTAGGTTGAGGTTTCTGGCTGATCTGTTTTTCAAAGAAATCAAATTGCTTTTTTAAATCTTTATTTTTGCTTGTAATGAGTAAAAAATAGGTAAGCAGGGCTATAACAATTAAAGATAAAACAATAATCAAAAACAGGGAAGATCTGAGTGATATCTGTTTTTGAAATTCAATGTTTTTATTCTGGTTGGTCTCAACGAGTTTCACAAGATACCGTATTCCTTCTTTCGAACTTACATCTGTTTTTGTTTTTAAGTCAGTATAAAGTTTATTGTATTGATGGTATTTTGCATCATTATGAATGGCGTAGTAATTACGGGACAGTGATTCGTAAATTTTAATTTTTAAATTGTTGAAAGGAAGGTTTTCAATCAATGCAAGCCCGGTTTCCAGCTTTTCAATAGCTGTTGTATAATCCTGTTTCAGGAAATAATACTGGGATAGGTTCTCATAAGCCAGCCCTAGCAGAAAAGGTTTGTTTTTCTGATGTTCAAGATCTGAAATGATACTTTCTATAAGGGGTTTATATTCAGAGAGTTTATTTTGCTTCAGTAGATATGAAGACCGGAAAATCCTGTTTTCGATTTTTAAAATTCTCTTCTCTTCATTATGACCACTGAGATATTGATTGCTTTTATCAAGGTTTTTCAATGCTGTTGGATAATCCCTGTTGATTCCAGAGTTCAAAGCCTGAAGCTGATACAGTTTTGCGGTAGTGATTTTTAAAGTCGGATCATTACTTTTAAGGAGCTTCTGATCAGATAAAAGATGAGAAATAATTCTTTTCGACTGGTTGTACAACCCCAGATTCTGATATTGATCCGCAAGATTATAATCACTGAAGATCTGCATATTATAAGAAAGATCATTTGCCTGATTATTATCCTCTTTTTGAGCAAAAATATTCACAGACTGTACATAATCGCCCTTCATAGCAAAAGCTTGTGAAATAATATTTTGCAGCACAATTTTGTGTTCCGTATTCTGATCACTGACCGGAATTCCCTGGGTATAACTGATGCATTCGTCAGAATTCTGATAGAGCTTGAGAAATGCCTTATCGGCTAAAATAGTAAAGTCCGGTCCGGACTGTCCATTGATACAATAAGAGCTGTAAATAAAAATAAACAGGAATATTTTTCTGCTGTTTTGAAATAATTTTTGTTCTGATAATTTGTTTTTTGTGTTTTTTTGAATAATTCTGGTAAAATCCATATTCAAAATGTTGTTTTGTATCTGTTTGTTTATGAGTGTTTTAAAAATTAAATTCTTTTGAAATTCACGAATTATGAAAGCCTATTTCTTGGGATAGGCTAAATATTATATTAATATTGTTTCCACCAATTCGAAACGCTAAATATAATAAAATATGAAAAATTTTTACAGAATGTCAATGAAAATATTGACGGCTTGTCTTTTCCTGAAATTTGGTTTTGCAGAGGCGCAGCTTACTGTAATAGGTTTAGGAAATTATAATGTAGGTGCAGTTTCTGATAATGGAATGGTAAGTATGCATACCAGCGCAGGAGGAATTTATAAATGGAATGCAGCAGGAGGACTTGTACAGATAGGTTCTATTTCAAACGGATATCCGGCTGCAGGAAGAACTATTGTTTCGAATGACGGAACTAAAATATCATCTTCCATTACCAATACCGCAACAGGATTTAATGAAATATCAACGTATGATGTTGCTGCCGCCACATGGGTAAACCGGGGCGGACTTGTTCCTACCGGATGGGACGGAAGTGTAAGCTCTACCTGGGGAATGACTACCAACGGAAATACAATCGTAGGGCTGGGGTTTCTTACTGCCGCGAATGCCCACGCTGTGAAATGGGATGAAGTGAACGGAATGGTAGATCTGGGAAGTATTGTTTCCGGACGCAGTTCAAGAGCAAATGCAGTTAATGCAGCAGGAACAGTAATTGTAGGATGGCAGGACGAATCAAACGGTACGAGAAGCGGTGCAAAATGGCAGGATGGAGTAGAAAGTTTTATTACTGATAATAACGGGAATAATGTAGGGGAAGCAGGAGGGATTTCTGCAGACGGAAATACCATCATAGGATCGGCAAATCCTAATCCCTATGTCTGGAATGTTGTAAGCGGATTAACGTATATTACCCATCCTAATGCTTCTTTCAGTTTCAAAGGAGGTGCAACAGGAATTTCTGCTGATGGGAAGAAAGTTATCGGATATTACAGAGCATTTGGTGCCCCTCCAATGTCGGGAGAAGGCTTTATCTGGACCTCTGCTACCGGAAGGATTAATCTGAATGATTATGCAGCATCCTTAGGAATTGCAACGAATGGAGTAACAATGGGACTTCCTCTGGCTATTTCACAGGATGGAAAGAAAATTGCAGGTTCAGGAACGAACGCTTCAGGTCAGATGATCGCTTTTTATCTGGATACTTCTGAATTTTTATCCGTCAATGATGCTGTAAAAGAAAAAAACAGTATAGGTATTTATCCTAATCCTGTTGCTGATATTCTATATTTTAAAGGAACAGGAAAAATAGAGAACGCAGAAATTTATAATATGGTTGGACAAAGGGTGAAATCATTCAATGCTGTAGAAGGACAGATTGATGTTTCATCCTTGTCAAAAGGAGATTATATTTTACAATACTCTGTGAAAGGCGGTAAAAAAGAGACTTATAAACTGATTAAAAAATAACATATATAAATAGTAAAGTAGTGGGATGAATGGCTGTTTTCAATATTGAAAGCAGCTGTTCTTTTTTTGTTTCAGCTCATAGGAAGACAGGCTTTTTAAGCATACGTATGGTTTTAGGCGAATACATATAAAAAAACTATCTTTGCAAAAATTTTGGTTTCCAGTATTTTGGAATGAAAAGGGAATCGGGTGTAACTCCCGGACTGTCCCCGCAACTGTAAATCGCAACACAAGTTTCTGCAAAAAACCACTGTATAAAAACGGGAAGGAGCAGAATGCGAAAGTCAGGAG
Source organism: Chryseobacterium culicis (assembly GCF_002979755.1). Classification (NCBI taxonomy): domain Bacteria; kingdom Pseudomonadati; phylum Bacteroidota; class Flavobacteriia; order Flavobacteriales; family Weeksellaceae; genus Chryseobacterium; species Chryseobacterium culicis. The sequence continues at coordinate 2,056,883 of NZ_PCPP01000001.1, read as the reverse complement.
ACCTGCCGGAATTATAATTAAAAAAACATATTGCTTTCGGAGGAAAAGTAAAAAAGTATGGATATAAAAAGATCTTTAGTACTGCTTTTTTCATCGTATGGTTGTTTTCTTTTTGGACAAGAGAAAACCATCGATACTATTTATGTTTTCGACAACCAGATGAACAGGGTTAAACTTTTTCATCCTGTAAAAATAATTTCGGAGGAAGATGCCGAGAAAAATTCGAGTAATCTTTCGGAGCTTCTGAGATTTCAGTCACAGGTTTTTATTAAAGAAAATGGTCGTGGTGCTGTTTCTTCGCCTTCATTCAGAGGAACTACCGCTCAGCAGACAGCGTTTGTCTGGAATGGGATTAATATCAACTCCAGTTTTCTGGGACAGGGAGATATCAATAATATTGCTTTGTTCGGCTATGATCAGATCGGTATAAAAGCAGGTGGTGGAAGTGTGGTGTATGGAAGTGGTGCTATCGGAGGAAGTATTCACCTGAATAATACCCTTGATTTTAATAAAGGTTTCCATGGTTCTTTATTTTCAGAAGTTGCTTCTTTTAATACCTATAACAATTTTGTAAAAGGTTCTTACAGTAATGATAGGTTCAGTTTTAAAGCTTCCGGAAATTATTCTGTAAGTGAAAATGATTATAAGGTAAACGATCTGAACTATATTAACCGAAACGGAAATTATTACAATACTACGTTCAATGCAGGTGCTTCCTACAAGATAACGAACGATCATAAAATTTCATGGCAGAGCCAGTTTTTTGATTCTTCACAGCATTATCCTGTGTATGAAGAAACAGGAACAAAGACAAAATATAAGACTCAAAGTGTAAGAAGTCTTCTTTCGTGGGACTGGAACAAAACAAAGTTCAGCAACTCCTTTAAAGCGGCCTATACGGAAGAAAACTTTCAGTATTTCGGTTCGCTAAATCAGCCTAAATCCAGTGGTGGAACCGGGAAAAACTATATCTTCAAAAATGATTTCAATTATTTCCTGAATTCAAAATGGAATTTTAATCTTATCGGAGAATTTCAGATCAATAAAGGAGAAGGGTACGCGAGTGGAATATCTGATGTAAGCAGAAATATCGGATCAATTTCAGGATTGTTGAGGTATTTTGCCACGAAAGACCTGCGTTTTGAAGGTGGATTTAAGAAAGATTTTGTGGAAGATGTGAAGTCTCCATTTATGTATTCATTCTCCGGAAAATGGAGTGCCTTACAATGGTATGATGTGAGTCTTAACGTATCAAAGAATTTCAGATATCCGTCATTTAATGATATTTATTATGAACCGGGAGGAAATAAAGATTTGAGACCCGAAACTTCTACTCAGTTTGATATGACAAATGAGTTCAAAATGGGAGATTTCAAACTTACTTTGTCTCCTTATTATATGAATGTGACGGATCTTATTGTATGGCTTCCGACTGCTCTGGGCTACTGGCAGGCATCCAATATCAATAAATTTGAATCTTATGGACTGGAATCCCAGTTGTCTTTCAGTAAACAGTTTGGGAATCATAAATTCAGAGCGAATGCAGGATATTATTATGCAAAATCTATTGATAAAGAAACGAAGATGCAGAGACCTTATGTTCCCATGCACAGAGGGACAGCGAATATAGATTATGAATATGGTTTCTTTAAATTTTTCGCACAGGGACTGCTGAATGGTATTACCTACACGACAAGTGATGAAAAAAGATCAGATGCCATAGATCCTTATTTTCTTTTAAATATGGGTGTTTCTGCAACCTTAGCCAAAAAATATACTTTAGGGTTTAAAGTGAATAATCTAACCAATACATATTATAAAACAGTTGCTTTCTATCCTTTACCGAAAAGAAACTATAGTGTGTATGCAGCAATAAATTTTTAACAAATAAAATTGAATAAATTATGAAAATAACTAAACTTTTAACTGTACTCTTTGCAGTGGTATTATTGTTTAATATCTCTTCATGTACAAATAGTTCTGACGAAATTGAAATCTCTCCGATCACTTACCAGAACGGATATTTTATCTCTAATGAAGGGAACTTTAACAGCCAGGGAGCTAAAGTAACATTCCTAACAAGAGATTTAAGCCTGAAGCAGGATGATGTGTACGGTTATAACAATAAAGAAATCCTTGGTGATGTTCTTCAGACGATTGGTCTTAGCGGAAACAAGGCTTATCTTGTGATCAATAACTCAAACAAAATTGTTGTTGTAGACCGTTATACGTTCAAGAAGTTAGCAGTAATTACTGATCAGCTTGATAATCCAAGAGGAATTACTTTTGCGAATGACTTTATCTACGTTTCCAATACCAATTTCACAGCCAATACGAAAAGTGTAACGAAATATAAAGCTTCTGATTATTCATTTGTAAGTAAAATCAGTATGACTGAAGTTTCTGATAAAACAGTAGAAGCGGGAGGAAATGTTTTTGTACAAAATGCTTCATCAGGATTTGGAAATAAGATTACTTATATCAATACTTCCAATGACAATAAAACTGAAATTACTGTTCCGAATGGTCAGATTGGAAATACGGTGTCTTACAAATCTAATGTTTACACAATTTCTTCAACAGCTACAGATTCTTACATCTATAAGATTTCAAGTACAGGAACTCTTACACCGGTAATTACACTGACAGGAATTCCTAGTGCAACCAACCTTCAGATTGATAATGATAAATTATACTTCAGCTCTTCGAATAAAGTGTATACAACAAGTTTAGCGACTCCTGTAATTCCTACAACTCCATTGTTAACAGCTGCAGATGGAGGTCCTTATTTTACGCTTTATGGATTTAATGTAATTGATGGAAGAATTTTTGCATCAGATGTTAAACAGTTTACTCAGGACAGTGAAATGGTAGTGTATTCAGCAACTACGGGTAGCAAACTGGGATCTCTTAAAACAGGAGGTCTGGGTGCTAATGGAACTTACCTGAATCCATAATACCTTACAGTATATAAAAATATAATTTTTTATTTTTTCATCATTTGTGTTTTTTTCCGGCCGGTTTCGAAGAAACCGGCCGGCTTTGTTTTCGTCAGTGCGCATAAAAAATCCGGCGGAATGTTCCATTCCGCCGGATTTTTTATGCTTTTTATAAATTTACTTTATAATGTTAATCCCAGTTTCTCAGCCTCAGCAATAACAAACTTTGTGGCTTCTTCTTTTTCATTAGGAATTTCACCCTCCAGGATGGCTTCTTTGACTTTCTCTTTTAAGATACCAATTTCACGGCCTGGGTTAAGGTTAAACATTTCCATAATCTCTTCACCAGTAATAGGTGGCTGGAAATTTCTTACCTGATCCTTTTCTTCCACTTCTTTGATTTTTACCGCTACATATTCAAAGTTTCTTTTGAATTTTTCCTGTTTTTTGGAATTTTTCGTGGTAATATCTGCTTTGCAAAGGGTAAAAAGATCTTCAAGATTTTCACCTGCATCAAATAAAAGTCTTCTCAATGCAGAATCTGAAGCATCATCAGTAATCAGTGCGATAGGTCTTGATGAAAGTTTCACCATTTTCTGAACATATTTCATATCGCTTCCCAATGGTAATTTCAATCTCTGGAAAAGTGTTTTTGCCATTTTTGAGCCCAAAAATTCATGTCCGTGAAAGGTCCATCCAGTTCCTTCTACAAACTTTTTTGTTGGAGCTTTTCCAATATCATGGAGCAGAGCAGACCAACGAAGCCACAGATTGTCCGTATTTACAGAAATATTATCCACCACTTCCAGCGTGTGATAAAAGTTATCCTTGTGAGTTTGTCCTTCCACTTCTTCCACACCTTTTAGTTCAATCAGTTCAGGAATAATCAGTTTCATAAGACCTGTTTGTTCCATCAGTCTCAGTCCGATAGACGGTTTTTCAGAAAGCATGATTTTGTTGAACTCTACCATGATCCTTTCCATAGAAACAATCTTGATTCTTTCCGCTTCCTGTTGGATTGCTTTCAGAGAGTTCTCTTCGATTTTAAAATTTAAAGTTGAAGCAAAACGTACTGCTCTCATCATTCTCAATGGATCATCAGAATAAGTTTGAGCAGGCTCTAAAGGAGTTCTTAAAATTTCTTTTTCAAGATCTTCCACCCCGTTAAACGGATCGATCAGTTCTCCAAAGTTCTCTTTATTTAAAGAAATAGCCATCGCATTGATGGTAAAATCTCTTCTTTTCTGGTCATCTTCCAGACTTCCACCTTCCACCTCAGGTTTACGGCTGTTTTCTGTATAGCTTTCTTTTCTGGCTCCTACGAATTCAAGCTCAAGTTCTTTATACTTGATCATCGCTGTTCCATATGTTTTGAATACGGAAACTTTTAATTTAGGATCTATATCCTGAGCTACATTTTGGGCAAGCTCAATACCACTTTGTTCTGTTACAAAGTCGATATCTGTAGAAGCTTTTCTATTCATCAGAAGGTCACGCACATAACCGCCAACAATGTATACGGACTGGTTATTCCTTTCTGCTGCTTCAGAAATGATTTTAAATAGTTTTAAATTCTTATTTTGATTAAGATTAATTTTCATCGTTAATAATAGTGACAATTTCTACGTATGTTACCCATTAATCATAATGAGCATACATTTTACTAATTTTTCCGTCTTTATTAAAAAACATGACTTCAACAGCATGTTTATCCATAATCGACTTATAAAATAATGCTACTGAATCTACTCCCGCACTGGAATGTATCAGATCAAAACGGAGATCAGGAAATTTTTCCAATGCCTTTTTCCAGTATTCACGGACGGCTTCTTTTCCTTTTAAAGAACTTTCCTTACCGTCGGTAGCCATTGCAATCATGGGAGTTGTAATCTCAATATTATCCGAATAATGGGAGAGAATATCCTCTAAATCATGAGAGTTCCAAGTATTAACCCACATTTGGGCAAATTCCTGATGATTCATAGCAAATAATTTATGAGTTGAGTTTGCAAAGATAGAATTAAAAAAAAGAAATCCTGCCGATATGAACTGACAAGACTCTAAAAAAATTAAATATAAAGGTTCAGGATTTTTATTCCCGAAGAACTTTTATCCTGTTGTCATTCCATATTTTGATAACGGAAGAACCTGAGTATTTTGAAACTTTTTCTCTGTCTTCTTCCACCGCATAATCCACAAGGCTGATCATCTCTTCAGAAATATCAGAGAATTTCAACGGACTTTTCTCACCACTGAAGTTGGCGGAAGTAGATACCAAAGGTCTGTTCAGTTTTGTGATCAGTTTTTTGCAGAAATCATTTTTTACCAATCTGATTCCAATGCTTCCATCCTCTGCAAGAAGTTCTTTCGGAAGACCTCTTGGATTTTCATAAACAATAGTTACCGGTTTTTCACTAAGATCAATAATTTCCCAGGCCATTTCAGGAACATCCACCAGATCCTGAAGTCTTTTCTCAGACTCAACAAGGATGATCATGGATTTGTTTTTTTCACGCTTTTTAATGTCAAAAATCTTATTGACAGCTTCTATATTGGTAGCGTCACAACCAATTCCCCAAATCGTATCTGTAGGATAAAGGATTGTTCCGCCGGATTTTAATATTTCGATAATATGTTCCATAATAGTATATGAGTTCAAAGAAAGGATAAAGGTAGAGAATCTGTGGATTTTAGGCAAAAAAATGGAATGTAAATGTGGGAATGTTTATAGGTTTTGGCTAAAGCCAATGGAATGGTATATAATATTAAAACGGGCTAAAGCCCGTTCCTATTGATGTTTTTATAATGTAGTTAGAATAGTGCAATAAATTATTAGAGATTCACTATCCTATTCAATAGAAATGGGCTTTAGCCTATTTAAATAAAAGAAACAAATCCTTCGGCTTTAGCCAAAACCTAATCACATTTAAAAATTATATTTTTCAATAAATTCCCTGTACTCATCAATGAAACTCTTTTTCTGATGATGCTTTTCCTGATTTTTAATATAATTTCTTACGCTATCTATCATAGACTCAGAAACTGATACCGCAAAATATTCATCCTGCCATGAGAACTTTCCTACAGTAAGATTATTTTTATTGATCCAATGAGAAGATTCACCTTTTAAAAGCTGGACAATTTTTTCTATATTCTGATCAGATCCCAGAGAAATAAGGCAATGACAATGATCCGAATGTCCATTGATTATATCTAAAAATATACCTTTTTCTGTAGCATATTCTTTAATATGTTTCCAGACTTTGAGACGTATGTCGAATGTATTGAGAAAGGGATCTCTGTTTTTTGTAGAGAAGACAAGATGAATGTAGATTTTGATAAAAGCCATTTGTGTTGTTTTATCAAAAGTAATATTTTTTTAAGTTTCGGCTAAAGCCAAAGGAATATTATATAATATGAAAACGGGCTAAAGCCCGTTCCTATTGATGTTTTAATGATAAATACATTATATTTTATGTATGATGTCATTAAGATATGATTTCATGAATTATTAGAGATGGTATTCTATTCAATAGAAATGGGCTTTAGCCCATTTAAATAAAAAGAAATAAATCCTTTGGCTTTAGCTAAAACCTATAATAATTCAAACTTATTTTTGAATTATTACATCCATCCCAACTTCGATAAATACCTTTCCTCGATAATATTCAGGTGGTGGTAATTATGTCCCACGATCAGTTTTCCGATGGTTTCTACAGAAATTTCATGACCATTGGCTGTACCTGTATTTTGTAAAGCGGAAGGATGAAGGGTTTCTAATAGAATCTGAGAAGATTTTCTTACCAGCTTATATTCTTCCAGAAGGGATTCGATGGTTCTTTCACTTGCAAAAGATCGGTTCGCATATTCATCTTCGTCGAAGCCTGGAAGATTGTTTTTATCTCCTCTGGCAAAAGCTAATATTCTGTATTGGAACACTCTTTCCGTATCTGATAGATGGAGTAGAAGCTCCTTTAAAGTCCATTTCCCTTCTGCATAAGCGAAATTAAATTGATCTTCAGTAAGATTTGAATAAATTCCTATTGTTTTATCTGCGGATATCTGCAGCTCATTCAACCAGTCTCCTGCTGGAATCTGATCTAAATATCTTTGAATGTATTTTTGAAAATCGGTCATATTGTTTTTGTTTTTATCAATTGATTTTGAGGTTCGGGGTACGAGTTCCGAGATTGGTGATTCGAGTTATTGAAATAAAGGACAGAGGTATTTTTGAATGATATACATTAAAAAAAATTACTCATTACCTATTGCTCATTACTCATGAATTGCTCCATTCGTAGAAATTCACGGAGTCATACAGCTCGAAGCCGCAGGATGGATAAAGCTGATTCCCTATATCATTACTTTTTCCAGTTTCTAAAAGAATACCGCATGCTTTAGATGAACGGCAGAGTTCTTTTGATGTTTCAATCAGTTCTTTGGAATATCCTTTTCCTCTATGGTTTTCATTTACGTAGAGGTCGTTCAGCAGCCAGTAGCGCTGCATTCTTGTGGATGAAAATAGGGGATATAACTGTACGAAACCTGTCAGGTTACCGTTTTCTTCTGCTACAAAAATTTCGGAATCTTTATTTTCAAGTCTATCCTTTAGAAAATTTGCTGCTGCAGGAATATCTGATGCTTTATGATAAAATATTCTGTACTGATCAAATAATTCCGAAAGTTGGGGTAAGTCGGAAATAACAGCTTTTCTTGTACTTTTCATAGTTATTTGGTGGGTGATATGAAATGAGAAGGATTTGATAACCCTTCTCATTTTAGTTTATAGTATGTTAAGAAAAAGCTTTCTCAAGATCTGCAATAAGATCTTCAGCATCTTCAATCCCTACGCTTAAACGAACCAGGTCATCAGTGATTCCTAATTCAGCACGTTTTTCTGCCGGAATTGAAGCATGGGTCATCAGAGCAGGGTGGTTAGCCAGAGATTCTACTCCTCCTAAAGATTCTGCAAGGGTGAATACTCTTACTTTCTCTAAGAATTTGATTGCATCTTCTTTTTTTCCGGATTTGAAAGTGAATGAAACCATTCCTCCGGATTCCTTCATCTGAGATTTTGCCAATTCATACTGTGGGTGAGATTCCAATCCAGGATAAATTACTTTATCTACAGCAGGATGGGTCTCAAGATATTGGGCTACAGCAAGTCCATTATCAGAATGTCTCTGCATTCTTAACGCCAGTGTTTTGATTCCTCTCAATACAAGATAAGAATCGTGAGGTCCTAAAATACCACCACTTGCAAACTGGATAAAGTGAAGCTTGTCTCCCAGTTCAGCATCTTTAGCGATAAGAGCTCCCGCAATCACATCAGAGTGTCCTCCTAAATATTTGGTGGCAGAGTGCATTACAATGTCTGCTCCCAGATCAATAGGTCTCTGGATATAAGGGGTTGCAAAAGTATTGTCTACAGCCACTAAAATATCTTTTCCCTTTGCAATTTCTACGACTGCTTTGATATCCACTAATTTCATCAATGGATTAGTAGGGGTTTCTACCCAGATCAGTTTTGTTTTATCCGTGATAACATCAGCAATTTTAGAAACATCATCAAAATTCACGAACGTAAATTTCAGCTGATATTTTTCGAAAAGTCTTGTGAACATTCTGTAAGTCCCACCATAAAGATCATCTACGGCAATTACTTCATCACCAGGATTTAATAATTTCAAAACACAGTCGATGGCTGCAAGACCGGAACCGAAAGCTAAACCTCTCGCTCCGTTTTCAATACTTGCCAAAGAATCTTCCAATGCCTGTCTTGTAGGGTTGGCAGCTCTTGAATATTCATATCCGGAATGTACTCCCGGGCTTTTCTGTGCAAATGTAGAGGTTAAAAATACAGGTACATTTACAGAACCTGTTGCAGACTCGTGGTGCTGCCCTCCGTGAATTACTTTTGTATTAAAATTCATAATTTTTTGCTTTAGGCTTGAACATTAAGCATATGACTTTAATGTTCATTGTTTTTATTAAAAGTTGCTCTAGCTGAGTACAAAAAGCTTACCGCTTACTGCCTCCAGCTTGTTGCAATTGTATTTTTTACTTAATAGCAGATTTCACTGCAAATTCTTCTGCAATTTCCTCCATCCACTGCGCTACATCCTCTTCACCTGTCGCTCTCTGATACGTACTTCCTAAAGATATTAAAATCTGGTGGATAAACATCTTCATCTGATCTACAGGCATTTCTTTTGTCCAAAGATCAATTCTTAAGGCTTCTCTTGTTTTATCATCCCATACAGAAATCATGGTTGCTTTGGTATCTTGTTTATCAATACCACCATCCTGAGCGTTCCATGTAATGTTTTCCGGTACGTGATTTTCATCAAGCTCTACATCTATCGTAATCTGAGTCTTTCTCATTTTTCTATTTTTTCTAAATTCTAAATTTTCTATTATTTAAGTTTCGGTTTATAACCGGATTGATTAAAAATTGTGGTAGCATCCATTTTCAGGAACTGGGTCAACTTTGTTTCAGGTTTTTCTTTAAGATATGCCTTGCAGATCTGCCATCCCGTAAAAATTCCGATTTGCGGTGAAGATTCATTGTCAATCTCTGTGTAAAATTTCGAGAATGGACCAGGAGAAATAAAACGTTCTCCCAATCTTGGATCATCTCCGAAAATCAGATTGCTTTCTACAAAATAATTCCAGATGTTGGCTTCATTGCTTGTTGCCCATTCATACTGCTTCTGGGTATAATTCATTTTCAGATAATCAGGAACATCAGGGAGAAAAGCATCCTGTAGAATCATTACTTTTCCGTTCAGAATAATCTGATCAATAAATTTCTGATGATCAGGAGATTCCGTAACAATGTTTTCAGCAAAAAGCTGCGACACTTTTGGAACAATATTTTGTGGGTTCATCGATTTTTGGAAATACAGTTCCAAACCTTTATAATTAGGATTTCCATCTCCCATAAAACCGGTGACATCTATAAATAACAGATTGCCTTTCTGGTCATAAAATATCGGATCCTGAACCATCTGTAAAGCTGATGAAAACAGATATACTTTTGGATTTTTAAACTGTGGAAAGTAATATTTGATATGTGAAAATAAACTCTGAAGTTCCTTTTGAAGCTTTGCCTGATCTATTTTCCCAATCGCTTCCTTATAGATTTTTATTTCTTCAGCATCTGCTCTTCTTTTTCCAAAATCGGCATCAGAAACACTGCCCTGAAACCAGGGGAATTGAGCTTTAAACTGATCCAGCGGAAGAGCCGGATTGTAAAACTCTTTGGAAATATCCGTGATGTCAACTTTTTCGGCAGTTTGTTTCACTTCTACCTTCCATTGATTTTCAGGTTCTTTTTTGCAGGAAATAAGTCCGGCAGCTAAAAGAGAAGAAAGTGCAATATATCTAAAAATCTTCATTATTTTTACATGGAATTTAAGTTTACAAAAATAAGGATTAAATACACAATTCATGATGAAAATTAAAATATTTACTGCCATTTACCTTATTTATGGACTTTCTTTTTTCTATGGGCAAAAGCTTGAATTTAAAGATGAAAACTTTGAAAAAGCAGTACTTGAAAATTTTGATCTGAATAAAAATGGAATGCTGGAATCTCCGGAAGCAGATAGGGTTACCAATCTGTTCCTTGTTCATAAAGGAATTACCTCTACGGATGATCTGCACTTTTTTAAAAATGTAAAAATGATTGTCCTGGATGATAATGTAATTCCTGATATGGTAATAAGCAACCTCAATCAGCTTGAATTGTTTTCATGTACAGGATGTAAAATTTCTTCATTCAAAACAGAAAATCTGAAAAACTTAAGTTCTTTGTATTTGGATCATAATAGATTGGAAAGTATTTCGTTGACAGGAATTCCCAAAATTGATCAATTAACATTATCTTTAAATCAATTAAAAACAATTGACCTGGCTCAGTGTAAAGGATTAAGAAAACTGAATGTGGAACATAATAAACTTCAAAAAATTGATATTTCCGGGAATCCGGCTTTACAAACCCTGAATATAATCGGGAATAAGATAAAAGAAACAGATATTAAGAAAGGAACAAAAACAGAGGTTACCATTTTTGGTGCAGAAGAATAAAAACTAATCATTATGAAAATAGAAACAAAACGACTGATTTTAAGAAAACTCGAAGAGGCAGATTTTGAACGCATTTTTCTTTTGGATTCCAATCCTGAGGTGATGAAATATATTGGTGTACCCGTTTTGACTGAAATTAATGAGTCAAAAAATGTCATCAATATGATTCAGAAGCAGTATGAGGAAAATGGAGTGGGAAGGCTGGGAGTAGTGGAAAAAGAAAGCGGACTTCTGATAGGATGGAGTGGATTAAAATTACTGACTCATGAAACGAATGGCTATAAAAATGTGTTGGAACTGGGATATCGTTTTCTTCCTGAATCATGGGGGAAAGGATATGCTGTGGAAGCAGGAATAGCTTCTCTGGATTATGGCTTTAACGGTCTGAATGCAGAGGTTATTTATGCTTATGCCCATTCCGAACATGAGGTTTCCAATCATATTTTAAGAAAATTAGGATTTGAAAAAACAGGAGAGTTTGAGGAACCGGACGGAACATGTTTCTGGTACGAACTGAAAAAAGAGAAATATATTTAAAAATGATAACAATACGAAAGGAAGAAGAAAAAGACCATCAAAAAGTCTTTCAACTTACAGAAGAGGCTTTTAGAGAAATAGAATACAGTGATCATCAGGAACAGTTTCTGGTAGAAAAATTAAGAAAATCTGAAGCCTTTGTTCCGGAATTATCATTGGTTGCAGAAGATGAAACCGGAGAAATTGCCGGACATATTCTGTTTACAAAAATTACCATTGAAGGTGATGGACAATCTTTTCCATCGCTTGCATTAGCGCCTGTTTCCGTAAAGCCTGAATTTCAGAATCAGGGAATAGGAGCGAAACTTATTCTTGAAGGCCATCGTATAGCAAAAGAACTGGGATATGAATCTGTGATTCTTCTCGGACACGAAAGTTATTATCCGCGCTTTGGTTACAAAAAAACAAGTAATTTTGGGGTTTCTTTTCCATTCGATATTCCGGAAGAAAACGGAATGGCTGTAGAATTGGTAAAAAATGGATTAAAAAATAAAAAAGGAGTGGTGAAATACCCTCAGGAATTTGGAATAGACTAAAAAAATATAAACGATGCAGACACAAAAAGTGATAGATCATATTGTAAATTGGTTAAAAGATTATGCGGAAAAAGCAAGAGTAAACGGATATGTAATCGGAGTTTCAGGAGGTGTGGATTCAGGAGTAGTTTCTACGCTGGCAGCAATGACCGGACTGAAAACATTGCTGATTGAAATGCCAATCCGTCAGAAAGCAGATCAGGTAGACCGCGCAAAGGATCATATGGATGACCTTAAATCCAGATTTCCGAATGTAGAAACAATGTCTGTAGATCTGACCCCTGCTTTTGAGGAGCTTTACAAAACTTTTGATGTAAAAGATGATCTGTATCCTAACGAAAAACTGGCTTTTGCCAACACAAGAGCCCGTCTGAGAATGCTTACTTTATATTATTACGGACAGCTGAACGGACTTTTAGTTTGCGGAACAGGTAATAAAGTGGAAGATTTCGGGATCGGATTTTATACAAAATATGGAGATGGTGGAGTAGACGTTTCTCCCATTGCGGATCTTTATAAAACGGAGGTGTATGAATTGGCGAAAGGGCTTAATTTAATTAAAAGCATTCAGGAAGCGATTCCTACTGACGGACTTTGGGATGTAGACAGAACGGATGAACAGCAAATTGGCGCTTCTTATCCGGAACTGGAAAAAATCCAGAAAGAATACGGATCTAAAACTGCTGATGATTATGAAGGAAGAGATAAGGAAGTATTTTTAATTTTTGACAGAATGCATAAAGCCGCCAAGCATAAAATGGATCCTATTCCGGTTTGTGATATTCCCGAAGAGTGGAGAGCATAATAAACTGTACCAATACTGGTAAATTGTCACATTAATACAACGATTGTTATGAACGGTAAAATAAGATCCGTGTTTTTTATATGTCTGGGACTCCTTTTCGGAATGTCTGTAATGTATATCTATAAAAATTTTATTGAAGATAAAAAAGATCAGTCAGATTCAGTAAAAAAGGAAACGGTGAGCTATGGCAGTACCTCTTCAGAAGGAGCTTCCAGTAACGGAAATTCATCTGCTCAGGTTTCCATTGATCAGCTTACAGAAGAAAAAACGGTTATCAGCTACGTAAAACAAAATCATAAACTTCCGGATTATTATATCACTAAAAACGAAGCCAGAAAACAGGGATGGAATCCTTCCCAGGGAAATCTTTGTGATGTGCTTCCGGGAAAAGCTATTGGTGGAGATAAATTCGGAAACAGGGAGAGACGTTTGCCGGACGGAGAGAAATATTTTGAAGCAGATGTAAACTATCATTGCGGAGGAAGAAATGCTGACCGTATCATTTATACTCAAAATGGAGACGTATATCTTACCAAAAACCATTATAAGAGCTTTGAAAAACAGTAACGTCATTGCGAAGAACAACGTGACGAAGCAATCTCAAAAATAATAATAAGTGAAAGCAGGTTTTGTCTACATTATGACGAATAAAAATCATACAACTCTTACACAGGAGTTACTTCAAATCTGCCAAAACGTGTTCAACAACATAAAGAAGCATACTACTCACAAAGCTTTACCTCAAGATATAATTTGTATATTTTGGTGTATTGGGAAGCTTTTCAGGAAATAGGTGATGCTATATTTAGAGAAAAACAAATAAAGGCTGGTTCAAGACAAAAGAAATTGGATTTAATTGATAGTATAAACCCAGATTGGAAAGATCTTACGGATGATATCCAGCATATTTTAGATGTTTTTTGAGATTGCTTCGTCGCAAAGCTCCTCGCAATGACTCTATGAAATTTGTATTTAAACAGACATAAGTAGTATTTTTGAAAAATAAAAGTATTATATGGGCAGCTCTGAAACGGATTTCTGCCAAAAATTCAAAACTTTTTTAATTAATAAAAATTGGAAATTTAGTTCAATATGAAGACAGTATATATAGATTTTACAGACATAGGTGATTATGAAGACTTTTATGCTCAGCTGAAGGAGAAAATTCAGCTTCCTGAGCATTTTGGTGATAATCTTGATGCGCTTTCTGATACCATTACCGGAAATCTGGAAATGCCGCTCCACCTGGAATTCGTCAATATGACTGTAGATCAGCTTGAGATTTTTGAAGACCTGCTGACTACTCTTGAAGATGCCGAAGAGGAAGTGGAAGACTTCAGCTTTAGCTACTATCTGGAGCAATATGAAGATGAAGATGATGAGGTAGAATCTGAAGAAGAATAATAAAAAAAGCTGTTTCAACATATGAAACAGCTTTTTTATTACCCTTGACAAGGATAAAGTCTTTCCTTATAAAAACGTCGAATCAAAATAAAAAGGAAGCAGATCTTTTACTGCACTTACTTTTACAACCTCTTCATTCATACTGGAGAAATAAAGGTCAATATTTTCGTTCTGCTTGGTTTCGTATTCAATCAAACTTTGGCGGCATGCTCCACAAGGAGGAATCGGAGGATTCTTTTCATGAAATTCTTTAGGACCTCCTACAACGAAGATCTTTTTTATTTTCACATCCGGAAAATTGGCGGCTACCCAAAAAAGAGTAGTTCTTTCTGCACAGAGTCCGGAAGGGTAGGCAGCATTCTCCTGATTGTTTCCGGAATAAATTTCTCCGTTTTCCAATAATACGGAACATCCTACCAAAAATTGAGAATAAGGCGCATAAGCATTCTCACGAGCCTCTTTGGCTCTTTCAAATAATTGTTTTTCTATATCGCTCAGTTCACTGCTATTTTTAAAATATTCGTAACTGATCTGTATGTCTTTTTTCATATATTGTCAACTAAAAAAGGGGGGTAAAATTAGTTCTTTTTAATGAAGTGGACAATATTTTATTCTTCCGGTGAAAAGTTCAATTTTTTTAAAGAGTAAAATGCTATACACACCAATAAAATTCAGAAATGTAGAGTTAAAAAACAGATGGGTAATGTCTCCCATGTGTATGTATTCATGTGAAAACGGAGAGGCTAACGACTTCCATTTTGTACACTACGGAAGCAGATCTCAGGGCGGGACAGGTCTTTTGATGGTAGAAGCTACAGGAGTAGAACCTAAAGGAAGAATTACCAATCACTGTATGGGAATCTGGAATGATGAACAGGCAGGGAAACTGCAAAGAATTGTAGAATTTGTTCATAAAAATTCAGAAAGCAAAATAGGAATTCAGCTGGCTCATGCCGGAAGAAAAGGTTCAACATGGAATAACCTGCAGATTCCTCTGGAAGAAGGCTG
The DNA here is from genome assembly GCF_002979755.1 of Chryseobacterium culicis. NCBI lineage: Bacteria > Pseudomonadati > Bacteroidota > Flavobacteriia > Flavobacteriales > Weeksellaceae > Chryseobacterium > Chryseobacterium culicis. Next base: position 2,041,563 of record NZ_PCPP01000001.1, on the reverse strand, counting down.
GGAAACTGTTGCTCCAAGTCCTGTTCCTTATCACCCCACAGAAAGAATTCCACATACACTCACTACAGATGAGGTAAAGGAGCAGGTTCAGAATTTTAAAAAAGCTGCGAGAAGAGCTGTGGAAGCTGGTTTTGACGTTATTGAAATTCATGGGGCGCACGGATATCTGATCCATCAGTTTCTGTCACCACTTTCCAATATCAGAACAGATGAATATGGAGGCAGTTTTGAAAACAGAGTCCGATTTCTGATCGAAATTGTAGATGCTGTTAATGAAGAACTGGATGAAAATACCGCTCTTTTTGTTAGAATTTCAGGAACGGAATATGCAGATAATGGCTGGGATATCCAAAGCAGTGTTGAGCTGGCCAAAATTTTAAAAGAACATGCTGTAGATCTTGTTGATGTATCCAGTGGCGGAAATATTCATGGTGCCAAAATTTCGGTTTTCGATGGCTATCAGGTTCCTTTTTCATCACAGATAAGAAATGAAGCAGTTGTAAAGACAGGAGCAGTAGGGTTGATTACTAAAGTGGAGCAGGCTGAAGAAATTCTTCAGAAAGGCGATGCCGATTTAATTTTCGTAGCAAGAGAGATTCTTAGAAACCCCTATATTGCTGTTCAGGGATCTTTTGAAATGAAAGAAAACTGCTTTTTCCCGCATCAGTATACCAGAGCCAAAATTTCTTCTTAATTAACAGGTCTCTTATAAAACCAATACAGATGAATATTGATGATTTCATGCTTACCTGCCCCAGTAAAAAATTCCTGGGAGTAGAATGCCTGGGCTGTGGTGCACAGAGAGCTGTTGTATTGGTGTTTGAAGGAAAGTTTGCAGAAGCTTTTCAAATGTATCCTGCGGTGTATACCCTATTGATATTTTTTATAATTCTTGGTCTGAGTTTTATCGATAAAAAAAGAAAATACAGTAATATTTTACTGATTATGATCATTATCAACCTGATTATTATGGTAATCGGGTATATTTATAAACATTACTAATTATAGAGGAAAGACAAACTAAATAGATGATACTGAAGGAAATGCTTGTTGAAGTGTTTTCTTCAGTGTCCTTATTTTCGCGGGGTTTTGTAGAATATTTTCAATGAAAAACAAAATAAATTAGTTTAAAATTCTAAATTTATTTTTTAATCCGGAATTCTAAAAATGTCGTAGAACTACTACAATTTCTAAAACAGTGCCTTAAAAACTTTTTAAATTAGAACCTGAAGTCTATCTTTGTTATATAAATCCTATATCAGGGAACAGTCGTTAATGATTAAAATGTAAGAATATGGCAGGAAATTCGAGAGGAATCTTAAAATTCAATGGAGGTGAAGGTCAGAAGTTATTAAAGCTTAACTATAGCGTATCAAGATCTACAGATGTTTCAGGACGTGTAGCATCTGATCCGTCAAACGCATTGATTAAAGTAACCATTGAAGCAACAGAAAAATCTGATGTTTTAGAAAGCTTATTAAACAGCAAATATAAACCTACAAACGGAGAAATTCAATTTAATAAATCTCACGAAGAAGGAACACTCATCTCTTTGAAATGGGAAAACGGATATGTCATCCAACATGAAGTAGATTTTGATGCAATAGATAGCAACAACATGCTGATCAGCTTCGTCATAAGTGCTGAAAGCATTACCTATGGAAATTCATTCTATGACGGACTTTGGCCAATGAGCTAAGTCTTTCATGAACTAAAAATAAAAGACTGTCCTTCATAAGACGGTCTTTTTTTACCTAAGACTATATTCTGCAGGAGCTTTTGTTTTTATTTTTAAACTCCCTTTCTGTTGAATAATCGTTTAGAAAACTAATCAAATCACTAAAAATATGTCAAATACACCTGGAAAATCACAAGCGACGTCTTTTCGTCCGACGCAGAATGCGGATGGTATTTCTGAAAACCATCATACAGGCATCAACCGTCTGGTAAAACTTTCTCTTGTCATAGAAGGGAAAATTATCAAGTACTATAAACATTTCAAGCTTAAACAAAGTACCAGAAGACATCACGAATTTACATTGACACTGGCACACGATACGCTGGGGGACAGACAGACCCATTCATTGGAAGAGGCCAATAAATTCCTTGGAAAAAGACTAACAGCTATTATTTCCTATAAAGATATAGACAACAGCCCGGAAAGAACTTTTGTAGGAGTCATTACCGGAGTAGGATTCAGCCAGGAACATATGAGTTTAGGAAATATTGTGCTTACAGGTTTCAGCCCTACCATTCTTCTTGACGGAGCACCACATATCCAAAGCTTTGGAGGGAATCAGTCTGTGAATGTAGGAATCATTGCTGAAGAAGTGATTAAACAGGGAATTGATAAAAGCCGATTTGATGTCAGGGTAGATGCCAATAATTTTTCTCAGATTATTTATAGCAGTCAGTATGATGAAACGCATTATAACTATCTGGCAAGAATGGCTGAAGCCTATGGTGAACAGTTCTATTATGATGGTGAAGTTTTACATTTCGGAAAACTTCCGGCTCAGAATAAACCCATTACCCTTACCTACGGAAGCAGTGCCAATGATATAAAAGTAGAATTGAAAGCTATACATACCAAGCCTCAGTTCTACGGTTATAACAGTAATAAAAATGAAAGACTGACTTCGGGTTCAACACCTATTAAACATGTAAGTGATCTGGCGAAAACAGCCTACAGCCATAACGAATCTATTTATAAAACGCCGGCTTTGCAGATGGCTCCCATTAAAGCGACTACCCATCTTGATGTGGAATACTCTCAGAAAAGTGCATCCGGAAGTGAAGCGGTCAATGTTTTTTCTATTTCAGGAAATACAACAGTTCCTTTCCTGCATCCGGGTTGTGTAGCAGATGTTCAGATGCGAAAACAGGATTCTAATGAAACCTCTTATTTCACCAGAATCATGATTACAGAAGCGGAACATGAAATTGACACCATAGGTCATTACAAAGGAAGCTTCATAGGAATAGCAGCTGATACAGGATTTCTTCCAAAACCGGAATATACCATTCCGAAGGCAGAGCCACAGACTGCCACTGTAATTTCCAATACAGATCCCGAAGGACAGGGAAGAATACAGGTGAGATTTGACTGGCAGACCAATGATACTACTCATTTTATCCGTATGATGAGCCCTGATGCAGGAGGAACGGATCAGATTACCCAAAACCGTGGTTATGTAGCCATTCCGGAAGTTGGGGATCAGGTGATGGTTAATTTTGTACACAGCCATCCAGACAGACCTTTTGTAATGGGAGGAATGTTTCATGGAGGAATTGCTTTGGGAGGAGGTATTAACAACCACCTTAAATCAATCCAAACCAGAAGCGGAATCAGAATTTTAATGAATGATGAAGAAGGCAGTGTAACGATCCTGGATCCAAGCGGAAATACCTATTTCATGGATGGACAGGGAAATATCAGCATGAAAGCGCCTAAAAACTTTACTTTAAATGCAGGTGACAATATCAATATTACCGCAGGAAAAGAAATCTCGATAGGAGCAGGCGCAAGTATTACCAGTACAGCGAACGATAATATTGTTTCCATCGCAGGAAAAGATATGAAACTTACCGCTTCAGGAGACATCACGGAAGCTTCCGATACCCGAACGGAAATGATTGAAAAAGAATTCAAGAGACAATCTGAAACTTCCAATGAAATAGCCGGTGAAATTTCTATGTTCAGCGAACTGGAAAATATGACGATGCAAAGTGGAAAAATTGTAGAATTCAACAGTGCTGAAAAATCAAAACTTTTCTGATATGGCGATCATTAAAACAGCAACCAATCTGCGCATAACAGTCAAAGATTCCTACCATTTAAGCGTAGGAAAAAAGGTTGAAAAAATAGCAAAGAAAATCAATGTGGAAGCCCATAAAGAAAATCTGGTTTTAGCAAGTAACAAGAAGATTATGTCCCATGGTCATAAGTAAATATAACCTGCTGATTCTTTTTATATGGTGTTTTTCATTAACGAATTGTCAGAATAAAAAAATGGAAGAAAAATACAGTTGGCTCGGAACCGTTTCTGCCCCGCAGGAATATCCGATGGAAGTTTATGAAGGAGCAATTGTCGCTGATGATTTTACATACGGCTTTGATGCAATCTGGGGAACACAGAATACAGGATGGGGCAAAGAAGGAGGCACCATGAACGTCAATACCGAAAGAATGGATGCTCCTCATGAACTGGAATTCACATGGTATTCTTTGGTAGAAAAAAAATTCTACACCGGAAAATGGAATCTGGATAAAGAAAAGATAAAAACCCTTTTTGATGAAGGATTTGTAGATCAGGATACGAAAAAGAAATCTACCTATAGCTCTTTTGTTGTCGGACTGGCTCCACAGGGAAGAGTGGTGTTATGGATGAAAGGTCCCGGAAACCAGAAAGAAATAGGTGCTTTCCAGGCTCATGATACCGTAATTACCAAAGAAAAAGCCTATGATAATGCTCAGTATATGCTGAAAGAAGGTTTTGCCGACAGAATGCTTAAAGATCCGTCTTACAAGACATTCAAGCCGGAAGTACGTGAGAAAATTGAAAAAGAAGGGTATCCGGCTGCAGATATTTACAACGTCTACAGAGAAAAATACAACTGGAAACCTGCTGTGATTCTTCCTGAAGGAGCAACATGGATTGATTTCGGTTTTACCAACTATAACGGAGAGCAGGAAAATCTTTTTGACCAGAGCTTAAAAGATAATACTTACAAAAGCAGAGCTGTTCCAAGATTCTGTGGTTTTTACTGGAAAGATAAAAACAACAACAGATATGCAGTTTGGATAGACGCTTTTGATGATAAAGAAATATTTGACTTGTTTCAGAAATCAGGAAAAGACAAAAACATTGATCTGACCATTAAAGTCAATGAAGACAATACCAGAGTTTTAGTGTCCTTAGAATCTGAAAAAGAAAAGCTGCCTGTTACCAAAGCAAAAATCAGGGTATCCCGAAAGATAGAATGATAATATTCACTCAGTCAATTTAAAAACAAGAACTATGCACAACAATCAATTTGGAAGTTATACACCATCTGTATCCAAAGAGGAAGTACTGGATATTACCATTGGGATTTTTTTTGACGGAACCCTGAATAATAAAACCAATACAAACGAAAGAATAAAAGAGACAGATGCCCATAAAAAACACGGCGGAAAAGCGACAGACAATACCAGCTACAACAATGACTGGAGCAATGTAGCCCGCATGTGGGACAACTATGATAAAAACTTCGGCATTTATATAGAAGGTATCGGTACACAGGATAAGGAAGGCGATGCTACGTTGGGATATGCTTTCGGAACAGGAGAAACCGGAATCAGATCGAAAGTGAGAAAAGGCTGTGAAGAAATCGTAAAAAAGGTGAAAACCATTAAAGCAGAAAAGAAAGCCGATAAAATTGCTGTGCTTACTTTTGATGTATTCGGATTTAGCCGTGGAGCTGCTGCTGCCCGTAATTTTGTATACGAAATCGGAAAAGCAAAATATAGAGCCACTTCCCGAACCGTTGCCAATGAAGCAGTTTCGGTGACAACGTATTCCGATGATGATGGAAAGGGTGTTGCCTCAGAAGAACTTCCAAAATGGGGTCATCTTGGCCTTAAACTCGAAGAAGCAGGATTAAAAGTAGATGTTTTAAAAGTAAGATTCCTCGGAATTTACGATACCGTTTCTTCCTATTCAAAATATTTGTCACCAATGCCCAATTTCAGCAATGACGTAGAAGAATTAAGCTTGAATGAAATTGGAAAAGCCCAGACCGTAGTTCACTTTATCGCAGCCGATGAACACAGAGAAAACTTTGACCTTACAAGAGTACACATAGGAACTGAAAAAACATTTCCAGGTGTACACTGTGATGTAGGAGGAGCTTATGAAAACGGAAGGGAAACATGGGAAGAAGTGGAAACGTCATGGACTACCAGCAGCAAATTAGAAGCATTAAAAATAGAGCTTGAAAATGAAGGATGGTACGATAAAGGTGAGCTTACCATTACTCCCGGATTTTACCTGTCACTAAGGGGATCACGTGATCTTTTAAAGACTTTCAGTTATATTCCTTTACATTTTATGGCGGAATATGGCATTGATAAAAATCTTCCTATCACCTTAAAAAAAATGACGGATGACAAATATTCCATCTTGGATGATCAGTTTTTGATAGGAATAAAAGACCGTCTCAGAACGTATGTAATGGGAGATGGCAAGCCATATTCTTTCAGACATTATAAAGAACTGAGAGATGCCTACGGAGGAAACGAAGTTCCGGAAGACCGTCAGGCAGCTTATCAGAAAGAAGTAAAGGAACAGGCTGATTTAAGAAAACTTCGCCATAAATACCTTCACTGGTCAGCAAGAAGAGAAAAAATCGGGATGGATCCAAGACCGAACAGAACAAGGGTTATCCATTAAACTTTTAATAAGATTTTATACCAAGAAAGAAATTGAAGCAGGAATATTTTTATGCAGAAATATAATATACATACCGTTCAGAAAGATGAAACTTTAAAAAGTATAGCCTCGCTGTACGGGTTGGATAAAGATGCATTAAAACTCTTTCATAACAATCATTGCACGGTTAAGGATATGATCCTGATCAACCTGAACGGGCAGAAAGAACTTTTTGTTCCGAGAACTGCGGTTGCAGATAAAAATATTTTGGTAAAATTCGGGAAAGGAAACAGCCTTACCCTTCAGCCGGAAAATTCAGTGCGAAGATACAGTGTTGTCATTACCATTGAAAAAGGAGAAACCAAAAACGAACTAAAATATGAAACATCTGTTCGCTGGTTAAAAACAGATAAAGGAATTCATTTTTTTGAAATTGACAGAACATCCAATCTTTATCTTAATGAAGAAGAAGTGAATGAAATTGCAGACCTGCTGGCTTACAGAACCTCTAAGGTTTTATATCCTTTACAGATCAGTACAGATGAACACGGGAAATTTGAAGTCATAGAAAATGCTGATGTATTTCTTAAAAGATGGACGGCTGTAAAAGAAGAATTATACAAAGAATTTGAAGGCGAAACCGTAGACGAATACTGCAGAAAGATTGAAAAAATAATCAGTCAGCATGAAGCCATCAATCTTTACCTTAAAAATGATTACTTCATCCGCACTTTATTCTTTGGAATATACCAGAGTTTTGGAAAGGAATACAGAACTGAGATGACAACAACTTTTCCTGTAGTGGACAATGCGATTGAACCCAGATATAAATTGACACTGGAAACAGACCCGCTGAAAGAAGAAACAGGCCTGATTACCATAGAAGGAACAGGAAAGTTATATGAAGAAAGAGATATTGATGATTTTATAAGAAGATCACCTTTTTCATTGATTATAGAAGATGAACCTGTGATGAATGAAGAAGGAACTTTCAGACTCATAAGCTATCTGAAAGGAGAAACTTCACTTCCGGAATCTCTTTACCTGGAATGCAGTATCATGCTGCAGGAAGAAAAAAAGATTTCAGTATCAGTTTCAGGAATTGATGAAAAATAAAATACCATTTCACTAAAGATAAAATTAATATGGCAGAAAAACATATTGTAGTACAGGGCGCCCTATGCAAATGCCAGTTCGGACAGGTTCCGGACAAGCTGAAAGTACTTACACACCAAAAAGAATATGCCAATGATAAAAGCGCTTCCAAAAAACTGATCGTTACCACGAAAGAAATTGGAGCCGCCACATTTGAAAAAAATACATTCGGAAACTGTACCAAAATGGGTGGCCCTCCTCCTCCCTGCAAAATTATGGTTACAGAATGGCAGAAGTTTTATGATAAAGTACAGCTCAGCAATGGCGGATATATCATCGTAGAAGACAGCAAAGCAGTATGTGCTATTGCCGGAACTCCATGTATTGAGATTATAGACCATGGGCAGAGAGCAGAAGCCAGCCAGCAGAATTTTAAAAATGCTGACAAAGATGTCCAGCAGCAGATCAATCCGTTGGTAGATTCCGAAGAAATGTATAACGAACAGCCTTCTGGAGGAGGGCAGGATGGTGCAATCTAAATGATAATACAATGGCAAAAGGCGTAAAAAAAATAAAAGTTGTAAGCGGATTGTATTATCCCAAAATGTCTGTATTAGGGCAGAGGGTTACTATAAAGCCGGATCAGTGGGTACAGTTTGGCGTGGGCGAATGGCTGCCGGGCACCACAGATGCAGACAAAAAGAAACCGCTGACCTGGATGAGGCAGAACAGCAGTAAAAAAATTATCATCAATCAGATAACTTCTGCTACTGGATATAAATTCTTAATAGGCAAGCAATACTGTGGAAGCTATCAGTTTTACATTGAAGCCAGCCTGTCAGGAGTAAGAGACCCCAAAAATGATACAGGAATCTATGTAAAAGGCTGGTGTGATCCCAAAATTGTCAGCAGTAAATGGTCTACCCAGAAAAACAGCAAAAGCATAAAAAACAATAAAAAGAACGAATATATTTCCTACGGTCACATTGTACACCTTAATCTGATGACGGAAGGACTGAATGGAAATACAGTCAGTATCGAACTCTGGAATCAGCAGACAGCAAAAGCAGATAAACAGGTCCATACCTACAACAATGTACAGGTCATAGATGGCGAAGTAAATCTGAAAATAGAGAATACCTTTGCCTGGATGGCCTATGTAGACAATATCCAGAATGTAGAGGAATTCTATGTTAAAGTAAAAGATGTTGCTTCCAAAAAGTATATCAAAGACAAATTAGGTGATGATCTTCATGCCATCTATCTGAATGTAAAAAATAAAGTTGTTACCACCAATACCAACGGAGCCCAGAACCAGACCCCAACTAAAGTTTATAAGCCGGATGTAAATTCTGTCAGACTGGAACCTTGTAAGTTTGAAGTCATTAAGATTACAGAAAGTGAAATAAAAGATGGTAAGGCTAATAATACAACCGTTAAAGTTTTTGATAATGGTAACGGTGTAAAACAAATACAATCGCCTGCACTACAGGAACATATTCAGAGAACAATCTTTTATAAATTTGATTCTACCGTCATAGATAAAGACGGGGTTGCCATTCTGAATAATGTTCTCAAATTCCTCTTAGAACATAAAGATGCCACCATGAACCTGAGTGGTTACGCCTGTGTTATTGGAAAACAGAATTATAATAAAGGACTTTCCCAAAGAAGAGCAGACGTTGTCAAAAAATTCTTTGCAGACGGTGGATTAGATCCCAGAAGAATAATCTCTGTGGGAAAAGGAGAAGTAGATCCTACAGATGATAAAAAGGGAAGAGATAATATCAAATATAAAAATGAAAAAGACTACGAAAACAACCGTAGAGTAGACATCTCATTCGTGTTCAATGCCCATGATGCCCAGACTGTTAACTATGAAGTAACAGCGCCTAGTGTATCTATGAAGAAAGACTTAACGATTGATGTTACAGGTTTTCAAACCAATGAATGTTTCAGAGACAGCAAGGGAAAACATAAGAAACAGGTCCTGATCGTAGATGTAGGTCAGGCCATCGATAAAGGAGACACCGTAAAGACCTTTACTACGCCTTCATTTAATTATGGAGTGTATTCAGATTTATCCAAATTTGATACGATGCCTATACAGTACATCTGGCCTATGTGGGCCAATCCAAACCAGTTCCATCTGCATGCCCATACCTGCAGGTATTTCAGTAATGAAAAAAGAACCACTGTATTAATCAAGGCTTATCCGGATATTAAATGGACGCTCACTTTCTTCGTTAATCTTACCAACGAGCTTAGCGTAAAATGGCAAAACCAGCCTGCTGCAAAACATAAAGACCTACAGGCAAAAGCCGGTAAAATAGGCGCTGAAAGAAGATGGAAACAAAAAGATGCTTCATTCGGATTCAGCCTGAAAAGTGAATGGGAAAAGAACAGAAGCGGAAATTTTCAGAAAAGTAAAGAGCTTAAAGGAGAATACGAAACAAAATTTAAAAAGCTCTATGATCTTTTTGGCTCACTCGGAGCAATGTCTGATGGTATTACCAACAAAACCAAAGGACAAGTTAGAAATATTGGATTTAAAGGTCTTCCGGTAACTTTTGCCATCAAACCACCCAATATTAATCTGAAGGGAGAATGGTGCCTGGAAAGAGCCAAACAGAAAAATACAGAAATAGAAAGATTAGGAACAAAGGTTGATATATCTTTTAATGCAGAACCCCTGATAGGATTAGAGGTTACTGTTGACCTTCTCTGTACTGCTGTTGGACTTGTTGCCGGAGCGGTAAGTGGAGGAACTGCTGCGCCGGGAGCGGTGAGATTATACGGAGTGATTAAAGACCAGATGAACACAGGGGTGGAATTTGGGAATGATGATTTCGGAGCTAAACTAAGCTCAGATGTTTATATTGATCTCGTTATTTCAAGTGAAATCAAAACTTCAATTGGTTTTTCATTCAACACCGTAAGTGAAAAAGGGGACAAGCAAGGAAAGATAGAAGCAAAAAATACCCTTAAAATTGAATTAAAAGCAGGAGTTTGGGCAAAAGCAGAAGCCAATCTTGTTATTGTTAAAGTAGAAGGATATTTTGAGATGAGTGGTAAGGGATCAGCTTCCATTACATTCGGACATGGTGTGAAATTTGATGATAAAGGATTAAATTACCGTCCGGAATTAGGATTCGATGGACTTAATGCTGAATATGTGATCAAAGGAAAAGTAGGAATGTCTGCCAAAAAGAAAATACCTAGAGGAGGTAATAAAAAACCGGCAGAACTTAAAGGAAGTTCGGAAGACGAAGGTATTATCGCAGAAGGTAAATTTAACGAAATTGTACCTAAATTTGATGTCATCAAAAGTCTCGAAGAACTTTTCGGATTCAGTGCCGATATTCCGTTAATAAGAAATTAGATAATATGAAAAAGATCGTTTTAATAATTTTGTGTTTTATCATGTTTGTATCATGCCAGTCACAACAGAAGACAGACCTGGAGAAAGTAGATTTTTCCAAAGGGTATAAAGAAGTTTTAAAAGATACCAAGTATCAGACAGAGGCAAGAGAAATTGTAACCACACTCCCTATTGCGTATACCAAAGATGTAGCCGGATACAAATTCGGGAATATCTCCTTTCCGGAACATAAAGAAAATAACGTAAAAAGCTCTACAGTAGGATTATTAATAAACAATCCTGCAGAAAAACTTACAAAAGGAATAAAAATAGAATGGGAAGATACCGCTGCAGGAAATGATCTTTTGGCTTATCTGAAATCACAATACAAAAATCCTAAAGTTCTTGCCGGAGTTCCTGCAAAGAACAATGAAGGTAAAATATTGGGAAATGCAGCCTATTTATGGGATCTGAAAGATAAAACCATGGTACTGGTACAATATTATGAATACACCAATAATAAACCCAATACTTCCTCTGTTCTCTATATTGTAGACAATCAGGTGAAGACCGCAGACGGACAGGAAACTGCTGCTGCACATCTTGTAAAAACTTATACTCCATAGCACACTCTTATTGATGGATAATTATGATTATTATGCAGAAAAAGTAATTACGTATTTACCGTTAGTTATACTTTCTATTATTGCAGTTGTTTTACTGCTTCCTAATTCTAGAAAAAGATTTTTAAGAATTCAGGCATCATTACCTACATCCAAAATAAAATCAGTGGCCATGGGACTGGTAGAAATTCAGGGGAAACTGATTATGAAAGAACCTTTGATTTCACCTGTTGCAAGAGAAGAATGCATAGGATATTATTATACGATTGAAGATGTTACAAGAGATAAGGAAGGAAAAAATTCTTATACAACCATTCATAAAGAAACCCAGTGTAATCTCTTTCAAATGCAGGATGATACAGGAACCATTGAAGTACATCCGGAAGGGATAGAATTGATATTCATCGAAGAAACAAATGTAAGTTATAACGGACAGAAAAGATATAAGGAAACACTGCTTAAATCTGGTCAGGAAATGCTGTTGGTAGGTGCCGCTGATTCCAGAAACGGTGAAGCCTTTATCAAAAAAGATACAGGTCATAAGCTTTTAGGAATTACCACTGCAGCAGGAATTTCAGTCTGGAATAAATACCAGCCTCTGTTGAGATCATTTCTGGTAACCTGTATCGTTATACTTATAGTAATGATTTTAATCTTATCACAATAATGGATCAAATTGTAGCCATCGTTATCGCCGTATTTCTTACCATAGCCATTCTGGCTTTTTTCATCAGTTTGTACAATAAACTTGTCATGCTGAAATTCAATGTGGAAAAAGCATATGGGAATATAGATGTTATTTTAAAACAAAGAGCCGATGAAATTCCTAACCTTGTAAACGTTGCCAAACAGTTTATGAATCATGAAAAAGATCTGCTTACCAAACTGACTGAGCTTAGAACTTTCTATAACACCACGAATGATTCTGACAGAAAAACGGAACTTGCAAACGAGACCTCAAAAGCACTCTCATCTTTTTTTGCCGTTTCAGAAAACTATCCGGGCCTTCTTTCTAATAATAACTTTTTGGAACTGCAGAAAAGAGTTTCCGGAATGGAAGATAAAATTGCAGACAGAAGAGAATTTTTCAATGACAGCGTAAGCCTTTATAATATAGGAATTCATGAATTTCCCAATGTTATTCTGGCAAAAATGCTAGGCTATAAAGACAAAACCTTATTAGAAGTTTCAAATCAGGAAAAACAATATGAAGGAGTTCAGTTTTAATACATTTTTCGGGTATGAAAGTATACTGATGGAAAAACCCGAAATTGTTCTTTTCGGGGCATTACTGCTTCCTATAGGCCTGATTATGGCGGTCAGTATCATAGGCTGGGTTTTCAGAAAACTGAAATTCAATATGTATATTATTCAGGCCATACTATACACTCTGCTTTTCACATTCTTTTTTGGAACAGTCACTATGCTGATTCTTTTCTTTATAACAGACAAAAACGGAGTTAAACTTGCGTGGTGCTGGAGCTCTATTCTCCTGGGAATGCTTTGCTTTAGCATCATCAATACCAATACCATCAGTAAAATGTTTACCGATTGGTCTAAAATCATTAAAAACTAAAATTATGATAAAACAACCCTATTATATGATCGATTTCAGTGCATCAGCCTGTTTGTTCGAGATAAGGATTAATGATTATCCTGTGATTCATATGAATGTTGAAGGGCAGGTAGCTACTAACATTCCGATTAATTTTGCCATACTGAAAAGTGGTGTTCAGTCTGTATCAGCAACCATTTTACCCAATATCGGCGATTTGCAGCTGCACCCTAAATCAGAATTGAAATTTAATATTAAACTTTTTGATGTGGCTCATGATTTTGTCTTTGACCAACAGTTTGGAGACTATCGGTCTGAAGCCATAGAAGATAAAAAGAAACAGGTTATTAAACATGTGGGTTCCTTTAAAGCAGAAGTTCCCTATCAGCTGTCTGCGTGGCAGAACGGAAGAAATCTGCAGGATATTAAAGACAACAGAAAAAAACTGGAACAGGCTTATGATCATATATCAAGATTAATAAGAGAAAATAAATTTGAGGATTATAAAAAATCAATTTCCAAAAGAGAGGAAAATATGGCTGCTTCAATGTATCTTTCGAAAGCAGAATCAGAAGAACGTTTTACTGATCTTGTAAAAGATTTCAAATCCGGATTTAAAATACAGCCAGTTTCTAAAGATGCCGTTATGTTTGTATGTGCAGAAAATAAAGTCGCTTTTTTAAAAAAGGCAAACGGAGAATCTGCTTTATATCTGGAAAACCCGGAAACAGAAGAAGAACTGATGCTTGATATTTCATTTTATATTCCGGAAGGAAAGGAAGAATTTGAAATAATATAAGCGTTTTATATTCGTGCAAAGAAATAGAAATTTGAAGTTAAAATAAATAAAAAAGCATCTCCGGATACTTGAATCATTTTTTTTCTGTTCTATTATTGATAACCGCATACTAACACTAACATTATGAAAAGATTGAAATATATAATACTGCCAATGATCTGTTTGGCCATTGCTTCATGCGGCCATCAGAAAAATAAAGATACTGAGTCTTTGGTTGAAACACAAGGGAGTACTCAGACAGAACCTTTCAATCTTGCTAAAGTTGCTGTGGGACAAAATATCAATGAAATTTTAAAATCTGCCGGAGCAACAGAGAAAGAAGCTGTTCGTACCAATGAAGTGACCCTGATTGGAAATGAAAAACTGGCCTTTTCATCAAAAGAATTATTACACTTCAATGGAATAGATCTTGAAGGAAAGAATCATAAAAATACCAATAAAGTAATTTTACACTTTGGAAAAGTAGATCAGGAAATTGGCCCTCTCGCCAATGAAAAAGAAGACGAATTAGGGATGTATCAGCTTGATATCTATACAGAGGAAGAAAAGACGGCACTTCTGGATAATTTAAACAAAACACTTCAGAAACCCAGATTTGATACCATTCGTGAAGGTTTTGAATCAGAAGTTAAAGACAATGAAATCATCCAGACTCATAATAAAATGAGACAGGAAGTGGCTATATGGAGAAACAAAGATATGCTCTATTACTATTGTGAAACCAAAATAGATAACAGGCCTGATGAATACCGCTGCAATCTTTTCGTGTTCAAAAATAAAGAATGGAAAGATCTTCTCAAAGGATCAGGATATCCCGATCTGGATAAAATTTCCTTGAACTAATTAATTAAGATAAAAGAAACAAAGAAATTAGAACATTCGCTTAATCAAATCAGCTTGCTGATCACTCTTTGCTCTCTAAAATAAAAATAGTAAAAATAAATCTCTGCGTTAAAAAGGTCTGATCAATCAGCAAAATCAGCGGGAGTTTAAAAAATAAATGCCGGTCTAAAGAAGACCGGCATTTTATATAAAGTTGATATCTGAATTATTTTACAAGGAACTGCATCGTCACCTGATCCAGTTTCAAAATATAAACTCCCTGACCAAGATTTCTTGTTTTAATAGAGTTTCCATTTCTGAAAGGCTGATCAATCGTCTGAAGAGTTTTCCCCTGAAGGTTATAAATCTCCGCTCTTTTTACCTTCTGAAGATCTCCTTTCACAAAAATTTCCTGATTGGTGATTGGGTTCGGAGAGATTTTGAAACTATTGGAAGTGGTTTCTGCAGCTGTATTTTGAGCCATTCTTGCACTTGATCCTGAATAGCACGTCCATGAAAGATCATCAATAGCCACTCTGTTACTTGCAGAACTATTAACCAGACTTACCACTACATTTCCTGAAACGTTGATATTGTTAATGGTCGTCGTTGTAACTGAAGTACTGTAAGGAATAGTTCCTACGGTAGTTCCGTTTACTTTTACATCAAAAGTACCATTAGTTCCGGAAAACTTAAGCTGTGTAGTGACTGTTAAAGATCCAATACCGTTTGCAGAGCTGCCTGATGTTAAAGAACCGCTTCTTACCGTAATCGCTTTGTTATTAAGAGTCTGATCAGTTCTGGCATCGGTGGCGGTCCATGAAATACCTCCGTTGCTCCATGTTTTGGTTGAATAAGTAGAGCTGGCTGCAGGAATGGTTTCAAAATTCTCATTGGCACAGTTGGTACCTGGAGTAGTGCCTCCAGAATTGGTAGTACCGGAAACCGTAGAACTGTTCGATGAAGAATTTCCTGCTGCATCCTTCGCTACAACATAAAAGCTGTAAGTGGTAGAAGGAGTAAGCCCTGAAATTGTTGTTGAAGTTGAACTCGTTGTAGTTTGCAGGCTTCCGTTCATGTAAACATTATAAGCTGTTACTCCTACATTATCGGTAGAAGCATTCCATGCCAGAGAAATGCTGCTGGAAGTTTTTCCTGAAACATTCAGACCTGTTGCCGTAGTAGGTGCCTGAGTGTCACCTGAAGGCTGTTGAGAACCCCAGATAAGGTTTACATAATTTGGATTGTCTATGAAAGGGTTTCTGTTCCCCTGAAAAGTATATGAAGCATTATTTCTTTTGATCTCAGCCTGAGAAATCGGATCCTGATTATGCCATGCCAGAAGAACATTCAGTTCCCAAGTCTGTAATCCCGGAAAAGTAGAACTTCCTAACATGTTTCCTGATGAAAACGTAGAAAGTTTGCTCTGGTAACGGGTTACAAAATAGAAAATCATACGTGCCACATCTCCTTTGAACTCATCAATCGGCTCAAATACCGTTCCTGAATATCCTGAAGAAGCAGAAGTTCCAAGCTTTGAACCGTTCTGGGACGTAAAAGAAGTACTTCCTACCTTTCCGAAAGGATAATTACTTCTCATTCCGTTTACTTTCCCGTCTGTAGCTCTGATAAAGTGAATATCTGCAACCATTGGAGAAGCTTGATTGAAAAGACTTTGAGGTACAATATGCTCTCTGTTGTAGCAATTTCCTTCAGTAGAATAGGTACCGCACTGATCACTTCCCGGAGTATAATTATAAGGGTCAACGCCGGCAGGTTTTTCTGAATAAATATCAAGGATAGTCCCGTCATTTTCGTAGTCCTTATCAATATCAGTGGTTTTATATGCTGTCCAAAGCCCGCTATAACCTCTATCCATATGTCCGTTAGAGATAATGCTGCTTAATTCAGTTTTCAGTGCTGCGCCACTCAGTCCGTTGGCAGAGTTATAGTACCCTGCAGGAGCCTGAGCGTGGGCAAGTCCTGCAAATACAGAAAATAAAATGATTTTTTTCATAATTAATATTTAGTATAAAGTTTCAGCAAGAATACCACAATTTTTGTGAATAAAAAATTACAAAATTGTTAATTTTAAATGCACTGTATGCGATACATAATGAGTGATGAATGATAAATGATGAATTATGATTTTACAAGGATTTATCCTCAATATTTGATATTCAATAGGGCCGGGCTTTAGCCCGGTTTAGAATAACACTTTTTTCATTGGGCTTTAGCCAAAACTTAAATAATAGAAGTGGTTGTCTCAAAAGTCAAGTAATCTGACTTTGTCATTCTGACGTAGGAAGAATCTTATGGATAATCAAATAAAGGAGATTTTTCATTTCATTCAGAATGGCTCTTTTGAGTCAGCCTCATCTGTGCAAATTTGTGTTATCTGCGTGAAAAAACACAAAGCATAAAAAAGCCGATACAAAACGTACCGGCTTATATAATGGATGACTTAAATCTTATTTTCTTTGTGGCGGATAATTTTTCATAATCTCAGCCAAAATCTCTGGAATCTGTCTCTGTTTTGCTTTTGGAGAGTCTACAGAAATTCCGCTTCCGATACCCTGCCAAACCAATTTGTTGCTTTTTGCATCAATAAGGTCAACAATCAGTGCGCCTTCATTGTAATTCGTTGTCCAGGTTCTGTTCATGCCGACACCCCATCCGAAAGGTCCACCCCATCCCCACATTCCGTAAGGAGAAGAGGAATTGATGTCAGTAATCTTTTTATGATTTGCTTTTACGTTGATAATCAGATCAGGATTTTCTCCGGACTGAAGTCCTTTGCTCTGAAGCTGTCTCGACAGTTCGTTCAGTACCCTGTCTTTATCAATATCATTCAATTTTAGATCATCAATTCTTATTTTGTAAGTTTTATAAGAATTGAAATTGGCGGTTTCAGCATAATCTGAACGTACCTGAAAAGGGCTACAAGAAGTTAAGCCTAAAGTAGCAGATGCCAACAAAATAAAAATATATTTTTTCATTTTATTTATTTTTTTTATCACTTTTAATGAATGTATCAGTCTTTTTATCGTACCCGTAAGGACAGTGTCTGCAGCCGCTTTTACAGCAATATCCTCTTTTCAGATGAAATTTTTCTGTAAAAACCTTGTACCCCTGTTCATTATAGTAGAAGTCTTCACCTTCTTTGATGTCATAATGGGCCATAAGTTAAATGCTAGTCAAAAAACTTTTTATATTTGTTACTATGATAATTGTATGCCAAAAGCCTTTAAAAAAATTAAAAATTAATGGCATTGCTCTATTTCCCTTTATCTTCATTAGGAAACCCGAAGATAAGGAAAATAATGTATTGATTAATCATGAAAAAATCCATTTGCGGCAACAGATGGAAATGCTCATCATTTTCTTCTATATTTTTTATGTTATTGAATATTATTACTGGTTTTTCAAACTTAAAGACGGGTATCTTGCTTACAGAAGAATTTCCTTTGAAAGAGAAGCTTATGCCCATGAAAACAACCTGAATTATCTCAAAAAAAGAAAATTCTGGAACTTCAGGAAATTTCTGTAGAATTATGAATTATGAATTATGAATTATGAATTATGAATTATGAATTATTTTGAGATTAAGTATTCACATTTCTACTTATTCAATAGGAACGGGCTTTAGCCCGTTTATCAAATAAATAAACAATTCATCCGGCTTTAGCCAAAACTTACAATTAAACAATTCATATAGAATAAAAAAAACAAAAAAAATCTGTGTAAATCTGCGTTATCTGTGGGAAAAAAGAAAACTCACACAACACTAAATCTTTTCCTACTTTTGTAAAGAATAAACCTTGAGTCGCTAAAAACTGAAATGCTATTACAACTTCCCACAGAACCTATTCCCATTCAGGAAATTCCAATTCATAAAAACATACAACTGTTTATTAAAAGGGAAGACCAGATTCATTCGCTAATTTCAGGGAATAAATACTGGAAACTATTCCATAATGTCAATCATTATCTGGCAAAAAATCCTGATAATCCCTATATTATTACTTTTGGAGGTGCTTTTTCCAATCATATAGCCGCAGTTTCCGCAGTAGGAAGTCTGGCAGGTATTCCAACACTGGGAATCATCAGAGGAGAAGAACTTCAGCATAAGTGGCGGGATAACCCCACATTACTTTTTGCCAAAAGAAATGGGATGAACCTGAAATTTGTTACCCGTGAAGAATACCGCCACAAAGAAAAACTCACGGAATTCCTTCAGCAGGAGTTCCCGGAGGCATTGATTGTTCCTGAAGGAGGAACCAATGAAGATGCAGTGGAAGGGGTGAAAATGATGCTCAACGAACAAACAAAAGATTTTGACTATCTTTGCACCGCAGTTGGAACCGGAGGAACCATTGCAGGGATTTCAAAATTTTGTGAAGAAAATCAGAAAGTTATAGGATTTAAAGCGGTTGATGATACTTCACTTGAAAATAAAATTTTTGAATTAACTTTGAGACAAAATTTTAATCTAATAGATTCATGTTTTGGAGGTTATGGTAAAATAAATGATGGAAACGTCCGTTTTATCAATGATTTCAAAGAGAGATACGGTATTCCTTTGGAACCGATTTATACAGGAAAAATGATGGAGAAGGTTTTTGAACTGATTGAAGAAGATTATTTTCCTGAGAACAGCAGGATTTTGTGCTTTCATACCGGAGGATTACAGGGAATTGAAGGAGCAAATCTGCTTTTAGAAAAACAGAACAGAAATTTAATTATATAAGTAAAATTGAAAAACATGAAAAGACTTTTCCTATCCATAAGCCTTTTAGTTTTATCAAAATTTTCAGCCCAAAATTGGGCAACCGAAGATCAGTATATTCAGAAGTTTGCTAAATATGCCGTAGAAGAAATGGAAAAATATAAAATTCCGGCTTCTATTACCCTTGCCCAGGGATTATTGGAAACCGGGGGCGGGCAAAGCAGATTGGCACAGGAAGGTAAAAACCACTTCGGTATAAAATGTAAAGAAGACTGGACCGGTAGAACGATGAAACATACCGATGATGCACCTAATGAATGCTTCCGTGTGTATGACGATCCAAGACAGTCTTATGAAGATCATTCTATATTTTTATCAACAAGAAAATATTACGCAAATCTTTTCAAACTGGATATGAGAGATTACAGAGCGTGGGCAACCGGTTTGAAAAAAGCAGGATATGCCACCAATCCGCGCTATGCTTCAATTCTTATTACCAAAATTGAAAAATACAGACTATACGAATACGACAATACCAATTCCAATGAAGTATTGTATGCCGTTCTTAAAATGTATCCGGATCTGAAAGATGACAGAACTTTCATGGCTCAACTGGAGCCTTCAAAAGCATTGAAAAAAGCTAAAGATCCGGTGACTGTAGAAGTTCCTTACAAACAGACTTCTTACGCACAACAACAAAAAAGAGTGGAAAGAATCAAAACGAAAGCTGAAATTCTTAATTCCATTCTTATCAAAAGCCATCCGAATGACGGTCTGAAATATATTGTAATTCCTGAAGATACTGATGTGAAATTCATTGCCAATAAATTCAAAGTCAGCGAAAGCAGACTGATAAAGTGGAATGAACTGGAAGGTGAAACCTTAAAGAAAAACGATATCGTCTTCCTTGAATCCAAAAATTCTACAGGAAACACCGCTACTTATAAAGCAGAATCCGGAGAAGATATGCATGATATTGCCCAGAAATTCGGAATCAAATTAAATAAATTATATGCCAAAAACAGAATGGATGAAGGACAGCAGCCATCTGCAGGACAGCTGATTTATTTAATAGACAAAAAACCACGAAACTAATTTAATTTTTTGTTGAGAGTTTACCGTTGACAGTTACATGCCAACCAGCAACTGTCGACAGCAACTAAGTATATATGAAGTATCAAAGAAGTTCGGCTTTGTTTGATGAAGCCTACAAATACATTCCGGGAGGAGTAAACTCTCCGGTAAGAGCATTCAAATCCGTAGGAGGAGTGCCTGTTTTCATGAAATCGGCAAAGGGCGCTTACCTTACCGATGCAGATGATAATACTTATATCGATTATATCAATTCATGGGGCCCGGCCATCTTAGGACACACCCATCCTGAAGTACTGGAAGAACTGAAGATACAGGCAGAGAAGGGATTCTCTTTCGGAGCACCTACAGAACTGGAAACAGAAATTGCAAAATTTATCATTGAAAATGTCCCGAATATTGACCAGATCAGAATGGTTTCTTCCGGAACAGAAGCATGTATGAGTGCAATCAGGCTGGCAAGAGGATACACAGGAAGAGATAAGATTGTAAAATTTGAAGGCTGCTATCATGGACACTCAGATTCATTCCTGATTAAAGCCGGAAGTGGTGCTGCTACATTCGGAAATCCAAATTCTCCGGGAGTAACTGCTGGCACTGCAAAAGATACTTTACTAGCCCGTTATAATGATTTTGAACAGGTTGAGGATTTATTCCGTCACAACCAGGCAGAGATTGCAGCCGTAATTATAGAACCGGTTGCAGGAAATATGGGATGTGTATTGCCGGAAAACAATTTCCTACAAAACCTGAGAAAGATCTGTGACGAAAACGGTGCTTTATTAATCTTTGATGAGGTGATGACCGGTTTCCGACTGGCTTTCGGAGGAGCTCAGGAGCTTTTTAATGTAAAAGCAGACTTAGTAACTTACGGAAAAGTAATCGGAGGAGGTCTTCCGGTAGGAGCTTTCGCAGGGAAAAATGAAATTATGGACCATCTGGCTCCAAAAGGAGGTGTATATCAGGCAGGAACATTGAGTGGAAATCCTTTGGCTATGAGAGCAGGATTAAAAACCCTTCAGCTTATTAAAAATGATCCTGAATTTTTCAACAGATTACATAAGACTACGGAAACTTTAGATTTCGAAATCGGAAAAATTTTAAATGAAAAAGGGATTGCTCATAAAATTAACAGAAAAGGTTCTATGATGTCTGTATTTTTCCATATCAACAGAGTTTCCAACTTTGATGAGGCGCAGGAAGCTAATCATTCATTGTTCAATAACTTCTTCCACCAAATGTTGCAGAATGGGGTATACCTTCCGCCAAGTGGGTACGAAACTTACTTCATCAGTGATGCAATTAAGGATAAAGAAATTGATATGACGTTGGAAGCTGTAAGAAAATTTGAATATTCAAATAAATAAATAATAATGAAACCGGATTTTAGATCCGGTTTTTTTATGCAAAAAATAAGGCGCTTGCAGGTTAAAAAATGTTTCACATAAACAGAGTTCTGCGTAATCTTTGTCACTCCGTAGGAGTCTCGACAGTGTAGAAGCGGTATAATCTGGATTCCTACGGAATGACAAGCATTATGGATAATTTTATAGTAGTTGTTAATTATTAACTATAGTTGAAACAGAAAGTTTTGCCAGTCTCTTTGTCACTCCGTAGGAGTCTCAACAGAGTAAACAGCATAATTTTGGATTCCTACAGAATGACAATTGTGATGGATGTCTTCCTTATTGTAGTAAAGGAAAGATAAACTTGGTATTTTAGTAAGTAATCAAAACAATGCATAAATCATACAGATTTTGTAATAATTCATACACTTTGTTCAGGGACACTTCTTTTTAATTTTGTATTAAATAGATTGGACATGAAGACCTCAGACAATAATATCTCCCGCAAGGATTTTATCCGGAATTCAGCATTGGCTGTAGCAGGATTAACTTTAATACCCAATATCATGACGGCATCACCTTTATCTGATGAAAATACTCTTTCTGCAAAAGGAAAAATGAGCCTTAAAAATGTTCGTCTGGAAACAGGTTTTGAATACCAGGATGGGGAAGTCGCTTCTACCCAAACAGATCTGTTCTATGTAGAGGTTGAAAACGGAAAAATTACAAAAATTGCTCCTAACCAACCTAACGCTAAAGCGGTTGATGCTAAAGGATTATTGATGCTTCCTGCATTTAAAGATATGCATATTCATCTTGATAAAACCTTTTATGGTGATCAATGGCAGGCTGTGAGAAAAAGAACCGGAGGAATCAAAGGAATGATAGAGCTGGAGCAGAAAATGCTTCCGGAAATGCTGAAAAATTCAACCTTCAAGGCTGAAAAACTGATTGAATTATTACAGTCAAAAGGAACTTCCTATGCCAGAAGTCATGTGAATATTGAACCCACTTCCAAACTTCAGTCGTTAAAGAATTTACAGAAGGCTTTAGAAAATAAAAAGAAAAGCTTTGGTGCTGAGCTGGTAGCCTTTCCACAACATGGAGTGTTTTATACGGATTCTGTGCCTTACCTGAAAGAAGCTGCGAAAATGGATATTGATTTTATTGGAGGAGTAGACCCATTCAACATTGATGGAGACATTGAAAAAGTAGTAGACTTCACGGTTCAGCTTGCTCTGGATAATAAAAAAGGAATAGATATCCATCTGCATGAAACCGGAGATTCAGGATTAAAAACTGTAGAATACTTGATTAAAAAAGTAAATGAAAATCCTGCGCTTAAAGGAAAAACTTACCTAAGCCACTGTTTTGTCCTTGGAAAACTGGAATCGGCAAAACAGGAAGAAATCGCTGAAAAATTGGGCGAAGCACAGATCGGAATTGTTTCCACAATCCCTTTTGGCAGGCTGATTATGCCCATACCAACGCTTTACAAACATAAGGTAACGGTTCTGACAGGAAATGACAGTATTATAGATCACTGGAATACTTTCGGAACAGGCAGTGTACTTCAGAAAGCCAACTTAATGGCGCAATTGTATGGATACTCCACAGAATTTTTATTGTCAAGAAGTTTAAAGCTTGCAACGGGAAATATCCTTCCATTGGATGATAAAGGAATACAGCAATGGCCAAAATCCGGAGATAAAGCAGATTTTGTTCTTATCAATGCAAGTTGTTCTGCAGAAGCTGTTTCGAGAATTTCGGACGTGAAGTCCTTAGTACATGGTGGAAACATCGTTTTTTAATTCAATATAAAAAGGAATTTAATATATTTTTAGTTGTGTTTTTTTGACCACAAAGGGTATAAAAGTTTTACGAGGGAAAGCCTGTAAATTCATTAAGATTTCAGAGACCGTCACAGAAGGAAGGTGGAAATTGAAGATAGCGTGATGGAGATAAAACTTTTGTTCCTTTTGTGGTTGTTTTAGTTTTTCTCTCATAAATTTTAGTAATTTTAGGAGAAAATCAGGCAGAGTGGCTTACCATACGGATCATTTTCCCATTTTAGGAATTCAGGAATTTAGTGAAAATCAGTTGAAAGGCTGTAATCTGCTGTTCAATGAACTTTCGGGAGCACGTTCCATTGATGATCCTCACAAACATGACTTTTTTATCATCAATCTTTTTGAGCACGGAGTTGGTTCGCATACCATAGATTTTACAGAATATGAGGTGAAGGACTACCAGATTCATCTTGTTTTTCCGGATCAGGTACATCAGTGGGTCATTGAAAAAGAAACCATTGGGTATCAGCTGATGATCAGCAGAGACTGGTTTGAAAGTTTTCTGCCGTCGTTAAGATTTTCTGCATCCTATTACCAGAATCATCCGGTAATTAATCTTTCCAAAGATGTTTTTGAAAATTTTCTGTATGAATTTCAGGCCATCCAGAAAGAACTGAGCACAGAAAAAATATTCTGGGAACTGATTCAGAAAAGAAGTGAATTGATTGGCCTGCTGGTGAGTAAATCTGTGGAAGGAGCTTTCAAAGATTTTGAAGTCTATAACTCAAACCCCATTATTTCAAAATTTTTGCATCTTATTGATGAACATTTCAAAACAGAAAGATCCGTTTCTTTTTATGCTGATAAACTGAATATCTCTGCCAATTATCTGAATATTGTCTGCAAGAAGAATCTTAATGCTTCGGCATCATCTCTTATTCAGGATCGTATTTTACTGGAAGCAAAAAGACTTTTAAAAGTTTCCGAAATGTCTGTGAAAGATATTGTGTATGATCTCGGTTTCTATGATCATGCCAGCTTTTCCAAATTCTTTAAAGCACAGACAGGAATGACTCCTTCCCAATTCAAAGAATAATCTGTACAAAACAAGACATAATTGATACACCGGTTTTACCCTCAGGGCTGGTTAATTTTGTATTGTTAAATTTAAAATCATGCAATTTCCCTATCAATTAACTGCAAAAGGAAACTATACCCTTAAAAATGTCCGTCTGGAAACAGGTTTTGAATACGAAAATGAAGAGGTTGTCGGAACAAAAACTGATCTTTTCAGTATCGAAATTGAAGACGGAAAAATAAAAGCAGTAAAAGCCAATGATCCTTCTTTGGAAGCAATCGATGCAAAAGGATATCTGATGCTTCCCGCTTTCAGAGATATGCACATCCACCTGGATAAAACATTATATGGTCTGCCATGGCAGGCACTTTCTCCGAAAAGAAGAACGGTGAAAGATATGATTGCCTATGAGCAGGAAATCATCCCCGAACTGTTGAAAACTTCTGTAAGCAGAGCAGAACAGCTGATCAGTCTGCAGCAGCATTACGGAACTCATTTTGCGAGAACCCATTTTAATATTGATCCTACATCGGGATTAAAGTCTCTGGAACATCTTGAACAAGCTCTTGAAAATAAAAAAGACTCTTTCAAAGCTGAATTGGTTGCCTTCCCGCAGCATGGCGTTTATTATACAGAATCTGCTCCTTTGATGAAAGCGGCAGCTCAGCTGAAAAGCGTGGCATTCATTGGGGGATTGGATCCGTTGAGCATTGACGGAAGTATTGAAAAGGTAATGGATTTTACCGTTCAGCTGGCACTGGATAACCATAAAGGTATTGATATTCACCTGCATGAAGCAGGAGAGTCCGGAATGAAAACCATCAATTATCTGATTGATAAAGCAATTGAAAATCCGGAGCTTCAGGGAAAAACGTTTGTAAGCCATGCATTTGCTTTAGCTCATCTTTCCCCTAAAGAAACTGAGCAGATTGCAGAAAGACTGGCTGCCGGAAAAGTAGGAATTGCATCTTCTGTACCTTTTAAAGGAACGGTAATGCCAATACCAACCCTGAAAAAGTATGGGGTCAATGTATTGATCGGAAATGATAACGTACAGGACTACTGGAGTACATTCGGATCCGGAAGTATGCTGCAGAAAGCCAATCTTATTGCAGAGCTGTACGGTTATGCCACAGAATTTGCCCTGTCAAGAGCTTTACAGTTTGCTACTCAAAGTATTCTTCCTCTGGATGAAAAAGGACAACAGCAGTGGCCTAAAGCCGGTGATGAAGCGGCAATTGTTCTGACAGAGGCTTCATGTTCTGCAGAAGCCGTTTCCAGAATGTCTGAAATAAAAGCCCTGATGAATGATGGGAATTTGTTTTGGAGAAATTAATCTGAAGTATATATATTTTTATACACTTGTTTTTTGTGAATGCCATTGGGAATTTCCTGATGGCTTTTTTTGAATTATAAATTATAAATTATAAATTATGAGTTATGAGTTATGAGTTATGAGTTATGAGTTATGAGTTATGAGTTATGAGTTATGAGTTTCGGGTCTCTTCTTTATCAATAGAGACGGGCTTTAGCCCGTTATTAAATATGAATAAATTCATCGGCTTTAGCCAAAACTTATCAAGGAAAGCCATGGTCAATTTAAAAAATTACTGTTCATATTCCCTTTTTCTGTTTTTACAATATGAACACCCCTTAATATTGATTTGGGCAGATAATCATAATGTCTGATATTAACAATAAAAAAAGCCCTCAGAAAATACTTCTGAAGGCCTTCTATTTGAAATTAAATCTAGGTACTTATATGATAATGTTATAAGTTAAAGTTTGTCCATCCTGCATACCATGTATCTGTAGCATCTTTTACAGCACCTCTGTATGTTACTTGTGTAAACCAAGTAGCTAATTTAGGGTTTGTAAATGCTCCACCTGTTAATAATGGAGAACCTGCAGTAGGAGTAAAGTTTGGTGTAGTTCCTGCAGGAGCCCATGCGCCGGCAAGTTTTACATCAGCTGTAGAAGCAAGGATTGTATTTCCTTTAGCATTAAACCAAGTCGTAAGATCGTTTAATGTATATGTTGTCGGAGTTGATGTAGATGGTCCGAATTTTAAAGGAGTAGTATTTCCTGCTAAAATGTTGTTTTCAAAGAATAATTTATTTCCTACAATATTGTTATCCGTTGGAGCACCTTTCGTAGCATCAATGAATAAACCTACCGGGAATCCTGTGAATACAGAGTTGAATACAGAGATTGAAGAATTTCTTCTGATCTGTAATGCATTCTGGAATAAAGCGTTGATAGATCCAGGAGCCGCAGAGTTGATTGGTCCGATAATCGTCATGTTAGAGAATGTGGCTGATGTCTGAGGCGTTAACGTAGAACCGTTAGCATCATTATCAGATTCAAATGCATTAGAACCTGAAACGTCTGCTACCTGAGAATCTCTTACTGCGATACCAAACTGTACATTTCCTGAGAAACCGTTATCTGTATCGAAATCATCATCAAGACCTTTGTAAGAAATAAGGTGAGAACAGTTTACTGTTCCTCCGAACCACTCGAAACTGTCATCATTAGCATAAGCAACTTCTACATAGTCTACTGTAGTTCCGTTACCTACACCTCCGAAAGTAAGTCCGTTAACCTCTTTGTCCGGTAAGAATGCATATCCTGCATATTCAATTCTTACATATTTTAATATACCACTGTTGTCAGCAGCATTTGTTCCACCGTAAAGTCCAAGACCGTCAGAGTTGTTGATACCTCCTTCAATTTCTCCAACTCCGTTTGCTCCTCCGAAAGATGCATTAGTAGGAGCGTTTCCTAAAATTACTACACCTGCCCAGTCTCCTCTTTTAGGACTTGGTTTTTCTGAAGTGAAGATAATAGGGTTGGCAGCAGTTCCTTCTGCCATGATTTTACTTCCTCTTGTAATGATCAAAGCTCCGTTTTTATCAGCTTCACCTACGATCTTTGTACCTGGTTCGATAGTTAAAGTAGCTCCGTTAGTTACATATACTAGTCCTCTTAGCTTATAGATTTTATTTGCTTTAAGCGTAATGCTGGAAGTGATTTTTCCTGAAAGAATAAGGTTTTCAGTATTTCCGTTTCCGTTACCTCCATCTTGAATAATGGTAGGTCCATCTTCTTCTATATTTCTACATGCGGTAGTTGATACTAGAGCGCCAAGCATTAAAGAATATAAAACGAACTTTTTCATGTTATAAAGAATTAAATTATTTATTAGATTATTTGTTGAGTGAATTAAAAATTGTATCCCAGTGTTAAACTGATATTGGTTCCTGAAAGTCTTTCAATAGCAAGAGCATCTTTGCTGTCATACTTACCGTTGTCATTCAGGTCATGGTAGAATTTAGCACGACGGTTCAGAATATCTGAAACATTCAGCTTGATTTCTCCTTTGTTATTCCATAATTTTTTAGCAAGCTGGAAGTCTAAAAGAGGTCTAGGTGCTTCCCAGATTGGTGGAACCTGATCGTTTCCTACATAAAGGATTCTTCTTCCGATCATGTTAAATAGTACCGTAGAAGACCATCCTGATTTTTCAGTATCATACTGAAGGCTTACGTTGACAGTATAAGGAGACTGTCCCTGCATTGGTCTGTCAATCTTAGTCGCTTCGTCTGTTACTTTGTTTTTAATTAAAGCTACGTTTCCACCCAGCGTAAAGTTTCTAAGAGCGCTTACAAAATCCAGTTTTTTTCTGGCCTCCACTTCTATACCATAAGCATCAGCTTTATCTACGTTAAGGTAGTTGAAGGTGTTACTGGTTCCTACCCCTGATTGGTTGAAGTATAATTCGATCGGCTTTTTGAAGTTTTTATAGAAAGCGGCCACGGAGATAATCTCCCCGTTTCTTGGGTAATATTCCCAACGAACATCGGCGCTTGTAATTTTAGTTCTTTCAATTGATTTGTTACCAATTACAGTCGCTCCAAGATCAAAATCATAATATGCCAGCGGAGAAACCTCTCTAAACTCCGGTCTTACAACAGTTTGTGAACCTGCAAGACGGATATTCATTTTAGGATTTACCTTGAATGTCAAGTTAACAGCTGGTAAAAAGTCTGTAACACGTGTGTTGACAAAACGGTCATCACTTTTTTTCGTGCTTCCTACCAATTGATCAAAGTTCTCAACTCTTAATCCCCAAACGGCTCTTAACCACGGTGTGAAGTTGTTGTCAAACTGTAAATATCCTGCGTTAAGGATGGTATTGGCAATATATCTGTACTGATTTCCTGCAATTTCATCAAATGTAAATCCTCCGTTAGTTCCAAAATTACCAGGATTGAAAATAGTTTCAAAAGGTTGAGAAAGTAATCCCTGGTTGAAGTTTTCAAGTCTTACAGAGAATGGCCTTGAATTGTATATTCTGTCTTTTACCTGGAACAAATAACCTCCTTTGATAGTTTGTTTTTGGCCAAACATTGTAAATGTCTTGGAAATATCACCTCCCGCGTTATATAAATAATCGTTTAGCGTAGAGTAGAATACACTACCTGATTTTTGAGAAAGACCGTTAGAAATTAATGCTAAATAAGGGCTTCCCGGCATGTTAGTATATTGGTTATACTGTAAACGCTGTAACAAAGGGATGTATTGATCAAGGATTCCGAAGCTTCCGTACCAGTTTACGGTAAGCCCGCCAAGAGCATCTATTTTATGAGTACCGGTAAGGGTAGAATTATAAAAAGTAGTTTCTTTAAAACCTATTTCCCTTGCCATGATGTTTGTCCCGTTGATAGGATCAAATTCAAAATCCTTTCCTGTTCTGAAGGACATATGGTTCACCGTATTATTGGTGATGATATTCTTTAAGGAGATTTTATTGTTGCTGTTGAGCTTTAAAGAAAGG
The DNA here is from genome assembly GCF_002979755.1 of Chryseobacterium culicis. Lineage (NCBI taxonomy): Bacteria > Pseudomonadati > Bacteroidota > Flavobacteriia > Flavobacteriales > Weeksellaceae > Chryseobacterium > Chryseobacterium culicis. The sequence continues at coordinate 2,012,020 of NZ_PCPP01000001.1, read as the reverse complement.
TTCAACATTCCTCCTAAGATAATATCATTGCTGTATTTTTCTGTAAAATAATCGAAGTTGGTATCAGCAAGTTGGTCGTTGATGGTAAAGAAACGGTTGGTAGATTCAGTTCTTCTTTTGTTGTTGCTATAGTTTAAAACAGCAATTACCCCTAAATCTTTTCCGAATAATTTGGTATTGAAACCTCCGTCAAGCTGTAAACTTAAGTTTTCAGGATAACCAATACTGTTGTATCCTAAATTCTTTGTAAACCCTTTACCGATATCGGTTTTCTGACCCTCACTTAAAATGCTGAACGCATTTTTTGCAGGCATATTGGTGGGCAGCTTTCTGTAACCGTCATCAATTCCTAAGAAATCCCATTTTCCACCTTTCTGCATATGGAATTCCTGTCCCATAGTAGCCGTATTTCCTCCTACACCTACCTGTACGTTGAAGAAATTTTTATTAGGAATATCCTTTGTATTTACCTGAATCAAAGCTCCTCCCCATTCTCCGGTATATTCAGGAATGAAAGTTTTATTGATGACAAGTGTTTCGATAACGTTAGCAGGGAAAAGGTCGAAAGAGAAAGTCTTTCTGTCCGGTTCTGTACTGGATAGCTGAATACCGTTCAGCATCGCCTGATTGTAACGGTCTGATAAACCTCTTACTACAATATATTTTCCTTCAGATAAACTCACTCCGGAAACTCTCTTCAGAACTTCACCCGTGTTTCTGTCCGGACTTCTTTTAATAGCTTCAACCCCAATAACCTGAGAAACTACACCCGCGTTCTTCTGTAAACCGATGGTAGAGGCTATGGTTTCTTTTCTTGCATTTGATTTTATGACAACTCCCTCAATTTCTTTTTCCTTGATAGAGGGCTTATCCAGAACGATATCAAGATGAGTATTACCTTCATTTTTGATAATAACTTCACTGATCTCTTTTCTATTATATCCATTGGAGCTTACCGTTACAATGTAATTGGTACCAGGGGAAAGGTTGATAGAGTAGTATCCGGAAATGTCAGTCATTACTTCCTGACCATTTACCTTTACTTTTACCCCTTCTATAGGAGTATTATCTTTCTCGTCCAATACCCTACCTTCCAAAATCTGACTTTGTGCAAAAGCATAGCCAGCAGAAAACAAGGCAAGTAGCATTATGCTCTTGTGGAGTTGTTTTTTCATTTTACTTCTTTTACTTCTTTTTCAAGGGCAAAATAAAGGCTAAGTTTTTAAGAAAACTTTAGGAGAATCTTAATTAATTATGAAATTTGTATTAACGAATGAATGAGATTTATAGTTATCGATGTTTAATTTATATAATTATAATTTTTGTTTTAATTGTAGATATTATTCCTTATATTTGATTTGTGTATATTTATTTATTGATTTTTTTATTGATTTTATAATTTACTTGCTAAATGTTATTTTTTAATAATTAGTTAACATTTGACAGATAGATGAAATCAATTGAAATAATTAATTTTGTGGGAATTCTTAAACTAGAAGATGAGCAAAAAAATTCTTTTAATAGACGATGAACTGGACATTTTAGAGATTCTGTCTTACAATTTGGAAAAGGAAGGGTATGATATCTATACAGCTACTAATGGTAACGAAGGTATAGAAAAAGCAAAGGAAATTGTTCCGGATCTTATCTTATTAGATGTGATGATGCCTGAAAAAGATGGTATAGAAACCTGTCAGGAACTTCGTAAAGTGAAAGAACTTCAAAAAACACTTATTGTGTTCCTTTCCGCAAGAAGCGAAGAATTTTCTCAGTTAGCAGGTTTTCAGGCAGGTGCCAATGATTACATCGTAAAACTGATCAAACCGAAAATCCTTATCTCTAAAGTAAACGCATTATTACAGTTAACCTCGCAGGTTTCTGAGAATGCTAAACTTATCGAAATCGGAGACCTTGTTATCGACAAAGATAATTTCAGAGTATCCAAAAGCGGACAGCAATTTCTTCTTCCTAAAAAAGAGTTTGATTTGCTTTACCTTTTGGCTTCCAATACTGAAAAGGTTTTCAAAAGAGAAGAGATTCTTGAAAAAGTTTGGGGTAATGATGTGATTGTAGGAGAGAGAACGATTGATGTTCATATCAGAAGGCTAAGAGAAAAACTCGGAATCAATACGATTCAGACATTAAAAGGGATTGGGTATAAACTAATCGTTTAATTATTTAAAAATCTTAACTTTACGTTCAATCATTAAAACGTTGTAAAATTGAAATTTTACAGACTTACCCTCGTTGCCTCTTGTCTGCTGACACTGGTAATGCTCCTTTTAGTCGTTGTATTCGACTCGCTGAAAGATATCTATTATGAGACCCCTTTGTTCAAAACGGGTCTTTTCATCTGTATTGTCCTGATCTTTATGATAAACTGTGTAGTATTGGAACTTCTTTTCAATTACTATAGCAGAAAGCAGGTAAAGGGCCTTTCCGGGTTTCTTCCGCAGGAAATAGTGCAGAATCATGACGAAAATATTACCATCAAAGAATTAGGTGAAAGATTTTCAGACCTCAATCAACAGCAGGTATCAGAAATTGATATGATGAAAGAGATGGAAAGCTACCGTAAAGAATACATCGGAAATGTTTCCCATGAACTGAAAACTCCTTTATTTTCTATCCAGGGATATGTAGAAACCTTAAGAGATGGCGGGGTGGATAACCTTACCATTCGGGACAAATATCTGGAAAGAATTGATAAATCGGTAGAAAGACTTATTGCTATTGTAACAGATCTTGACATGATCAATAGACTGGAGGCCGGCGAAATCAATCTTACTGTTTCAAAATTTGATGTCAATCTTTTAATCAAAGAAATTTTCGACCTTCTTGATCTTGAAGCTGAAAAACGAAATACCACCCTACAGATTCAGACTCTTCATCCACAGATTTTTGTAGAGGCTGATAAACAGAAAATTTCCCAGGTTTTCATCAATCTGATTTCCAATGCTATTCATTATGCCAATAGACAGGAAGCAAAAGTGATTGTAAAAACCAGTATTCTGAAAAATAAGGTACTGATAGAGGTCATAGACAACGGAATGGGAATCAAATCTGAAATTCTTCCAAGAATTTTTGAAAGATTCTATCGTGTGGAAACCAGCAGAAGCAGGAGAGAAGGCGGTTCCGGACTTGGTTTGGCCATTGTAAAACACATCCTTGAAGCACATAACGAAAATATTACCGTAGAAAGCGTTTACCTTGAAGGGACGAAGTTCAGTTTTATGCTCGAAAAAAGTAAATAATTCCGGCAAAATGTAAGAAAAAAAAATATTTTAAAAAATCCTGAAATATTTTTTTGTCACATGTCATTTATTATATATTTGCAACAGAGATTTATCATAATTATAAAGGCAAAAAAGTAATTTAAGAAACTGATATGGTTTACAAAATCCGCGTAATATTAGATGCGAAAGAGGATATTTTCCGTGATATTGAAGTTAAGGGAAAACAAACGTTATGGAACTTACATTTAGGAATTAAAAGTGCATTCAGTCTGCAGGGAGATGAGCTTTCTACTTTTAATCTGTTAGAAGATGACGGAACAATCGTAAAAAGTGTCCCATTGGAAGATATGAGTGATGATGGTGATGGTGAAATTATGTCAGACGTTTACATTGATGAGGCTTTTGAAAATGTAGGCGACAAAGCACAGTTCCAGTATGGGCTCCTTGATCTTTGGGAATTCTTCTGTGAGCTTGTAGAAGTAATTGAAGAAACAAAAGGGGTGAACTATCCAATCACTGTATACCGATTTGGAAACGTTCCATTGAAGGCACCTAGCAAAAACGGAAGTGCAGGAGGAAGCAAAAAGAAATCAGCAATGCCTTTGGCAGATGACGAGTTTGGTTTTGATGACGATTTTGGAGCTGGAGGGAATTTTTCAGATGAAGATGATGACAGCTTTGATGATGAGGAAGAAGAAGACTACAATGACGATGTCTTTGATGAGGAAGATGACAATGATGACGAAAGATAGTCAATACAATATACTGGCCCCGGATTTTGATCCGGGGCTTTTTTATGACAAAATAGTAAGAAAATAAAGAAAGTAAATTTTTCCTTTTTGCCTTTTTTCTCCTTTTCAGCCCAAAAACAATCCTTACTTTTGTTAAAAATAGTTTAATGAAAAAATTAATTTTGTTAGCTGTAATTGGTCTGGGAATTGTTTCCTGTACCACTCAAAAAAAAATCCGGAAGATGACAGAACTGCCAAAAGATTGGAAACATAACACAAATATCTACGAAGTAAACATAAGACAATATACTCAGGAAGGAACTTTCAAAGCATTTGCAAAAGAAATGCCCCGCCTGAAATCGATGGGAATAAAAACACTTTGGTTTATGCCTATTACTCCCATTGCCCAGCAGAATAAAAAAGGAAGTATGGGCAGCCCTTATGCCGCTGCAGATTATACCTCTGTCAATCCTGAATTCGGAACATTACAGGATTTTAAAGATATGGTGAATGAAGCACACAGATTAGGATTCAAAGTAATCATCGACTGGGTGGCGAATCATACAGGCTGGGATCATGTCTGGACAAAAACACATCCGGAATTTTATCTGAAAGATCCCGACGGAAAATTTCATATCGCCTCCGGAATGGATGATATTATTGAACTTGATTATAAGAACCAGGAAATGCGTCAGGCTATGATCAATGCCATGAAATTCTGGGTACAGGAAACCGATATCGATGGTTTTCGATGTGATCTTGCTTCATGGGTAGAAGTAGATTTCTGGGAACAGGCACGCCCCGAAGTGGAAAAAGTAAAACCTCTTTTCTGGCTGGGAGAATTTGATGAGCTGGAAAGCCCGGAATACGGAAAAGTTTTTGATGCCAGCTATTCCTGGAAATGGATGCACAAGTCTGCCGACTATTACAAAAAAGATGAACCTCTTCAGGAATTAAAAGATCTGCTGAGACAATATTCCAATATTGGGGATACCTCAATGAGAGCATGGTTTACCACCAATCACGATGAAAACTCATGGAACGGAACCGAATATGAAAAATATGGAGTGATCACAAAACCTATGGCGGTATTCTCCGCAACATGGAATGGGGTTCCATTATTATACTCAGGTCAGGAACTTCCCAATATGAAAAGACTTGAGTTTTTCGAAAAAGATGTCATCAAATGGACTCATACCTACCAGGTTGCCGATTTCTATAAAACATTATTGGATATAAAAGCTTCCAATCCTGCCTTAAGAGGAGGAGATTCTCATGTTACTACTTATCTTCTTAATACGACAGCCAATGATAAAATTCTGGCCTACGTAAGAAAAAATGGAAAAGATGAAATATTGGTAGTCCTGAATATGTCAAAAGAACCTGTTAACTTTTCTATTGAAGACGAACACCTATCAGGAACATTCAGAAATATTTTTGATAAAACGAAAAGAGATTTCAGCAATGGAAAAGACTTTAGTTTCAAAGTTTCTGATTATGCCGTATTTGAAAAGTAAATAGTAGTACATCTTAACGACTGGTTTTTAAAGGTTCTCAATTCCCCTCCGGTGGAGGGGTGTCAAAATCTATGATTTTGACGGGGTGGTTTATCTGCCTGCAATAAAAAATAATCATCAAATGAACAAACAGGAAATAATCAATATCATTAAAGCAAAAGTTGCCGACAAAATCCAGTATTTTGAAAACCTTATTGCAGAAACACGGGCTTCCAACAATGATACAAAAAGCTCAATGGGGGACAAATATGAAACGGGAAGAGAAATGCTTCAGCAGGAAATCAATAATCTTCAGAGACAGCTTAACGAAGTATTGAACCAGCAGAATATTTTACAGAAAATAACATCCGATCCTTCGGAAAAAGTTCAGAACGGAGCATTGGTAAAAACCAATAAAGGATTGTTTTACGTTGCTGCTTCAATGGGAGAAATTGTTTTTGAGAAGCACAAGATTATGACCGTTTCCGCAGAATCTCCTTTGGTAAAAGTGATGTATGGCAAAAAAACCGGAGAATCATTCACTGTCAATACCATTCATCAGACCATTGAAAATATATGGTAAAATTAATATCTGTTAGATTGCAGATATACAGTTGTTTAATAGAAAATAAACATCATCCCTATAAAAAGCATTCATAAAAGTGAGTGCTTTTTTTAATGGTTTTCACTAAATTTGAAACTTAAAATCTCATTCAAAATGCAAAACTACCTGGATCTTTTACAACATATTTTAGACAACGGAACTGATAAAACCGACAGAACAGGCACTGGAACAAGAAGTGTTTTCGGATATCAGCTGAGATATGATCTGTCTAAAGGATTTCCTTTGGTAACCACAAAAAAAGTGCATTTGAAATCCATTATCTATGAATTGCTTTGGTTTCTGAAAGGAGATACCAATATCAAATACCTTAAAGATAACGGAGTAAGCATCTGGGATGAATGGGCCAATGAAAATGGAGATCTTGGACCTGTTTACGGGGCACAATGGAGAAGCTGGAGGGGTGCAGACGGAAAAGTGGTAGATCAGATTACAGAAGTCATTGACCAGATCAAAAAGAACCCGGATTCAAGAAGATTAATTGTATCAGCATGGAATGTTGCTGAAATTCCCAATATGGCTTTGGCTCCTTGTCACGCCTTATTCCAGTTTTACGTAGCTGATGGCAAATTATCCTTACAGCTGTATCAGAGAAGTGCTGATGTTTTCCTTGGAGTGCCGTTCAATATTGCAAGTTATGCATTGCTTTTGATGATGGTAGCACAGGTTTGTGAGCTGGAAGTAGGAGATTATGTTCATAGTTTTGGAGATGTTCATATCTACAATAATCACTTTGAACAGGTAAACAGACAGCTTGCCAGAGAACCGAAATCTCTTCCCACGATGAAACTGAATCCTAACGTGAAAAATATCTTTGATTTCGATTTCGAAGATTTTACCCTGGAAAACTATGATCCGCATCCTGGGATCAAAGCTCCTGTAGCGATTTAATATTCTTTTATCACTTTAATTCTTTATTCACTTCTATTATTTTAATACTAATAGATGTTTTTATCTGTGCCTATAAGTTATGTAATCAGAATATAAATACTTCAGTACGCTTTCTTTTGACAATTGTTTCTTACATTTGAAAGAACAACTCAGGCTCATTGAATTCTTTTGAAAAAGAGATCAATGGGCGGGTAACGGATCACACATTTCAAATGCTTAAAAATACATCATGAAGTATTTAAAAATTAATATAGAAGAAAATGCAGACATTGAAGCCCTGAAAAATGCTGTACTTCAGTTGAAAGGAGTAGCATCAGCTGAAATAGTTGATGACGAAAATCCGGAAAGCGAACTCAAAAAAGCCTTTGCAAAAACGAAGGAACAGCTTAAAAAAGGCGACTATGAAACCTTAGTCAATGATATTTTCGATATAATCATTAAAAAATAATTCTAAAAAATAAAGTAGACCGATGAGAAAGGCCATTTTATCAATTGCTATACTTGGAATTTTATTTTCCGCAAATGTATCAGCACAAACCGAAACTTCAGGCAGAGAAAAAGTATACAGAGCTACCCATACCAAAGTAACGGAACTTAAACACACGAAGCTGAAAGTAAATTTTGACTATCAGAAAGAACAGATGAATGGGGAAGAATGGCTTACTGCTTCACCTTACTTCTATGCTGCAAACGAGCTTACTCTTGATGCAAAAGGAATGCTGATTCATGAAGTAGCTCTTGATAATAACGGCAAAAAGTCTCCTTTAAAATATGAATATAAAGATGATGTTCTAAAAATTACTCTGGATAAGACCTATCAGAGAAATCAGGATTATACGGTATATATCAAATATACCTCCCGCCCGAATGAAGTGAAACAGGAGGGAAGTATGGCAATCAATGATGCAAAAGGGCTATACTTCATCAACGCTCAGGGAACAGAACCGGATATGCCTACACAGATCTGGACACAGGGAGAAACAGAATCCTCTTCCGCATGGTTTCCAACGATTGATAAACCCAATCAAAAGACAACACAGGAAATCTATATGACGGTTCCTGATAAATATGTTACCCTTTCCAATGGTCTGATGAAAGATTCTAAAAAAGAATCCAACGGACTTAGAACAGATCATTGGGTGATGGATAAGAGACATTCTACTTACCTTTTCTTTATGGGAGTAGGTGAATATGCAGTAGTAAAAGACAAATGGAAAAATATTCCGGTTGATTATTATATTGAAAAAGAATATGAGCCTTATGCCAAGCAGATCTACGGAAATACTCCGGAAATGATTGACTTTTTCTCCAAAAAGCTGAACTATGATTATCCATGGGCAAAATATGCTCAGATTTCAGGACGAAATTATGTAAGTGGCGCAATGGAAAATACTACGGCCACCCTTCATGGAAGTGATATCTTACAGAAACCGGGACAGCTTATCGATGAAAATACGTGGGAAGATACCATTGCTCACGAATTGTTCCACCATTGGTTTGGAGATTTGGTGACCGCAGAAAGCTGGAGCAATCTTACCGTCAATGAATCTTTTGCCAACTATTCCGAATACCTTTGGAATGAATATAAATATGGAAAAGATCAGGCAGATTACCACCTGATGACAGATGTGAATCAGTATATTCACAACCCAACAGATTTTAACAAAAACCTGGTAAGGTTCAATTATGAATCCAGGGAAGATGTTTTTGATCTGGTAACGTATCAGAAGGGTGGCGGAATTTTAAATATGCTGAGAAACTATCTTGGTGATGATGCCTTCTTCGCAGGAATGAATGATTATCTGAAAACCAACGAATATCAGAATGCAGAAGCCCATCAGCTGCGCCTGTCTTTTGAAAAAGTGTCCGGTAAAGACTTGAACTGGTTCTTCAATCAATGGTATTTTGGAAACGGAAATCCGAAGATCAATTATTCTTCTACATTTGAGCCTGTAAAAAAACAGGTTGCCGTAACGATTAATCAAACTCAGGAAAAACCATTTGAATTTCCTCTGGCTATAGATGTATATGACAACGGAAAGCCTAAAAGATATAATGTCTGGGTAAATGCAGAAGCTAAAAATACTTTCAGCTTTGATGTTTCTAAAACTCCTGATCTTGTAAATATCAATGCAGACGGAGTTCTACTGGCAGAGATTACAGATACCAAAACTCCGGAACAGAATCTGATGCAGTTTATAAATTCTAAAGAGTTCAAAAGCAGATATCTGGCTTTAACCGGAATTAAAGAGCAGGTGGAAAAAAATCCTGCTGCTGTAAAATTGTTGGCTGCCGCATTGAAAGATCCTTTCTTCAGAGTAAGAATAAAAGCTTTGAATTTAATAGACCTTACGAATCCTGAACAAATGAAAGCGCTGGGTGCTGAAGTTGAAAAACTGGCTTCCAATGATCCGAAGACATTAACTCAGGCTGCAGCTATTGCGGCTTTAGGAAAAACAAAAGACAAGAAATACCTTCCGTTATTTGAAAAAGGAGTAAACGCTGTTTCCAATGCTGTGAAAGGAAGTTCAATGAGTGCGGTTCTTTCCATTGATCCTTCAAGAGCAAATGCTCTGGCTGACAAAATTGATATGAAAGGAGCTTCAGATACCCTACAGGCTCAGTTACTTCCGATTATTGTGAAGAACAAAATTACCTCTCAGATTGAAAACATTGCCCCTCTTGCCACTTTTTATCCATTCATTAAATTCCAGAATCCGGAATTAGGAAAAGCGGCAGAAGATGGTTTCAACTGGATTATGACTTCCGATAATCTGAAGGCAACGGAAAGCATTACCAAAATAGCAGGATATGCCAAAAACCAGATGGCAGATAATCCACAGGCTAAAATGATGATGGTTCAGATGCTGAAAGATGGGCTGAGCAAAAAAATGGAATTGCTGAAACAGAATCCACAAAATGCAACAAGTATTAATAAACAGATTGATGTGATCAATAAAGCAATTGAAAACTATAAATAAATAGAGGAAGCCGGCAGATGTGTCGGCTTTCTTTTTGTCTTTAAGTGAAATTAAATGCTCAGATTATATGGTAAAACCCATTGGTTTTTAATGATATTACAAAAATCAGCATTTTTAACCACTGTTTTTTGCATTATCTTTCATAAATTCGTTTAAAATTTAGACAATTATGAGTTTTGGAATTGAAGCAGCGGGCTATTATGTGCCTGGTTTATATTTGGAGATTAAGGATTTAGCAGAAAAAAGAGGAATAGAACCGGCGAAACTGGAAAAAGGCTTAGGTCTTCATAAAATGGGACTTTCTGATGTTCACGAAGACGCCGCTACTTTTGCAGCAGAAGCACTACTGAAGCTTATAAAAGATTATCAAATCAATCCTGAAGAAATAGCAAGAGTATATTTGGGAACAGAAAGTGCGGTGGATGCAGCAAAACCTACAGCTTCTTATGCTGTGCAAATGGTAGAAAAAGTATTGGAAGAAGAATTTGGAACAAGATGTTTCAGAAACTGTGATGTACTGGATATGACTTTTGCCTGTGTAGGAGGAGTGGATGCACTCCATAATGCTCTGGATTTTGTAAGAGTAAATCCTGATAAAAAAGCAGTCGTGATTGCCAGTGATTATGCAAAATATGAATTGGCTTCTTCAGGAGAATATACCCAAGGAGGTGGAGCTGTCGCTCTTTTGGTTTCATCAAAACCGGATCTTCTTGAAATTGAAAATAATTGGGGCGTTGCTTCAGAAAGTGTCTTTGATTTTTTCAAGCCGAGAAGATTATATAAGAAAGAAGATTTGAATGGAGCTCCGGAAACATATCCTGACAAGGTTGAAGTTTTTACAGATGAGCCTGTTTTTGACGGACAATATTCTAATCAATGCTATCAGGATAGAATAAAAGAAGCTTATTATCATTATAAAGAGATCACAGGGCAGAATAAACCTTATGAAAACTGGGAACATATTATTTTCCATCTTCCCTATGCTTTCCATGGGAAAAGGGTTTTTACTGAAATATATAGCCTTGAAAATGACCTTTCCTATGAAACTGCGGAAGAACAGAAGGCGGTTGCCAAATCGGAAAACTATCTGAAATTAATTAATGATAAGATAGAAAAGAGCCAGAGAGCCTCTTCAGAAATAGGAAATATGTATACGGCATCTATATTTATGGCGTTTCTTTCTGCACTACAAACATCTTTTAATGAAAATGAAGAACTTTCAGGAAAAGAAATTGGTTTTGTAGGCTATGGAAGCGGTTCGAAATCAAAAGTGTTTGCCGGTAAGGTTTCTGAGAACTGGAGAAAAGTAGTTGGAAAATGGCATTTATTCGAAAACTTAAATCAGAGATCAGCTGTTGATTTTGAAACCTATGAAAAACTTCATAGAAAACAATTGAGAGAATCTGTAAACAAAAATTATAAAGGTTTCGGGCTTGTTTCGATTGAAGTGGAAAATCCTGTTTTAATTGGCGCCAGATATTATCATTATCAACCATAAGTTTTTAGAAAATTAACACATAAAGCATCTCATATTTTGGGATGCTTTATTTTTTTACTGTTTTTTGTGAAGTATTATCATTCATTGTGGGTCATTTTGATACTTTTTATGGGGATATTAACTATTTTGTTTTGGATATTATTAATTGGAAATTTTTGTTTTGTTGATTTTTTTTATCGCTTTTTTCAATAAAGTGAAACCTTATAATTTTTTTTCAATTTGTTGAAATTCTGTCAAATTTCTATTATTGTTTATTTTATAAATCAATAGAAATGATTTCTCTGCTGGAGGTGGTGTTTTTTAGTATTCACAATGAATTAAATACGTTTTAATATGTTGTATTACAGTTATTTGTGATTTGATGTTGTTAAGGATTGTTAACATATTTGTTGCTTAGATATATTAAAATATGTTAATATGAATGTGAAATTATACGTATTGAGTGCAGGAGCTATGTTCTTTCTTGGGCAGACTGCTTTTGCACAGAAAGTAAAAAAGGATACAGCTAGGTCAAAGGAGATTGATGAAGTTGTGGTAGTAGGTTATCGAAATACTACGAAAAAGACAGCCGTTACTTCAGTTGCTACGGTAGACAGCAAGACAATTGAAAACAGACCTAATTCCAATGTTTTAAATATTGTTCAAGGGCAACTTGCCGGAGTAAATATTACGGCAAGTACTGGTCAGCCAGGAGCAAAACCGACGGTCGTTATCAGAGGAGTAGGAACATTTAATGGTAATACTGACCCGCTATACGTTATCGATGGTTTTCCGTCAAACAGTGATAATTTTAGATCAATCAACCCCAATGATATAGAAACATTTTCTGTATTAAAAGATGCTTCAGCAATTGCTCAGTATGGTTCCAGAGGATCTAATGGTGTCATTATGATCACCACAAAGAAAGGAGGCTATAATGAAAATATGCGCATTAGATATAGTACGCAGTTTGGAGTTTCTATGTTGCAGGATCCTAAATATAATTATGCCAGTTCCAAAGAATTGTTGACCATGCAGAAGGGTTTTGGAGTAGGTCTAGGTGCTGAAATGACTGATGAACAAATTGCCAATTATAATATAGATACCAATTGGAGGAAAGTTTTTTTTAGACCAGCGGTTACCCAAAGTCATGATTTGTCAATAGAATCAGGAGGGAAAAATATAAGTTCATATACTTCTGTAGGGTATTTGAATCAAGATGGTATTCTGAAAACTACAGGATTGAAGAGGTTTACAGTAAGAAATAATATTAATGGAAAAAGTTCCGATGACCGTTTCAGATACTCTCTGGTAACAGGATTGGGATTTTCCAAGAATAATGAGGCCATTTTAGATGGTGGGGCTATTAATAGAAATTATGTCTTAGGGGCTTATCAATCTGCACCATATGTATCACCAAGCCTATATCAAAGTGGAAAACAGCTATATGACTTATACAAAAGTGATGGCACTTTGCTATATACACCATTAATGTTGATGGATAAACTGGTAAATTATGATAATCTGACAGAAGAAATAAGGTTGGATATGGCTTCTAATTTATCATATAAAATAACAAATGATCTGACAGCAAAAATGAGAACCTCAGGCCAATTTCTGAATACCAGATTTACTCAGTCAGAATATCCGCTTTCTTTTAATGCATTTTTATTTAAAGGTGCTCAGGAGTTTTCAGGATTTGAAGATGTTAATCAAAGAAGAGAATTTTTATTCAATAATTTATGGCAATTAGACTATTCTAAAACCATAGGGAAACATAGTTTTTCTTTAAGTGGATATGCAGAATATAATTATTCACAATGGGATGCTACTAATTTTAGACAGAGAGGTTTAGATCCAAAAACATTTGTTCCCGGTACAGGATCCGGATATATTACTGATACTCCTAATAATGATTTTTATGTCCCTCAGACGGCCGTATTTAAATTGAAATTAAATATGATCTCGTACTTTGGGTCATTTACTTATGATTTCAATAAAAAATATGGAGTAGAAGGTTTTGTGAGAAGGGACGGGACAAGCAGATTCGCCAGTGACAGACAATGGGGAACTTTTTGGTCAGTTGGAGGTCGATGGAATATAGATCAGGAAGCTTTTATGCAGAATGTAAAGTTTGTAGATGTTTTCAAATTAAGAGCATCTTATGGTACTCAGGGAAATCAAAGGATTGTTGATACAGATGTAAATACAAATATTCCAAGTGTGTATGCCGGATTAAATCCGCCACGATTTACCAATATTTATTCTGTGACCAATAATACTTATAATGGAAGCCAAGGATATGCAATTACTTTTGGTGATGGTAACCTCAGATGGGAAACAACTAAACAATATAATGCAGGAGTGGATTTTGAACTTTTCAAAAGAAGATTGAGAGGTTCTTTTGATTACTATAATAAAAAGACTACCGAATTGTATATGCCTGATCCTGCGGCTCCTGTATTGGGAACTTTAAGTGTGGTAAGAAATACAGATGCTTCAATAGTTAATAAAGGTATTGAAGTGAGCTTGGCTTATGATATAGTAAAGAATAAAGAAAAAGATCTTTCATTAACTTTTAGAATTAACGGATCAATAAATACACAAAAAATAGATGGTATTAAAAGTGGTGGAGGTAGAATTTCTGAAGGAACAGAACCTCAGTACATCACCGCAAATGGAGGGCTACTAAGAGAACCTTTTGTTTATAAATATTTAGGGGTAAATCCAGCTAACGGGAATTTATTGTTTGAAGATATTAATGGTAATCCTACTGAAAATCCTACTGCAGCAGACAGAAGATTGTATGGAAAAAATAATTTACCAAAATATCAGGGAGGTTTTGGAGTAGATTTTAATTATAGAAACTTCTTTGCTTCAACTACATTCACTTTTGTTGCTGAAGTTGTTCGTTATGATTATGACCTGGAAAGCTTATATAGTTCTGATAACTTAGCTAGTTTTACAGTAGACAAAGATCTTCAGAATGCATGGACGATATCTAATGTCAATACAGATGTACCTTCTTTAAAAGCTGCAAACTTAGGACTTCAGGGACACTCTGATCGGTTTTTGAAAGATGCCTCCTATCTTAGAATGAGAAATGTTCAGATTGGATATAGGCTGCCTCAAAGATTTTTAAAAGACATCTTTATCAATAGTCTGTCTGTTACTTTGCAGGCGGAAAACTTATTTACCATTTCAAAGTGGAAAGGTTTTGATCCGGAAAGTCCTAGAACTTATGATCAGCAAAAATATCCAACACCTAGAATTGTGACTTTAGGTTTTGATATTAAATTCTAATTGGTAAATATTAAATTAATTACAATGAAAAAAATATTTATATATATAACATTTGTGTCTGGATTGTTGCTAACTTCTTGTGATAGTGATCTGTTGACACCTTTTACCCCAGGTTCTTTAACTGAAGAAACTGCAATTACTCAATCTTCTGATTTGCAGAAATTAATGAATTCTACCTATAATATTCTTTCGGATAGATCTGAAGTTGTATTTTCATCCGTGTTTACCGACGAAGTGGGAATAGGATATGCTAATGGTGGACAAGGGCTTACTTCAGAATATATTTTCTTATTGATTCCTTCTTCAAAAACTCCTGCTAATATTTGGGTAAATACTTATTCAGCTTTAGCAAGAGCAAATAGAGTTATTCAATATGCAGATCAAATAATACCAGCAAATACAACTGATGCAGCGCTTATTTCCAAATTAAAAGCTGAGGCTTTGACAATAAGAGCGTATGGGCATTTGAAAATATTATCTTATTATTCACCTAATCCAAAAGATGATAATGCGTTGGCCGGAATACTGGCCAATAAAGTATTTACTTTCGATGAAAAAGAAAATCCAAGAGTAACAAACGGAGTGTTTTATGCACAGATTCATAAGGATTTAGATGATGCTCTTTTAATCTATAATGGAATTAGCAATTATACTGCTGATAATAAGATGGCTAATAAAAATTTTGCAAAAGGATTGAAAGCAAGAGCTTATGCTTATAAAGGAGATTATATAAATGCTGAGAAATGGGCAGATGAGGTAATAAATACTTCGCAAATTACATTGGCTAATCCTGTAGATTACCGCAAAATATTTTTTACCGATAATGAACCTGCCAATAAAGAAGTTATTTTTAGATTAAAAAGAACGCCTCAGCAAAACACTCAGTTAACAAATTTACACAATGGTTGGTGTTCTATTGCTCCTAATATAGATGGCTCTCCTTTCTATGAAGTAAGCAGGTCTTTATTTAATCTATTGGATCAAAGACCAACCGATGTGAGACGAAATGTAATTGTAGCACCATCTTCAATTATTGATCCTAATTATGCCACTTCTGCAGATTACAGAAATTCTGATAAATTGATTATCCAGAAACATGGAGGAACTGAATCGGGTAGCGTCACTGCGGCAACAACTTCAACCAACGGGTTTAATAATGATTTTAAAATCATGCGAATTTCTGAAATGTATTTGATTAAGGCTGAGGCAAGAGCCAATGCAGGGGACTTAGCTGGTGTAGGATTAGCATTAAAGCCTATTCTGGATGCAAGATTTGGTGTTGTACAAATTACACCTTTATATTCGAATATAACAGCTGCATGGGCAGATATTTTGAAAGAAAGAAGGTTAGAGCTGGCTTATGAAGGACATCGCTTTATAGATATAAAAAGATTGGCAACAAAGGCAAATGTTACCATTGATAGAAATCCGGCAGATTATTCTTCCAGTTCTTCCGATTACCCTGCGGCAAACCCCGTTAATTTGCCTAACAATAGTTATAAGTTTGCTTTACCAATTCCCCAGGATGAACTAAATGCAAATCCTGGTATAATCCAAAATCCTGGATATTAGCAATTAACAATTTTTTCTCTTTACCCCTCAAAAGGCTGTCTCTAAGACAGTCTTTTGAGGGGTAAACTCGTCGTTTGTTATGTAAATTTTAAGAAATTGAATATATTTTTTTACATTTTCTCTTAAAATCAGGCAGGGTTCTATTTTATATTTTTCGTAAGTTTTGTTTATTGAAGTTTATTTTTTTAACCTATTGTTTAAAATTGATTTAAATTGATTTTAATTTTGAAATTTATTAAAATTCCGTTAATGTTTAAAATGACTTATTTTTTGTTAATTTTTTAAATACAATTAAAATGATTCCCCATCATTTTTCAAGTATGAATGTGAATCTCTCCGTTCTGGAAGCCTGTTTTCAGCATTTAATGAATTGATGTTACAGATATTTATTAACATATTTGTCCCTTGAATATATTAAAATCTGTTAATATGAATGTGAAGTTACATGTATTAAGTGCAGGAGCTTTGTTTTTTTTAGGACAAGCTGCTTTTGCGCAAAAATCTAAGAATGATTCTGTTCTGAAGGAGAATAAGATCGATGAGGTAATCGTTACTGGATACCAGAAGAAAAAAGCAGATGAAATTACCCAGGCTCAGGCTGTTGTGGGTGGAGACGAAATCAGAAGAAACTCTCCTACAACATCTATCGGTAACTCTTTACAGGGTAGAGCTTCAGGGGTATTTGTACAAAGTACTACTGGGCAGCCAGGTGCTGCTGCTACCATCCAGGTGAGAGGGATTGCCGGTGTTGGAGGTTCTTCAGAGCCTACTTATGTAGTAAACGGGATGTACATGACTGCAAGACAGTTCAGTGCAATCAACCCTGCAGATGTAGAGTCTATTTCAATTCTTAAAGATGCTGCTGCTACAGCACAGTATGGTGCGAGAGGAGCAAATGGAGTAGTGGTAGTAACTACTAAAGCCGGAAAAGCCGGGAAAACTCATTACTCATTTGAAACTAAATTTGGTTTCAGTGAGAGATTGAAGGACAATAATTACACCATGATGAATTCTAGGGAATTGATGGATTTCCAGAATCAATTGGGATACCTTGGATTTAAGCCGAGATCTCAGCAGGAAATGGACAGACTTGCAGCTTTTGATCACAACTGGCAAAAAGATCTGTTGAAACCTTCAAGCATCCAGTCTTACTTATTCAGTGCTCAGGGTGGATCCAGAGAAAGTACTTTCTATTACTCTTTAGGGTATGATTCTGACAACGGGATCATCAGAGACATTGACGGTCTTAAGAGATACACAGGTAACTTCGGATTTACGAATAAGCTAAGTGAAAAACTGAACGTAGGAATCAACCTTGGTGTTCAGTATCAGGAAACACAGAATTTCAGAGACAGAAACAATACACAGAACCCATTTGGGGCAATGTATAAATATGCTCCTTACGAGCCTGTTTACAATCCGGACGGAAGCTATAATCAGACAATGAGAGCGGGTTCTAACGTTGTTGAGCAGATCCGTAATTACAGATTAGATGATCAGAGACTGAGAATTCCGGTAACTTTATTCGCTGAATATAAAATTATCGATGGTCTGAAGTTTAAAACAAACTTTAACGGACTTTTCGATTGGTACATGGGAACTCAGTGGTTGAAGAAAGGTTCAAACCTGGATATCACAGTAAACAAAGTTCCTACAGGTTCATTGAACAAAAATTCATTCTATACATTTAACTATACTTGGAATAACTCCATTAACTATAAAAAATCATACGGAAGCCACAACTTCGATTTCTTAGGATTTATCGAATATAACGATAACTACAACGAAACAATGAACGGTGGGGCTTACGGATTGAAGTCTCCGGCATTAAATGTTCCATCTATTACGACTCCTTCTGACAGAAATACATTTACCGGAGTTAAGGTAAGAAATACCCTGTTCAGTTTAGCAGGTATGTTAAACTATGACTATGAAGGTAGATATTTGGTAACAGGATCATTGAGAAGAGATGCTTCATCAAGGTTTGGTGCCAATAACCAAAGTGGTATTTTCTGGTCTGCAAGTGCTGCCTGGAATATCGCGAAGGAAGAATTCATGAAAGGTGGTTTTATCAATGACTTAAAGCTTAGAGGATCTTACGGTACTACAGGTAACGATGGTACTTTACCAGACTATTATAATGTTAATAATATCAGTTACGGTTTATATGGTGCTAATGGTACTTCATATCCGGGAACAGCGTCACAAGGAAGCTATATTATCGGTAACAGTAATCTTAAATGGGAATCTAACGCGATTACCAACTTAGGAGTAGATTTCACAATGTGGAACAGAAGAGTTCGTGGATCCGTAGAGGTATATAAGAATAAGAGAAAAGACTTTGTACAGCTTGTACCTTTGGACAAACTGGAAGGAGGATACTACCAGTATATCAATGCAGGAGATATGTCTCAGAAAGGTCTTGAAGTTGAGCTTAGCGTAGATGTGATCAAGCAGAAAGATTTCCAATGGAATCTACATGCTAATATCTCTTTCCAGAAATCAATTCTTGACAAGTTAGCAGACGGACAGACTGAAAGAAACTTAGGAGATACTTATCTGAAAGTAGGTGAGAGTCCATATGTATTCTATAATGTAAGATTTGCCGGAGTAGATCCAAGCAATGGAAATGCATTATATTATGATAAAGCAGGAAACATTACTAATGTTTACAGTGCATCGAATGCAGTTCCTCTTACTGATAAATCTCCATTCCCAAAAAGTTTTGGTGGATTCGGAACTACAGTTCAATACAAAGGGCTTGATTTCAGTGCAGACTTTGCATTCAAGTTAGGTGGATATACGTATAACAACATGTATGCTGCTGCTGTTGACCCAACATTGGCTGTTGCAGGTAGAAACATGGCGCAGGCTGCTGCTCAGGTTTGGCAAAATCCAGGAGACACAGGAGTATTCCAAAAAGTTGACTCAAACGGTATGCGTGATTCTGATCAGTGGATTGAAAAATCAGATTATTTAAGATTAAGATCACTTACATTAGGGTATACATTTGATAAAGCGTTCCTTGGAGAAGGATCTCCTATCAATAAGCTTAGAGCATATGTACAAGGACAAAACTTATTTACAGTAACCAATTTCCACGGAGAACCTGAGGTTTCAGTTGGATCTGGTGAATCTACAGCATTGTTCGTTCCTGGAGCATATAACCTTTATACTTACCCAGCTGTAAAAACAATCTTGGTAGGATTGCAATTAGAATTTTAATATCGAATAGCTTTATGAAAAAGAATATAATAAAAATAAGTTTAGCTGCGTTAACCATTTTTGTTTCGTTGACGTCTTGCGACAGAAATTTAGATCAAATCTCATCAATCAATGAAGATCAGGAGCAGGCAATGACAAGACCTGAGACCTTCAGACAGGCTATGGATGGTGCTTATAGTGCCCTTAAAGGAGGTGGGTATTATACGAGTGATACAGGAAACCAATTGATCATGGGTGATCTTACTACTGATAACCTGGTTCGTACAACAACAGGTAGAAATACCAATTTTGCTGCATCAAACTTCGAATTTTCATCAGATAATTCACAAACAACAGGTTTGTTCAGTGCTGCTTATCTTGTAATCAGCAGAGCTAACTTTGTTTTGAAATACATCAATAACGGTGTATTATCTGGAGCACAGAAAACCAATTTAGAAGCTGAGGCAAGAGCATTAAGAGCAATCGCTCATTTTGATATTGTAAGAGCATATTCTCAAATCCCAACTCAAGCTGCAGGAGCTAAAAACTCAATCGGAATTTATTATTCAGAAACATATGCTCCTTTAAATAATACATCATCCCGAAATCTGACAGTTGATCAGGTTTATGATAAAATTATTGCAGATTTATTATTTGCTGCTGATAATATTACTCAGAATGATGCTGATAAAGGAAGATTAAGCAAAGCTGCGGTATACGGATTATTGTCAAGAATAAATCTTTATAAAGGAGACTATGCCAATACCATCAAATATGGTGAATTGGCACTAGGACTTTCTCCAAGTATTACAACATTGGATAACTTTACAAGAATCTGGAAAGAAAACGAAGGTTTATCCAGAATCACAGACGGAGTATTATTCCAGGTATCAAATGCTCCAGCTGAGCAAAATACAGTAGGAGTTGCTTACAATCAGTCAGTTCCGGCCTTAAGATCAGAATTTGTTGTAGATTACGATTTATATACAGCTTATACATCAAACGATGTGAGAAAAGGAGCTTACTTCACTGAGGGTACATATAGTGGACAAAAATATAACCACGTTACAAAATATGCTGGTAATGGTGGTCCTGCTAATATTGTACCGGTTAAATATCTTAGATCTGCTGAAGTATTATTGAATGTAGCTGAAGCATATTCAAGATCAGGTAATGGAGCACAGGCTTTAGTTCTGTTAAATAAATTGAGAACAGAAAGATATTCTTCATTTACTCCTGGTACAGAAACAGGACAGACTCTTCTGGATGCTATCCTAAAAGAGAGAAGACTGGAGCTTGCATTTGAAAATGACAGATGGTACACATTGAAGAGATTAAACCTTCCTGTTCAGAGATCAGGTAAAGGAGATCTTTTTGACGGTACAGGAACACCTGCTGTTGCGCAGACTCTTGCAGCTGGAAGCTTCAAGTGGCAATGGCCAATTCCTATCACTGCTATTCAGGCAAACCCGAACATTAAGCAGAACGATCAGTATTAATAATTAAATATTTAATTTTTATAATACATGAAGAGCCCTATTCAATAGGGCTCTTTTTTTATATCATTACTTCAGAAAATAGAGAATTATCTCATAATCATTCTATCCTGATAACTTTTCGGAGTTACTCCTTCCAGTTGCTTAAAGACTCTGGTGAAGTAATTGGTATCTGAAAATCCCGTCTGAAAAGCAGTTTCTTTGATACTGGTCTGACTGGCTAGCAACTCTTTTGCCCTGTTAATTCTCTCCTGCAGAATAAAATCATTAGGGGAAGTTCCCAACTCATCTTTGAACATTTTAAAGAAATTAGATTTGCTTACATAAGCCAGTTTGGCGATACTGTCAATGGATAATTTCTGGTGCAGATTTCGTTTAATATAATCCACCACAAAACCTATTCTTGACTTATTCTTTACAATATTCTTCTCTACCATACTCCTTGCCTGGGTCTGCATCAGTCTGATCAGGAGTTCTTTCAGAGCAAAATCAGCCATAATATCCTTTTGAGAATTATCATCCATGGCAATTCTCATAATATTGTTGGTAGCTGAAGCAAGGGCCTTATTATTAAACAGAAAATACTCATCCAGCTGAATATTCCATTGTGAGGTTTCATCTACCTTGGGAAGGTGGTAATTGAGATAATTAAGAGAATCCTCAATAAAATCCGGATTAAGACTTAATGAAATACATTGCGTAGGAGTCTCATCCGCTTCAGGAAAATCAATCACCATCGTTTCACCCGGTGCTACCAGAATACTTTCACCGGGGTAATAATCAAAATAACTGGTTTTATTATCCAGTTTCATATGCTTTTTACCTCTCAGCATTGCTGTAAAAGCAATGTTTTCAAAATGAAGTTTTACATCAAAAGCAGCCTTATGAGTTTCATAAATACTGAACTCACAATTGTTTAAATTAAATTTCGTCTGGTTTTCAACAAGACTCAATAGCTGGTTCTCCTTACGTAATTCAGGAGTATTTAATAAAATCTTAGTATTGTTATTCATTTCTAAAATTTTTTGAAGCGGAGGTAACTCAAATATAGAAAATTTGACCGTACGTTGCTGTTAATAAAATACTAAAATTGAAGCCCTTGCACTATTTTACACTTTTTTTATACGATTGTGCTATACTCTTTTTGGCTTCTCAGTGTAATTTGGTAGTATCGAAAAAATAAAAACAAACTAATATGAGTACTATTACAGAACCAAGATCAACGACCCTTTTACAGCGTCCGGAGTTCAAAAACAGATATGATAACTATATTGATGGTAAGTTCACACCGCCTGTTAAAGGACAGTATTTTGACGTAGTTTCTCCGGTAGACGGGAAAAAATTTACCCAGGTAGCCCATTCCTCTAAAGAAGATTTGGAATTGGCTGTAGATGCTGCGGATAAAGCTTTCCGTACCTGGAAAAACACTTCCTCTACAGAAAGAAGCATTATTCTGAATAAGATTGCCGACAGGATAGAACAGAATTTAGAATATCTTGCTACAGTAGAAACAATAGACAACGGGAAGGCTGTAAGAGAAACACTGGCCGCAGATTTACCTTTAGCCATTGACCATTTCAGATATTTCGCGTCTGTAATTCGTGCAGATGAAGGATCTCATAATGAACTGGATAAAGACACTGTATCTCTGATTGTTCACGAACCTCTTGGAGTCATCGCACAGATCATCCCATGGAATTTCCCGATACTTATGGCTGTCTGGAAACTGGCTCCGGCATTGGCAGCTGGAAACTGTGTGGTTTTGAAACCCGCAGAAAGTACCCCCGTTTCAATCATGGTTTTAATGGAATTGATCGGAGACCTTTTACCAGCTGGTGTGATCAATATTGTTAACGGATTTGGAGCGGAACTTGGAAGAGCTTTAGTGACCAATCCGAAAGTTGCCAAAGCAGCATTTACCGGATCTACTGCTACAGGACGTATGGTAATGCAGTATGCCACAGAAAATATCATTCCTGTAACCCTGGAATTAGGAGGGAAATCACCCAATGTATTCTTCAATTCAGTAATGGATGCCGACGATGAATTTTTAGATAAAGCGATAGAAGGAGCCGTACTTTTTGCTCTTAATCAGGGTGAGATCTGTACATGTCCTTCAAGACTGCTGGTTCAGGAAGGTATTGCAGATGCCTTTATTGAAAGAGTGATTGAAAGAGTAAAAGCCATCAAAGTGGGAAATCCTTTGGATAAAACCGTGATGATGGGAGCACAGGCTTCACAGATTCAGAAAGATAAAATCCTTTCTTACATTCAGCTTGGAAAAGAAGAAGGAGCAGAAGTTCTGGTAGGAGGAGATGTCAATAACCTTGGAGAAGATTTGGAAGACGGATACTACATTCAGCCTACAATTTTCAAAGGAAATAACAGAATGAGAATCTTCCAGGAAGAGATTTTCGGTCCGGTGCTGGCGTTTACCACTTTCAAAGACGAAGAAGAAGCAATAAAAATTGCCAATGATACCATCTACGGACTTGGAGCAGGAGTTTGGACCAGAGATGCCCATCAGCTGTACAATATTCCGCGTCAGATTGAAGCAGGAAGAGTTTGGGTAAACCAATATCATTCATATCCTGCCGGAGCGCCTTTCGGAGGTTACAAACAATCTGGAATCGGAAGAGAAAACCATAAAATGATGCTCGACCATTACCGTCAAACCAAAAACATGCTGATTTCTTACAACAAGAATAAGCTAGGTTTCTTTTAATATTATTTAGGACGTGCCCGATTGCCTTGGCTTTTTCCAGGGCAAAACGGTCGGGCTATCCAGGGCTGCACTTCGTTTCGGTACTTCATTGCATTTCGCACCGGCTCGTTCCTCGCCGCCCTTACTATCCCTCACGCAACGAACTTATCTGCTCAAAAGTGGATATAAAAACAAATAACCCCAAATAACTCAATCCAAAAAATAAGATATGATTCCAAAAACAATGAAAGCAGCAGTAGTTCAAGGCTACGGCCAGCCACTGAAAATAGAAGAAGTACCTGTAAGAGAACCCGGAAGATATGAAGTCCTTATCAAAGTAATCGCCTGTGGTGTTTGCCATACCGACTTACATGCTGTGGATGGCGATTGGCCTGCAAAACCCAAAATGCCTCTTATTCCAGGACATGAAGGAGTAGGTATTGTGGTGGCCTGTGGACCGGAAGCTTTTGTAAAAGAAGGAGATGCGGTAGGAGTTCCATGGCTGTACAGTGCATGCGGATGCTGTGATTACTGTATCACGGGATGGGAAACCCTTTGTGAAGCACAGAAAAACGGAGGGTATAGTGTAGATGGCGGATTTGCAGAATATGTCATTGCGGATTCAAGATATGTAGGACATTTGAAATCAGATGTCAACTTTCTGGAGATTGCTCCTATTTTATGTGCGGGAGTAACGGTTTATAAAGGATTGAAAGAAACAGAAACAAAACCTGGAGAATGGGTGGCTATCTCAGGAATCGGAGGTCTGGGACACGTAGCTGTTCAGTATGCAAAAGCAATGGGAATGCATGTTGCAGCCATTGATGTTGCAGATGATAAACTTGAACTGGCGAAAAAATTAGGTGCAGACCTTGTCGTCAATGCAAAAAATACAGATCCCGGAGAATATTTACATAAAGAAGTTGGCGGAATGCACGGTGCATTGATTACAGCGGTTTCACCGATTGCTTTCAAACAGGGAATAGACGTGTTGAGAAGAAAGGGAACTATTGCTCTGAACGGCCTTCCTCCCGGCTCTTTTGAACTTCCTATTTTTGAAACCGTTTTAAAAAGAATCACAGTACGGGGTTCTATCGTAGGAACAAGAAAAGATATGCAGGAAGCACTGGATTTTGCCAATGAAGGATTGGTAAAAGCTACAGTCACTGCCGCAAAACTGGAAGATATTAATGATGTTTTTGATAAAATGAAAAAAGGTCAGATTGACGGCAGAATCGTTTTGGATATTGCCGGCTCAAATTAATTGATGATGTGTTGTGAATCCCGGTTAGAATATATTTTACCGGGATTTTCTATTACTATACATTTTGTTTTAAACTAAAATAAAAACAATGGAAACAAAAATATCAAGACTTTCTGCAACGGAGCAGGCTCTTGAAGTCATCCATAAGCTGGAAGACCAATATGGTCCCCTGATGTTTTATCAGGCAGGAGGTTGCTGTGAAGGTACACAGCCGCAATGTTTCGAGAAAGGAGGTTTTTTTCCCAGAATGAATGATGCCATGATTGGTACCATTAGTGGATATGAGTTCTGGATAGACCGTGATCTTTTTGAATACTGGCAATATTCCCACTTTACACTCGATGTTACAGATGGTTTCGGGCCAGGTGGCTTTTCACTGGAAACTCCTTTAGGAAAAACTTTTAAAGTTCATTACAGACTTTTCACTCCCGATGAATATCAAAATCTGGAACCGGTAAAACGGAGTGAATAAAGTAAAGGATTAAGGTTTTTGAGCAATATAGATAAGCTCTCTTTCAAATTCATACTTCCCTTTTGAAATTCCTCTTTTCAGAATGAAATATTGAGTGACAGCAATTACTAAAGCGATTCCTGCAAACACAAAGTTTTTTTGACCGCCCAGTATATTGACAAAAATTGCCACAAAGCAAAAACACAGAATCATCATCCAGTTAAATATCTGAAACCCCGAAGGAAAAAATTCGACAAAGACAGAAGATTGACCGTTTTTATCAGAAATAGTCCCCTGAAATAAAGGATTACTCCGATTCATATCAAATAACCTGGCTCTTCTTTTTATGGTAAAGCTGTTTGCATCAATTATTCCCCGATATTCAAACCGCGTGGGAATTGAAGAATCTTTTTCCAGAGATATGAAGGTAGTATTGGTTTTATAGGTTACTTTCCATAATCTCTGTATGAGTTCTGCACTATTGATATTGAGATCAAGATTCAGGCTGTTGTATAGGCCAATGCTTTTGAAAAATGAGTTCATCTGTTAAAAGAAAATAGTTCAACAACAATCAGACTTTTACAAACCGGTTGACAAACATGGCGGCGACGATATCTCCTACAGCATTCAGAACAGTAGCCAAAGGATCTACCAAAGTCCCGATAATCATCACCGCAGGAATGGCTTCCTGAGGTAATTTATAAACAGAAATCATCAGCATTTCCCCGATATATCCACCATTGGGAATTCCTCCGGCTACAATACTTACGAAGACTGTAATTCCTAACGCTAAAAGTAGGTTGGCAGGATCAAAAAAGTCTTTTCCAATGATTAAGAATGCTACATAAATCTTAATAATAGAAGACATGGAAGATCCGTTTTTATGCAATGTAGTCCCAATAGGAATCACCAGATTGGCAATAGAATTCGGAATTCCGATTTTTGAGGCTGCCTGCAAATTAGCTGGCATCGTTGCAAAACTGCTGCAGGTACTTATTGCCGTTAAGGTAGGGTAGATGGCATTCGTCCAGAAACTTTTGACTCCTTTCTGCCCATTCGCCATAAAAGCATAAATAGAAAAGAACACCAGAAAATAAATAATTCCTGCAATATAATAAAGCCCCAACGGCTTTGCATAAAATCCAAAAAGCTGTGGTCCTAAAGTAGCTACCTGATACGCAAAATATGCACCCAAACCAATAGGAGCAAGCTTCATAACCAATAACAGCAATTCTTTCATCACTTCATATCCGGAAGCAATAAAAACCCTGAAAGGCTGTCCTTTTTCTCCTGTTTTCCTGGCTGCAAATCCTGTCAGAAATGCAAATACCAAAAGAGCCAGCATATTCCTTCTTGAGAAAAGTTCAGTGAATTCTCCTACAGTAAAGAAACTTACGATTCTGTTGCCCCATGAATCTTCATTTGCTGCTTCAGTAATGATCTCAGAACTTCCGGATACCCCAGAAACAGGGAAGAGATATACGGCACAGATTGTGAAAACAGCTGCCGTAAGAATAAAGAATAAAAAAGTAAGTGCCATCACAAGAATGATCCTTCCAAATTTAGACTGCTGCTCCAGAGAAGCAATAGAATTGGATACCGCAAAAAATACCAGAGGAACTACACTCACAAAAAGAAGATTAAGGAATATATCTCCCAAAGGTTTAATATATTCCACAAAACCAGGAGCAACAATTCCAATGATGCTTCCAATGGTGATTCCTAAAAGTAAAAATATGATTCCGGAGTAGTTTTTCAGTACCTCTTTCATGTAGCGCTTTTTATCAAAGATAAGTTTATTTTTAACATTCCGTTATACAATTTTCAGACCTAAAATTCATAAATTTGGGTAAACCTCATTTCTATGGCTTATATAGATTACTATAAAATTCTAGGCGTAGATAAAAGCGCAACACAGGATGATATTAAAAAGGCCTACCGTAAACAGGCAAGAAAACATCATCCAGACCTTAATCCTGGAGATAAAGAAGCAGAGAAGAAATTCAAAGAGCTGAATGAAGCCAATGAAGTGCTCAGCAATCCTGAAAACAGATCAAAATATGATAAGTACGGAGAAAACTGGAAGCATGGCGAAGAATACGAAAAAGCCCAACAGCAACAGCAAAGACAATATCAGCAGCAAAGTTATAACGGAGGATATTCCGGAGCTGACTTTGGTGAAGGAGAAGATTTCTCAGATT
This sequence comes from Chryseobacterium culicis, assembly GCF_002979755.1. Classification (NCBI taxonomy): domain Bacteria; kingdom Pseudomonadati; phylum Bacteroidota; class Flavobacteriia; order Flavobacteriales; family Weeksellaceae; genus Chryseobacterium; species Chryseobacterium culicis. The sequence continues at coordinate 1,984,391 of NZ_PCPP01000001.1, read as the reverse complement.
TCTTCCAGAATATGTTCGGTGGATCTGGTGGCGGATTCGGTAAAAGTTCAAGAGGAAGAGCCTCCGGTAAATTCAAAGGTCAGGATGTAAAAGCTGAACTGAGTCTGAACTTAAGAGATGCTGCAAAAACCCATCCGCAAACCTTTGAAATTAATGGGAAAAAAGTCAGAATCACTATTCCTGCAGGAGTATATGACGGGCAGCAGATCAAGCTGAAAGGGCACGGAAACCCAGGAGTAAACGGAGGTCCAAACGGAGATTTATATATTACCTTCAATATTCCGGTTGATCCGGATTTTGAAAGAATCGGTGATGATCTGAAAACCAAAGTAGCGATTGATCTGTATACAGCTGTTTTAGGAGGGGAAGTGAAAGTAAATACCCTGGAAGGCAGTGTAAACCTTAAAGTAAAGCCTGAAACCCAAACCGGAATGACGGTAAGACTAAAAGGAAAGGGCTTTCCTGTCTATAAGAAAGAAGGAGAATATGGAGATCTTTTTGTAACCTATGAAGTGAAACTGCCCACCAACCTTACCGAAAAGCAGAAAGAACTTTTTGAACAACTAAAAAATTCCTAAGCCATGAGTGAAAGAATATCGCGGGAAGAACTCGTAAAAATCTATAATATAGAAATTACTTTTTTTGATGAGCTTGTAGATTATGGGCTGCTGAATATTCATATTGAAAATAATATTCATTATCTGATGTATGAAGACCTGCCTGATCTGGAGAAATTTGCCAACTGGCATTATGATCTTGAAATTAATCTGCCAGGCCTTGAAGTAATTCATAATATGCTGAAAAAACTGGATGCTCTGAACCGCAGAAACAGAGAACTGATGAGTAAACTTTCTGCAATAAGTGATCAATATGAAGATATTTAGTTTAGTTTTGTAGCTTTTTAAAGCAAACTCTATAATTTATGAATGAAGAAAAGGTGATTATCCTAAAAACAGATAGAAAGATTTTTGAAGATATTTATTTTAGCGGTAATCAGGGAAGTCTGCTTTTTTCTCCCACAACGAAAAGTAAAACCATTGCTACCATTGGAGCGGCAGTGATTGTTTTCATTGTTTTTCTTTTGAAAGATCTTCTGAGTAAAGAAAGTGTGGGGATTTTATACTTTTTGAGTTTTATATTTTTGCTGTGTGCCATTTTTTTGTCTGTCAGCGTTAATAAAGTTTCAAGATGGAAAAAACAGGTGAATCACTACTTAAATGTACTGGAAAAGTGCAACGTGTATGAAATCAGGTTTGATCAGAATTTTTTCACGGTGAATATTGATGGTGAAAAAGAAACCAGTGAATGGAAAGATTTTGAATACTTTGACAGCAATAATGAATTTATTTCCCTTGAAGGAAAATACAGCTATATGTTTCCCAGGAAAGCAATGAGTGAGAAAGAATACAGTTTTCTTAAAACCAGATTAAAAGAAAATATCAAGCAATAAAAATAAAAACGAAGCAAAATTTTGCTCCGTTTTTTTTATTTGTAAAAAAGAGGTTTATTAACCTTCCTTATTTTCTTCCAGCCAACCCATTTCTTTCATCCACTCGTCATTGTAGATTTTTCCTACATATCTTGAACCATGGTCATGAAGTAAAACTACAATGACATCATCTTTAGTAAACTGATCTTTCATCTGAATCAAAGAAGCAATGGCGCTACCCGCAGAATATCCACAGAAAATACCTTCTTCTTTCGCCAGTTTTCTGGCATAGATGGCTCCGTCTTTATCCGTTACCTTTTCGAAGTGATCAATCACAGACATATCATAGTTTTCAGGAATGATATCTTCTCCGATACCTTCTGTAATATAAGTATAAGCATGATCGTAATGCAGTTCTCCTGTTTCATGGAATTCTTTCAAAATAGAACCGTAAGTATCCACTCCGATTACTTTAATGTTCTCATTTTTTTCTTTGAAGAAAGTTCCGCATCCCGTGATCGTCCCTCCTGTTCCTGCTCCTACCACAAAGTGAGTCAGCTTTCCTTCCGTCTGTTCCCAGATCTCAGGAGCTGTAGATTCATAATGAGCCGCTCTGTTGGATAAGTTATCATATTGGTTTACGTACCATCCGTTTTCGGTCTCTTTTGCCAGTCTTTTAGATACTGAATAATAAGAACGCGGATCAGTAGGTTTTACGTCTGTAGGGCAAACGATTACTTCAGCACCCACAGCACGAAGGATATCACATTTTTCTTTAGACTGCTTAGAATTCGTTACAAAAATACATTTGTAACCTTTGATGATGGCAGCTAATGCCAGTCCCATTCCTGTATTTCCGGAAGTACCTTCGATAATAGTTCCTCCAGGTTTTAATCTGCCGTCTTTTTCGGCATCTTCTATCATTTTAAGAGCCATTCTGTCCTTTACGGAGTTTCCGGGATTGAAGGTCTCTACTTTTGCTAATACTAATGCCGGAAAATCTTCACCTAATACTTTGTTAAGCTTTACCAGCGGTGTGTTACCTATCGTTTCAAGGATATTTTTTGCGTATTTCATAAATGTTTTATAAGCAGCGCAAAGATAAGGCTTTTAAAATTATCTGCGCTGTGGATAACGTGTGGATAAGTTGTGGATAACGCTGAAATCAACTGATAAACAACGAATATCTTTCAAACGAATATCTTTCAATTATCAATTATCCTGTTAGTTGTACTTAATCGCCTTCACCGGAGAAATCTTACTGATCAGGTAGCTTGGAATAATCAAAGCCAATCCGGAGATGAAAAGAATTCCCACTGAGATGGATATAATTGCAATTGGATTAAGATCTACCGGAACGGTACTTACATAATAGTTTTCAGGATTAAGTTTAATGATCCCAAAGAATTTCTGTATTAAAATCAGTCCCAATCCGATGGCATTACCATATAAAAGCCCAGGAATCATAATAATCAGGGTATAATTAATGAAAGTTGCTCTTATCTGAGAATTGCTTGCTCCTAATGTTTTCAAAAGACCAATAGAATTTGTTCTTTCAATAATAAGGATCAGAAGAACCATAATAATATTGATCACGACTACAATCAGCATAATAATGATAATTAATGCAATGTTGGTGTCAAAAATACTGATCCAGTCTGTAATCTGAGGAAATTTCTCAGTAGCTTTTTCAGCATAATTTTTATAACCGATCAGTTTTTCAATTTCAGGGAAATCTTTGTCGATATCATTCACATTCTTCAGGAAAATATCTATTCCGCCAATTTCATCAGGTTTCATATCCTGAATTTTTCTTGCATGGTTAATTCCTCCAATAACAAACTGCTCATCAATCAGTTTGATATCCGTTCTGTAAATTCCGATAACTCTGAATTTACGGTAAAGCGGTTTTTGATCTGCTTTTAAAAATACGGTAACAATACTGTCATTTAATTTAAGATGAAGGTCATTGGCTACTTTTTGCGAAATAGCAACATCATTGTTGAAGCCCTTTTCCGTTACTTTTGGAGTTGTTCCGGCAATAAGGAATTTTTTAAATCTTAAACTGTCAAAATCCTTTCCTATTCCCTTGAATATAATTCCGGCAAAATTGTGCTCATTACGCATAATTCCAGTAACTGTCACATATTTTTGAGTGCTTTCCACATCGGGAAGTTCCTTTATTTTTGGAATATTTAAGCCCTGGTTATCGAGAACAGAAGTATTGTATGAAGAATTCGAACGTGTGGATCTTACCGTGATATGTCCGCTGAAATCTGCCAGCCTCTCTTTGATAGCTTTTTTGGAACCAAAACCAGTGGCCACGGTAATTAAGGAAACAATAATCCCCAATGCTACGGAAAGCCTGCCAATGAAGATGATAACCCTTGAAAGGTTATTTTTGTTATCTTTGGAAAATGCTATTTTTCTAGAGAAATATAAAGGAAACTTCAAGCTTATGAATTTAGATTTCAAAATTAAAAATTTACTTCTGATTTGCCTAATTTTTTTAGGAGTATTCAACCAATATTATTCTCAGACTCAAGTTCAACCGGATTTTAAAACCGGAGCAGACCAGCCTGAAATGTATTTACCCCTGTTAAAAGATAAAACGATAGGGATCGTTACCAATCAGACGGGCTTGATGAATGACAGAACTCATTTGGTAGATTTTCTGGTAAAAAACGGGATTAAAATAAAATCTATTTTTGCTCCTGAACATGGCTTCAGAGGGGATGCCGATGCCGGGGCAAAAGTGAAAAACGGAGTAGATGTGAAAACTGGAATTCCTATTGTTTCTCTGTATGGCAATAATAAAAAACCAAAGCCGGAACAGCTTGCCGGAATTGATATTGTCATTTTTGATATCCAGGATGTTGGAGTAAGATTCTATACTTATATTTCCACGTTGTCTTATCTGATGGAAGCAGGAGCGGAAAATAATGTGGAGATCATGGTACTGGACCGTCCCAATCCACATGATGGATATACCGATGGCCCTGTATTGAGGAAAAAATGGACAAGTTTTGTAGGGCTGCACGAAGTTCCTGTTGTTTACGGACTTACCATAGGAGAGTATGGAAAGATGGTAAGCGGAGAAAAATGGTTGAAAAATGGGGTTCAAGCTAAATACACGCTTATTCCAATGAAGAACTATCATAAAAAGCAGCGTTATCCAATGCTTGATAAGCCTTCTCCTAATTTACCCAATGATAAAGCAATCAATTTATACCCGAGTTTGTGCTTTTTTGAAGGAACTCAGGTTTCTGTAGGAAGAGGAACAGATCTTCCTTTTCAGATTTATGGTTCTCCATGGACGGAAAGTCTGCCGTATCAGTTTACGCCAAAACCAAGCTATGGTGCTAAAGATCCCTTCCTGAATGGGAAGTTATGTTATGGTGAAAATCTCTCCGGTTATCCTAATGATTTAAGAGAATTAAATCTTGAATGGGTTATCAAAGCTTATCAGAATTATAAAAATCCTCAGCAGGATTTCTTCCTGAAAAACCTGTGGTTCGATACCTTATCAGGAACTGATGAATTAAGAAAACAGATCATCGCCGGAAAATCAATTTCAGCAATTAAAGATTCATGGAAAAAGGATCTTGAAAGTTTCGAAAAGATCAGAACCCGATATGTGGTGTACGAAGATTAATTAATCAAAATTCTGGGGCGGATTTTTATCATTTCTGCCCTTATTTAATATAAATAATCCGATTGTCAGTCCGACAACCCCTGCAAAAGCAGTCATTAATGCCCTTTCTAATTTATCAGGCAGATCATTTCCGATATAATTCATTAAAAAAAGGATCACAAAAGTGATCACTAAAATAATGATATGATTTCTTCCGAATAGCTTCATGGTATTATTTTAATTTGTAAGAAATCATTACACCTCCTCTGTATGGGATGATTTCACCGCTTTTATTGAAATTCTCAGCAGAGTCATAACGTTTTCCTGTGGATTTGTCATATCCTTTATAAAACCCTTGTGATGTTCCAACCGTTCCGTAAATGTCAAGATTCCAACGCTCAGATAATTGAAATTGGTATCCTGCAGTAATCCCAAGCATTACAGAGAATCCTTTTTGGTAGAGATTGGAATTAGTAAGGATTTCTCCATTCCAGTTTTCAAAGGTGCTGTCATTCCAATAACTCCATTTTGTGGCATTGTAAGCCGCTACAGATACGTTAGCACCTACATACCAATGTTTGAAAGCCTCCGTAAAGTAGTACCTGCCTTCTGCAGAAACAGAATAAAATTGTAATTTATGTCCACCGAAAGATTTCCATGGTGAAATGAAAACGTCTCCCTGAAGGGTATATTTTGGACTTATCTGTTTTTCTATTCCAAGGTTTAAAATACCTAGTGGAGCAAATAAAGCATTTCCTTTTATGTATAAACTTTTATCCTGTCCTCCTTGTTCCTGTTCCTGAGCACTCAATGTACTTGTGGACAGGAAAGCTAAAATGCCTGCTGCTAATAATTTATATTTCATCCGGTAGTAATGTTTATTTTATTTGCTTTAATAGTTCATCTGCCAATTGAGAATCCTTATTGCCCTGAACTGCCATATTTTTAGACATTTCAGCGTAGTTTTTTGCCATCTCTTTATTTCCTGTAAGATTGTAGAGTTTGGCAAGAATATAAGTGTTTTCTGACGTTTCGCTTCTCATGACAGATTTTTCTGCCCATTCAGTAGCTTTCTTTAATGAAGAGAGTGTTTTCACATGATCTGCAAATATCCATGCTGCTCTTAGAAGCTCATTAGGATCAAAGGTGTCAGAATTTTTATAATAATCTAAAGCCGCTTTTTCGTACTCAGGAAAATTGGTATTTTGTTCATAATAGCTAAGCTTAGTCTGATTCAGTTTTTTTACAGCAGCTTCTTTTCCTACCAATGGTTCGGCAGCTTTCATGAAATAGTCATCGTTGATTTTTTTATTTTTATCATCAATAGACTGTTCTACTATTTTTCCCAATTTGAGCTGAGCATCAAATTCGGTGTATGTTTCTTCAGGAAGGAACTTAACAATCTCCGCCTTTCTGGAGGCAAAAACACTGTAATTGGTATCTTCCGATGATTTTACGAAATAGAGAAGAAAACCAATTTCATCTTTTGTCAATTCTTCAGTCTTCTTTTTATTCTGGAAATATCTTTCTGACGCTTTTTTTGCAAATTCATAATCTGTATTAGCGTTCAGCTTCATGATATTAATAAGAAATTCCGGGTCTTTTTCACCACTGGCAAAACGGTCTTTAAGAGATCCCTTTTTATTTCCGGGTGAATTGATATCCTGAGCCATTGCCACAAACATGCTTTCTTCCATATATCCTGTGTTTCTGGAAACAAGCTCTCCTTCACCATTCAGGAAAAGATAAGTAGGATAGGAACGTACCCCGAATTGAGAAGCAATATCTCTGCCTTCTCCTTTTTCCATGTCAAATCTTGCATTAATGAAGTTGGTATTGTAATAATCGCTGACCGCTTTTTGAGTGAAAACATTTTTTTCCATCATTTTGCATGGTCCACACCAGGAAGCATATGCATCAATAAAAACCAATTTCTTTTCTTTTTTGGCTTTTGCAATAATATCTTTGAATGGCAGCTCCTGAAACTTGATGGATTCCTGAGCAGAGATAGCGATGGCACAAAAAATAGATATCCCGGAGATGATCTTCTTCATTTTCAAATAAGATTTGTAGGCGAAGATAATTAATTTTCAAAATATAGCGTGTTGAATCGGTAGTCTGAATGACGATATTAACTAACTTTAAGACTTAAGCTTATATAGTTTTTTGTTTTTTCAACTTAAAACATGAAAGATTCAATACGCTTTTATCAAAGGTTTTATTTTCAATATGCTGTATTCGGTTTTAAAAAATTATAATCTAAATTTAATTCACTTTTCAGTCCTGAAATCTTTGTTATATCTTTGCAAACGAATAATTTATATGTTGAGGAACCTACAATTTAGAGAATTTGATTATTAATTTTAAGCACGCTTTATCCAAAAAGTCCATTTATATTACCGCTTTGTCTGCCTGCCTGATTGCTGTGGCAGCATTTGCTATTCTTAGTCTTTTGATCACAGAAGACAGCCGGAAAAATACCGATGATTTTGCCAAGAAAACATTCTTCAGGAAATATGAATCTATAGAACATGAATTCAGAAATATTGAAGATTATCAGTATCTGCTTCGGGCACTGATCCAGAAAGATGGTCTGAAAAACTATAAGGATTATTCTTTGGTTTTGAATGATTTAAATAAAAAAAGAAACCTGTTGCCTTACAGCTGGTATTATTATGAAAACAGGTATTCAGGAAAGTCTGAGAGTAACAATCCCTTATCTGATATTTTCAAGAATACAGACCACACCGCAAAGCCCATTGTGATAAGAAATAATGGTCCGGGACATTTCAAAGACCTTTTGATTACCAAAAAAGACAGTATGTACTGGGTGAGCTATGATTCTTTGGTTCTGCCTGATAAAAACAAGTTGTATTATGGTTCTACGGTTAGTCTGGATGATCTCCATCAATATTTTATCAATGTAGACAAGAGTTCCAATACCTACGCTTATGTCTTTACCAAAGAAGGAATTTGTATTACCCATCCTGAGAAGAAATACATTGGCAAGAATATTTTTGACTTTACAGATATTAAGCCTAATGATACTTTGGCCAGCAAAACTGATGTGGGATATACCAAAGGAACAGCCGTTTCAGAATATCTGGGAGTTGAAGTAACACGTTTCATAAAACCTTTAAAGACTGATAATTTTGAAGGATATACTGTAGTGAATCATGTTAATTTTATTATTGATGAAAATATCAGTAAGATAAAAACGTATACTGTTTATATTTTTCTGGCAGCCCTGTTTCTTATTGTAACAGTCTTTATATTGTTTCAGAGGGTAACCAGTCTGGCTTACCAGGAAAAAGAGAAAATACAGTCTGAGAAGAATTTATTGCTGATAGAAAACGAAAAGATGCACAAAGCAGAAGTGATCAATCAGCTTCAGCAGCTTAAAAATAATATTAATCCTCATTTTCTGTTCAATTCATTGAACTCCCTTTATATGCTGATTGGGATTAATAAAGAAAATGCACAGAAATTTACCATGAACCTATCGAAGATTTACCGGTATCTTATAGTGCCTCCGAAAGAAAATATTGTTCCGGTTTCACAGGAAATAAAATTTATACAGCAGTATATGGAACTTCTGAAAAGCAGATTTGATGAAGAGATGAGGTTTGAACTGATTATTAATGCTCCTGAAAGCCTGGAAAAAAGAATTCCGTATTTATCCCTTCAGATTGTCACGGAAAATGCTACCAAACACAATATTGCAACGATAGACCAGCCTCTGGAAATTATCATTATTGTAGATAAAGACGGAATCACGGTAAAGAATACCTGGCAGCCTAAAACCGAACCGGTGCAAGGAGAGAAATTCGGAATTGATTATTTGAATCAGGTTTATGGGTATTTTAAGAATAATCTTCTTCATATTTCTGTAGATGGTGAATATTTCATATTTTTTTTGCCTTTAATGGAGTAAAAATAAAAATCCATTCACTCCCAAATTATCACCATTCACTCCCTAATATTATATATATGATTCACGTTACCTATAGCTTTGCGAGCTGAAACTAAGATATTTACTATTTGGAATGAATCGGACTATTTTAATGAAGAATTACAGACTCGCACTGTATCTTGGCCTTGCTATGGCTTCACCAATGGCAATAGCACAGAAAAAAGATAAAGATACGGTAAAGGTCAACAAAGAAAAAACGGATAAGACAGAGACATCCTCATCAAAGAAAACAAAAAAAATTGAAGACCTGATTAAAAAGGGAACCTATAAAAAGGGACTCTTTAATACCATTCAGGTAAAAACGGATATTTATTTTGAGATCCCGGACAGTTTGATGGGACGTCAGTTTTTGGTGGTTAACAAACTTTCGCAGGTACCCATGCAGGTAAACGAAGCAGGTTTGAACAAAGGAATGAATTATGAAAATAAGGTCATCTCCTTTCACCGTGATCCTGTAGCTAAAAAAGTATGGGTGAAAACTGTGGTTCCTAAAGTGTCATCCCCAAAAAATGATGCCATTACAAAATCTGTGAAAGACAATTTTTCAGAATCTGTAATTGAGGTCTTTGATATTGAGGCACAAAACAGTGACTCTACAGCTGTGGCAATTAAAGTCAACAAAGTTTTTGATGGAAATCAAAAGAGCTTTAATGATGTTCTTGCCAATGTAGGATTGGGAGGATCTGTGAAATCAAGTCTTTCTTATATAGAAGGAGTGAAGACATTTCCTAAAAACCTTGTGGTGAAGTCTCAATTGTCTACTTCTGTAAATGAAGGTGGAGTAGATCTGCCGGTAACATTGGGGGTTACTACCAATCTTGTTCTGCTTTCTAAAATACCGATGAGACCAAGAGTAGCTAATTCAAGAGTAGGATTTTTCTCCGAAAAACACTGGTCGTTTAATGACAATCAGCAGAAAATGGATGAAAAGTTTTTCATTACCAAATGGAATCTTGAACCCAAAGATGAAGATAAAGAAAAATATTTAAGAGGAGAGCTGGTAGAGCCTAAGAAGCCTATTGTTTATTATATAGACCCGGCAACTCCAAAACAATGGCGTGAAAAAATCATTGCCGGAGTACATGACTGGCAGGCGGCGTTTGAGCAGGCAGGATTCAAAAATGCAGTGATTGCGAAAATGCCGGATGAGAAAGATGAAGATTTTGATATTGATGATGTAAGATATTCTGTGATTACTTATGCCGCTTCGCCAAAGTCAAATGCAATGGGTCCATCAGTGGTAGATCCGAGAAGTGGGGAAATTATCGAAGCAGATATCATCTGGTGGCATAATGTAATGACTTCTCTTCATGACTGGATGAGAATTCAGACAGGACCTATCGATCCGAAAGCAAGAGGTAATAAATTCAGTGATGAACATATGGGTGAAGCTATCCGTTTTGTTTCATCTCATGAAGTAGGACATACTTTTGGACTGAAGCACAACATGGGAGCATCCTTTGCATTCCCGGTAGAGTCGCTTCGTTCAAAAGAATTTACAGACAAAATGGGTGGTACGGCACCTTCCATTATGGATTATGCACGTTACAATTACGTAGCTCAGCCGGAGGATGGTGTTACCGCTATCACTCCGAAAATTGGTCTTTACGATAAATATGCCATAGACTGGGGTTACCGTTGGTATCCGGATGAATTTGTTGAGAAAAAAGCGCTGAAAAACTTAATTGAAAAGCACGAAGATGACCCGATGTATTTCTATGGTGAGCAGCAGAGTTACCTGGAGACCATCGATCCGCGTTCGCAGTCTGAAGATTTAGGGGATGATGCGATGAAAGCCAGTGAGTACGGAATGAAAAATCTGAAAGTGGTTATTAATAATCTCTTGAAATGGACCTATGAAGATGGTAAAGAATATACAGATGCCGGCAAACTGTATCTGGGAGTTATCGGTCAATGGGATCTGTATACAGGTCATGTGATGGCGAATGTAGGAGGAATTTACCTGAATCATACTGTTTTTGGCAACAAGAAAAAGGCGTATGAAGCAGTTCCTGCAGACATTCAGAGAAGAGCTGTTGATTACCTTGTTAACAATGCGATCAACCTTCCGGAATGGTTATTCTTTAATCCGATTACTGAAAAAACATATCCGGTTAAAGACTCACCTATGGGACCATTCGAACAGACTCCATATACCACAGCAAGAGGAATGCAGTATGCAAATATCTACTCTTTGTTTATGGATGATAGGCTGCTGAGGTTGCTTGAAAATGAGTTAAAACATCAGATGTCCGGTTCGAAAGAAGAAATCTACACGGTAGAGAATTTATTTGATCAGGTAAGAACAGCTATTTTCAGTAAAAAAGGAAGCCTGACGATGCTTGAAAAGATGACTCAGAAAAATTATGTGGATGCCCTGATCGTTTCTGTGAACAAATTATTTGAAAAAACAGCAGTGAAAGGATTGAAAACAGATAATACCCTGAATATCCCGACCATCTGTAATTTCCATGAAGATGATCATGGTCTTAGGAATATCAATTATTCATCTATGAAAAGAGTATCTGAAGTCACTACCTATAAGAGGGCGGAACTTCAGAAGGTTCTGGACTTACTGAACAGAACAAGATACAGAGGTGATGATGCTTCCAGAGCGCATTACACAGATTTAATCATTCGTATTCAAGAGGCTTTAAACAAATAAACGGAAATGAAAAAAACTCTAATACTTTTACCTCTTTTGGCTGCTAATATAGCAATGGCCCAGCAAAAGAAAACCATCACCGGGAAAATAGAAGATTCCAATACTTCACATATTATTACCGGTGCATCTATAAAAATTGAGACACAGTCCGTCTCTACAAAAACAGAATTAGCAGGAATTATCGAAAGTGTATCAGTAGGTACAGTAACAGATAAGGACGGAAAATTCATTCTGGAAATTCCTGAAGATACAAAAACAGTCTTGGTAAGTTATCCAGGTTACGAATCCAGAGTAATTCAGCTTAATGAAGGACAAACCAACTATACCATCAGACTGACTTCTGAGATTTCAGATAAAAATAAAATCCAGGAAGTTATCATTACCGGATATCAGAAAATTGAAAAACGTAAGCAGACCTCAGCGGTTTCTACCGTGAAAATGGATAACATCAGTCAGGCTGGTGTTGCCAGTGTAGACCAGATGCTGGCAGGGCAGATTGCCGGTGTGGCTGTAACTCCTGAAACGGGAGCGCCCGGAAGTCCTGCAAAGATCAGAATCAGAGGTACAGCTTCTCTTTCCGGTCCTCAGGATCCACTATGGGTAATCGATGGTCTTCCATTGGAAGGAAATGATGTTCCGAACTTTACGGATAAAGATAATATTGACCAGCTTCAGAACTTCTCTATTGCAGGATTGAACCCTAATGATATTGAAGATATTACGATTCTTAAAGATGCGGCTGCAACTGCAATTTACGGAGCAAGAGCAGCAAACGGAGTTATTTCCATTACAACCAAAAAAGGAAAAAAAGGAAGTCTGAAACTGAACTTTTCAGCAGATACTTTTGTGACATCACGTCCTGATTTTGATAAACTGAACCTTCTGAATGCTTCTGAAAAAGTAGATCTGGAACTGATGCTTGCCAAGCGTGCCGATCTTACCTACCGTGCCGATAAAGGAGAAGTAATGAGAATTCTGACTCAGAATAGTCAGCTTGAGGCTTTCAGAAACGGAGGTTTTGATGCACTGAATTCCTTCACACGACAGCAAATTAACGGTCTGAGAAATAACAATACAGACTGGGGTAAACTGTTATACAGGAATGCCATCAACAAACAATATGGATTAAGTGTTTCCGGAGGAAGTGACAGAGCAGATTACTATTTCTCCCTGGGATACTATGATGAAGAAGGAACAACTATCGGTACAGGGTTTAAACGTTATAACCTGACTTTAAAAAACAATTATAAATTAAGCGATAAGTTAAATGCAGGAATCTCTATTTTCGGAACGCAGAGTGAACGTACATCTTTTGTAACGGATGCTGATGCTTCAATCAACCCGGTTAATTATTCAAGAAATGCCAATCCTTATCTGAAACCTTTCAATGCAGACGGAAGCTACAATTATGATAAAGATATGGATGGTTTTGAAGACCGCTATATTCCTTTCAATTTCCTTGAAGAAAGAGAGAATACAAACTATTCACTGAAGAATAACTCTTTGAAAGCGATTTTAGATTTAGAATATAAAGCTTCCAAAAGTTTAAGATTTACCTCTCAGTTAGGTCTTCAGTATGATGCTAATAAAACAGAAAAGTTTGCAGCAGAGAATACCTACTTCACCAGAAAAATGAAAGAAAATACCCGTTATTACAAAGACGGTAAATACAATTACTTTCTGCCAGCGGGTGCTGTAAAACAAAATTGGGATAATGATTTCTTCCAGTACAACTGGAAATTGCAGGCTGCGTACAGTACAAAGATCAATTCAAAACATGAAATTGATTTGATGGCTGGTACAGAAATCCGTAAAACGGAGGATAATACAACGATCACGAGAGCTTTCGGATATGATCCCAAAACCAGAAGAGCTACGGCAATTGTTTTCCCGAATTCAGGTTTTGCAGCAGATAAAAGATATGAAACGTACCGTGAAGCCGCTCCTATAGAGAATGCTTATGCTTCTATGTTTGCCACAGCATCTTATACATACGATCAGAAATATACATTCTTCGGAAGTGTAAGATATGACGGGACCAACCTGTTCGGGGTGAATAAAAAATATAAATACCTTCCAATATGGGCACTTTCAGGATCATGGCTGGTGACGAAGGAAGATTTTATGAAAAATATTTCTGCAGTATCTAACCTTAGACTGAGAGCTTCTTACGGTCTTCAGGGGAATATCGACAGAAATACATCGCCTTTCTTTATTGGAGAATACAATGATGCAACAATTCTTCCGGGAATAAAAGAAGGAGTCATCAATGTTATCAGCCCTCCGAATGATAAATTGAGATGGGAAAAAACTACCAATACTAACGTTGGTCTTGATTTAGGATTGTTCAATAACCGTGTAAGCCTTACCGCTGATGTTTACAGCAGAAAAGGTACGGATATGATCAGTATGAAAGAAACTCCTCTTGAAACAGGGTTTGAATACACGATGATGAACTGGGGAAGCCTGACCAACAAAGGTTTTGAATTGGCAATATCTACCAGAAATATCAATCATGATAATTTCAAATGGACGACTACGATCAACTTTGCACACAACAAGAGTAGAGTATTGAGCGAGCAACCCCGTGATAATGCTTTCCTTCCTTCAAGAGAAGGCCTGCCTGTAAATGCTGTTTTTGCTTTGAAAACCGCAGGAATGGATGAACATGGAAACCCATTGTTCTGGAAAGGGGATCAAAAGATTTCTGCAGCAGAATTCTTTAAATTATATGATGTATATGCAGATTTCCTTCCGGGACAGCTTGTGGATACAAAACTTTCAAACGCTGAGCTGAGAAGCCTGTTTACGTACGTTGGAGACAGAGATCCGAAGTTTACCGGAGGTATTATCAACACTTTTAAGGTAAGTAATTTTGATCTTACCATCTCTGCAACATTCAATCTGAAGCAGACGGTAATGAGAACGCCTTCTTACCGAGGTATGGAGCTGGACAGAGGAAGAAACTATACAAGAGATATCTATGAAGCAGGAGGTTCGCTTCCTGGAATTACAAGTCCTGATATGGATGCTAACCCGGACGGATGGATGGCCAATAAATGGTTTGCAAGCAACCGTTCCAGTGCATACAATCTGCTTGATGTATGGGCAAAAGAGATAAGCTATATAAGAATCAGCAGCATCCGTTTAGGCTATACACTTCCGAAAGAATTTACCAATCCTATGGGAATCAGTAGTTTGAGACTGAGTGTAGAAGGGCGTAATCTGTTTGTATTCAGTAACGGATATAAAGGATATTTCGATCCGGAAACATATGGTAATATTTATGCACAGCCTATCACCAAGTCGGTAACAGTAGGATTTAATGTTTCTTTTTAAAACTTGAAAAAATGAGAAAAATTACAACAATCATAGCGCTTACAGCAATCAGCCTTATCAATATCGGTTGCGACAGGTTTTTAGATATTCAGCCTGAAGGTAAAATCATTCCTGTTACCGCTGAAGACTACCGAAAAGTACTTACATCAGCCTATTCAAAATACCCTGTTCACAAATCGTTGGTAGCCCTTCGTACTGATGAGACAAGTATTGATGACAATGCAGTAGATTTTATTTCTTATCGTGAAATTGCGATGTGGAAAGATTCGAACTATGACTCTACTTCTGCGGAACTTCCTTGGTTAAGTTTTTATAACGTGAACTTTTATCTGAATCAGATCATCAATGAAGGAAGCAAAACCATGCAGGATTCTCCTGAGAAAAATCAGATTTTAGCAGAAGCTTATGCGCTTCGTGCTTACCTGTATTTTGATATGGTGAATCTATATGGAAAACCATACAACAGTGCTACAGCTTCTACAGACAGAGGAGTTCCTATTAACCTTGAAATTGATCTTGAGCAGGTTCTGAAGCCATCTTCAGTACAGGAAGTATACAATCAGGTTCATTCTGATCTTAAAAAGGCAGAAGGTTTGATGGTAGAGCTGAAGCAGGCATTGGGAGCAAATTACAGATTCTCAAAAACAGCATTATTGGCTTTTGAAGCAAGAACAGCTCTATACGAAGGAGACTGGAACAAAGCCTTAAACTATGCAGATCAGGTACTGGCGGTAAAAGGAGATTTGAGTAATTTAAATACAGTAAATACACCTCCCAACCATTATGCTTCCCCGGAATCTATTATGGCTCTGGATAATACATGGGATAACTCTATAAAAAACCTGTCTTTTGCCTCTCCGGAACTTATTTCTTCCTATAATATGATTGCAGATAAAAGGTTTGGCATGTATTTTGAGAAAAATGGTAATAAGTATAAAGTCACCAAAGGAGGAAGTTTAGAATTCAAGGTATCTTTCAGAACAGCAGAGCAATACTTTATAAAATCTGAAGCATTATTAAAGCTGAATAAACTGACTGAGGCTAAAGAAGCCCTTCTTAAAGTAATGAAGAACAGATATACTCCGGAAGGATATACTTCAGTACAAAATGCCGTGTCTTCAATGGATTCTACAGCATTTATGAACTTTATCCTGGATGAAAGATTTAGAGAATTTGCTTTGGAAGGCCAGAGATGGTTTGATTTAAGAAGAGCAAATCAGAAAAAAATAAGCCACACTATTAGTGGTAAAGAATATATTCTTCAGCAGAATGACCCGCGATATACCATTGAATATCCAATGAGTGCGAAGAAGAATAACCCTAATCTATAAAACTTCATATCAAATTCAATACAGATGAAACCGCTTGAGCTTAATTGTTCTAGCGGTTTTTTTGTACTTTTGCACCGTTATGAAAATTGCCATTATAGAAGATGAGCTGTTGGCTGTGAATTATCTGAAAAATCTTTTAGATACACAGAGCATAGTCCCTGTTACAGAGACTGTTATTCTTCGTTCCAAAAAACAGGCAATTGATTTCTTTGAAAAAGATTCGGCGGATCTCATCTTTATGGATATTCATCTTGGGGACGGGATGAGCCTGGAAATTTTCGAACAGGTAGAACTTTTTACCCCAATTATTTTCATTACCGCATTTGATGAATATGCCATGAGAGTCTTCAGGCATTTTACTATTGATTATCTTCTGAAGCCTTTTGAAGAAGAAGATTTGCATAAAGCTTTACAGAAATTTATCTCCATAAGAAACAATTTTGATCCTGAGCCGGTATTGAAATCAATTTCTTCATTAAGACAGGCTGATGATGAGGTGATGAAACGTTTTATGGTAAGAGAAGGAAATAAACTGAAATCAATAGACGAGCATAACACTGCCTATTTTTTTGCTTCGGGGAAATACCTTTTCCTTACAACAAAAGACCATCAAACCTATATTTTTGATGATACTATCAAGGATATTATTCAGAAATTGAATCCTGAGATCTTCTTTAAAATAAACCGTAAATTTATCATTAACAAAGAAGCGGTTTCCGAAATTATCAAGCATTCCAGCCAAAAAGTAGAACTTAGACTTTCTCCTGAACCGGAAGTGAATAGCGAAGTTTTCATCAGCAAAATGCAAATTGCCGAATGCCTGAACTGGCTGAACACGTAATGCTAAATTCCCTTGTAAATAACTTCCTTACAGATTACAGAAGCCGTACTGTTTTCTAATTTTCCTTATTGAGACGACTGAGGAAATAGGTAGGTGGAATCTGATATTTTTCCTGAAAATTTTTGGTGAACGTTTGTGTTGTATTATAGCCTGCGTTTTCAGCGGTTTCCTGAATGCTGATATACCTTGTTTTGGGTTTGTTTTTCCATTCAGAAACAATATAATCCAATCGTAATTCATTCAGATACTCATTAAAGCTTTTTTTCTTATAAAAATTGATAATCCTCGATAGATAAACCGTATTGGTACCACACAATTTAGACATGCTGGCAAGTGAGATATTCTTTTTAAGAAATTGCTTGTCACTTTCAAAGTCTGATAATACCTTCAGAACATTTTCAACCTTTAAAGGGTTTATTCCCAGTTGATCATCAAGAATATTTTCTTTACTCTCAGCCATCAGAACTTCTTCATGAACCGGAATTTCTTCATCCTTATTTTCCATAAATTTTTCATAAAGGATCTTGAAATGTCTTTTCTTTTGATAGTATTTAATCAGCAATACTGTTAAAAGTACAATAAGTATAAGTCCAACGCTGATGAGGATAATATAAATAAGTCTTTCCCATTTCATTTTATTCTCCAGCATTTCTTTCTCATCAAACAGCTTTTTTGTGTCGTATTCTTTGTTTAGAGTGGAGTTGAGGTATTTATAATCTTTCTCATACGCACGATCCAGAAGAATCAATTTGTTAATGTACTCCAGCTGTTTCCTGCTGTCATTATTTTCTGAATAATAATTGATAAGCATTTCAAAAGCAGGTCTGAATCTTGGATCTAATTTTTTAGTTTCATTATACTCTAGGTCCAGCAATAAAAAATAAGGTAAAGCTTCTTCTTTTTTATTCATTTTCCAGAAAGACATTCCCAGATAATATTTATCAGTAAGGTGTTTCCATGAGTCATTGTAGGACTCTATTGCTTCCTGAAGTTTTACAGCGGCCTGATCATATTTTCCCTGGTAATAAAAATCGGTTCCCTGTGATGACGTAAAATAGGCGTTGTATTCCTGAAAGCCCGGATGGGTTTCTATAAAATCTTTTCCTTCCCGGATCAGGGATTGATTGATTTCAAAATTAGATAAATACGTATTGGTTTCTATAAGAGCAATTAAAGAATAGAGATAGTAATACTTATAATTTGTATCCCCGATTTTCTCATTATTATTTCTGAAGAATGCCACACAATTCATTAGCAGCTTATTAGCATCCTGATAGAGTCCCAGATAAGATTTGGTTTGCGCAATCTGATATTCAGTATTATGAATCAGATAAGGGTCTTTATTCTTTTTGATGTAATCATACCCTTTAAGAAATGCATCGAGTGCTTTCGGATAGTTCTCATTGCTGATGTAAGACATTCCCAGGGATAAATAACTGTCTCCAATAATGTCAATGTTATTTATCTTTTTTGCGATCATTAATATGCTGTCTCCATATTTAATCTGCTCTTGCCCTCTTTTATTAAAAGTAGCCAAAACATAGCCCCTTCTTATCTTCTCCAGGTTATTTTCTTTCCGTGCTTTTTGAATAAATCGGGTAATATATTTCCATTGTTCCTCTGGATTATTTTCTATTTTTTTGATGGCCAATTCCAGCTCAGGGTAATTCATATTACCAAATTCTTTTTGATTGTGTTGAGCGGGGAGGAAAAAAAACATTCCAAAAAGAAAAAAAATGAAAAAAATATACCTTAAATGATTCATTTGTATTTATAAAACAAGATAAAAATAAGTAATTTTTTATTAAATCAGGTATTAAATTACAATTGATTGAAAATCAATTTTTTGTATTTGTAGTTTTTATGAATATATAAATTTTTTTTATGATTTTATTGTCTTTTTTTAAGTATAAACGCTCTTTTTTTACGCTATTAATGCTTTAGATAATTTTAAATTTTGCAAATTCTATTTTACCTCTATATATTTCCACCACAAAAACTGATTATTATGGAAAAGATGAATTACTATTTAGCTCTGATCTTACTTTTATTTTTATTAAGCTCATGTAGGGATGAAAATGAATTAGATACTATGGAGCCCGCAAAGATTAATTCTAAAGAAATACTAAAAGGAAGTAAAAACTCACCTGAATTATATAAGATCATTAAGAGTGATACAATATCCGTTCCTAACAACATAGACGAAGAAGACCCTAAAAATACACCTCCGAAAAAATAGAATTTACTCTTCTGCCTTTAACAATACTTGGTGTTGTAAAAGGATGGAAGACTGAATATCCCTACACGAGAGTATTGCAATTATTTTACTGAATAATAATATGTTAAAAGTCCATTCTTCATTTTATTTCTTTCCCTTTTTTTTCATGTCGGCTTTCTCATATGCACAAAGTATATCCGGGAAACTATTGGATAAGGATCAAAAAGCCATTCCATATGCTGAAATTACAGCAGGAAAGGACGGGATAAAACGAATGGCGATGAGTGATGAAAATGGAGAATTTATGGTAAGCCTTCCTGAAAATGGTAAATATTTACTGGAAGTTCTTCAAAATGAAGCAGTGGTTTACAGTAAAATAAGCATGGTCAATGGAAACATACATTCAGATTTGATTGTACAGGCCGCAAAAGAAACAGATATCAAGGAGGTAAAACTAACCGCGAAAAAAAGATTAGTAGAAAGAAAAATTGACCGCCTGGTTTTTAATGTGGAAAATTCTGTTTCAGCACAGGGAGGAGATGCAATGGATGCTTTGAAACTTACTCCCGGAGTCAGGATTCAGGGTGACGAAATAAAACTGTCAGGAAAAAGTTCCGTCAAAGTAATGGTTAATGACAGAATTATACAATTATCCGGTGATGATCTTTATAATTATTTGAAATCAATTCCTGTGGCAAACATCCGGAAAATTGAAGTCATTACAAATCCACCGGCACAATATGATGCGGAAGGAAATAGCGGACTTATCAATATTCAATTGAAAGAAGTGACGCAGGATAACTGGAAGGTAACCCTACGATCAGTGTATCAGCAGGCAACTTATGCTACTTTTTTACATGCAGTAGGATTAACCTATAAAAAAGATAAATTTTCCGCTTTAGTTGATCTCAACTACCAGTATGGGAAAAATATTTATACCAACGATATTAATTATTATTACCCTAATGAACATTGGAATAATAATATTTATAACCGGAATCATCAGAAAAATTTGGGAATAGTAATGAACTTAAAGTACAACCTTACCAAAAGAAGTAGCATTGGAACACAGCTTATCAGCTCGTTCTCCAATAATACGTCTGATGAGTTCAATAATAATTTCAGCAGAAATTATACAGATGGTGCGGTGATTAAAAACTATAAGACAGAAGGAATGTCATCCGGAAAGCCCAAAAACGTTTCTTTGAATGTCAATTATACATTGGATCTTGATGATAAAGGGAAAAAGTTTTCAGTAGATGCCGATTATTTTAATGGAGTATCCCCGAAAGATAATAATTTCAGCTCCCTTTTACAGGATTTTGAGGGAAATTCCAGTGAAAATCAGTTTGCTATTAATAATTCTCATCAGGATATTAAAAATTATTCTTTGAAAGCAGATGTTGAGCTTCCGGGCAGCTGGGCCGATTTTGCCTTCGGAGTAAAAGCAACTTCTACTACGACAGATAATAAGGTAGACTCCAAATTTTATAACAAGATTGATGAGAGCTTGCTTTCATCACAGGCAGATCATTTCCTGTACAAGGAAAATTTGCAGATGATTTATATAAGTGTATTAAAGCATTTTGGTGAAAAATGGGATGTAAAAGCAGGACTTCGCGGTGAGAATACACAAACCAATGCCAATTCTTTTTCTGTAAATCAGGAAATAAAGAGAAATTATTTTAAGATTTTTCCTACAGCTTATGTTTCTTTTAAACCCAATGAAGATCATGTGCTGTCATTGAATTTCGGAAGAAGAATTCAGAGACCGGGATTTTGGGAAATGAATCCGGCAAGATGGTATATGAGTCCCAAGTCATATACAGAAGGAAATCCCTTTCTGCAGCCGGCATATAGCTATAATATAGAATTTAATTATTCCTATAAGAGCTTACTGAATTTAAGTCTGTTTAATAGTAATAAACGCGATGGGTATGGGCAGGTAACGGTACATGATATCATGAATGATTCCCAGGCTTTTAAAAGATTGAATTATTTTGATTCGAGCTCTTTAGGAGGATCTTTGTCATTCAATTATGATCTTTTCAGCTGGTGGAATACCGCAACGGAAGTATCTGCCTATTATAATGAGCTGAATCCGAAGATAGATTTATTTTCAAACTTTTATTCAGGCTGGGGAGGATATACAACATCTACCAATACCTTTTCTCTGAATAAGAAAAAAACATTTTTAGCAACCCTTTATTATGAATATAATTATCCGGCGGTACAAGGGATTATAAACAGTTCTTCCTCGTCAACCTTAAATATCGGGTTTAGGTCTTTGCTCTTTAATAAGAAATTAACGGTAGGGTTGAATTTTGATGATATTTTCAGAAAAAATCTCACTCTGTATAACAACAGATCTCAGGACATAAATCAAACCTTTTTACAATATTATGATACCAGACAATTTAGAGTTTCACTGACCTATAAATTTGGAAGTACTAAATTATCTATGGAAGAAAGAGAAACGGGTAATCAGGATGAGAAAAACAGATCAAATTAAGATTTTATCAGATGAAGTAGTTTGTAGAGTACTATGCAAATGAAACATTTATAAATACCCCTTGCAAGGAAAGTGTGAAAAAGTCCAAAGAATTATACACTTCAAAAACTATGATTCTACATCTAATTCTTAAAATTAATTAAAATGAAAAATTCAAAATTACAAAACCTGTTGACTAAAATTTCAGCAGATGTGACTACACTAAAAGAAGGAGAATTATCTTCAATCAAAGGAGGAAACGCGGCAGCAAATAATACAGGCTGTGGTAATACTGGTTGTACAGTAAAGCCAAACGTAAAGACTCTATAATTCCAAAATGACCGAAGGTGTTTAATGTCAGAAAACTATGAACACTTTTTCTTTTAATTCTAAAAGTGAACTAATGAACTATAAATTATCTCATTATACAGTCTCTACACAAGTTTCGGAAGATAAATACACCATCTTTTCAACGAGAAGCTGTAAAGTACTTCTTCTACAGAAAGAGAATTTCGATTTTCTGATAGAGGGAGATTTTGATAAAATTGATGCAGATATAAAAAACCAACTTATTACTGCTCTTATTTTAGTGCCTTCTTTCGAAGATGAATTAATGGAAATTGTTGAAGAAAATAAAATGATGATTTCAAGCAACGATGTGTTGTATCAGGTTATTCAGCCTTCTTCAAACTGTCAGCTAGGTTGTGATTACTGCGGACAGCAGCACACCAAAAACGATCTGCAGGCTAAAGATTATGAAAAACTCATTGAACGATTAAAACATAAGCTTTCTTTAAAAGATTACAAGGCACTGTTCATCGGCTGGTTCGGAGGTGAGCCTCTGATGAGTTTACATACGCTGAGAAAAGTGTCAGAAAAATTAAAAGAAATAACTTCTGATTTAGGAATCGATTATGGTGCTAAAATGACAACTAATGGGCTTGCGCTTAAAAAGAATATATTTTTGGAATTGGTTAATCAACATCATGTCGGGGCAATAGAAATAACATTGGATGGTACCGCTGAATTTCATGATAAAAGACGTTTTGTGAAGTCAGGAGAAAACTCATTCGATCTTATTTTTAAAAACCTGGTTGATATTTTCAGTATTGAAAATTATAAAGAACTTGGGGTTAAAATTTCCATAAGATGTAATGTTGATAAAAGCAATTATCAGTCTGTAGTTCCCTTATTACAATTGATGAGTGAACATGGTTTTCAGGATAAGATTTCCCATTTTTATGTGGCTCCCATCCATTCCTGGGGAAATGAAGCACATCTTGTATCCCTGGAAAAAGAAGTGTTTTCTGAAAAAGAAGTAGAATGGATTATAGAACAATATAGATACGGTTTTTCACCTTCCATTCTGCCCCAAAGAAACCATGAAGTATGCATGATTACCAATCCTGATGCAGAATTAATAGATGCGTATGGAAATATTTACAACTGTACGGAGGTTTCCTATGTTCCTTCCTATGAAGAGACAGCTCATAAACTTGGAAATATAAAAGATATTGAAGTGAACCAGAAGTTCAGTACACTTCATTTACAGGACTGGAATGATATCGTTCTTACCAATCAGGAAGGATATCCTTGTTATACCTGTAAGATGTTTCCGGTTTGTGGAGGCGGATGTCCAAAATCTTGGGAAGAAGGAATAGTAGCCTGTCCTGCCAATAAATTCAATATTCAGGATAAACTTGCCATTAATTATATTATTCAGGAAAAAGGCACAGAATATTTAATCAGTTGACACTATGGAAAATAATATATACATGATAGAACTTTTACAGCAGCATAAAGACCTCATATCTACCAATTTAAAGCATTATAAGGATGATTTCATTTTTGAAAGTGAAATGGAAAAACTTATCAATATCGTATGTGAGGATAAGGAAGCTTTCAATTTTTACAGCCTCAATTATCATGAAGCTTTAAAAGAAGGAAGAGCCGGAAATATACAAAAAGCAGAAATGTTGATTGTACGTGCTAAAAAATATATTGATTTTGACTCATTGCAATCAAAAGAAAAAGATTTGTATGGCTTAATCAGCTTACCTATTCATGCTTTCTTAAGTTATAAAAGATCCAATTATACATTGGCTAAACAGCAGACTCATGAAACCATGTTGTTTGATGAGAAGCTTGAACAGTACAATCCTTCAATGTTTTATCATAAAATTCAGCAATTGCATAATGTTTCAAGAGTTGAAATGAAGGAGAATAATAATGAAAATGCAGTCGGGATTTTTAATTTATTATACAGAAGTTTATTGCTTTCTGAAGAAGTACATTATCTTGACATTAAATTTTCCTATCAGGACAGTTCCGAATCTCTGAAAAAATTAAGAAAACTGATGCTGGCTCAGGTTACCAATGAATATATTCCTTTTCTGGATCGTCTTGATAACAGAGCTGAAATCTTATATCAAACTTTTAGTGAGGTACTCAATAATCAAACCGCTGTAGATGATGAATTGATGAGCTTTGTATATTGGGTGAAACTCAAGTGGAATAGTATTAATCAGGAAGAATGGAATAAAGATCTTATCAAAAATTTTATAAGAAGTTCTACAGATTTTACTTCTTCAATACCCATAGATTCATTGCTTGAAGATGCAGGAAAAGAGAAGCCACAGCTGATGTAAATATGATATATTAACACTTTAATTCTATTTTTATGACAAGTTTAATGACAACCCAGGCTACAAAAGAAGAAAGATTGAAAGATATTCCTGTAAAAGAAATAAAAACTGAGAGAATTGCCAATCTGTACCTGTCGCAGGGAGAAAGTTTCTCTTTGGTCATAGAAGCTGATAAAGAACAGCAGCAAAATATTAAAATTTACAGGGATGGTGATCATATATTGATTTATACCCATGAACAGGCTGAAGAAATGAAAACCTGTAACGTGTATATAACGATTCCATATACTACAGAAGAAATTGTTGTAAATGCCTTTCAAACCGGAACTGTTTCTACCGAAGCAGACCTTATCATAAATTCTTTACAGCTCAATTTTAATGTGGTGGGAACTACTAACCTGGGGATCATTTCTGATAAATTAGTTTATACCGGGAATTCTGTGTCAAATAGTACAATAAAAGGAAAAGCTGAAAAATTGAATCTGTCATTGAAATCGGCAACTGATTTTAATGCAGAAAAACTATCAGTTCAGTATTTAAATTTGAAAACAGACTCTTTGGTTAATGCTGATTTTAATGTAGAAAATACCTTGAGTATGAGAAGTAATAATTCATTTAATGTCAATATTACAGGGAATCCTGTAAAAATAAAAAAACAACTGGATGCTCTTTCAACAGTAACTTTTAAATAATTCTATTTATTTATGAATTTTGTTCCTCAACATGACCAAATGGATTGTGGCCCTGCATGTCTAGCTATGATAGCTTCTCATTATGGGGTGGATTTTACATTACAGTATCTGAGGGACAAAAGTTTTATTACCCGCGAAGGCGTTTCCTTATTAGGGATCAGTGAAGCTGCAGAGAAAATAGGATTCAAAACGGTGGCTGCAAAATCGCAGATCAAAAATTTGAACAATTCTCTTTTGCCTTGTATCCTTCATTGGAACCAAAACCATTTTGTTATTTTATATAAAATTTCAAAAAATGTACTGACTGGAAAACCTGTTTTTAAAATTGCAGATCCGGGACACGGTTATATTACCTTATCAGAAGAAAAGTTTGAAAAAAACTGGATTTTTGATGAGGATAAAGGAGTCGTTCTTTTCCTGGAACCCACAGAAGATTTATATCAGCAGAATCCGCCAAAAGAAAAAAAATTATCAATAAAATTTCTGTTAAACCATCTGAAGCCTTATAAAAAACAAATGCTTCAGATGTTACTGCTTTTGCTCTTCGGCACCATTACGACTCTGGTATTTCCTATCCTTACTCAGAAATTAATGGATGAAGGGGTGAGTAAAAAAGACCTTTCTGTTATCTCCTATATATTGATTGCCCAATTAGCCTTTTTCTTTGGAAATATCATTTTTAATATATTCCGGAACTGGATCATGCTGATTGTAGGAACCAATATTAATATCCGTATTATTTCTGATTTTCTGAAAAAATTGCTGAAGCTGCCCATAAAGTTTTTTGATACTAAACTCATGGGAGATTTTAATCAGAGAATACAGGATCATGAACGGATAGAAACTTTCCTGACTTCCCAAAGTCTGATTACCTTGTTTTCTGCCATTACCTTTTCAGTTTTTTTTGCGGTGCTCTGGTATTATGATGTTACCATTTTGGTGGTATACATCATCTTAACACTGGTATCAGTGATCTGGTCTTTATTCTGGATGAAAAAAAGAAAAATTCTGGATTATTTCCGCTTTCAGCAAAGAAGTGAAAATCAGGAATCCATCTATGAAATTATCAATGGAGTATCTGAAATGAAGCTGAATCAGTTTGAAAACTATAAGCGTGAAAAATGGGAAGAAATACAGCAGAAACTGTTTAAAACAAATATAAGAATACTAAAGCTGGATCAGGTACAGCTTTCAGGGTTTGAATTTATCAATCAGTTAAAAAATATTATTGTCACTTTTCTCGCAGCCTCTTTTGTGGTCAAAGGTAGCATGACTTTAGGAGAGTTATTAAGTGTTTCTTACATTATAGGGCAGATGAATTCTCCGGTAAATGAGCTGATTCAGTTCTTTCGTTCTTTACAGGATGCTAAATTAAGTTTATCCCGTTTAAATGAGGTTCAGGATCACCCTGAAGAAGAAAAAGAAAATCAGGTTCCTTTGCTCAGTAAAAAATATACCGAGCAGAATGGAATACAGAGGGGAGTTTATTTCAAAAATGTTTCTTTCCAGTATGAAGGGCCCAGATCTCCTTATGTTTTAAAAGATATTGATCTCTTTATTCCTGAAGGTAAAGTAACTGCAATTGTTGGAGCGAGTGGAAGCGGGAAGAGTACTTTAATGAAAATGTTTTTAAAATTTTATGAACCTGTAAATGGCGAAATTTATTTCAATCATTTAAATAGTAAAGACATTTCTCCGAAAGATTTGCGGAAAAACTGCGGAACCGTTATGCAGGATGGCTTTATATTTTCGGATACGATAGAACGAAATATTGCTGCAGGGGATGAAAATATCGATTATGATAAACTTGAAAAAGCCTTAACAACAGCTAATATAAAATCTTTTGTTGAAGAACTTCCGTTAGGGCTTAAGACCAAAATCGGTGCTTCCGGAAATGGGATTTCTGGGGGACAAAAACAAAGAATACTTATAGCAAGAGCAGTATATAAAGATCCAAAATTTATTTTCTTTGATGAAGCAACTTCTGCTCTTGATGCCGATAACGAAAAAGTGATACATGATAATCTTCAATCTTTTTTTCATGGCAAAACAGCTGTTATTGTAGCACACAGACTTTCCACAGTAAGAAATGCGGATCAGATTATTGTATTAAAACAGGGGAAAATTGTTGAACAGGGAAGTCATAAAGAACTCGTTTCTAAAAAATCCGATTATTATCATCTCGTAAAGAACCAGTTGGAACTTGGAGATTAACAAAAAAACCTCTAAAATAAATTAGAGGTTTTAAAGTGGTTTCTCCAGGAATCGAACCAGGGACACATGGATTTTCAATCCATTGCTCTACCAACTGAGCTAAGAAACCATTTATGTTTTCGTTTATTACTTCGTTGTTTTAAAGTGATGCAAAAGTATAACATTTTATAATACCGCGCAAGTATTTTGTTTTATTTTTTTGAATAAATATTCCGGTATCACCCGTTATTCTATTCAATGTGCTGTTCATCAGTATTTTGATGGGTCTTATTTTTTTCTGTTTTTTTATTGTTTTAAAAAGTATCCTAATAAATAGGCGCATGATTCCGAAAATTTGTGGTCTGCTTGAAACTTTTTTTTCTATCAGGGAGTAATCAGAAGATTGTTTTTATTTGAACAATATTAAACAGTCAATAAAATAATCCAGTTTTCAGGTGGAAAAATGGCAAACACTTGATTTATAGTGATTAATTAGCCTAACAGTTGTTAGTCGTACTATTACGACACTTTTTAAAATTTAATCATAAATTCTATTTGCTTTTTGTAAATACATCTATATTTGGTGATATAGAAAGTAAACAATCACAACATATTAACCATTAAAATTTACAAATCATGGCAGAAAGAAATTCAAGAGGAATTTTAAAATTCAACAACGGTGAAGGACAAAAGTTATTAAAGCTTAACTACAGCGTATCAAGATCTACAGACGTATCAGGACGTGTAGCATCAGACCCTTCCAACGCTCTTATCAAAATCACGGTGGAAGCTACTGAAAAATCAGACATTCTGGAAAGTTTACTGAACGGAAAATATAAGCCTACCGTAGGTGAGATCACTTTCAATAAATCTCACGAAGAAGGAACATTAACAACCCTGAAGTGGAACAACGGCTATGTTATTCAGCATGAAGTAGATTTCGATGCTGTAGATGACAACAGTATGTATATCAGTTTTGTGATAAGTGCAGAACAGATAGATCTGGGGAATTCTTCTTACTTCGGAGCATGGCCTTCTTAAGCTTATTCAGAATTTAAATATCAGGCAGGATAGTACACCCGGTTTATGGGATGCTGTTCTGCCTTTTTTAACCTTATAGAACTCCTGTTTATTTAAAATGAAGTTCTGAAAAAAAACACCTAATCACTATGAATAAAAATGCCTCGAATTCCGATAAGATTTCAGAGAATCATATTCCCGGAATCAACCGTGTGGTGAAACTGGATATTGTGATTGAAGGCAAGATTATCAAACACTTCAAGCATTTTCGCCTACAGCAAAGTGCAAGACGCCATCACAATTTTGAACTTATTCTCGCCCATGATTCTCTTGGAGAAGCTCAAAACCACACCCTGGAACAAGCCCGCCAGTTTTTGGGAAAAAGGATTACCATTGTTTTCAAATATAAAGATTATGAAAGCGAAAGCCCGGAAAGAACTTTTGTAGGGGTAATCACCAAAGCTGCATTCAGCCAGGAAAAAATGAGCCTGGGGAATATAGTACTGAGAGGTCAAAGTCCTACTATTCTCATGGATGCCGCTCCCCATACTCAAAGTTTTGGAGGAGATCAGTCTGTCAATACAGGAATTATCGCCAATAAAATACTTAAAGAAGCACTAGGATCAGAGAAATTTGATTTCAGAGTAGATACGCAGAACAAAAGCTATATCAATTATAGTTCACAATATAACGAAACCCACTATAACTATCTTGCACGAACTGCAGAAGCATACGGAGAACAGTTCTACTACGATGGAGAAGTTCTTCATTTTGGGAAGCTTCCGCCTTCTGAAAAACCGATCCGACTTGTCTATGGAAGCAATGCAACAGATGTTCAGGTAGAACTGAATGCTGTACACACCAATCCTGAGTTTTTTGGATATAACAGCAGCAGCCATACAAAAATGGAAGGTTCTGAAAATAATATCAGACATTTGGGAGAAATTCCTTCCAAAGCTTATGAACTTAACAACAATATCTTTAAAACCCGTTCACTTTCTCCGGCTCCTATCAATGCCAATATGTTTGTGGATGTAAGTGACTCTCAGAAAAGCGCCGCGGGAAGTGCTGCTGTAGAAGTATTTACTGTTTCGGGAAATACTACGGTTCCCTTTCTGTATCCGGGCTGCCTTGCCGATATTGAAATGCGGAAGCCGGATACCAGCCAGACGTCTTACTTTACAAAAATTACGGTTACTGAAGTGAACCATGAAGTCAATGCCAGAGGATATTATAATGGCAGTTTTGAAGCCATTGCTGAAGGAACAGGCTTTATGCCAAAACCTGAATTCATACAGCCTAAAGCCGAGCCGCAGGTGGCCACTGTTGTTTCCAATACCGATCCTCTCAATCAGGGAAGAATACAGGTGAGATTCGATTGGCAGAAAAATCCTGACACTACCCATTTTATCAGAATGATGAGCCCTGATGCAGGAGGAACAGACATGATTACTCAAAACAGAGGTTTTGTTGCGGTACCTGAAGTAGGAGATCAGGTTATGGTCGGTTTTGAATATCATCATCCGGATTTTCCGTTTGCTATGGGAGGAATGTTCCATGGACAGGTGGCATTGGGAGGAAGTATCAATAATCACCTTAAGTCTATTCAAACGAGAAGTGGTAATAAAGTCATTTTTAACGATCAGGAAGGAAGTATTTTCATTGAAGATCCTAGCGGAAATACCTATCTCATGGATGGAAAAGGGAATATCATTGTGAATGCTCCCAAAAATATAACCTTCACAGCCGGAGAAAATGTGCAGATTAATGCCGGAAAAAATATCATTGCCTCTGCCCAGAGAAATGTAAATATTATGGCAGGAGAAGATATCACGGAAACCGCTAATGATGATTACAATCTGACAGCAAGCAATATTATTGAAACCGCAGAGGCTGGTAGAAAGTCTACTGCTAAAAATATTACAGAAAATATGGAGGCTGGCTCTTACATTAGTACAAAAGATGCTATTAATGTGGAAAGTGCCAAGGAAGTACTTATCAATAGTGGTAAACAGGTAAAAATGCAGTAATATGGCAGGTGAAGGCGGAAATATTGTACGGAATGTCTTTGGGAGATCTTACAAGGAAGCAGAACATATTATGAAAGATGCTTCCAAGGGGACTTTGGATTTTAAATCTCCTCAGGAAAACACCTTTTACGGGAAAAAAGGAGGCAAGAAATTCGATGAGTATCAGGCGAAAAAAGACAATACATTATTAGTAACAAAGGTAGAAGGCCCTTTAGATGATAATGGAGGGAAAATAGCAAAACCCAAGGAAGGTGAAAAATACTGGTTCAAAGCGACTTTTAACAGATCTGCAACGAAGAGCGAGTATAAAAAACTTCAATGGCAGGAAAAAATAAATGGAATTTCTATACCCTTTTTTTTCGATTACTCTTCAATCACCGGAAATACGGAGACCATTCAGGTGAAACTTCCCTGTTATGATATGCGTGTATATGCCTATTTTAAAACTCCGATAGACAAGGTCAGCGTTGAAGTCAAAATAGCCAAT
Organism: Chryseobacterium culicis; assembly: GCF_002979755.1. NCBI lineage: Bacteria > Pseudomonadati > Bacteroidota > Flavobacteriia > Flavobacteriales > Weeksellaceae > Chryseobacterium > Chryseobacterium culicis. Next base: position 1,953,403 of record NZ_PCPP01000001.1, on the reverse strand, counting down.
CCATTACCTCTTTATATTGACCGATTTAAAATAAAAGGAAAAGATAGGAAGGGGGTTAACATGGCGGATGATCTGTGCTATGGTCTGGGAGTTTCCAATCAGTATCCTTCACGGTACACCTTGCAGGATGTGGAAAGCAAAGGAATTTGGATCAAATCAGAGATCAGAGATAAAACAGACGAAGAATTATGGGCAGGTTTCAAGCGTATGGTGGGAACACTTTTTTCAGTCGGAGAACTGGAAACGGTTGCCTTTGATATGATTGAAAAATTTAAACGGAGTGAAGGAGGTGAATATACCAATTCTATCCTCACAAAACATGTGCTGAACCATCCTTCAAATCAACGATTCTGCCTAAGTATGGAAGATGAAATTGCCGACAGAATTAAGAAAAACTATGGAAGCATTGCATCCATTGAAGATGATGAAATACACTTTACAGATGATGAGGTAGGAAAGTTCGGAAGAAGAGGATGGGGACATCCCCAGTTTTCAACGATGAAAGATACTTTTATGGGAGGGCTTACCATTTGTATGAATGATACCTGGGCATATGAAGTGAAGCTGACAAAATTCAATAAATCAGCTAACGGTACTTATGATGCAACTTATAAAGTAGTTTTATATGATCATTTTGGATTGGATATGCCGGATATTGAAAAGAAATACTACTATCTGCTTGGTTTCAGATATTGGTTTATTTTGCAGCATATCAGAGGGTATAAACCTTTTATCACTAAAGTTGAGTTTGAAAAAACATTTAAAGAAAGTATCACCATCGGCAAAGCAGAACGCCAAAGTAAAAGAAGAGCAGAAAAAGAAAGACAGGATCATCTTCGAAATATGGGAAGAAGAAGACCGGGAGAATATTAACAAAGAATAGCCATTACATTTTAATGAGCCTTATTATAATTATAAAAAATGAAGTATTTACCATCTATAAAAATTATCACTATTGTATGTTTTCTTTTAATAGCGATGAGCTGTGATAAGAAAAAGAATGACTTTATTCCACTTGATCATATGACTTTCACCAATGCTTATGATAAGAACGCAGTGAAAATTTCATACTATATTCTTATAGATCATCCTGAACCTACTGAAAATATTTTGAAAAAAGAAATTACAAAATATGTAGAAAACAAATTGAAAAACAATAGGTTACTTGCGAAACCTGAAACGGCCTCACTGAACTTTGTTTTTTATAGAAAAACGGACAATACTTCATATTTTATTACGAATAAAGAAAGTGCCGGCGAGCTGTTAGGTGAAGAAATATCACACTATCAGCAGGATTATATAGCCAATTATCTGGTAAGTAAATGTGAAAAAGGGACCGTAGAAAAAATTTATCTCTACAACCTGCCGGAAGAGACTGTAGCAAACAAAAACTGTGGTAAATAATACCGTCTTGTTTTTATAAATAATCACAGCGTATGGTAGAAACAAGAGTAAAACCATTTCAGAAATATACATCGGGAATCCATGATTATCAGGTGGAAAATGCTCTTGAAATACAGTTCGGGGAAGAAAAAGGATTTTATTCATCCTTTAAAATTACTGTTCAGGAAAGGATAAATGAAGATCATACCAAAAACTGGTTGATTGAAAAAGTAGAAGATTCCTCTTTTCCCTCCGAAAATAAATTTATGGAAATCCTGCATATCCTGGAACAGAGTTCTTATCCGCTGGAAATAAAAGTGGATGAAAAAGGAAGCTTTCTGGGAGCTGTAGATCATCAGAAAAATATAGAAAACTGGAAACTCAAAACAGCGGGGCTTCAGGAAAAGTATCAGAATGTAGATGTTTTCAGAAACCAATATTTGTCAGCTCTTGAAGATGAAGCGGGCTTTTATAAAAATAAACTGAAAGAACCCTTCTGGAATCTTCTTTTGTTTGCTCCTTATTATGTAGATAACGGAGGAAAAAGTGACGAATCTGTTGTATGGAATATCAAAGGAATCGGAGATATAGAATGTCACGGAATGATCAGTGCCCAACAGAGAGAGTACGGATTTGAATCTTTTTTTATTTCCGAAATTAAAGTTCCTGCTATCATAAAAGAAGAATTGGAAAAAAAATACCTGTATCAGCCGGGACAGTACCAGGTAAAATTAAATATAGAAATGGAATACAACTCCCGTAAAAAACAGTATTCCAAAAAGAAAGCTGACTTTATATTGTCAGACGGACAAAAAACAGTATACCGGGAAACGATCACAATGACTTAAACTTTATGAACAAATGACATGGCGGATAAAGGATACATCATTATAGAAGGAGCTACTGCGTACTGCAGCAGTTCTGTAACCAACAACTCCAATGGAACCGCCGTTCCGATGGAAGTGAAAAGCCAGAAAAAAAAGCTGGGCAAAAACAAATATTTTGCACAGAACAAGCCTGTTGCCACCTATCTTGATGACAAAGCCGACAGCTTCGGAGGAGGCAACGGGTTTGGAAACTGTAAAGGCTCAGACGGGAAAACCTATCCATGTAAAGGTAAATGCAACATAAAATATAAAGGCTATTATGAAAACGTAGAATTCAACAAGAGTATGAAAATACTGTTGTTGAATTCTACAGGAAATTGTCCGGGATATGGCGTTCCGGGAACTGTTGCTTTCGCTACTACAGGACAGGCTAATAATGTTTCCCAAATAGATGTAAAGGAAGCTGATGAATTTTCTGTAGCCAATACTTCCCCACAATGGCCTTCATCGTCCACTTCTGAAGCAAGTATAGCAGTGACATCAATTTCGATGATAAGACCTGTGCCAGCGGATAAGCCTACCGGAAATTATTACTATATCAAAGGAATGAATGGTCCTTTGTTTCCTATCACAAACCCTTTCGGTGGTGATAATCTGGATTTAAAAGCTCAGTTTAAAGGAGATGAGAAAAAGATTATCTGGGCTCTTTTCAAAGGAGAAGGAACCAAAGATAAAGTAAAAACATTTATCGGATTAGGAAGCAATTTCAGCCAATCCATGAGAAAAATATTTGATGGACTTGCAGAAGGAAAATACAGACTGGAAGCCTATGGTAAAAAAGCAGGTGATGCCAAATGCTCTATCAATGTAGAAGTAATACAGGATTTTGTTAAGAAAATTGTCAATCCCGGATCTTCAACGCTGATTAATATTCCTTTACCCTTATCTATTGAACGTAAACTTAACAGTACCACCGATCAGGCGAAAATACTTAATAAGGGATTCTTTATGCCTGTAAATACGGTTCAATGGACTGTGAAACAGGGAACAGCAGTGCTGTATAACAGTTCATCCGGAGCTTCCTCTTCACACCTTGTTTCCGTTACAGGAGTTGGTGATCGTGTTATTCTTACCTTTAAAAATGCAGGTAAATATACCATAGAGGCATTTACAGATCCTACAGATCCAAAACCTCAGTCTATAGAAGTGAAAATCGAGAATAGCCTGGGTGTAATGGGAGTCAAAGGAGAACCTGGTTTGGTGAGGTTTAGTGATACGATTAAAGTACAGGCTTCCAGGTTCAATGTTAATTATATGCCTTCCGGGACATCTGTATATTGGTATCTTAAAAAAGAAGGAGTGGGAAGAGTTGCCTTATTTGAAAGTTCGCCTTCCTTCAGAACAGGTACAATCAATAAAAAGGTAGCTGAACTTCTGTACAATGATGCAAAATTGGCCAGTAATCAGTATTTCGGAAAATATGTGCTTGAGGCTTATGCTAATCCGATAGGAGCCGGAAAGCAACCCGGATTCTCAGGTTCAGACTGTTTTAATTTTGAGGTGATTCAAAATGTAATAGATAAATTCACTTTTCCGGCAGCCAATATTCCAAAAGGAACAAAAATAAAATATACAGCAACAGCAAGAATTACTACGTTGTCCGGAAACGAAGCCATAAAAATAGACGTACCGGATAAAGTGACCAATAACGGAGACGGAACCATTACATTCAATGATCTTGGAGAATATACGATTTCCGCTTATTTAACAGGTGATTATACCGATGGAAAGAAAATAGAAGCGAAAGTAAAAGTTTCAGAACCTACGGTAAAAAGAGCACTTTGGGCATACGGAACAGGAGTGAAGCGCACTGAAACAGGATTTGGAGAAGAAACCTATGGATTTCTTGAACTGGATGGGCTTCAGAATCAGGCCTTAAAAGTAAAAGTCTGGGTAAAAGGAGAAGGCGATGATTTCTATAAAGAGAAAGATAAATATATGCTGGAGGAAAAAACGGTTACCCTTAATAATGAAGGCAAAGCGTCTTTCCTTATCACAACGAATGATGATTACAAGAAAAAATTGCTGGCAGCCATCCCCAAAACAACAGAAAATCCCAATCCTTCTTACCGTTTGGTATTTACGGTAGAGCTTCAGGCGAGTTCATCTGCTGATATTGTGCTTCCGGGTAATATTACCATTCTGGGAACACGTCCTGTAGTGGTAGATGCTACAGCAACTTATCTGGAGGTTCTGGATTCAAATGAAGAACTTGTCATTACTTCTGAACAGAAAATTGTTTCCATCATGTTCTCTACTGAAGATGGTAAAGATATTCAGCGGATGCAGACTTTCTATGGTAAAACCCACAAGATTTGGGTACACACTGTCAATATGACTGAAGAAACTCTGAAGATTGACGTTTTGAAGGAAATCCCTAAAGAAGGTTTAAACGAAACAGACCATATCACTTATACCCACGAAAGCAAACAAAGCTACAACGAAGAAAAAACAGGAAAAGACGGCTTGCTGGAAGTTTCCTTCACAGCAAAAGAAGAATGGAAAAATCCACCGAAAAATTTTGATTACTATATAGCACAGGTTTCCCGTCAGGTGCAGGATCCCGCTGATCCCAAAAAGAAAGTCTGGAAAATAGAAAAAAGCCAGTTTACCATCAACAATACACTTCCTGCTGATCTGGTTCGAACAGAGGATATGGAAAAGCTGGGAATCAAAGCCTACAAAAAAGACGGAACTCCCTTTACGAAAGAAGAAATGCTGGAACTTAGGAAACAGTTTATTTTTTATGAAAGTGGCTGCCTTAAAGTGTCTCAGAAAGAAACTCCTGAAGCTATTGAGAATGATGTGATGCCGGTAGTGGTGGAAATGGCGGAGGTGAAAAAACAGAAAGCATGTTATTGTAATCGTGATTTTACTGAAGAAGAGGTTAGAAGTATAATTAAAACTATAAAAGGTTCAGAAACAATATTTAATCATAAAGATTGCACGATACAAGATAAAAGTATTAAAAAATTTACTATTGCTTTAAATAGTGCATTTCGACAACATAGTATCAATAAATGTATTCAAAAAATTACCTTTTTAGCACAGGCATTTCATGAGTCTGATGAATTTAATACGGCTGAAGAATATCCAAGTGAGCATGCGTCAAGTAAAAGTATTTATAAGGGTAGAGGGTTGATACAAATGACAGGGACAAAAAAGAAGGAAGAAAAACTTTACAATACTCCCGGCCCGTATAAAGAATACGGAAAATATTCAGGGGATGAAGAAAAATTTGTCAAAAATCCAGAATTAATTGCATCTGATTTATTTTATGCAGTTGACTCTGCAGGTTGGTTATGGTCAGTGAATAAAAAAAGTGTAAAATATTCAACAAGTTCAGATGTAGAGGCAATTAGGTGGAAAGCTGAATATTTTAAAGATGCATTGGGTATGACCCTTAATGAAATAGCAATTGTTATGGAAAATGTTGATGAAAGCAAATATTTTTATTTTCAATCAAAAGTTCTTAATGGTTATTCTCCCAAACATAAACTAGAAAAAGACCCTAACGGCTGGACGGAAAGGAAAAAATATTTAGGTCTATTAAAAACATGGTTTAAATATGATAAAAACATTTGTAAAGGAGGAGATGTAATAGATTTAACTGAGGGATGGCATGAACCAGTGGATAATCCTCAGATAACAATGTACATGCAAAGTGGAGGTTATTGGCCAAAGTATGCATCATTTGGACTTACTCGTACGCAGACAAGAGCTTCTGGTGTTCATCAAGGATTAGATTTGTTTGCCGTTGATGATGGTACAACAAAAGCATATGCTTGTTTATCAGGAAAAGTGGTTTTTGCCGGAACTGCTGGAGCATATGGGAAAATGGTGATTTTAGAAATTAGTAAGCCTGATCAACTGCAGATTTTCAAAAAAAGAAAAAGAAACTACAGTCTTAAATATTCAGGAGAAGGAGAAAAGAGTCAAGGGGAAGGTTTTGTTGATACAGGTAATATTTATATTAAATATGCACATTTAAGTGAAATTAAAGTAGAGATTGAAAAAGATGTTGATGCAGGAGTAGTTGTTGGTATTGCTGGAACAACAGGAGTTCCTGGTGGTACTTGTGGCCCTCATATACATTTTGAAATTGCGTCATCAAAATCAAGTTCAAGTCTTGAGAATAGAATTAATCCAGGATATTATGTATATTACAAAAATGAAGACGAATTAACAACGGAAGAAAAAAAAGTACAAGAAGACAGAAAGAAAGAAGGAAAAAAATAAAATTATTTATGAGAAATTACATATTGTTTATACTTGTTACTGGGGTGATAAATCTGCATAGCTGCCAGAAAAATTCAACGAGTAATAATTTGGAAAATATTAGTAAAAAAGATACTATAAAGAATAAAACAATGATTATAGATGAATATGCAATTAAAGAATATTACAAAAAGCATTTAGTTTCTAATTCTTCTGAAAATAGTGAATTTGAAGAGGAAGAAGATTATACTATAAACGAAAAAGATGTTGATCTGATGATTCCTGTTTTAGCACAAGGATTAAAAGATAATGGTTTCAAACCACTAAATAATGAGGAATATAAATTGAAATTAAATGAAATATTTAATCTCAACGATAATAATGACTGTGCTGTATTATTTCGGCATCCACATTTTTCAACGTATGTAATACAAGATTGTAAAAATATGAGTTCTGCAGATTGTGATAGTAATGCAAAGCTCATGGAATTTATGTATGATGATAATGTTTTTTTTATAAATGAAATAAAGGCGATTACATCACTTCCAAAGGTTGAACAATTTACTGAACTTAAAAATGATAAAGTAATTATAGATATACCAGAAACGGTTGTTTATAGAAATTTGTTTCTTTTCAACAATGATAATAGTAAGTTTCTATGGCTGCTTAAAAACGATACAAAGTTTATGGAGAACCTTGTAAAAGTATTTGGGTACACAAAAAATGAATCTCTCTTAAAATGGGTTATTGAAAGAACAAAGTTTGATGAAAAGGATCCTCGGGATTTTGGTAAGCTTTTTTGGGTTAAAGTGTGTAATGGAAAATTCAAACTGCATGCAGATACCTTCAAGCTTTTACAAAAAATTCATATACCTAATGACCCATCTGAAAATAGATTTATTATTGATAATATCAAAAGCTATTTAGAATTTTTGGGACGTGATAAATCCACTGATCTTACAAAAAATGAAAAATTAAAACTAATGGCTAACTTGGCATATTTTGCTGAACAGTATAATTATGATAAAAAATTTAATGATGATAATAAGATGATGGCTAGACTTCGTTATTTTTTGAATGATGCTGATTTCAAGGTTATAAAAGAAAATAATTTTTTCAGTCTTCCAAAATTTAAAGAGTGGTGGGATAATGCAGATTATGATGCTTATTATGTAGGCGAGTGCGAATATGAAGGAAGCTGCGGTTCAGGATACCAACCTATGGACTATACAGAATGGAGAAAACAGCATCCTAAAAAATAATATATAAAGCACAGTTAAATTTAACTGTGCTTTTATTTTAAAACACAACAATGATAAAGAAGGTTATAATTTCTCTGGCTATCTTAATATCGAGTGAATTTTATTCACAAAATACATTATTGGGTATAAAAAACACTTTTCTATCTGTTCTTAAATCACAGCTGTCAGCCGGAGTAAGTGGAGAGAAAAGTGAAACAGATTATCCAACCTATCAATTTACATTAAAAGATTTAGAAGCTACAGAATCTATCATATCAAAAGAATTAGAAGATAATGGATACAAAAAGCCAGGTAAAGAAGACTTTGCTAATACGGTCAATAAAGTATTCAATAGAATAATTGATCCGAGATCGGAATCAAAGTATTTGCATATTAATTTTGAAGACAAATGTTCAAAAGACTTTAAGCTTTTTAAAAATTCAAATAGTATTGATGTTAACCCATACAGTACGTATGTTTTTAAAAATGGACTTTTCATTTCAGATTTATACAGCATCCCAGAAATACTGGATTATACTAAAGATCATGAATTATTGCAATATGAAAAAGATGCTGAGAATAATAACCATATAACAGATGTCAAGATATATTATTGGAAAGATATAGCTGATTTAAAAAATATAAGGAAGCAAAATATTAAAACAATTGTTGCTAGAAATATGTATTTATTCAATAATAATAAATCATACACGACATGGCTGGTACAGAATGATCAAGTTTTCGTTAAAAATCTTATCAAGTTTTTTGGATACGATAAAGAATCAAAATTTAATGAAATACTTATTAATGAATATATTCAATCTAAAGATCAGCATAAAATAGGTGAACTTATATTCTCCAAAAATTGTAATAAAGAATTAGAAATACGAGATGGGATATTGCAGAGCTTGACTGATACTTATCAAAAGAGCTCAAATCCTAAAGATTTATTTGGATTAATGGAGTTTAGTTCAAAATTATTAGAAACAAATGGATACAGTAATTATTCTGAAAGTGAAAAAATTAAAATGCTAGCTTATCTGGCAAACACTTATGATTTCCTGTTCAAAAAAAATCATAGGAATCAGGATGGCTGGGATCCTAGATGGAATATTTTAGGAGCATATTTTGAAGATGATTCAAGAAGTAAGATTAAATGGTCTAAGTTAAAAGAAGAAATGCAAAGAAATAATTACTATGGTTTACCTAATTTAAAAGAAGTTATAAACTATGCTGAAGGATTTGATAGTGTTGGTGCACCGGATTAATTTATGAAAATTCTAATAGATCTTTAAAAAGGAAAGGATAAAAAAGCCAGCTCTTATTTAAAGTAGCTGGCTGATTATTTTTAGTTTAGGATAAAATTTTAAGGAAGGGTTGAAAAATTGATATTAGGAGCTTGTGTAGGTGCTGTAACAGAAAACTGTGAGCCAGGTGCAACAGTTGTGTTAAAGAATCCTCCATTTTGTAAAAAGAAAGCATTACTGCTAGTTCCTCCCATTGCATCTATTCTTTGTTGTGCATTGTAGGTATTATCCACACTGAACTTTGCTCCTGAAATGGCAACCCAGTTACCAGTGGAAGTTCTTACCCACTGATTTTTAAATTCTGCTTTTCTGCCCTGATATCCATTTTCGGGATTGAAATTTTCAACAAAACTATAGAAGCTTTTCAGATAAGTGCTGGTTTGAGGTCTCTTCCAGCTGGCGATCAGCTTCCATGTGGTGGCATCCGGAGATAAAAACCAAGCGGTGAAGTCTGTTTTTCCGCTGCCATCCGGTTCCCCTTTTAATAAGAATTTATAGGTTTGCCCGGCACTCCAGTTGTATTTATAATAGCTTTGTCCGCCCGAACCTTCATTGCCAAATTCTCCGATGGTTACTCCGGTACCTGCTCTGTTGAGAATAATTTTGTGATCAGTAGGAATATTATTGGGATCGTCAGTATCAAATGGGCTCCATACAGAGAATAAAATCCTTCTTTCTGTGGCAGAGTTCACCTGCATCCCAAAATAGCCTGCACTGAAGCCATTAGCCATAAAATAAGACCCGATTTTGTCTTCTCCCGCAGGAACTGTTACTTCGTTGTAATAATAGCTAACATTATCGGTTGTTGGAACAGCATAGTTCAGATGACACGAAGGTCCTCTGCGCGCCCAATAATAGTAGGACGGATCATTGCTGTAAATATTGGTTCCTGTAGAAGCTGCTCCACTGAAAGTAATATCTGTAACATCTGCAAAATATCCTCCGGTTTTTGAAACTCCCTGAAGGTCAACTTTCACATAACCTGGAGTAGAAACGGTAAAATCTCCAACAGTATACTCTTTATTCGAAGATCCTGTTAGAGTCACATTTTTGGATATATTTCCTACTGTTATTTTTACAACACTTGTTCCTGATGGGACAGAAGCTTTTAATCCAAGGTTTAATGTTCCTGTATTACTCACTCTGAAATAAGTACTGATGACAGTATTAGAGTTGGTCCAGTTCCCTAAGTTAGTAGAGGTGATCACTTCGCTGGCTCCCGAAGGTTTTACTGTTAAAAAAGAATTTCCTGCAACCGGAACGTTGGAGGATGACGTGTTTTTTAAAACTGAGGTATTTTTTTGTGCTGCAACGGTGTCCTCTGTTGCCATAGGGGTTTCTGCACATGATTGAAAAATAAGCAGAGTGGCAATACCCAGAAAAGTATTGGCTAATAATTTTACTCTCATAATTGTATTTGTAATTAGGTTTCTCCTACTAAATTAAGCTTTACTCATTAAATAGGGAAGAAATAATTCCCATAATTTTGATTAATTTTTTTATTTTTTTGGACAAATAGGTAAGGAAGCTTATATTTTACTAGAGCAGTAAAGGGGGTAGGCGTAAGAAAATAGGAATAGATAAAAAACAAAAAAACCTCTAAAATGAATTAGAGGTTTTAAAGTGGTTTCTCCAGGAATCGAACCAGGGACACATGGATTTTCAATCCATTGCTCTACCAACTGAGCTAAGAAACCATTATATTTTTGTTTGACTTACTTCGTTGTTTTAAAGTGATGCAAAAGTAGTAAGTTTTAGTATACAAAGCAAGTATTCATCGTACTTTTTTTGAATAAAGTTAAAAACTTACTGATTATCAGTCGGATTATTTTCCTGCTCTTTTCTGATCTGTTCACTCATCTCTTCCAATACCGGTTTGATCGTGTTTTCCGGAAGATCACTGATTCTGATATACATCAATCCGTCAATCGCATCATTAAAGTTGGGATCAACATTGAAAGCAATTACTTTAGCATTTTGTTTGATGTATTTTTTGATCAGAACAGGAAGTCTCAATTCAGGCTCAAGGTCATCAATAATCTTGTCCAGCTTGTTAAGGTCAGATTCCATCTCCTCAAAGAAAATGTTTTTATCCCTGTCACGAAGCTTTACTTTGTATTCATTCCTTGGAGTGATATACTGAGCCACTGCAGAATCAAAATAATTTGAACGCATAAATTCGATCATCAGTGATTTTGAAAATTCTGAGAATTTGTTGGAAATACTCACACCACCCATAAGGAATTTATGATCAGGATTTCTCAGGCATACATGTACAATTCCTCTCCATAAAAGGAAGAGTGGAAGTGGTTTCTGCTGATATTCCTGGCAGATATAGGCACGTCCCATTTCAATCACCTTTTTAAAGAAAGGATGAATGTCCTGCTCAAACTCAAATAGAGAGCTTGTATAAAAGCCTTTGATACCGTATTTCTTCATTACCTCTCTACCCAGTGCCATTCTGTAAGCTCCAGCCAGTTTTTTCTCCCCATTATCCCAAAGGAAAAGATGGTGGTAATGTTTATCATATTCATCCAGGTCAAACGGAAGATTACTTCCTTCACCTACCGCACGGAAAGTAAGCTCTCTCTGACGTCCGATTTCCCTCATAATAGAAGGAATTTCCTCATAAGTCGTAAAGTAGATCTCATAATTTCCGTTACTGAACAGCATTTTATCCGTTCCTCTCAATTTATCAACATCTTTAATAATGTCTTCAAGAGGAGTTTCATCTATGATATTCTGAACAATGTTTTCTTCCTTCAATAAAGGAAATTTAACAGATAAATTCTGGAGATTGATACTTTGAGCAAGAGATTTTCTCTTTTCATAGTAAGATTTCATCATATAAACCTTACGTTTCAAAAACTCTCCCAACTCCTCAATCGTTTCCATTTCGTCCATTGCCTTTACAGTAATAGGACGCCCGATTCTGATTCTGATAGGTTTTTCCCTGTCATTCATCATTTCTGCTGGAAGCATAAGAGTCTGCAAATTCGGGTGAAGTTTAGCCACCTGATAAAAAAGTCGGCTGTTCTTAGCGTGGAAATACATAGGAACTACCGGCACTTTAGCCATTCTGATAAGCTTAAGTGCCGTTTTTTCCCATTCCTTATCTAAAATTTCTCCATAAGGATTGTTCTTGTTGGAAACTTCTCCTGCCGGAAAAATACCTACGCAGCCTCCGTTTTGTAAATGCTTGAGGGTTTCACGCATTCCTGAAGAACTGCTGTAAGCTTCTTTTCTGTTTTCAAAAGGATTTACAGCGATTACATACGGCTCCATAGGTTTGATCTTTTCCAAAAGGAAATTTCCCATTACCTTAAAATCCGGACGAACCTCTGATAAGACCTTGCACATTAAAATCCCGTCAATAGCACCCAGCGGGTGATTGGAAACCAGAATAAACGGTCCCGTTTTCGGAATCTTTGCCAGATCCTCTTCAAAAGCTACGTAGCTTAGGTTTCTTTCTCTCACAAATGAGTCGAAAAAGTCTTTGCCTTCCTTGTCTTTTAATTTATCGTATAATTTATTTACTTCGTTTATTTTAGCAATGCTCATCACAGCAGATGCTATCGGGTTCTTGAGAAACCCAATTTTATTTAAGCCGGAAGCTTGGATCAGATCGTTTTTCGAAATTAAACTCATGTGTGTTTAGTCGCAATTAATATTATTGTGTTACCATTTGAAGAGTGTTCTTGGAAATCTGTTCCAATAATACATTTTTTTCATGGTAAAATTTATCAATGTGATCTTTCTTCGCATTTCTTACTGTGAATAAAGATACATTTTTAATTGCTTCGGTTTTAAAAATTTTTTGAAGCTCTTCGTTGAGCTCATCAAGATGGTTAAATTTATCCTCAAGGCACAATGCCAGAGAGATCGCAGAATTCTGCATTAGGGAAACTTTGATCTTATATTTAGATAAAAATCCGAAAATCAGGCTCATATGATCTTCTGCAATGAAAGAGAAGTCTCTTGTAGAGATTTTCAAAAGATCCTGGTTTTCTTTTAGAATATAAGATTCTTCTTGTTGGTTTTTTTCGGAAGCACCTACTTTTGTTCCTTCTTTGGTAGGATCTACGAAAGATTTTACATAAAAAGGAATGTTTTTTTGCTGGAGTGGCTGTAATGTTTTAGGGTGAATAACACTTGCACCATAATAAGCCATCTCAATAGCTTCCTCATAAGAAATGTTGGAAAGAAGATTTACATCACTGAACTTTCTCGGATCTCCGGTCATTACTCCCGGTACATCTTTCCAGATCGTCATTGCTTCAGCATTTAAGCAGTAAGCAAAAATAGCAGCAGAGTAGTCAGAACCTTCTCTTCCTAACGTCACCGTAAAATTATTGTCGTCAGAACCGATAAATCCCTGAGTTACATAGCAAATTTCAGGATTAAGATGGGAAATAAATTCTTCCGTTCTTGTCCAGTCTACCGTACCCTCTCTGTATGAATTATCCGTTTTTACATAATCTCTGGCATCCAGCCATTGATTCGTAAATTGAATTTCATTTAGATATTCACTCACGATTTTAGTAGAAATCATTTCTCCGCAGCTTACCACCTGATCATATACAAAGTTGTAATTAGGAGATTTATTTCTTCGTAAAAAAGAATCAATATCATCAAAAAAGAGATTGATTTCAGCAAAAACCGCATGATTTTCAGGAAATAGTCCTTCCGCAATCTCCATGTGTTTTCGTTTTATCTTTTCAATCTCAGTTTGATAGTTATCTTTTTTGAAATAAAGTTCTACAACTTTTTCCAACTCATTTGTCGTCTTGCCCATTGCTGAAATTACCAGCAAACATTTGGCAAATCCTTGGCTTTTTAGAACCATGGACACGTTTTTTACACTGTCAGCATCTTTTACCGATGCTCCACCAAACTTGAAAATTTTCATTAAATTGTTAAAAATAAAATTGTTAGATAAAAAATTACATGAGTTTTTTACGGACGTCAAAATTATAAATTTACAACGAGATATGAAATAGTCTGACGCGGAGATGGAATTAAGATTTCCTTAAAATCAACAAATAATGAAATAATTTTAATTTTTCAGGAGTCTGATGTAACAAATTTGGAGACCTAATTTTCAATAAAGATCTTGTATTATGTTATATTGTACTTGTATTCATCTGAAATACAGTGAGTAATCTCTTTTTTAATTAAATTTTCTTAATGCGATAAATTTTCCGAAATTTGGGCAAAACGTAAAAAGAAAAATATGTCAAATCAACCATTACAGACTTTAGGAGAATTTCTTATAGATAAACAGGACGATTTTCAGTATTCTACAGGTGAATTTTCTCGTCTTCTAAGTGCAATAAGATTGGCTTCGAAAGTGGTAAACAGAGAAGTAAATAAAGCCGGAATTGTAGATATTACAGGAGCTGCGGGAAACCAAAACGTTCAGGGAGAAGAGCAGCAAAAACTGGATGTAATCGCTAACGAAATTTTTATTACGGCTTTGTCTCAAAGAGAGGTTGTTTGTGGTATTGCTTCTGAGGAAAATGATGATTTTATTGATATCAAATGCGGTGAAAATGGTCATTTAAGTAAATATGTGGTACTGATCGATCCTTTAGACGGATCTTCCAATATTGATGTCAATGTTTCCGTAGGAACTATTTTCTCTATCTACAGAAGAGTTACCGAACCCGGAACACCAGTGCAGCTGGAAGACTTTTTACAAAAAGGAATCAATCAGATTGCAGCAGGATATGTTATTTACGGTTCATCTACAATGATTGTTTATACAACAGGAAATGGGGTAAACGGATTTACACTAGATCCATCTTTAGGTACCTATTATCTTTCTCATCCCAATATGACTTTCCCAAAAACGGGTAAAATTTATTCCATCAACGAAGGAAACTATATTAAATTCCCTCAGGGAGTAAAAAATTATCTTAAGTACTGCCAGATGGAAGAAGGTGACCGTCCTTATACCTCAAGATATATCGGTTCATTAGTTGCAGATTTCCATAGAAATATGCTGAAAGGAGGAATTTATATTTATCCTTCTTATTCGCAGGCTCCAAATGGTAAACTAAGATTATTATACGAATGTAATCCAATGGCTTTCCTTGCTGAACAAGCCGGAGCAAAAGCAACAGACGGATTCAGAAGAATTCTGGAAATAGAACCTACAGAACTTCACCAGAGAATTCCTTTCTTCTGCGGAAGTATTGAAATGGTGGAGAAAGCAGAAGAATTTATGCGTATCGACAGCGTAAAATAAATGGAAGCAACGTACTTACAATATTTATTACAATTTAAACGCCCGAGTGGAACATCTCGCGGCGTTTTGCTTGATAAAGAAACCTATATTCTTACAATTTCGGAAAACGAAAAAAAAGGAGTAGGGGAATGTGCTATTTTCAGAGGACTGAGTTTTGATGACAGACCTGATTATGAGGAAAAACTGAAATGGCTTTGTGAAAATATCAATCAGGATAGGGCTTTTTTAAAAGAAGAACTGAAAGAGTTTCCTTCCATTTGGTTTGGGTATGAACAGGCAGTTCAGAATTTGAAATATGGTGACAGTCTTTATTTTCCAAGTGAGTTTACGGATGGAAAATCTGCTATTACCATCAACGGCCTGATATGGATGGGAGATGCAGGTTATATGGAAGAACAGATTCAGGAGAAACTGGAAAAAGGATTTCATTGCATTAAATTAAAAATTGGTGTTGACTGGAAATCTGAACATATTATTCTACAGAAATTAAGAGAAAAGTTTTCCAAAGACCAGTTGGAACTTCGTGTAGATGCTAATGGAGGATTTAGTAAAGAAGAAGCGATTATTGTGTTGCAGCAGCTTGCCGATCTTCATATTCACTCTATTGAGCAGCCTATAAAAGCAGGAAACTGGGATGATATGGCAGAATTATGCGCCAAAACACCTACGCCGATTGCATTGGATGAAGAGCTTATCGGAATTATTGATCCCGAAGAAAAGAAAAAACTGTTAGAAAAAATACAACCGCAGTATATTATTCTAAAGCCTGCTTTGGTAGGAGGTTTCTCCGGTTCAGATGAATGGATTTCCCTTGCTGAAAAACAGAATATCAGTTGGTGGATTACTTCAGCGTTGGAGAGTAATATTGGCTTGAATGCTATTGCCCAGTATACATTTACCAAAAAAAATCCAATGCCTCAAGGTTTAGGCACTGGAGCTTTATTTATTAATAATTTTGAATCCGATCTTGAACTCAGAAATGAGTTGCTGTGGTTCAAAACATAACTGTTAAAAGTTAATTAGCACAATGGTGGAGGTGAATCCGGACATGTAGTTTGCCCACAATAGTCAGGAGCCCATGATCTGCAGCACATAGCCACCGGATTCCAGCTGTTACATCCAAGAGGTGGTCTTCCTCCTTTGATTGTTTTTAATTCTCCTCTTTTGATTTTTTTTAGATTTTTCATGTTATTGATTTTATTTGATTGGTAAGTAAATGTCGATAACTTTTTTGAATTATACAACATGTGGGGAATTATTTAATAATATTTAACAATTCCTCTGCAATATTTAAATTGTATCGAATATGAGTTGGGTTGGTCTCAGTTTTTTTACCTGACAATCCCTTCCTGTTCAGAACGTTTGAATGTTTTTATTCCGGTCTGTAGGAAAGACCTGGCAGTTTTTGGATCGGATATTTTGTGAATTTAGAGGTTGTTACACAATTAAATCACATCTTTTACGAAAATAGCTTTCTTTATATAATCTAATATATCAGAAAACCTTTTTTTAATCTGTCCCATAATTAAAAATTGTAATTCCCTAATCTTTGAATTAGCAATCATTGTGCCATACTGATGGTTTTTAGCTAATTTTTAACGTATAATTCATTTTTCAGGGATTATTTTAATTATTTGTTAAGAAATAATTGTGAAAACGTTTTCACTATCTTTAGATCTGCTGGTGATAAGATTTCTGTCAATTCCATATAAATTTTGAAAGATATCTTTCTGTACCTGTGAGCTTGAAAGGTATCCCCAATGATTTCCCACTTCATATTTAAAGCTGTCAAGCAAATCATCTTTTACGAAAGTACAGTCGATGACAGATACAATATCTTTATAATGAGCAATATCACTTGGTCCGTTTTTACCCAGCCTTGGAGTCAGGATATTTTTCGTAAACTGAGAAGCTCCCAGAATAATATCCTGTCGGTTCAAGTAAATGGAAATTCTGTTGGCCAATAATGGCAGCTTATTAAATGAATCTTCTGAATCTTCGAATACTTTATAGCTTACATCAGCATTCAACAGGAGAACCTGGTCAATAACACGCAGTATATTTTCTCTTTTAAGGCTGTATAACATGCTTTGAAGCACTCTGTTTCCAAGAGAGTGAGCCATAAGATGGATTCTTTGATTGCAGGGAGCAAGATCCCGGTTGGAAAATATATCTTTTAAAAATTGAGTGTAGAAATAAAACAATCTCACCAGAGATGTTCCGGAATTGATGCTGGAAGCCTTATCATCAAAATAACTCAATGGGATTATACTGCCGGAAGCGGGCCAGCTCACAAATAAAATATGTTCTACAGGTGATGCCGGATTATCAATGAATACTTTCTTAAGATCAAGTATAGCCTTTAACTCATCATCAAAATCATACAAATAGCCATGGATGAATATCAGTACATCACTCCTGTCTTTTGTGGAAGACATATTTTTGTACAGTTCGTAAAACATTCTTTGGGTTCCGCCGAGATTATTGGCTGTAAGAGGGGAGCTTTTAATTCCTTTTTCACTCAATAAAACATCTAAAACTTCTTCATATCCCTGTTTTTCGGGTTCGGAAAGAAGTTTGTAATGTAAGATATTTCTATTGGTGTAATCTTTTTTCTTTTTCGCCTGAGCAGTGGGTTCCTTATAATTCTCAAAATCGCATTTAGCGATCCTGAAATTAGGAATTGAGTATTCTTCATTGGAAAAAGAGTCTACTCTTTCGCCTTTGTGCCGGATGATTTTCCGGTTGCTTAAGATATAAACGGCCATGATGGTTAACGGGTTAAAATGGTATTAGCTTCATCTAATTTAGTGAAAAATATTGAATAACAATAGATAAGGCTTTTAAATTATCACTTTTACCAAAGCTTATTTTTCCGTAACTTTGTGAAACTTTTTTTGCTAAAAAATAAAAGCTACTTTAATGGAAGAAGAAAAAAAATCACTCAATTTTATTGAGCAAATTATAGAAGATGATCTGGCAAACGGTTTGAAAAGAGATCAGATCCGTTTCCGTTTTCCGCCTGAACCCAATGGTTATCTGCATGTAGGGCATACAAAAGCCATCTGCATCAACTTTGGACTGGGCGAAAAATACAATGCTCCCGTAAACCTTCGTTTTGACGATACGAATCCTGAAAAAGAAGAACAGGAATTCGTAGATTCTATCATGAAAGACGTTGAATGGCTAGGTTTCAAATGGGATAAAGTTTTGTACGCATCCGATTACTTCCAGCAGCTTTACGATTGGGCAGTACAATTAATCAAGGAAGGAAAAGCTTATGTAGATGAGCAGCCTTCTGAAGTGATTACTGAGCAAAGAAAAAATCCTGCAGAACCGGGAATTGAATCTCCATACAGAAACCGTCCTGTTGAAGAATCTTTAGATTTATTCGAAAGAATGAAAAACGGAGAATTTGAGAGTGGTGCAATGTCTCTTCGTGCAAAAATTGATATGGTTTCGCCTAACATGAATATGCGTGACCCTGTTATGTACAGAATTTTGAATAAACCTCACCACAGAACAGGTACAGCGTGGAAAATTTATCCAATGTACGACTGGGCTCATGGTGAATCTGATTATATCGAACAAATTTCGCATTCGCTTTGTTCTTTGGAGTTTGAAAATCACAGACCTTTGTACAACTGGTATTTGGATCAGGTTTACGAAGAAGGAAGGGTTAAAAACAAGCAGAGAGAATTTGCAAGGATGAATGTTTCCTATATGATTACTTCTAAAAGAAAGCTTCAAAGATTAGTGGCTGAAGGAGTAGTAACCGGATGGGACGATCCTAGAATGCCTACCATTTCAGGGATGAGAAGAAAAGGATATACTCCAACTTCTATCAGAAACTTTATTGAGAAAGTAGGAGTAGCGAAAAGAGAAAATCTTATCGAAATCCAGTTGCTTGATTTCTGTGTACGTGAAGACCTGAACAAGGTAGCTAAGCGTGTAATGGCAGTGGTAGATCCTGTGAAATTAGTGATCGAAAACTATCCTGAAGATAAGGAAGAATGGTTAGAGACTGAGAACAATCCTGAACAGGAAAATGCAGGAACAAGAGAGGTTCCGTTCTCAAGAGAATTGTATATTGAACGTGAAGACTTCAAAGAAGAAGCTAACAATAAATTCTTCAGACTTAAATTAGGGGGCGAAGTTCGTTTGAAATCTGCTTACATCATTAAAGCTGAAAGAGTAGAGAAGGATGAAAATGGTGAGATTACTACCATCTACGCTACGTATGATGAGAAGAGTAGATCAGGAAGCGGAACTGAGGAAAGTTTAAGAAAAGTAAAAGGAACTTTACACTGGGTATCTGCAAAACATGCTCTTCCTGTGGAAGTGAGAACATATAATCATTTGTTTACTGTGGAGCAGCCTGACGCTGAAAAAGATGTAGACTTCTTAAACTTCATCAATCCTGAATCTGTAGCAACGGTAAAAGGGTTTGCTGAGCCAAGCCTGAAAGATGTTGCTGTTGGAGAGCCATTACAGTTCCAAAGAATCGGGTATTTTACAAAAGATCAGGATTCTACAGACGATGTATTGGTATTTAACCGTACAGTAACGTTAAAAGATTCTTTTAAACCGGAATAATTTTCGGAAATATATAATACCTAAAGCAGGACTTCATTGAAGTTCTGCTTTTTTTGTTGGAAAACGCAAAGGCGCTAAGAATTTTATACATGGGTGAATACTTAAGGAGCAAAGAAATCGAAGATTTCCAGCAGGTGTAATACAATCTAATCAATCAATATTTTTAACTTTAGAAATCAACAGTGTTCAATTTTATCGGAGATAAAATCCTTGCGCCTTAAAACGTTTCGGAAAAATTATTTTGCGCCTTCGCGTTTTCCAACAGATATTTTAGAAGAGAATCAATCTTAAACAAAAAGCAGAACCTATAATAAGGCCTGCTTTCTTAATAGTTTAAAATCTGAAGTATAAGATTCTATTTCAGAAAATCTTTGTCGCGATATGAAGGATTGGGATATTTATAAAATCCTTCCCCGGTCAGTACTCCCAGTTTTCCTTTGTCAATATAATCTTCTTTTAATTTTTCTACAGCTTTGATCTTTAACGGGTCCTGAGTTTCTTCAGCTTCCATTTTATTGATATTATAAGCCGTTGTAATTCCCACAACATCCAGAATACCGAATGGTCCTACAGGAGCTCCGGTGGCTACCATCCATGTTTTGTCGATTGTTTCAATATCTGATACTTCATCAATCCAGAGATTAACAGCGGCTCCAAGCAGCGGAACCAATAATGAGTTGACAATATATCCAGGTTGCTCCTTCTGAATAGGTAAGGCGACCATTCCAATATCTTTTGCAAATTTGATAACCGAATCAAATACCTCCTGAGAAGTACCCGGATGGCGCATAACCTCTCCGGTATTGTGTTTCCAGATTTCATTGGCAAAATGGAGCGCTACAAATTTCTCTGGTCTTCCTGTATCTTCAGCAAACTGGCTTGGAAGTAGAGTGGAAGAATTCGTTGCAAATACTGTTTTTTCAGGAGCTACCTGAGCGAGTTTGTGGTAAAATTCTATTTTAATAGCGGGATCTTCAGGAACTGCTTCTATCAGCAAATCGGCATCTTTTACTGCTTCAGCAAGATCAGATGAGTAGCTGATATTTTTAAAGGTAGCATCCAGTTGTTTCTGCGTTGCTCCCAGATCTTGTTGGTAAGCTTCACTTAAAGCGGTGAATTTACCCTTGGCTTTTTCCAATACTTCATCATTGATATCATATACGGTAACCTTGAAACCATGATAGGCAGTCTGGAAGGCGATCTGATATCCTAATACACCACTTCCTGCTATCGTTATATTTTTAAAATCCATGAGATTTATTTTTAATTAAAGATGTTTTTAAAGTAGATAATCTCCGTTTGAAAATAATATTCAGTCTGTGCTCTCTTAAAATAAGGATATGTTTTTATAAGCCTCTACGTTAAAATGAAAGGCTATACTACTTTAAAACTACTGTTTTGTAAACTGATATTTTTAGTCTTTTACTCCTTTTACCCAATCCTGGAATCTGGTCAAGAAAGATTCATGCTCTTCTTTTTCTTCAGGACGGTTGACCAAAATATGTTCAAAATAAGTTCCTTTTAATATTTTTCTTAAAATTCCTTCTCCTAAGAAAGGTTTGTAATCATTAAGAGCCTGGGTAGCTTTTAATAAATGTCGGATATCATACTGTAGCGGATTGATGTCCGGAACCTGTTTGTTGAGGTTAAGAAGATTGTAAACGGCAATTCTTGCTGTTCTCACAGAACTTTCCATGGTGAATACCACATCATTATTGGTTTCTACGAATTGTCCTACAAGACCTAAATTGGTACATCCTTCAGGAACAACTCTCGGACGATCTCCCTGTGCTCTCGGCATAAACATAGAGGTGATGTATGGCATAAATGAAGTACGAACAATTGTGTTTTCTATAACATTATCCAGTTGATCTGTCATTCCAAGGTGATAGCATAATTCGGCAAGAATCTCATTTCCGGTACATTGAGGCATTGTTTTTTTAATATAATTACCTTCTTTGTCCATCAGTAAAGCATATACCCAAACAACAAGGATATCATCCGGCTGGGTAGGGAAGTGCGGCTGTCTGTTGCAGGTAAAACTCATCACCCAGTTAGAGTCTGTAATGGTAATAATACCTCCGGTAGCTGTTCTTCCTGAATAAGGATCATTCACACACAATTCTTTTAATTTTTCTGTGAATGCAGAAGGTCGGCATGTTAAAGTTGCAGATTCCCAAGAAGATTTTTCAATATGGCTACAGAATTTTTCAGGTTTCCCGAATACTTCAGATTTTGCAGCCAGGTTTTTCCATAACTTCCATCCTGCACTTTGTCCGGCATTGCTGTTATCTATTGTTACTTCAGGAACGGTATTATTGTCTCCGTAGAAAGTACTTTCAGTCATAGATCCGGTGGTTACAATCACGTAATCTTCTTTACCGACTGGAATTCTTACTTCCTCTCCGTTTTGTTCGGTAATAATACCTTCTACAGTTTTTCCTTCTGTATTAATATGAATGTCAAGATCTTTTACCAAAGTATTAAACTGGATCTGTACCCCTTTTTCTACCAGGAAGTTTTTGAGTGGTGTTACATAGGTATCATATTGGTTGTATTTTGGGAAAACCAGACATGAAAAGTCTTTCATTCCGTCAATAGCATGAAGGAATCTGTGCATATATAATTTCAGTTCCAGTAAGCTGTGCCAGTTTTCGAAGGCAAACATAGAACGCCAGAAGAACCAGAAATTACTGTTAAGGAATGATTCAGAAAAATAATCTTCAATGGTAAGATCGTCCAGCTCTTCTTTTTTCTTTAACAGCAATTTTACAATTGCTAGCTGATCTTTTTTCTCCAAACCGAATTTGCTGAAATCTTTGATTTGTCCCTGATTGTGGATCAGCCTTGCTTTAGAATAATTCGGGTCGTTGTCATTGATAAGACGGTATTCATCCAACACGCTGTAGGGTGCTGGTAATTCCAAAGCAGGAATATCCTGAAACATATCCCATAAGTTTTCATAGGTCATATCCATTTCTCGTCCTCCACGAATGATATAGCCGTCTTTTGCGTTACCTGCTCCATCCAGAGATCCGCCTTCAATATTCAGCTGGTCGAGGAAAATAATGTTTTTGCCAGGAACACGGCCGTCACGAATGAAATAATAAGCGGCAGACATCCCTGCAATTCCGCTTCCTACAATATAGATTTTACTGTTTTCGTAAGACTGTAAAGGAATTCCTTTATTACGCTGATAGTTTCCGATCTGGTCGGAGAAAGGCATCGTTTTTTCAGGAGTGTTAATCTGAACTTCTTTACTTGAATCCGGTTCGTGGTTCACTTTTCCAAACTGCTCAGAGGCATTTAAAACTTTGTCGAATTTTGAATTGATCGTACTCATTTTGTATTGTTTTTAATTAACAGTATAAAGGTACTTTTATTCATAAAGCGACATATATCCCCAAGTTCAGAATTATTATCCCGAAATTCTCATGACTGAATATTTTCTTTCATTCTGTATTCTGAAGGGGAAAGAGCCGTATGTTTTTTGAAAAAACGACCGAATGCCGAAGCGGAATTGAACTGCAGTTCAAATGCAACTTCCGAAATCGTTATATCAGGATTTCCGAGCATGACAAAGGCTTCTTTCAATAAAGCTTCATCAATCACTTCATGAGGTGTTTTTCCGCTCGCCTTTTTAATAATCTCTATGAGATATTTATTGGAAACGTGCAGTTGGTCAGCATAAAACTGAACTGTTCGTTCCCTGTTAATATTTTCTCTAATGAGTTTGCTGAATTTCAGATAAAGGTCTTTTTTTCCTTCTTCTTTTGCCGGATTTGCTGTATTTTGATGTTCCATAATCTCAGCCGTTTCAAGCAGCAGATGGAAAATAATGGTACGGATAATTTCCTCAGTAAACTTTCCTTCCTTTTTGGATTTTTTTTCAAGATCATCCAGAAGATTCTGCAGTAATGAAGAATTTTTCACTGTGGTTTTTACAATGCTGTAAGAACCTTTAGAGAAAAGATTCATCTTCTCAATGATAAAAGGATTGGAAATATTTTTAATTAAAAAATTCTTGTCAAAGAACAACAGTTTCATCGTAAAATCATCGCTGGTTTTTCCAAACTTTACAATGGTGGAAGGAGCTGCCATCAAAAAACTGTGTACATCCACTTTATATTTCTGACGGTCTATCTCAATATTGATTTCTCCTGCGGTACAAATACAGAGTGCATAATAATCCATTCTGAAAGGCGCTTTGGGAAATTCAAAAATGGGTTTTCCGGAAGAAATATAATAGGATTGGCGGCAGTCAATACTGTAAAAAGATAGGGTATCATGTAAATTTTCGTAGGTTATCATTCTTACGTATTGGTTAAGTTTTTATTATGTTTTAGAGTCTTTTTTAGCTCAAAACACCTGTTGTTACTGCAATTTACGATTTTTATAAAGGTCTTAGAGTTTTATATAGTAAAAAAAATGTTTTTTTAAGGATACAGATGATGGTCTGTTTTTATAGACTTTATTTATAAAAACAGGGTTTAAACAAGGGTTTTTGGGTTATTTTTATCTAATTTTGCACTTTCGAATTTCCCCTCCAAAATATTATTGTGAAACTAATTAACGTATATACGAGTTCTTTTAAAGGACTCTCGCAAGAGAGTTGGATGCTGGCGTTGGTAATGCTCATCAACAGAGCCGGTTCTATGGTGCTTCCGTTTTTGGGAGTTTATATGACCAATCATTTACATTTCAGTATTGAAAATTCAGGAATTGTACTGAGCTTTTTCGGGATAGGTTCCGTTATCGGATCTTGGCTGGGAGGAATGATTACGGATAAAATAGGGGAATATAGGGTACAGAGTCTGAGTTTATTGCTCAGTGTTCCTTTATTTTGTTTAATTCCGCTTTTTACAACGGAAGCTGGTCTGGCAGGAATTATTTTAGCCCAAAGTATTGTAAGTGAAACTTTCCGTCCGGCAAACTCCGTGGCAATTACCAAATATGCAAAACCTGAAAATATTACCCGTGCATTCTCACTAAACCGAATGGCTGTAAATCTTGGGTTTTCTATCGGCCCGGCGTTGGGTGGTATTTTGTCGGCTATTTCCTATGAATTTCTGTTTTTTAGTAATGCACTAGCTGCTTTGCTGGCTGGATTGATGTATATATGGTTCTTTAAAGATCGCACGAGATTAGCGAAACAGAAAGCGAAAAAGGTAAAGGAAGCCATTGTTATTAAAAAAGAAAGTTCTCCGTACCGCGATCGTAAATTTTTGATTTATTGTGCATTCTGTATGCTGTTTTCGATATGTTTCTTCCAGCTTTTCAGTACGCTGACGATATTTTATAAGGACACCGCACATCTGAGCCAGCAAAATATTGGATATATTCTTGGTTACAGTGGTTTTCTGATTGTTTTGTTAGAAATGGGACTGGTACAGGTAGCAGAGAAGTATTTCAATTTAGCCTTTACCATGTTGATCGGAACTTTCCTATGTGGAGTTTCCTATGCCATGCTGGCATTTGATTACAGTATGATTACCCTTGTTCTGTCTATGACACTCCTTTGCGTGGGAGAAATATGGACACTTCCTTTTATGTCAACCATTACCGCATTACGCTCAGGAGAGAATAATAAAGGAGCTTATATGGGATTGAATGGGATATCATTTTCCATTGCATTCATCATTACACCCTATATAGGAACACTGATTGCAGAAAAATTAGGGTTTAATATTCTATGGATTGGAACAGGAGTACTGGCTGTGGCTATTGCTGTTGGTTTTTACTTTATTGTTCCCTGGATGCTTAAGGATAAAAACAAAGTTAAAGAAGATTTGATGTAAGATGATATAATGTTTCTGCTTCATGGATTCAAAAATACAAGTTCGGGCAATTTCGTAGAAATTGCCCGAACTTGTATTTTATTAATTGTTTACGATTAAGATCTGGAAAGAATCGTCTTGATGATCATGTTCGCATGAACCCTTGAGTTTTCAATGAACCAAAGATGGGTATCTTTTCCACCACATACCACTCCTGCAAGATAAAGATTGGAAACGTTGGTTTCCATGGTTTCAAGATTATAAAACGGATTCAGACAGTCTCCATTAAGTTCAATACCTGAATTTCTCAGGAAATCAAAATCAGGAAGATAACCCGTCATAGCCAGTACAAAATCATTATCAATTTCATGAATTGCTCCTTTCTCATCTTTAAAAACAACAGTATTACTTTTAATTTCTACCATTTCTGCATTAAAATGAGCTTTTATGTTTCCTTCTGCAATTCTGTTTTCAATATCCGGTTTCACCCAATATTTTACACTTTTGGAAATCTCAGAATGGCGGACAATCATAGTGACTTCAGCTCCTTTTCTATAAGTTTCAAGCGCTGCATCTACAGCAGAGTTGCTTGATCCTACCACCACTATTTTCTGTTTTGCATAAGGATAAGGCTCAGTGTAATAATGTTTAACCTTTGGAAGATTTTCGCCGGGAATATTCATAAGATTGGGGATATCATAGAATCCGGTGGCAATCACTACATTTTTAGCATGATAGGTTGCTTTTGTAGTTTCGATCTCAAATATTTCATTATTTTTTGAGACATTCAGAACTTTTTCATACAGATTAATGTTCAGCTTTTTCTGCCTTGCAATTCCCTGATAATATTCCAGAGCTTCCTGTCTTCCCGGTTTTGGAGCCGTAGAAATAAAAGGAACTTCATCGATTTCCAGTTTTTCTGCAGTAGAGAAAAAACGCATATATAAAGGATAATTGTACAGTGAGTTGACAATGGTTCCTTTTTCTATGATAACATGACTAAGGTTATTTTTTTGAGCTTCAAGAGCACAGTTTAAACCAATTGGTCCGGCCCCGATAATGAGAATATCCAACATTTCCATCTAACAAAGGTACGACTGAAATTATAAATTATCAATGATGAATGACGAATTCATGATTCTTTGCCTCATCTGCTGCTTGGCATCAGTTTTGGTGTTTTTTAGCAATTTCAAAATGTAAAATATGAAAAAATTATTAATCGCGGTATTCGCTCTGAGTATTATCGTAGCCTGTAAGAAAGAAGTTGGGAAACCTGTTCCCAATGAGATAGATTCCATAGCACAAACCAAAACAGATAGTGCAGACATCATTAAGAATAATGCTAATAAAGAGGTGGTTTTAAAGCAGACCAATGATGAGGTTTTGAAAGCACTGAAAGCTAAAGATTATGCCACTTTTGCATCCTTGATTCACCCCGAAAAAGGAATTCGTTTTTCAATGTATGCTTTTGTTGATATGAAAGGAGATAAACATTTTTCTAAAGCAGATTTTGAAAAATATCAACCTACCAAAACTCTGTTTACGTGGGGAGCACATGATGGTTCAGGGGATCCTTATAAAGCAACGATCAATGATTATCTTGGTAAATGGGTATTTTCCAAAGATTTTACGGCATCACAATATTCATTAAATAAATTTATCGGAGGAGGAAATTCCCTGAATAACTTACAAGAGATTTATCCTAAAGATGATTTCACGGAAAATTATATCAAAGGAACTGAGAAATATGGTGAGATGGATTGGAAAACAGTTCGTTTTGTATTTGAAGAATTTCAGGGTAAATACTATCTGATTGCTGTTGTAAATGATCAGTGGACGATTTAGAAGTTAGAAGTTAGAAGTTAGAAGCCACAAATGGAATTTGTAAAGTAACTAAACCTCCAGCTTCCAGCTTCTAACTTCCTTTCTTCATTATAAGATTTCAGTCAGCTGACGGGTTAGATTTTTTCTTGAAAACTGTTCAATATGCTGAGTGTTTTCATGAAGACTTCCTTCTTTCCAAAGGTTGAATTTTTCAAGGATAAACTGCTTCACTGTTTCTGTATCCTGATAGTTGAAATGCTTTCCTGACTGTGTTTCGTTCAGAATTTTTGCCACATCTGCCTGATCGGGTCCAAATGATAGGATCTGTTTTCCTGAAGCCAGATATTCAAATATTTTTCCGGGGATGATTCCCTTTGAGGCTTCATTCGGGAAATTGGTAATAAGAAGTAGACTTGAATTCTGCATTTCCTCTACCGCTTTACCATGAGAAAGATATCCAAGATTCAGAATATGATTTTTCAGACTTGAATTTTCAATAGCGTATAGGATTTTATCATCGATTCTTCCTGCAAATTTTAATTTAAAATCAGCTGCAAAATCAGTGTTTTCCTTGATCAGTTCATCTAGTGCCTTCCATAGGTTTTCAGGATTTCTAAGCTGCTCCAAAACCCCGATATAGCTTAAAGTGAATTGATCCTGATGATTCTGTCCTTTTATTTTTCCTTCTGAATCACTTTCATCAAATCCATTTGTAATACAGACAGCATTTGCTCCCGCTTTTCTGAAGTTTTCTGCATCGGTATAGCTTGTTGCCAGTGTAATGTCTGCATTTTTAAATACAGAACTTTCCAGCTGACGGTGTTTTTTATCCGAACTTTTGGTTAATTTCAAATGTTTGTAATAAGAAATTTCTGTCCATGGATCACGGAAATCGGCAATCCATTTCAGATCCGGCATTTTATCTTTAAGTCCTAAACCAATCAGGTGGAGAGAGTGGGGCGGACCGGAAGTTACAATCGTATCTATTTGATGTTCTCTCAGGTATTTCTCCAAAAATGTAATAGAAGGTTTCACCCAAAAAACTCTGGCATCCGGGATGAAAAAATTTCCTCTCACCCAAATGGAAAGTTTGGATTTCCAGCTTTGGTTTTTACCTACATCAAATTGTCCTGCCTTAAATTTTTTATTGCTTTTATTCAGCTTTTCTGCCAGTTGATAAGGTTCCCAGATTTTGGTTCTTACCATCTCAATATTTTCAGGAACATCTTTGATCAGGGTTTCATCCAATAAAGGATAACTCGGATTTTCCGGAGTATAGATGACAGGTTTCCATCCGAAATCCGGCAGATATTTTGCAAACTTCAGCCATCTTTGAACACCAGGACCTCCCGCAGGAGGCCAGTAATAGGTGATAATCAATATTTTCTTCTGTTCCATTTTTAATTGATTCCTATGTCATTCTGAACGAAGCATGGCGTAATGAAGAATGACATTCGTAATATTATTTAAAAACCTTATTATACTATTTAAGCTTTTTGTTCAGCTAGAATTTCTTTTTTCTTGTTTTTATTCATCCAGAAAATTCCAAATGCAGACAAAAGAATAAATAAACCGAATGACAGTAGAGAAAGCCATTTTCCTTTTTCAATCACTTCAGGTTCAAATACCATTCTGATATGGTGGTTTCCTGCCGGAACATGTACTGCACGAAGCAAGTAATCTGCTTTGATATAAGGAACTTCTTTTTCGTCTACAAACATTTTCCATCCGTGAGGATAATAAACTTCAGAGAATACTGCCAATTGAGGAGTTTTCGACTGAGATTTAAATTCAAGTTCATTAGGCTGGTATTTTGTAAGATTGATAAATGCTGCAGAATCCGCCTGAACGGGTTTGTTGTCAAAATAGGCTTTATCAGATGAGGCAATAACGGCTGTTTTCTTATTGTCAATCGTTCCGATAGATTTAATTTCCTGGTTAGGAGTCTCTACAAATTTTAGATCGCTTACAAACCATGCATTTCCGTTGGCTTTTGGATTAGGGACAACCTGTGGCTGATCCGGGCCACCGAAAACCATATATTTCGTATTCAGTAAATTTAATACGTTAGGTGTTTTTACACTGTCAATACTATTGATATATTCATTCAGTACATCATCATATCTTCTTAATTTTACAGCGTGATAACCTCCAATGGAAGCCTTGAAATAAGACGTATTGGTTTCACTGGTTACTCCCAGTGTCTGGTTGTAAATTCTGTAGTGCGTTTTGTCCTTTTCAGCAATTGTTTCCAATGTTTTGTTGATGTTGACATTGGATAAAATAGATTCCAGATTCGGATTTCCCTGAACTTTTTCAGCCAACAGGTCTGAGCTTTCTGTCTGGAAAGGGTTTTCAGCAAATATTTTATCTACGTAGTTTTCATCATTTAAATAACGTTTGTTTACGGTCCAAAGATCAAATAAACTTACAAGTCCAATGACTACCAAAGCAATATTCTGGTTAAGCTTTTTCTTTAAAGTTAAGAATAGCGCAGCTGCAGTAATGGCTACATAAATGAATGCTTTTATGGCATCTATTCTGAATAATTTGTATCTCTCATCTACCAGATAGTCGAGTAGGAAAGGAGGGAAATATGTTTTTTCATTTTCCGTAGCAAATCCTAGTAATGATTTTCCAAAGATTAAAAGAATCAATAAGAATCCCAGAGTTCCACCTCCTACATAAAGAAGGATTTTTTGTTTGTACTCTTCAGTCAGTTTTTCATCTGTGAAGAACCTGTATAATCCCAGGATGGCAATTAATGGGAATAATAATTCCACAACAACTAAAATGGATGAAGGTGCTCTGAATTTATTATAGAAAGGTACATAATCGATAAAGAAATCAGATAACGGCATAAAGTTACTTCCCCACGCTAGTAAGATCGTCAGGATGGAAGCTCCCAGAATCCAGTAACGGTATTTCTTCGAGGCAAAGAAGAAGCCTAACAATGCAAGGAAACATACAATGGCTCCCTGGTAAGCAGGTCCGGAGGTTCCCGGCTGATCACCCCAATAAGTTACTCCACTGAATCCTTTGGAAATTCTATCCATTTCGGATTGTGAGCCTACATTTTCCTGAACCAGTTCCTGAACCCTGTTCATGATTTCTTTTCCTTCAGGTTCCTGGCTTCCACCACCCATTAATCTTGGGATGAAAAGGTTTAAAGTTTCCAGTTGCCCGTAGCTCCACATCAGCATGCTCTCTTTATCCATTCCGGATTTTCCTGAGGTATGGCTGTCGTTTGTTAAAATCTGTTTTCCACGAACTGTTTCTTTTACATATTCTGAATTAGCCATGATTCTTTGTGAATTCATTCCAACCCCGATCATGCATGATGCAGCAATAATTCCTGATGAAATAAGGAAATGTTTCATCGGTGTTTTTTTCTGGATCGCTCTGATCAGCTCAGAAAGGAATAAAAATCCTAAAGCAATGAACAGATAATAGGTCATCTGTGGGTGGTTTGCCGCAATTTGAAGCCCCATAAAAAGGGTTGTGACAATGAATCCCCAGATGTATTGTTTTCTGATATAAACCAGTAAAATTCCGGCTAACAGCGGGGCAAAGTATTCAATGGTATTTACTTTACCATTATGTCCGGCTGCAATAATAATATAAAAATAGGTTGAAAGCCCGAAGAAAGTGGCTCCCAGGAGAGCGTACTTCCAGTTTCTGACCACTACCATTCCCAAAAGGAAAAAACCTGCAAATAGCAGGAAGAGATAATTGACCGGCCTTGGCAGGAAATTCAGATTGCTGTCGATCTTCTTGATGATATCACCCTTAAACTGGCTTCCCATCTGATAAGTCGGCATTCCCCCAAACATGGAGTCACTCCAATAGGTTTCATTTCCGGTATTGGCTCTATAGTCAAGCAGTTCTTTTGCTCCTCCTCTGTATTGCACGATATCATGCTGGAAAAGCTGTTTTCCTGAAAATACAGGGGTAGAATATAAAAATGCTAAAACTATAAATACTACTACTGAAATTGCAATATAAATTAAGTTTTTATTTTTTGCCATGCTGGTTATTATCTTTTATTTCTTGGAATGTTTACCTTTTGTCATTACTCTCTTTCACCTCTTCATAGTCTACAGTTTCTGCATCCCAGTTAAGGTTCTGTTTGTTATTCTTATTCGAGTCGTGTATGTCCTGCTGTTTGTTATTCTGATTGTTATTGTTGAAACGATAGCTGTAAAAGGTCTTAAAGAAAATTCTTTTCAGAATGTTCCAGACAAAGAAAATAATAATAGCAGTGAGTACTAACTCAAGAATGTACTTCATAATTTTTTGTTTAAAGTTCGGGGCTTAAAGAGTACTCTTTAAACCCTGAATGTTTATTCAAGTTATTTAGCAGATGGGTTTACCATTACTGAAGAGTTGGAAACACTCTTCATAGACTGAGATTGTTTTCCATCGGAAATGGTTTCTATCTGAGTGGTCTTTACGTTGATATTCTGGTTGGTAATCCATCCTGTGTTTTCGTCAAACTTAATGGTTCCGCTCTGAACCAGTTCACTACTCAGGCTATGGGTAATAGGTCCCTGAGCTTTCTTCTCCGTTTTCTTAGGGATACCTCCTGTTACTGCAATTTCAGCAGCTCCGTTTCCTAAGCTTTTTACTACATAATTTGAGGTTACTTTTACGCTTCCGCTTGGGTCGGCATTTTCAGAAGTTGACCACTTTTCTCCAATTTTCACTCCTTTTTTAGGAATAATCATCAGGTTTTTATGGAACTGATCTTTCAAAACTTTTTCATTGAATGATTGTTTAAGGCTTGCTACTACGCTAGCTTTTTCATTAGCATCTTTGATCAGTGTACCTACTGCATTTCCTACTTTCGTGTAAACAGCATCAAATCCTGTAATAGAAATTACATTCCCTTTTGTATCCATTTTCATCTGAAGCTTGTTTCCGGTAAGTGCTTTGTTGACATTCCAGATCATTTTAAGATCGTCTTCTTTAGGAAGAGGAAGTTTGGTATCTACCACCACCGTTTTTCCCTGGGCAGACTGAGAACTTCTCTTAGCTACAAGATTAAGGGTCATTTCGTATACATTTCCTTTAATATCATCTACTACAAAATTCATTTCGTCTGTAGATTCACTGGTTGCAGTGATTGATTTTCCCTGAGGATCTGTCATTGTTTTTACATCTCTCTGATACGTGGTAAGAGGATATGTTTTCCCTTTTTCAAGCTTGAAAGTCTGTGTGATAACTCCGGCAGAATCTTTGATTGCCGGGTTTTCTGCAACTTTTGCCACTGAATCGGCAGGAACTTCTACAGTTACTGTTTTTCCGGTTTTAGGGTCTACTTTCGTTATTTTTGCTGTTTCTTTTTTACAAGATACAAGAGCTATTGATGATATAAGCGCAAGCGCTGCAATGTTCTTCATTTGATTTTTTAACTTTATTTTTTACTACTATTTCTTAATAAATGATCTGCAATGTCATGCAGCTTCCCCTGAGATTCCGCATCCGATTCATTGGACAATATTACTATACCCATATTTTTTGACGGATAAATCTGAAGTACGCTTGAAAAACCAAATGTACCTCCGGTATGATACACCGCTTGGGTACCGTCTTCATAGGTGTGCAATCTCCAGTATAGTCCAATAGCATCTCCTTCACTTTTCACAAGAGGAGTATGAGATATTTTCACATACTTATTGTTTTCATCCAGATGATAACGCATATATTTCACCAGATCCTCTGTAGTGGATATAATTCCGCCTGCAGGAGCAAAGATGGTACTGAAATTTCTGGGCATTACTTTTCCTTTTTCGCTGTAACAAGTCAATAGCTGTGCAGAATTCGTACCAATAATGGTCTGATTCATTTTCAGAGGTGTTGTAATATACTCTGCAAGCAGGTCTCCATAGCTTTTCTGATAGATTTTTTCAAGGATATCTCCTGAAATCTGTGTTCCTACATTGGAATACTTATAGTCTGTTCCCGGTACAAAATCCACTTTAGCCTGATGAAGATCCTCATAAAACTTCTTCTTTGAATAGTTTTTATAAAAATCCGACAGAGCCATAGCTACAGAATCCATCGGTTTCTTAAAGGTCTGAGACTGATCCGGCAGAAACTGTGGCAATCCTGATGAATGATTGGTAAGATTCCCAATAGTTATCGGATGTCCTTTAAATTCAAGATTGGCATAATTCCCGTCTAAATATTTCCGGATATCATCATTCATTTTGATTTTACCATCTGCTAAAGCATGAGCCAGAAGCGTTCCGGTAAAAGTCTTGGTAATGGAAGCAATCTCGTATAAACTTTTAGAGGTTGGAAGTTCTGCTTTTCCTATTTCTGTAGTTCCATAATTATAAAAATAACTTTTACCATCTTTAAAAACACCTATTGAAAGTCCTACACGTGCAGGATCCTGCATATAAGCGAGCGCTTCTTTCTGAACCATCTTATCAAGCTCAGTGGTAAGGTGATTGTCTGTTGCTATTTTTTTTGCCTGCGCATTAAAAATAAATGGGACAAAAAATAAAGGTAAAAGCGATTGTATTCTCATGGTTTATGGGTTGGGTATCACAGTCATTTTCTGTCTTACCGCCTCATACAAAATCGCTCCACATGCTACAGAAACATTCAGAGATTGAGTTTTTCCTTCAATAGGAAGTTTTATTTTTTCATCAGCATGATGCAATACTTCTTTAGAAATTCCCGTTTCTTCATTTCCCATCACAATAGCACATGGCTCTGTCATATTAACATCATAGATCAATTTCTGAGCTTTTTCACTGGCAGCATATACAGAAATACCGCTTTGCTGAAGGAAATCCACAGCATGAGCAAGATTGTTTTCTTTACATATTTTAATATTGTAAATAGCACCTGCAGAGGTTTTTATAGCGTCAGAATTAATAGGAGCGGCACCCTTTTCCGGAATAATTATAGCATCAACACCTACGCATTCTGCAGTTCTGCAGATTGCTCCAAAGTTTCTTACATCGGTAAGTCTGTCCAGAATCAAAAGAAAAGGAGTTTTTCCCTGTTCAAATAATTGTGGAACAATATCCTCCACTTTATGAAACGGTACATCCGAAATAAAGGCAACCACACCCTGGTGGTTTTTTCTTGTAAAACGGTTCAGTTTTTCAACCGGTACATAATTGGGACGGATTTTATTTTTCGCTAAAATGGCTTTTAATTCAGCATAAATAGGACCCTGAAGTGCATTCTGCACAAAGACCTTGTCAATCGTTTTTCCCGCTTCAATTGCTTCAATCACGGGACGCAGCCCGAAAATAAAATCGTCTTTCATTGAAAATTTATTATATAGTTATAGAGTGAATTGTCAATCGTGAATTTTACTTTGTAAGTCAATTTAGTGGATGTACATTCACATTTGACCATTGACTTGCACAGCAAGATTCACTATCTTCCTTTCTCTCCTAAAATTGCTCTTTTCTGGGCCATCACATATCCATAGTGAAGGCTTTCATGCATATTGTTGAAGATGATGGCATCCTGGATACTTTTCAGATCCATCCCGAAACTTGTCGTGTAGGGCGTATAATCTGAGAAGAAATCACTGTCATAATCCTTCATTAAAATCTTTGAAGTTTCTGTAAGTAAAAACTCTAAATCTTCTACTTCTGATTTCTGAACATTTAAGTTGGGTAAAGTTCCTTTTTTATAGGTTTCGATCCAATATTTGTCAATACGGAACGGATTTCCGCTCAGGTAATAGTGCAGCAGCTGCTGTGTGGCAACGGTATGTGCAATATTCCAGTAAATATTGTTGTTGAAACCATCCGGAATCAGAATTAAATCTTCATGAGATGTATTCTGAAGGATATCTAAAAGGTTCTTTCTTACCTGTCTGTGTGCTTGAAAATGATAATTCATTTTGCAAAATTTTTAATCACCAAAAATAGTTTAATAAACTGGAAATGACAATTTTTTTGGGTAGAGGATTAAAGTTAAAGTTTTTTAACTATTGGGAAAACGGATAGATTAAGATTATTTTTTTAACTATTTTTATTGATATAAGGATGTTTTTACGCTTATATTGAAAAGGTAACCCATATAAAAACCCTCCCCAAAAAAGATTTGGAGAGGGTTTTATTATTTTAATTAAAAAGATCTATAGTTTATTATTTTTTGATGATTTTGTGTTTAAAGGTAGTTCCGTCTTTTAAAACAATACTTAAAAAATAAATTCCTGTGCTGTATGAGGAAAGATCTATCCTGTTCTCTTTGTATGTTTCTGCAAGTTTTCTTCCTTCAGCGTTAAAAATACTGATAGAATTAACTTCTACTTTTGATTTTATATTCACAAAATCAGAAGTAGGGTTGGGGTAAATATTCACATCAACCGTTCTGATATCTTTTACATTCAACGTTATATTGCTTTTCCCCTGCATATAAACTGATAACATGACATCTCCCTGCTGTTGATTGAAAACGGCCGCTGGAACCGTGTGTTTCAACGTATGATTGCCTGCAGCTAAGTTGGGTAATGTAAACTCTCTGATGGGAACAGCATTTCCGGGACACCAGTTATTCCATGAAGTCCAGTCTGCAAAAGATTTGGGAGAAGCTCCATAGATTCCGTTTCCTTGTGTATTGTATACCCGGTAGGGTTCACATGAAATACCTCCGGGAGTATAAGTGAGTACCTGCACATCATCTATATAGGTATAGTTTTGTCTTCTGATATATTCTTCACCACCACTGTTGGCACCGTGAGGAGTGGATATTACGAAGAAACGCGCATTGGTAACAGGATTAGGCAGATTAAAAGTAACAATTCTAACAGTTTCTCCGGTAACATCCGTACTGTTATAATTATTGAGTTTGTTATAGCTTAATATAGGTACGAGGCTGTTGCTGTCTGTAGGAGTTGCTCCGGTATCCGTTGAGAAAAAGGTAAGAGTTCCCGAAAAAACATCAATTCTGCCTGAGCATCCTGAAACCTGGGTTTGAGCTGCATAGGGAACTCCAAAAACATCAAGTTCCATATACAGATCATAAGCATTTCGTAATGCCGTATCATGAAATATACTGTATAAATTGCTGACATCATAAGTGTAAGGAACTTCTGAAGGAGTTCTGTTTTTATTCATGAAAGGAGTAATATATCTGCCCACTTCAATTCTTTTGACATTAGGGTCATTGATGGTGTAGGTAGATTGGTTTTTAGGAACCATTGCTAAAAAGACTTCCCCAAGACGGTCATAATTATCACACAATGCTGCGATGGTTACCCGCATAGCAATCTTAGCTTTGAAAGCGTCTAACTCTGCATCCGTAAGTTTTCTCGTGTATCTGGCATTATTCAGTCTGGTTAAACCTGCAGGTACAGGGTTGGATACCGTGGCAGCATAGCCATCATAGTATACTGCATCTGAAATTATATTGGTCATTGTCGTTTGGGCGAAAACGAGATGGGTAGTGAAAAAACTGAAAAAGAGTAGCTTTTTATACA
Organism: Chryseobacterium culicis; assembly: GCF_002979755.1. Taxonomy (NCBI): domain Bacteria; kingdom Pseudomonadati; phylum Bacteroidota; class Flavobacteriia; order Flavobacteriales; family Weeksellaceae; genus Chryseobacterium; species Chryseobacterium culicis. Next base: position 1,916,460 of record NZ_PCPP01000001.1, on the reverse strand, counting down.
TGTTATTGATGTTTAGTGTAAATATATGAAATGTGTATCAAAATTACCTTTAATTTCTTTTATTTTTATGTTTTTGTATTGTTTTATTGTTGAATGTTTATTGGTTTTGATTTTAATGCGTTTTTTTATTCAAATTATTTCTTTGTATTAAATTATGTAATGAAATGTTTTTTTTATTGCTGTAATCAAAGTATTTATTATTAAATTAGCATGATATTCCAGATTAATGTTATTAATAATGAAAAGAATTTTACTTTTAGCTTTGTTTTTTGTAGTGATAACGGTGAGCGCCCAGATCAATATCAATATTGGAAGTTCAAATGTAGGTGTCGCTCCTATAAGCAGTTTTTTTTCCTATTCCTATGTACAGCAAATCTATCCTAAACAGGAAGTAAATGCCAATGCAGCAGGAAATATCACAGGGCTCACATTTTATGTGGATTCTTCATCCACGATTACTGAATCTTCTAACTGGACAGTGTATCTCGGTCATACCTCAAAAACTGCTTTTTCTTCCGGTACAGACTGGATTCCTGCCGCACAACTCACGCAGGTATTCGCAGGAACTGTCACCAAAAACAATAATAAGGTTGAAATTGTTTTTACTACGCCATTTGCTTATAATAATGTAGATAACCTGGTTATTGCCGCAAAAGAGAATTCTCCGAATATGGATATCAATACTTTTGATGAAGCTTTTCATGTCTATCCTCATATTCCCTATTCAACCCTGTATTATAAAGGTGACCGCGGAGCTGTAGATATTGCATCTCCTCCCGGAGGAATCAGAGCAGATTATAAATCGGCAGTTACAATTTCGGGTCTTACCCCTAGTACAAGTCCTGCCTGTCCTTTTGTTACTTATCCTGTAAATAATACTCAGAATGTTTCTTTGTCTCCTAATTTCAGCTGGCTTCCGGTTTCCGGGGCAGTGTCTTATAAGGTTTCATTGGGAACAAGTTCCGGAAGTTCTGATATTGTAAATCAGCAAAGTGTATCCGGGAATAGCTTTTCACCATCTACAGCTCTTGCAGCCGGAACCACTTATTATTTAAAAGTGACATCCGTTTCAGGAAGTACTGAATCTTCCGGGTGTTCAGAAATTGTTTTTAAAACCGTTCCCCCAATACCTGCAAATGATGCATGTACTGGAGCATTGCAAGCATCAGCATTTCCCTACACCTATACTCAGAATGATGCTGTGTCTACAACGAATAATGCAGGAAATATAAGTGTATGTACAAGTAATGGAGATACAGGAATGAATGATGGTACCTGGTTTAAGTTTACAGGGGATGGCAGTCAGTTTACCATTAAAGTAACTATGCCTTCTGGCAGTAGTTTTGATCCGCAGATTGGCGTGCATAGTGGCAGCTGTAGTAATCTGTCATGTACAGGAACTGTAGATAACGGTGGAGGAGGTGCCGCAGAAACTCTGACAATTACCACGGTATCGGGTACAGAATATTTTATAAATGTTGGAGCGTACGATGATGCTACAGATGCCCCTGAAAATATATTTACTCTTACCATAACGAAGCTTTAAAATAGGAGTAATCAGTTTCTGATTAAATAGTAAGAAGATAAATTAAAAATGTTGCAATGTAATTTTGCAACATTTTTTTATGAATATTATGTAAAAACAGAAGCATGATTAATGAATGATATTTTGAATTTTTGGATTTATTTATAGGCAAGAATTTCAGCATTATAGCGTTAAATATCTCGTCAAAGTTAGAATTTTTAACAAACTTTAACTCAAAAATGGCATTTATTGTGTTGATTAATGCAAGTATTTATCAGAAATTTACCACTTATTTTAAATGAAGCTATGTCAGAGATATATCAAGCTGAAGATATCCGCCAATTGACGGAAAAAGTAAAGGAAAAAAACTACTTATTTTCTCTTCTGAGACAGGAAATCAACAAGGTTATTATTGGGCAGGAATACATGATAGACCGTCTTTTGATAGGACTTTTGGGAAATGGTCACGTTCTTCTTGAAGGGGTGCCCGGACTGGCTAAAACCTTAGCGATAAAAACACTTGCAGATGCTGTGCATGGAGAGTTTTCAAGGATTCAGTTTACACCGGATTTACTTCCTGCAGATGTAGTGGGAACTATGATCTATAATATCAAAGACAATGACTTTTCTATAAAAAAAGGACCTGTATTTGCCAATTTTGTATTGGCGGATGAGATCAACCGTGCGCCGGCAAAAGTGCAGTCAGCTCTTCTGGAAGTAATGCAGGAAAAACAGGTGACGATTGGTGATGAAACCATGAAGCTTCCAAAACCATTCCTGGTATTGGCAACACAAAACCCGATTGATCAGGAAGGAACTTATCTGTTGCCTGAAGCACAGAGCGATCGTTTTATGCTGAAGTGTACCATAGATTATCCTTCTTTTGAAGACGAAAGACAGGTGATGAGAATGGTTTCAACGTCACATCAGCCCACAGTGAATCCAGTGATTTCCCTTCAGGACATTGTAGAGGCTAAAGAATTGATCAACCAGATTTATCTGGATGAAAAAATTGAAAAATATATCCTGGATATGGTGTTTGCAACCCGTTATCCGGAAAACTATGGTCTCTCTGAGCTTAAAAATTATATCAGTTTCGGAGCTTCTCCAAGAGCATCCATTAACCTTGCTATTGCTTCAAGAGCATATGCGTTCTTAAAAGGAAGAGCCTTTGTAATTCCGGAAGATGTAAAAGCACTGGCAAAAGATGTATTAAGACACAGAATGGGCTTAACATTTGAAGCAGAAGCAGAAGAGATTTCAACAGAAGAAATTATCAATAGAATTTTAGCAAAAATACAGGCGCCATAATGAGTGATGTGATCATAAGAAAAGCAGTTGTGGAAGACTGTCCTTCCATGCTGAACCTAATCAAAGAACTGGCAGAATATGAAAAGGCGCTGCATGAAGTAACAGTGACGCTGGACGAATTTATTCAGGATGGTTTTGGTACTTCTCCCGTTTGGGGTGCTTTTGTTGCTGAATATAATGCTGAGATTGTTGGAATATCATTGTATTACGACAGATATTCAACATGGAAAGGAAGAAGGCTATATCTTGAAGATCTTGTAGTAACGGAAAAGTTGAGAGGAAAGCAGATCGGAAAGAAATTATTTGACGCCACATTGGAGCATGGAAAATCAAATAACTATAGTGGAATGGTATTTCAGGTATTGAACTGGAATGAGCCAGCCATCAATTTTTATAAAAAATACAACACAAAGTTTGATAATGAATGGTCGAACGTTTCTATTGAGTTAAAAGATTAACCCAAAAACCGTATTTCACATTCAACATTAAACTTTGAATTTTAAACCTTGAACTCGTCTATGCAGATAAAAGATATTGTAAAAAAAGTAAAGCAGATTGAAATCCGTACCAGAAAAAAGACGGAAGCTGCTTTAATGGGGCAATATCACAGTGCCTTCAAAGGGCAGGGAATGACTTTTTCGGAAGTACGCCCCTATCAGTTTGGAGATGAGATCAGAAGAATAGACTGGAATAAAACCGCACGTTTCCGTGAGCCGTTTGTAAAAGTAATGGAAGAAGAAAGGGAACTGACGATGATGATTCTCGTTGATATTTCCGCTTCTATGGATTATGGTACGAAGGTCCAGTTGAAAAGAGAATATGTAGCCGAAATTGCAGCAAGCTTGGGATTTTCGGCAGCCGGAAATAATGATAAGGTAGGATTAATCCTGTTTGCAGATAAAGTATACAAGGTAATCCCTCCTCAAAAAGGAAGAAAACACATTCTATCCATTATTAGTAATATTCTGACTGCAGATTATGTTCCTGCAGAGTCTAAAATAGATAAGGCTATGGAATATATGATGGGTATTTTTAAAAGAAAATCGTTGGTTTTTCTGTTCTCAGATTTTGAAGATGAATATGATTCTAAAATGTTGAGAGTAGCTTCAAAGAAACATCAATTGCTGGGAATGAGGATTTATGATGAAAAGGATAATGAAATTCCTGACGTAGGATATGCCCGTCTGCTTGATGTGGAAACCGGAAAAGAAATATGGGCCAATACTTCCAGCGCAAGGTGGCGGTATACCTTTGCTGAAGCGCAAAAACAAAAGTTGAGAACTCTGGAAGAAGACTTTGCCAACAGCTCTGCCAGTTTTATGAACATCAATACCGGCTCAGATTATTCAAAATTATTGTATAATTACTTTCAGAAAAAATAACACGGGGCTTTGCTCGTACTAAAAAACATGAGGCGTTTTGCCTTTATTATTTTAACATTGAGAAAAATACTTTTAATATTATCTTTTCTGATCTGTGCAAATGCTTTTTCACAGATATTATCCTCTAACGTAGAAAAGAAAACCCTTGCTCTGGGAGAAACCAATCATATTACCATAAAGATTGATAATCTTAATGAACAGCAGGTAACTTCGGCGCCCAAGAATGAGCTTCTTCCGTTTCATTTTGAAGAAACTAAAGACAGTATAGGGCAGAATGCCAATACCTATGAGAGAAAGATAGAATTTGCAGTTTTTGAGGAAGGAAAATTTACCATTCCGGAACTGGAATTCAAAGTAGGAGATAAAATCCTTAAAACAATTCCTTACGAAATAGATGTCATTAATACAGCTCAAAAAGCAGATCAGATTAATGATATCATGAATAATAAGCAGGTGAAACTTGAAGCGAAAGATTATTGGGAGCTTTATAAGTTTTATATCCTTGCAGCATTGGCTGGTATTGCACTGGTTATTGCCATTATTATGTTCGTAAAATGGGGTAGAAAATCAAAGAATTCTCCAGTAGTAGCGACCAATCAGACGTTGAAAGAACTGGACTCTCTTAAAAAGAAAAAATATATTGAAGGAGGAAATTTCCGCTCGTTTTATGTGGAGTTGATCGATATTTCCAGAACCTTCATTACGAAACAATACCACCTTCCGGCAGATGTACTTCTTACTGATGACCTTATTGATGTTATGAAAAAAAATAATACCATCTCGCAGGATAACGAAAAAATAGTAGAAGATGTATTCCTGAGAGGTGACTTGGTAAAATTTGCCAAAACATTCCCTGATCAGGAAACAATGGAAAGAGATTTTGCCAATATCAGGGATTTTGTGAAAAGATCATCCAAAGATTTAGAATTCGAAAATTTAAGAAAGGATGTTTAATTTTGAGTTTTACAGTCCGTGGTTCTTGTTGCTTTTTCTATTGTTTATCCCACTTTTCATTAAAGATGCAGGGAGACGCAAAAGAAAAGGTATAAAAGTTCCTACCATAAAAAATATGGATCACAGCGGAGGGATTCAGGGGGTACTTTTTTTACTGAAAATTTCAAAGTATATCATTCTTTCAGCTTTGATCATTGCCATGGCCAGACCGAGAACATTTACGGTTTCACAGGACAGAGATGATACAAAGGGAGTGGATATAATGTTATCTATTGATGTTTCTTTAAGTATGCTCGCGAAGGATCTTAGTCCGGACAGAATTACAGCGTTGAAAGATATTGCGGTAAAATTTGTCCAGAAACGTCCTAATGACAGGATAGGTGTAGTGGCATATGCTGCAGAAGCCTTTACTAAAGTTCCGGTTACTTCAGACCATCAGGTGGTTATAGATGAAATTAAAAACCTTAATTCTGCAGGTCTTGAACCAGGAACAGCGATTGGGGAAGGACTTTCCGTTGCAGTGAATCATTTGATTAAAAGTAAAGCCAAAAGTAAAGTGGTGATCCTGATGACGGATGGAGTGAGCAATATTCAGAATGCGATTCCTCCACAGTTAGCCGCAGAATTGGCAAAAAATAATAATATAAAGGTATATTCAATCGGAATAGGAACCAATGGTTATGCTCTGATGCCAACATCACAGGACATCTTTGGAGATCTTATCTTTACTGAAACAGAGGTTGCCATCGATGAAAATACCTTAAGAGAAATTGCACAGACTACTGGAGGAAAGTATTTCAGAGCTACCTCAAACAGCAGTCTTGAAGAAGTATATGATGAGATTAATCAACTGGAAAAGTCTGATGTGAAAGTTTCCAAGTTGTACAATTATGAAGAATATTTTAAGATATTCCTGTGGATTGCTTTAGGAATGTTGCTATTGGACGCATTGTTGAGATGGGTGTTTTATAAAATTTTAAGCTGATGAGTTGGTCTTTAGGAAATTATTGGTATTTATTTTTACTGTTGCTTCTGCCGCTGTTAGCTACTTTTTTGATCCGTTTTCTAAAATGGAGAACCCAGAAAAGAGAAATTTTTGCTGCCAGCCAGTTTCACGAAAACTTATTTGAAAAAAGATCAGGATTTACAAAGTTTTTCCCTGCCCTATATTTATTGGGAACCTTATTTCTAATATTCTCTATCATCGACCTCCTGAACGGTTCAGAAGAGGTGAAGAGCACCCAGAAACTGAATAATGTGATCTTTATGCTGGATGTATCCAATTCTATGAATGCCGAAGATATAGATCCAAGCCGTCTTACAGAAGCGAAGAATCTGATGCTGGCCACCATGAAGAAAATGAATAATGACAAGATTGGGATTGTCATTTTTGCCGGAAATGCAATGTCTATCATGCCGCTGACAACGGATTATAATTCTGCAGAAACCTATATCAGCGGTATTGAAACAAGCTCTATGCAGATTCAGGGAACAGATTTTCTGAAAGCAATGCAGGTTGCTGCGGAAAAATTTAAAAATGTAAGCAAAGGATCCAGAAAAGTGATCCTGCTGAGTGACGGGGAAGACAATGAAGGAAATGATAATGCTGCTATCAGACTGGCTAATAAAGAAGGAATAAGCATTACTTCTGTAGGAGTGGGTACGGATGAAGGCGCTCCGGTTCCGGAGTATGTTTTTGGACAGCTGATGGGCTACAAGACTGATGTAAACGGAGGAACAGTGATCTCAAAGAGACAGACGGAAGCTTTAAAGAAAATGGCCGGATCTACGGACGGTACTTATATCGATGGTAATAATATCAATGAAGCTCCGGACAGAATTGTAGATGCGGTCAATAAAAAGTCTGCAGGGGCTGAAACCTTGGTGAAATCACAGAATGCCAATCATTATTATCAATATTTCCTTGCGGTATCTATTCTGTTTTTCTTTTTAATTTATATTTTTAATCCTAAAAAAGATTTTAATGTGTAGATTTCCCTTATTTATAGAAGAAATTCTACAAGTACTTTAACCGAATTTTAACAAATAAAACTCTGTTTCTTAACATATAAAGGAATAATTTTGCAAGTGATGAATACTAAAATCATATTTTTATCGTTTATTGTTGCCATCTCGTTCTCAGGCTTCCTGTTTGGGCAGGAAAGCTATAGGAATTTAGTGTATGAAGGCAATCAGAAATTTGACGGTAAAGATTATGACGGAGCCTCCTCAAAATACATGGAAGCGATGAAATCCAATGATAAAGATTTTACCGCTCACTATAATATGGGGAATGCATTGTATAAAAGTAAAAAATACGAAGATGCAAAGGCCGAGTTTGAAAAAGCGGAAAAACTTTCACAAACACTTCCTGATAAGGCTGCAGCCCTTCATAATTTAGGGAATGCTTATATGCAGATGAACCAGCCGGAAAAAGCTGCTGATTATTATAAAAAAGCCCTGAAACAGGATCCTTACAGTGAGGTAACCAGAAAAAACTATGAGATTGCCAAACTGAAAGAGAAAGAAAAACAACAGCAAAAGAAAGAACAAAATAATTCAGGAAAAGGCGGCGGCGGAGATGATCAGAACAAAGGTGATGATCAGAAAGGCGACAAAGACAAAAAACAGGATCAGGGTAACGGCCCACAAAACGAAGGTAAAAGTGACCAGGGTGACAATCCTAAGCAGAATCAAAATAATGAAGGCAGAATGCCAAAGAATCTTGAAAATGCGATCTTAGATAAAATCAACGAAAAAGAAAAAGAAACCGCCAGAAGAATTTTAAACAAAAATTCTTATTCGATGCCTGAAAGCAACGAGAAAGATTGGTGATGCAGCACAAATTGATTTACATATTGCTTACTCTAGCATCCGTAATTACTTACGGACAGGTAAATCTTTCTATGGATGCAGATAAATCTGAATATGCAGGTAAGGATATTATCAATCTGACCATTGTTCTTGAACTTAACGGAAGTGATCTCGTACAGCAGACAGGTTTTCAGCTTCCGGATCTCTCAAAATTTAATATCATAGGAAGCGGATCAGTTACCAATACTGTTATTGATCCGACTACCAATACTTTAATTACACAAAAAGTTTCCAGAATTGCCCTTGAACCTAAGAAAAAAGGGAAAATAAAAATCGGATCTGTTCTTGTTACTGTAAACAACAGAATCTACAAAACAGAACCTTTTGATGTGAGCATCCGCGATATTGTTGACAAAAGATCACTGGCTGCCAATACCTCCAATGATGTTTTTCTGAACATGGAGATTGAGGACAGGGATGTGTATCAGGATCAGCCTACAGTAGCTGTTTTGAGAGTGTATTCGAGAAATATGGATAACCTGAGAAAGGTTAAAAATATCCATCTTCCACAGCAGGATAATATCAACGTACATCCTATCAATTTTGATAAATCTGAGATTGATCCGACCGGATATGGAAACATGCCTTCACAGGTATTGGCCATGTTTATGGTATTTCCGAATGAAGCAGGCTATGTGGAAGTTCCCGGAGTATCGGCTTCTGTAAGTACTTATTCCAATAAAACTAAAATTGTTTCCAATAAAGTAAAAATTAACGTAAGAAAGCTTCCTGAGGGAGCTCCTGAATGCTTTAAAAACGCTGTTGGAAACTTTAATGTAAATGTATATAACGCTTCCAAAGAAAAACCGGAAGCTAAAAAGCCTCTGAATGTGGTAGTGAAAGTTTCAGGAGAAGGTAACTTGTCGGATATGGAACTTCCTAAAATTGCCGCTTCTCCGGATTATGAAATTTTTGCCCCGAAAATTACCTCTAACGTAGCTCCTGGAACTGCTGGGATGAAAGGGGAGATTCTGGCTAATTATGTTATTATCCCTAAAAAATCAGGAGCAATTTCTATTAAAACAGAACAATTTGCTTTCTTTAATCCTGAAAATAAAGAATATGTAGATCTTGGACAGAAGACCCTGGATCTGAACGCTTTTTCTCACGATCAGATTATGGAGGCCCGTTCTACTGTAGAAAAGGTAAATGAATACACCAATAACCTTCTGGAGACCGTAAATACTCCGGTGTTAAAAACAACTTCATTTAAAGTAAAAGAAAAAAGTAAATTCCACTGGAATATTCTTCTCATCAATATTGCTATTCTGATAAGCTTATTTGTGGCGTATATGCTATTTAAAAATTGGCAAAAAAAACGTACATTAGTTAGGGAAACTGTACCGTCAAAACCTTTAGGTTCAGTGGCTGAAACAGAAAAAGAGATCAGAGAATTGATGAAAACGGATGTGAATGATTATTTCGGATATCTGGAAAACCTTAAAGATAACGGTGAGTATGAAAAGTTCTTTGTAACCTTGGAAGAATTGGATGAAGAAGTAAGAAGTCAGTATTTCCAAGGCTCTGCTTCCGAGTTTAAGACTTTTCTTGAAAAGCACAAAGGCTCTTCAGTTGCAGAAGAATACAACAAACTGCAGCAGAAAGTTCAGATCGAAAAATACCACCCTGTGAAATCTGCCGAAGCTCTTGAAGAACTTTTGAAAACAATTGTTAATTTATATTCACAAATTAGCAAATAATCAGTTTATTTTCATATTTTTGCGAAATTATTAATTACAAAGAGATGGAAATTTTTGATGGTTTCTCTTTTAAAGAGATCGTTACCAGCTTTATGGTTCTTTTTGCCGTTATCGATATCATCGGCTCAGTTCCTATTATAGTAAGCCTTCAGCAGAAGTTTGGACAGATTGAAGCCGGAAAAGCCGCAATTACTGCGGGAGCTATTATGATTGTTTTCCTGTTCGTAGGAAATAAGATTCTTAAACTTATTGGAGTTGATGTAAATTCCTTCGCCATTGCCGGAGCTTTTGTGATTTTTGTCATAGCCCTGGAAATGATTTTAGGAATTGAAATTAATAAAACCACCGAAGCAAAGGCTGCATCTATTGTACCCATCGCATTTCCGCTGGTTGCCGGAGCCGGAACCTTAACAACTGCACTGTCTCTTAGAGCTGAATTTCATGATATTAATATTATTTGCGGAATTATTCTTAATACAATTTTCGTATATTTGGTGCTGAAATCAGCGAAATGGCTGGAGAAGAAAATTGGGGATGCTACTTTGATGATCCTTCAGAAAGTTTTCGGAATTATCCTTTTGGCAATTTCAATTAAATTATTCACCGCAAATTTTGCTCAACTGGTGCAGAATTATATTAATTTTTAAGAGTCATGAAGAAGTTTTATAAAGTATTTTTAGTACTGTTTATTGTATTCATCACCATCAATCTTTATGCTATCAACTGGCAAGCAACTGATATCCTAGGAGATGAAGATAACATTAGATTTGCATTCTCAGCCGGAGCTGCCGCAATAGGCCTTATCCTGCTTTTTGTTATGGATACCTGGAGCAGAATCGGTGTAAAGAAATAAATTGAATATATTTCAATATAGATATAGACCTCTTTCTTTTTTGAAGGAGGTTTTTTTATTTGGTAAGGTTGCAGGTTTTAGATAAAAGGTAGCAGGGAATAGGAATTAGGAATTAGGGGTTAGGGAATAGATTTGCTATCAATATCCATATTTGTTTTTCTTATTCAATAGGAGCGGGCTTTAGCCCGTTCAAAAAAAAGTTAATAGATCAAAGGGCTTTAGCCAAAACTTATGAATACAACGCAAAGCTCACAAAGTTTTATTCATAGCTTTAAAATCGTTCGCAAAGGCGTTGCACTTAGCAAAGAAAATATATACAACTATCTGTGCAAATCTAACAGTATCAATCCATATATTACATAAATAATTGATCTGATTAATTCAGTAGGAACGGGCTTTAGCCCGTTTAAATAGAGTATAAAATTCAATAGGCTTTAGCCAAAACCTACATTATTGTGCAAAGCTTGCAGAAAGGTGATAAATGGCTTTAAAACCGGTTCGCAAAGGTGTTGCCATTGAGCAAAGAAAAATGAGCGTAAACACTTCTGAAAATCTGTGAAATGTGTTGGGAAATTCTCACATGTAAAAGAATATCTTCTAAGAAATAGCCAGGTTTTTCAATATGGCTTCAGACTTCAGTTCTGTTTCTCTCCATTCCTTTTCCGGATCACTTTGAGCTGTTATTCCTCCTCCTACAAAAACATGTACAGCATCTTTATAAAGTCTGGCACAACGCAGATTGACAAAGTATAAAATACTATCTTCTGTTTCAACTTTTATATAACCGGCATAGAATTCACGGGGAAATTTTTCGTATTTACGGATATTCTCGTTACAAAAATCTTTTGGAATACCACAGACAGCGGGAGTAGGGTGTAAATCCTGAATAATACTGTCCAGATCTTCAGGTTTTATACTGGTTTTAAAATCGGTTCGTAAATGTTTGATATTACCGGAAATATGGTCATAAGTTTCCGATTGTTGTACCGTGTCGGAATAGTTTTTAAGGATATCCTGAATGTAAGTAGTAACCGGCTTCTGTTCTTCAATTTCTTTTTCAGACCATTCCTCAGATACAGGAAGAGTTCCGGCAAGAGCCATGGTTTCAAACTGGTGAGTCCTTTTATTAAACTTTCCTAATACTTCAGAGAAAGCTCCCATCCAGGCATTTTGTCCGTCATTAAACAAGTATCTGAAAGCATTGGGATAAGATTCACATAGATTTTTAAAGCTCTCTTTATAATTGATGAGTGTGAAGTCTGTAAAGATCTTTCTTCTGGAGTAAACAAGCTTTGGCAGACTATGATCTTTAATCACCTCAATCACTTCCTGTAGTGTTTTGCAGTATTCTTCTTTAGTTTCGGCAGGAGAATTTGTAAAATCATTGGTTAGGTCTTCGTTTGTAATAGAAGTATGGGCAAATTCTACAGAATTAATTTCAAAAATGTCTCCGCTGAAGCTAATTTGATCTAAGCCATTATAGGAAAAAAAGCTGACTGCATTTTTTGAGCTTTTTTCATCAGCAGACAGAAGTCTTTCATCGAAAGGAAGTTTGAAATAAATCATGAGTTATAAAGGATTTTGAAAATCATCAGGGGGAAATAATACAGGAAATTCCCAGGTTGATTTTCCTTTCTACAAAGGTATTATTAGTCTCAAAGATGTCAAAATAAAAAGAGCTTAAATTTATTTTAAGCTCTTTATTTTTTATAGGTTGTTACACCTTATCTGTGAATAATATTATTTGTCATTGTTGTATGGTTGATCAAAACACCCTTTTCATCACGGATTTCAATTTCAGAAACGTGCATCGTTTTGCCTTTTCTGATAAAACGTGCTGTAGCCGTTACAATACCATCTTTTTTGCTTCTTAAATGGTTAGAATTGATATTAGTTCCCACTCCGTAATATTTTTCGCCATCGATAAAAATATTAGACAGGCTTGAACCTAAAGTCTCAGCTAAAACACAGCTCGCTCCTCCATGCATGATTCCAAACGGCTGGTGAGTTCTTGGAAGAACAGGCATTGTTGCGGTAAGGGTTTCATTTTCGAGATCAATATCGATGAATTTTATTTCAAGTGTCTTGGCAAGAGTTACGTCTCCCCAGTTATTGATGAATGCTAATATTTCTTCTTTTGTCTGACCTTTCATTTTTATAATTGATTGATTTTGCTTCTTGCTTCTAATTCTGGTTTATTCAACTCCGGTTCCCATAATATTGGGATTCCAGTTTTCCGGAACTTTAGGAACAATATCGTTTTTCACATAATAGTCCTGAATTTCCTGCATAATTTCTGAAAAAGGTACTGATGCTATCCTTTCGTAAGGAATGGTGTAACCCAGGTAAACAATGTTTCTTTTAAAATCACCTGCTGCCAGTACAATAGGAACTTTTGCCGCCAAAGCCATGTGATAGAATCCTTTTCTCCATTTCGGAACCCAGCTTCTGGTTCCTTCCGGAGTAATAACAAGGCTGAAATCTTCTTTGGAAAACTGGTTGGCTACGAAATTCACAAGATCGTTTTTCTGGCTTCTGTCTATACCAATACCTCCAAGTCCTTTTACGATACTTCCATACCAGGCCTTGGTGTGTGCATCTTTAATGATAATTTTCAGAGGTTTTTCCAAAGACCAATAGGCGAAATTTCCTAGAATATATTCCATATTATGAGTATGCGGTGCTACCACAAGGATACACCTGTTGAGATTGTTAACATCGCCCTGTAGAACGACTTTCCAACCTAATACTTTTAACATTGCTTTGCCTAACAGCTTTTTCATAGATTTCTTGAATTAAAAACAAAAAAGTACAACCAAACTTTGGTTATACTTTACAAATATATTGAAATATTATTGCTCTTAAAACAAACCGCTAATTAAATCTACGATTTTCATTACGAATTCCATTGCAAATTGTATCATGATGAAGCTGTGTTTTTGGTTGATTGGTTATTAAATTTTAGCTTTACGAAATTAAAACTTTTTTTTCACATAAGAAACTAAATAGAGCTTTATTTTCACTTTTCTGAGAGAAGAAGGGTGTGAATTTCAAACGGTTGCCATCCACCCACACCTTCTACCACTCTCTGAAGTTAATTATTTAGTTTGTATGGAAATTTCGTTTTTTCCGTCTTTGATTTTGATGTCCATATCTTTATTTGATTTTTTGATATTGGACACTGCAGAATCAATAACTTTCTTTGCCTGGTTGTTCGGAACCTTTTTTCCATTTACGATGATACTGTCTTTATCATCAGAGTTGTACTCAATACTGGAACCGTTTACCGTGATTTTATTTTTTTCAATTCTTACATTGTTGTTGTCTTCATCTTGGTCCTGATCTTCATCATTGATACCGTCTCCGTCTAAATCTCCGTCCATATGGATACGGTCTTTGTTCATAGAGATAACCACTGCTTTTTGCGGAACTACAAGTTCATAATCCAGTCTGTAATCTCTGAATCTGTGCTCATAAGGATATTTTATATAGTTTGGAAGAAGAACTTTATTGTTTACCACTTCTACAGGAACAGTCAGCTGGATTGGGAAATTATATCCTTTTCCTTCTTTTTTGATGATCAGATAAGGTGTTTTGATATCTGGTTTTCTGGTTACATCTACAGAAATATAATCTTCTTCATAAACTGTTCTTTTATCAGAATAAATATCATTGTTGTAACCTTTGAAATTCTGAGGAATGTTGATTTGTTTTATATCCACATATACTGTATCTGAAGTAGTGTTGATGGCTACGTTTTCTACATCTTCCTTGCTTCCTCTGTAAATCATGTCTTTTTTAGCCATGCTGATTCCGAAGTAAGTTCCAAGTCCGATCAAAAGAAGGAATAAACCACCTACAACCCATCCGATATTTCTCAGTTTTGTTTTCGGAGAGAAGATCTTGATGCTTAATAAGCTGAAAAGGATTGCCGGAATTAAGCTTCCGATCACCATCATCGCAGCCAGTACTTTATCAAGTCCCTGATCGTCCATGTAGAATCTGATTTCATTAGCTCCAGGGAAATCTGTATCCATTCCGAAAAGACCGAATAATACAAATACTCCAATAATGCTTCCTACAGCCATTAATACAAAGAATCCTCCTACGATATACTTGAATACATTCCAGATTCCGCTGCTTGCATTGTTGATATAAGGTTTGTTTTCTGTATAGATTTCTCCGACCCTCTGAGTAGATTCATTGGCAAATTGTACCAATTTATTAGACTCATTCTTAAGATTGTCGAAGTTCATAGGCTTTCCCTGCATTTTCAGGAAATCTGCTGCGGTTTCAGCTTTTGGAAGTACGATCCAAAGGATTACATATAAAAGACCTATTAATGAAGAGGAAATTGCTGCGGTGAAAATTCCTAATACGAAGATTCCCAGCCAGATGGCTCTCATGGTAGTAATATCCATTCCTACATATTGAGCTAAACCTGCACAAACCCCTGCTACTTTTTGTTTTTCCGGATCACGGAACAGTTGTTTTTTATCGGTATAACCGGTTCCTGAATTATTTTTTCTGGTAGATGTTTTTTCAGAAAAATAAGCCTCTTCCTGTTCTTCGATTTTTTCAGGGCTTCCGATCTGTGCGATTACCTTTTCTACATCGGTATCGTTGATCACTTCACGTTTTCCTAAAGAATCTTTGAAGATCTCCACCATTCTTATTTCTATGTCATGCATTACCTCATCTGCTTCTGAAGCTTCAAGTGAGCTTCTCAGTGCATTCAGGTAATCGCTGAGCTTTATATATGCGTGTTCTTCTATGGTAAAAGAAAAACCTGCGAGTCCTATTGAGAGTGTCTTGTTCATAGCTTTGTTTTTTAATTTTGTTGGGTGATTTGGTTTACTGAGGCTGTCAGCTCATTCCATGTATTTTGAAGTTCATCCAGGAAAAGTTTTCCTTTTTCTGTGATCTGATAATATTTTCTGGGTGGTCCTCCTGTAGATTCTTCCCATCTGTAAGAGAGAAACTCTCCGTTTTTAAGTCTTGTAAGAAGAGGGTAGAGGGTTCCTTCTACTACATCCAGTTTTCCTTTTTTCAGTTCGTCAATAAGATCGGAAACATACATTTCGCGGTTATTGATGAGACTTAGAATACAGAATTCCAGAATTCCTTTTCGCATTTGCGCTTTGGTATTTTCGGTATTCATCTTTGATAAGTTTTGTTAATTAGTTATATAATTTTCGAAGTTCGGAACCTAGCTAGTTGTACCTATTTCGATTTTACATTACAAAGATATGTAAATAAAATGGTATTATGCAATACAAAGTAGTGAAATTTTTAAAATAAATTATTTAAAATACTGTAAATCAATATAATAATTTTCATTGTCAATTTTTAGTAAAACGGATTTTAGAAGAAAATGTCTGAAAATTTTTAAATTTTTAAATAGAATTTTGAAAATTGGAGAGAAAAAATGATCTTTTATCGCTTATTACTTATCACCCATGCTCTAGCCCCGATAGTAGCGGTTACCCCGCAGCAGCAAGGGCATCGTAGAGAAGCGAGGAGTATGAGTGGATAGCGGGAAACAGCTTCTTATGAATAAATACTCTTTGAGTAGAGAAACAGATAAAGAGAATGAGATTTTGAGATGGGTATTAGGATTCGTATTTTTGTTAGCAATAAAAAACACCTAAATCATTTCTTATTACCATGAATATTTTGAATAAGTATAAGGATTTCTCTGTATTTCTTTTATTAGGACCTTTATGTTTCGGGCAATATCGGTTTGAAGTTAAAAATGTATCGAAGAGTTATGATGCCGTCATCCAAATAGAAAATTGCTATGATGACAGATGCGGAGGAAAGGGAACGGTAGAGTTATTTGATCATAAAAACAGCAAAGTACAGACTTTTGTTTCTGATGATCTGGTTTTATATGCAGGGCAAGGCCAAAAACTGCTTCAGGGAAAATTGATTCCGCTTTCTGGTGATCAACGTGCTGTGATTATCGATGACTTTAATTTTGACGGAACGGAAGATATAGCGATAAGGAATGGAAATATGGGAAATTATAGTGGAGCATCATATGACGTGTATGTATTCAACAAAACAAGAATGGGGTTTGTAAAAAGTGAGGAGCTTACGGAATTGGGCTCGAACGGCCTTGATATTTTTGATGTTGATGCCAAACGTAAACGTCTGATCTCCTATGGAAAGTCTGGCTGCTGCGATATTTTTACGATAGAATATGCTGTTATTCCGAATAAGGGACTGGAGAAAGTCTTTGAAAAGGAAGAGGATATGACCAATGAAGATCAGGTGAAAGTAATAACCAAAGAAAAGATCAATAATAAATGGATTACCAAAACAAAAGTATATCCGGCAGATCAATATAACAGAAATAAAAAGTAAGATGAAAATTCAGAAAGAGATAGATTTTATCCTGGCTGTAGATGCACTTAAAAATGTACAGCGAAGAAATTATAATGCTGATGATTCCCGAAGAGAGAATACCGCAGAACATTCCTGGCAGATTATTATTCTGGCTCAGATCCTTTATCCGTATGCTAAAAACCGTACAGATATTGATTTATTGAGAGTGATAAGGATGCTTTCTATTCATGATCTTGTGGAGATTGAAGCTGGAGATACTTTTATTTTTGATGAAAAAGCAATGGTTGGGAAATTTGAAAGAGAGAAAGCTTCTGCTCAGAAAATCTTTGGAATTCTGGATGAACCTCTGCGTTCAGAATTCTTTAACCTATGGCTGGAATTTGAAGATGAGAAAACACCGGATGCTATTTTTGCCTGTGGAATCGACAGAATCATGCCGTTTATTTTAAATTCCCATACCACAGGAAAAAGCTGGACGGAAGCCGGAGTTACCGAAAAACAAATCCGAAATATGCTTGAAAATGCCATCAGCAGAGCATCGGATGAAATGGGAGAGGCTTTTGAACTTTTACTGAACAGAAGTCTGGAAACAGAAAAAGTGCTGAAATAACTTTAATGAAAATAAAAATTCGGGCGGCCAGAGGCCGCCCGATTTTTTATTTATAGTATCTGGATTGGTTTCTTGAATTCGTCAATCGCTACAAAAGTAAAATCACCTACGATGGCTTTCTCTCTTTCATACGAATACATCTGCTCTGTGTAAATTTCAACGTTCACTTTCATACTGGTTTTTCCCACGTATGAAACTTTTCCGATCAGTTCAACAATAGTTCCGGCAGGAATAGGTTTTTTGAAATCTATTTTGTCGCTGCTTACCGTTACCACTCTTTTTCTGGCAAAACGGGTAGCGGTAATAAAAGCTACTTCGTCCATCAGCTGCATAGCCGTACCACCAAAAAGGGTATCATAATGATTGGTTGTGTTTGGGAAAACCGCTTTAAAGATTCTGGTTTCGGAGGCTTCAATTCTTTCTTCTGTAGTCATATTTCATTATTAATTAAAGCGAAATGAAATAATATCAAACAACAGAATAATAACAGGAAATTCGGAAATTCCTGAAACAATTCATCAGATCAATACAACTTCAAATCGCGAAAGTTACTTGTTTAAGAAAAAGGCAGGTCTCCTGACTTGTAACATCTTTTATCTCCTTCCCATGCCTCGCACAGTGGATCTTTGATAAAGATTTCAGTTACTTACAGTTGCGCGACAGTCCGTGATTTTCACACGGTTCCCTTTTAATCTGCAGTGATGCAGAACCAATTTCTATGATGAATAAGCGTAAAACTTTTTCGGGTGCAAAAATAATGAATTTATTCCGGATTATGATAAATAATCTGGCTGATTACTCTTCCCTTTTTGATTGTCCAAAGAGTTGTGTATCTGTTTTCTCCTGAACCATTGATCATATAAAGGAAAATATTATCGTTGTCAAGGGAAGTTACTCCAATATTCTCAAAATCCATGGTAGGCTGGAACATATTTTTGATGGCTTCTCTTACAAAAACAGAACCTCTTCCGGGCTGTTGTACTCTGATGGATTTGATTTCAGTCATTCCTTCAGGAAGATCATTTCCTATTCCCCATGGTTTTACTTTATCAATGGTAAGAATTTTTCCTTCAGCATCTTTTTCCTTTTTACGGTATCCTGCATTGGAAGGATAGACATCAATCACTACTTTGCTTCTTTGGGCGGTAGGGATTTTAGGATCGGAATTGTCTGTGAAAATAATTGATCTTCCGTTTTTAGATTTAGAAGGAGTATAAGCGGGAAGCTGATCTACATAGGCAATACGCCCTTTATTCACCATTCCTTCTTTATCAAGAGTTTCATAACGTACAAAAGGCTTGTCATCATCCTGTTTCTCCGGATATTTGATCCAGATCCACTCTGTTTCTCCCGGAGCCGGTTTTACATAAACAAAAACATCTCCTTTACGCATACGGATCTTGTCTACAATTTTTCGGTAGTCGTCTTTATGTACACGTACGTTGGCATATCCTTCTTCAGCTTTTACAACTCCAAAAGGAACTTTTGTCTGCCCTTTTACAAAAGCTATAGATAAAATACTGAATGCGGATAAATAGAATGCTTTATTTATAAAAGTCATCATGAAATTTTTTTTGATCCCCAAATATATAAATTAAATACTTTTCGGGAGATAATTATACCGCTGCAGTTCTTTAAAATCTTGTATTTGTTTCAGATGGCCGTCAGAAAGCAGATATAGGTAGTCTGAAATATCCAGAATATCCTGGTAATTGTGATCAGAAATAATAAAACCTTTGTACTGTGACTGCTGACGAATAATTTTCTTTAATTCTTCACAAACTTTTGGAGAAAGGTTATGGAATGGTTCGTCCAGTAAAACAAAATCTGTTTCAGAGTAAGTGATCATCAGGGTTTCAATAATTCTCTGTTCGCCTTTAGAAAGATTTTTAATTTTTTCATGAAGAAAGGGCTGTATGAATTCCAGGGCAGACAGCAAATTGGTGTTTTCTTTATTACAAAAGAAAGGAATCAGGTTTTTTACGGTTTCATATTTAGGTAAGAAAAGGTCTTGGGGTAAATATGAGATTCTGTTTTTTCTGTCTGAAATACTTTTCAAAACCTTGTTGCCACATTTTATAAACTGGGTATCACCGCCGATAATCCCGAAAATAATTTTTAATAAAGTTGATTTTCCACTTCCATTTCTGCCCAGCAGCCCTGTAATCTGTCCGGTTTCGCATTCTATATAAACATCCTGCAAAATTTTCCTTTCATTAAAAGATTTTGTTACACTATCAACATGCAGCTTGCTCATAAAAACAATGTTATAATTTTTACAATAATCCCTGATAATATCGTTCCTGCCCAAAGAAAAATCCTTGAAAACCCTACATTGGCATAAAAGTAATATTCGTTTTTAAACCTTAATTCATAAATGAAATAGTGAAGAACGGGAAGGATTAAAAGGAAATTCAGTCCAAAATTTTTAATACTGAATGATGATAAAAAAGAAATCAATAAAGAAAATCCCAAAGTTGGAAACATTATTTTTTTATAAAAAATCCAGAGAATAGAAAAACTTTTGATCATGGTAAAAATAAAAATGGAATATCTATGAAAGTGTATTTTTTACAAGATTAATTTCAAAAGTATTAAAAAAAGCACAATAATATAGGGTTGGTGTGAGAGATATTCCAAAAAATCTCTTATTTTTCAAGAGAATTTTAAAACTAATAAACATGACAAAAAAACTACTGTATGTATTCTCTTTTATTTTGGGAGTTTCCAGTTTTCAGGCAAACAACAAAGTGGAAGAAGAATCCCAACCTTTATTTTACTGTGATACCAATGCTCCCACTGGCGTGCAGGTGTCTACAACTCTTACCTCAGGAACGGTTACCTGGACTGCTGATCCCAATACTCCGAATAATTTTATCAGATATAGAATACCTGGATCCACTATCTGGATGGTGGCTACTCCTGTAGCTGGGCAAAATTCTTATACTATTACTAATCTGCAGCCTTGTACAACTTATGAAGTGCAGGTGGTAAAATTGTGTACTGTACAGGGAACATGGTCTAATCCTGTATTTTTTACAACAACACTTAATTATTGTGCAAGTGTATCTACAGATACCAGCCTGATGCATATTTCCAATGTGACCGTAAATTCTGCGGGAATTACCTCTCCAATGGTCAGCAATTCCGGGCCTTCCAATTATACAGATTACAGAAGTGATGTAAGCCGAAAGGTCAAGTTTTTTATAGGAAGTACAGGAAATACACTTTCAGTGACCAATACGTGGACGGGAACTCCGGGTACAACCACTGTAACGGCATGGATTGATCTTAATGCCAACGGAATTTTTGAATCCACCGAAAGAGTTATGGTGGCGAATAATATCACTCAGGCTGCTCCGGCAGTATCTGTTTTTACAATTCCAAGTTTGGCAGCAGTGACACTGTGTGGCGTAACCATGAGGATTGTTTCCAGCCAAACAATGCCTGCAGATGGCTGTAGTACGTTTACCTATGGAGAAGTTGAAGATTATGGAGTAGATTTACTCAATCTCACCCTTGGAGTTGAAGAATCAGGGAAGTCTGCAAAACCTGAAATTTATCCTAACCCAGCATCCGATGTTTTAAACATCTCAGGAATTTCAGACGTAACGGATTATGAAATTTATAATGCTGTGGGACAGAAAACAGGAGAAGGAAAAGTTTCTGACCATAAAGTAAACCTTAGTAATTTGTCCAAAGGAATGTATTTTATCCAGCTGAAAGATAAAGACAATACAATCCGATTAAAATTTATTAAGAAATAAAGATCAAAAAGAGAGAGCACCTTCTGGTGCTCTCTTTTACTATTTGCATTACATTAATTTCAGATGAATTAAATTCTCTCAAGTTCATCCGCATTAATGGTTGTTTTGAAAGTTCCGTAATTGACAATCACTTTATTACGTGAAATTTTTTCAATGGTTCCTACACTGGTGCTTCCCGTAATACGAACACGCTGCCCGATTTTCATCCATACTGCACGGTCGGTTTTACGCTGTTCCTCCAGCCTTTCATTGGTTTCTGCAATTTTTTCAATAACGTCTTCTTTTTTCAGCTGTTGGGTAATTTTTCTCTTAACCACCTGCAGACGTTTTGATTCATCTTTGTCATTCCCCAGTTTTCTGAATTTCTCCTGTTCAAGAAGCTTCACAAAATCTTTTACAACATCTTTTCTGGATTTTCCCTTGGTATAGCTGTCAATAAATGTTTCAATCTTATTCCCGAACTGAAGTTTACGGTGTTCTTCTTCATACAGCTTCTGGAAATTGAAAAGCTTTTGCTGAAGCTGATCATTCAGTTTCTGAAGGTTGTCACGTTTATCTTCTACAGATTCTTTTCTTTCTGCAAGATCAGATTTCAGTTTTTCAACCTCAAACTTTTCCTGCTGTAGTTTTACAATCGTTTTATCAAGATTGACAATATCATGCTCTACCTTTTTCTTGGCAGAATGGATAATGAATCTTGGAATCTTATTCTTTTCTGCCACTTCAAACGTAAATGAACTTCCTGCCTGTCCTACTTCCAGTTTATACATCGGTTCTAATGTTTCTTCATTGAAGAGCATGGCTGCATTCTGGGCATTGGGAAGCTGTTCTATTACCAGTTTAATATTGGTATAGTGAGTAGTAATGATGGCAAAACTCTTTTTGTCATAGAAAAACTCCATGAAACTTTCTGCCAGCGCACCTCCAAGCTCAGGATCAGAACCCGTACCGAATTCATCAATCAATAAAAGAGTATTGGCATCAGCCTCTCGGATGATGCCGGACATTTTCTTCAATCTTGATGAGTAGGTTGATAAATGGTTTTCAATGGATTGGTTGTCTCCAATATCCGTCATGATTTTCTCAAAGAAAAACATTTCAGACTTAGGATGAACAGGAACCAGAATACCACTCTGAATCATCAGCTGTAATAGTCCTACCGTTTTCAGAGTAATTGATTTTCCTCCGGCATTCGGACCGGAAATACAGATAATCCTGTTATGGTCTGTTAAGGTAAGGCTCTGGGGATGAATTATTTTGTTCTCTACTTTATTTCTCAGCCATAACAGAGGATGATAAGCCTCTCTTAATCTCAGCGTTTTATGATGGTTGATTTTTGGAAGAACTCCGTTGATCAATTCACCAAATTTGGCTTTGGCTCTTATAAGGTCAAGGTCAAAAATATAAATCTGATATCTCCACAGCTGAGGCTGAAATTCTGCCAGTTCTGCAGTCAGTTTACGGAGAACTTTGTCAATTTCTTTTTTCTCTTCCTCTTCATTTTCACGGAGTTTGAAATAATGCTTCACAACACTATCCGGCTGAATGTAAGTAATGGAACCTGTCTTGGAAATTCCTAACGTTCTTCCGGCAACCCTTTTTTTGAATCCTGATTTTACAGCCAGAACCCTTTGGTCATCAATAATTGTTTCCCGAATATCATCTAAAAAGTCACTCTGTCCATACGTGGTAAGGGCACGGTTGAAATTTTCCTGAATCGCTTTTTTAGCAAGCTGAATTTCAGTTCTTATGCCTTTCAAAGCTGGAGAGGCTTCATTTTTTACCTCACCAAAACGGTTAAAAACCTTATCTACCTTCTCAATGATCTCTTTTCTGAATTCCAATACAGAAACCTCTTCTAATAAAGTAGGGAAGGTTTCCGGCATGGTAGGGAAAAATTTCTGCAATTTTCCGATCTGTTCCGTGATGGTTTTTATTTTGATGAAAGCAGCATTTTCAAGACGGTAATTCTCAATCAGCATCAATTTCAGCTCACTTTCAATATCTTCATATTCATCAAACGGAATCGCATTTGAACTTTCAAAACTCGAAAGATATTCCGAAGTTTTTTTTAATGAAAGTTCTGCCTCGTCTATTTCCATCGGACGAAGTTGAAGAATTTTTTCTCTTGTTTTCGGAGAATACGCAAATGGGGAGATTTCCGCGAGCAATTGCGGAAACTCTAATTCGTCTAAATCTTCTTTATCTATATACACAATGCAAATTTAGTGAGAATTTTGATTATTCCGTATATCTGAGAGATTTACAGAATAAATTACCTTTGAATTTGAACTTTATGGTGTTACTTTTTTCTGAAAAAGATGGTAATATTAAAAATAAGATGATATTCTTTTATTACATTTGAAATGTGAAACTGGAAACCCAAAGATTATTACTGAGAGATATCAACGAAAGCTACGTTGAGGATATTTTACGGATTCGAAGCAATGAAGTGATCAATCAGTTCGTCCTAAGAAACTCACCCAAAAATAATTATGATGCCCTTCAGTTTATTTTAACCATTAAAGAAAGAACTCGTAACAACCAAACTGTCTATTTGGGAATTTCTTTAAAAGATCAGCCGAATCTTATCGGAACGATCTGCCTTTGGAATTTTTCTGAAGACCGGAAAACAGCAGAAGTTGGTTATGAACTGTTACCCGAATATCACAGGCAGGGCATTATGTCTGAAGCTTTGAAAGCTGTTTTAGATTTTGGATTTAATGAATTGAAGGTAGAGGAAATTCTGGCAATTACCAATAAGTTCAATGAAAACTCGAAAGGGCTTCTTTTAAAACATCATTTTATTTTGGAAGAAGGGAAGCAGGATGAAGGTTTCCCGGATAATATTATTTTTCGCCTAGAAAGAGTCTCTGGCGGTTCCTATGAAATCTAATAGGTTTTTCTCTATCTTTATCGCCGATTGAAATTACATATGAAAAATGAAATAAAATCTTTAACGGGACTTAGAGGGATTGTTGCATTATGGGTAGCGTTTTTTCATTTTAGTTTTTTCAGGAATGAATTCATTCAGGATGTCGTAGGAAAGGGGTATGTAGCGGTGGATATTTTTTTTGTGTTAAGTGCTTTTTTGCTTACGGTTTCTTATTCCGGGAAGCTTAAAAATCTGAATTATAAAACAATAGAGGTTTTTTATAAAAAAAGAATCAATAGAATTTATCCTGTATACATTGTATCGGTTATTGTTATTGCATTGTTTTTGGTGAAGACTTCTATAGCAGGATTTCTGATTAATGCTGCATTATTACAATGTTTTTTTGATCCTGATTATCTGCTGAATGTAGTCTATTGGTCACTCAGTACGGAATGGGTTTGTTACTTACTATTCCCTTTTATATTATGGTTTGTTCTGCATTATAAAGTGCGCAGTGAAATTTTAATTATTGCCGGTTTGGCGTTGAGGTTTGTACTTCCTTATCTTCCCGGCCATTTGTATATTGGTTCTGAAATCCCGCTGGAGATAGGAGAATCACCAAGATATCTTGATCTTCCTTATGGACTGGTTTCTCTTCTGAGAACAATTTCTTCTTATTTTCTTGGGATCGGAGTTGCCCTTTTACCAGCATTTAAAATGAAGAAAGAAAACCTGATTATTTATCTCATTCTCATATTGTTCATATCCATGTTGTTTGTGGAAAAAGGACTGTTATTTATTCCTTTATTATCAGCATTTATGATCAAATATCTGTATGAAGGGAAGCCCAATTACCTGAAGACTTTTTTAGAAACCAAAGTTGTCTATTTTTTAGGAAATATCTCTTATTCACTATATATTATCCATTATATGGTAAAGAAACAGGATTTCGTTATTGTACATTCTTATCATCTTAATAACCTGTTATTAATATCCCTTTCATTATTGCTGTCCTATTTTTCATATATGCTGATAGAAAGAAAAGTTAAGATATTTAAGGTATAACTGAGGCTCTTATTTTAATATTATTATTTTTGCACTATGACCTGGACAGAAATTTTAGCCCCGATAAAAAGTACAGAATACTTTACCACCCTTTGGGAGAAAGTGAAGAATGAATATGCAACAACCAAAGTTTTTCCACCAAAAAATCAGATTTTCAGAGCATTGGAGCTTACGGCTTTTGATGATGTGGAAGTTGTGATTATTGGTCAGGATCCTTACCATAATGATTATCAGGCGAACGGATTATGTTTTTCTGTTTCTGAGCAGGTGGCAGCACCGCCGTCACTTAAGAATATTTTTATTGAGTTAAAAGATGATCTGGGAGTGGTAAGAGCCTCTAAAGAGCTTGATGACTGGGGAAAGCAGGGCGTTTTATTGTTAAATGCTACTTTAACGGTTCGTGCCCATACACCTAATTCTCATAAAGATCTTGGTTGGGAAAAATTCACCAACTTCATTATTAAGGAAATTTCAGAGAAAAAAGAAAATGTGGTATTTGTTTTATGGGGCGCTTTTGCACAAAAAAAAGCCGAACTCATAGATCCGGCTAAACATTTTATTATTAAATCGGCACACCCTTCACCTTTTTCTGTGTACAGAGGTTTTTTTGGAAGTAAGCCTTTCTCAAAAATTAATGAGTATCTTGTTTCCAAAGGAAAGAAGCCTATTTCCTGGTAGAATCAGCAGATGGGTCTGTTTTTTTTATCGTAATTCCGATTTTATATTTTCCGGCTAATGCTTTTGTACCATCCTGTGATTTTGGGGATGGAGCAACATCTTGTAATGTAATGGTATATCCGTTGAATTCTGTTGATTGGTAATAATTTCTTCCCGGATAATCTGCACTGGCAAGGTTCAGAATCATTGGTCGGGTAGAAGTTCCCATTACTTCTACCTGAGCAAGAGCAACTCCAGCCCAGATACAATTAACTCCTTCAGGGCAACGGCTGTCCTCAGAAACCCCTTTGAATGTAACATTCATCTGGTATTCTCTTAAAAACTTATTTTCTCCTTCACTCAGATATATAACACCATCTTTCTGATTGTTAGTGGTTGTTGTTTTTGTACCTGCAGGCATTTCAGTAGCTTTTGGGTTAATCTTGGCTTTTTTTTGGGCATCGCATCCTGTTAATGCAAATATACCCAGGCTGAGTATGACAATTTTATGGAACATAGTTTCTTATATTTAATTAAATGACGTTGAACATATTAAGTAATACTACCAAAAACATTGCCACTCCTACCACAAAACTGAATCCGGTTCCATAAATGAATCCAATCAGTGCTCCTTTGGTTGACTGTAAAGCTTTATTCATATCCTTGCTGTCATGAAGTAATTCACCAATAAATACCCCTGCAAACATTCCTATCAGAAAACCTAAAGGAATCGGAAGAAATATCCCAACAATGGTTCCTATTACAGAACCGATACTTCCCCAACGTGTACCTCCATATTTTCTATTGGTTTTTGCCGGAATCACATAGCTTAATACTACTGAAGCTGCGGTGAGAATTCCGAATGCCCAGATATAGATCATCGGAAGGTCTGCATCTGTCCCGAATTTATAGATCAGAAGCCCGCAGATACTCAGCAAAAGCCCTGGCAATACCGGAAGAAATGTTCCCAGTATCCCGATAAACAACAGAATAAGGCAGAAGATATTAATAATCGTTGTATCCATTCTTTTAAAAAATATACATGCAATATAAAAAAAGTGGCCTTATAAAAGACCACTTTGAGAACTGAGTTATAAAATTTTATTACAAATTTAAGATTACGTATTCCAGAATCGGTCCTGATTTACCGATATTTCCACTGGCGTGGTTATGGAATGTGGTATAGTAGATATTTCCGCTGCTGGTAGTTGCTGAACATGATCCTACATAATCACCATGAGCCTGGTGAGCGTTCCATGCATTCTGATTAATGGTAATGGTAATATTGTTGCCATTTGCCGTTTGATGGCAGATGGTCATCTGGTTATTGTTTAGCGATGTCCCCACAGGTGTTTTAGGAGCTGTTGTATTGACGTACTTATTGGTTCTTATCATCAATGGTTCATTATCTTTCTGTACCAATACTTCCCAGAATGAAGGATCATAATGCTGGATTTTTTGCCACAAAGGCTGATCATACTGAATATCTAATGTGCTAAATCCTATTGCTGAAGCCATAGCAGCATTGGAAACGCTGCAGTTGTTATACATTGCACTATTCCCATTGGTATTAAAGCAAATCTTTGTAAGATCCAGAAAACCTCCGTAAACACCACAGTACGGAGCATTTTTATCTCCTCCTACCAGATAGGCAGCAGCCCAGTCTGAAGTATAAATGCTTCCGCCATTCGTGATAAAAGTAGAGAGATTACTGAAAATAGAAAGGTCGTTACTCGGTGTGTTGGTTCCTGAGTAAGTGAAGTTACGGGAACCGCAGTTCAGAAAAATAATATCGTAC
This sequence comes from Chryseobacterium culicis, assembly GCF_002979755.1. Taxonomy (NCBI): domain Bacteria; kingdom Pseudomonadati; phylum Bacteroidota; class Flavobacteriia; order Flavobacteriales; family Weeksellaceae; genus Chryseobacterium; species Chryseobacterium culicis. Next base: position 1,888,738 of record NZ_PCPP01000001.1, on the reverse strand, counting down.
TGAGAAATAGTGTTGAAATTTTTTAAATCCTGATAGCTAATTTCGGTTGCTGTATAACCAAGACTTGTAATTATACTTTCTATCTCGTCATAACTGCCTTCTACATAAGCTATTTTTGCAATCTGATTCAGTTTTGAATCTTTGTCGGCCACACTGGTTGTTTCATTTTTTTTAACGGTAACAGGAACTTCTGTTCTGAAGTTTAAACCATTCCCTGTCTGAATGTGAAGGGTAGAGTTTCCTTCAGGTGCCGTTAGGTTGAATGTTCCATCAGCATTGGAATAGGTATGGTAAACCTGATTTTTACTGTCAATAGTGAATACAATGGCCCCGCCAATAGGTTTTGTTCCGTTTTTAGCAAATACTTTACCTTCTATTGTTCCGGTAGGTATTGTTTTGGAATCTTCGGGATTGATTGGGTCATCACCGCCTTTACAGTTTACCAACAACACAAGGCTGCATAGCATGATGAACAAGTAATTTTGTTTCATATTTAATTGATTTTGATGGGTTTAGTTTTAACCAAATGTAATAATTTTTTAATATTAAAACATTAAAATTGTAATTTATTTTAATATTTTTTACTTAAATTGATTATTTGTAGTTAATTTTTTATTTATAATTAAGGGTTGTAGAAGATTTGATATTTTGAAAATTGATTCACAATATTTTTCGTTTACTACTTTTTGGGATGAAAATTGATTATGAATAGTAAAATGATGATTCTTAATTTCATAAATTTGCTGTAATGAATGACCAGTTACAAGAAACTAAAAACTTTATACAGGAGCTGAGCGAACAGCTTTACATTTATATTACCCAGATATCACCTTCCGGGCTGGACTGGGTTTTTCATATTATTGTAAAATTGAGTTTACTTCTTGTCTTGTTTTTTATTACTGATTTTATTTTTAAATTCATCATTAATTCTGTCTTCAGGTTATTTCATAATGAACAGAAGTTTCCCATTTTAAAATCTATTTATCAGGCCAAAATCACCAACTCCGTAGCACATTTTGCAGCTTTGATTGCTGTTGCCGGCATACAGGGGTCCATATTTCCGGAAAATGCACTGCCAAAAACAACCATTTTTATTATAAGATGTATCAATCTGGGATTGGTACTCATGTTAGCAGGAATGCTGTACAGATCATTGACTGCATTCAGAAATTATTTCAGCATCAAACAGGATTTTTACAAGATTATGGCGCTTAATGCTATTTCTGAAACCGTAAAAATTTTAGGACTTTTCATCTTTACAGTAGTCGGGCTTTGTGTGATTTTTGGCATCAAAGGAACCACTATTGTAGGAAGTCTTGGGGCCATTACAGCGGTGCTGGTATTGGTTTTCAGAGATACAATCTTAGGATTTGTAACAGGACTTCACGTAGCGACTTCTAAAAACCTGAAAGTAGGAGACTGGGTAAGTATTCCCAAATACAGCATTGAAGGAAATATTACGGAAATCAATCTTTTGACGACCAAAATCACCAATTTTGATAAAACGGTTTCAACCATTCCTACTTATGATCTGATGACCACGGAGATTAAGAATATGCAGGTGATGTCTGAATCCAATACCCGAAGAATAAAAAAATCAATCTACTTTAACATCAATTCTTTTAAATTTCTGACGGATGAAGATGTGGAGCGTTTAAAGGAGATTAATTTAATTTCAGATTACCTTGAAGAAAGAGCTTCAGAGATCAAAAAAGAAAAAGAAAGTCTTGAACATAAAGATAAAATCGTGAATGGAAGGCAGCTTACCAATATCGGTGTTTTCAGATATTACGCCCAGAAATATATTGAAAATGATCCGGATATTGATAAAAACGGAACCCAAATGGTTCGTCAGCTGGAGATTACTCCACAAGGGTTGCCTCTTGAGGTTTACTGCTTTGCCAATGATTCCAAATGGGAACGTTTTGAGGAAATACAGGCCGATATTTTTGACCACTTATTAGTCGCTTCAAAAGAATTTGAACTTCAGGTGATGCAGGTAAGCGTGAAAGTATAAAGCTGGAAGACCGAAGAAGGAAGCTGGAAGACCCAGTCCGTTTAAATAAATTTATAATAAACTTTTAAATGATAACGAATTAGAAGACCCAAAGAAGTGTAAAGTCTGGATTTTACTTCCAGCCCCAAGCTTCTGACTTCTAACATCTCATATCTAACATCTAAAATAAAAAATGACAAAACTAAGCGTAAACATTAATAAAATTGCGACGTTAAGAAATGCAAGAGGAGGTGAAACCCCAAGTGTTACAGAAGCTGCTGTAAAAATTCAGGAATTCGGAGGACAGGGGATTACCATTCATCCAAGACCTGATGAAAGGCACATCACAAGAAAAGATGTCTATGATCTGAAGCCATTGGTTACGACTGAGTTTAATATTGAAGGAAACCCTCATCAGGATTTTATTGACATGGTATTGGAAGTGAAGCCTGAACAGGTGACTCTGGTACCGGATGCTGATGATGCTATTACATCCAATGCAGGTTGGGATACCAAAAAACATCTTGATTACCTTACAGAGATCATTGCTGAATTTAAAAAAGCAGGAATCCGTACTTCTGTTTTCCTTGACCCTTTACCGGAACTGGTAGAATATGCAGCTAAAACAGGAGCAGACAGAATTGAACTGTATACCGAAGCTTACGCAAAAAATTATCTTATCAATAAAGAACAGGCCATAAAACCTTATTACGATACCGCTGTTGAAGCCAGCAAATTAGGATTGGGAATCAATGCCGGACATGATCTGAGTTTAGAAAATCTGAAGTACTTTTCAGATACCATTCCAAACCTGTTGGAAGTATCTATCGGACATGCTTTGGTTTCTGAAGCACTTTATATGGGATTGGAAAATACAGTACAGGCTTATTTGAAGAGACTGGCAAAATGGTAATAAATAAGAAATTAGAAGCTAGATACTAGAAGTTAGTACAACTTTGTTTCTGATCTCTTATATTATCTAACTTCTAATTTCTCACCTCTAACTTCTAAAAATATGGAAATTTTAAACTCAAAAATATTCGGCGAAAATGTAACCAATACGCCGCTTCTCGTATTTCACGGATTATTCGGAATGCTAGACAACTGGGGAAGTTTCGGAAAGGATCTGGGAGAATATCTTCCTGTGCATCTGATTGATCTTAGAAACCATGGACGAAGCTTTCATTCAGAAAGTATGTCTCATGATGATCTGGCAGACGATATTGCACGCTATATGGATCATTACGGAATTCAGAAAGCTCATGTTCTGGGACATTCATTAGGGGGAAAGGCAGTAATGCAGTTTGCCATAAAATATCCTGAACGTGTTGAAAAGCTTATCGTTGTCGATATTTCACCTAAAGCATATCCGCCACATCATCAGGGAATTATCAAAGCACTGGAAACCGTTGACTTTGATACCGTATCCTCAAGAAATGAAGTGGAAGCCGTTCTGAACCAGTATATTCCGGAAAGATCTACCGTGCAGTTTTTAACGAAAAACTTGTATTGGGATGACAATAAAAAACTGGGCTGGAGATTTAATCTGAAAACATTATCTGAAAAATATACTGAATTTGTATCCAACGCCATTAAATTCGGTGTTTTTGAAGGAGATACATTGTTTATTGCAGGAGCAAAGTCTAATTATATCCTGCCACAGGACGAATTTGGTATCAAGCAGCAATTTCCTAAAGCTAAAATAGTAACCGTACAAAATGCAGGACATTGGGTGCAGGCCGAAAATCCCGTTGATTTTGCAAATGTTGTTAAGGAATTTCTTGGTTTGAATTAATTTTATACTTTAATTTTTGATATTATGTTAAAATTTTATTAAAACGCAATATTATTTCTCCATGATTTGAATTTTTTGTACTTTGGATTTCCAAAACAATAAAAATATTAACTTATGGAAAACAAAAATTCAAAAAAGAAGCCATTTTTTGCGTCATTCTTAGAAAAACAGGTTAAAGATCCTGAAACAGTAAAAGGAGGAGGTATTACTTCCGTACTTGTAGACCAAATTACTACATCCCTTCAGGATCAGATCACGACTCCTCTTAAGGATAATGTTACAACACCAGATAATGACAATGTAACGATGAAATATCCATCTGACGGAGATGATGATGTTTTAGAAGTAGAATAAATATACCTACAGCTCAAGCTAAATTATATATCAAACCAAAACTAAAACATTATGAAAAACCAAAACTCAAAGAAGAAGCCATTTTTCGCATCATTCTTAGAAAAGCAGGTGAAAGATCCTGAAACGGTAAAAGGAGGAACTGACGTAACCCTTGCTGAAAGGGATTTGATCACAAAACCTGCCATAGATACGGTGACTTCTCCAAAAGATGATATGATGCACACGCTGAAATATCCATCAGACGGTGATGATGATACCATCTTTATTCCACTGTAAGATCAGACAGAACATTAAATAAAATAGTAGGGGAAACTTAAATAGTAAGTTTCCCTTTTTAATAAAACCGGCAAATGATTCTCTGCATCACCCATTCACAGGATTTTTATAATATCGATATTTTTTTTGAATACCTGACGTCTCAAAATATTCCCTATTTCAGACTCAATTCTGACCGTCTGAACCATCTTCAGAAAATCAGCATCCATGAAAACTCATTTGAGCTCACGGATGAGTCAGGGGAAACGATCCATTCCGATACCATAAAAGGAGTATGGCACAGGAAAGCCTGGAGGATCAGTGCTCCTGAAGAACTGGATGAGGACTATGAAAGAATTTTTCTCAACGAATATGGAAGTCTGAGATATAATCTGATGACAGCTTTAGAACATATTCCCTGGATTAACCCTTATGAAAATGAAAAAAAAGTAGATGGAAATAAGATATTTCAGCTGAAAGTAGCCCAAAGAAATAACTTAACCATTCCCAAAACCATTTTTTCCAATGATGAAGAAAAAATAACAACATTTTTCTATCAATACTGTCAGGGAAAAGCTATTGCTAAACTTCATGGGGTAACAGCGAAAACAATGTCAGGAGAAAACATGATTTCCACTACAGTTATTGAGGAGGAATCTTTGGAACACCTTTCAGATATCGCTTACTGTCCGATGATTTTTCAACCTTATATTGACAAAGAATACGAATTGAGAATCGTGTATGTAGATGGAGATTTCTTTACAGGAAAAATCAATAACAGTGAAAATGCAGACTGGAGAGTAGCCCGTGAAGGGTATTTCTGGGAAGCTTATGAATTACCTGATGCTGTGAAAGCAAATCTCACTTCTATGATGCACGAAATGGGACTTTATATAGGCGCGATCGATATGATCAAAGGAAAAGACGGAGCCTATTATTTCCTTGAAGTCAATCCGCAGGGAGAATGGGGAATGCTGCAGAAAGAACTGGGGTTTCCCATTGCAGAAAGAATTGCCGATAATCTTATCAAAAGAATCAATTTCCATGAATAAAATTTTAATTATAACCCATACCGCAGATAATTTTTCTATTGAAAAAGTAACAGAATACATTGAAAAAAACAATTGTGAAGTCATTCGCTTTGATGTAGACGTATATCCTTTACAAAACAAGCTGTCCACTATTTTCCAGGACGGAGAATGGATAAGCATTCTTGAAACTCCTGAAGCAAAACACAGACTGGATGATATTTCTGCAATCTGGTACAGAAGAGCCTACAACATAGGAAAAGGTCTGCGAGAAGAAATGGATACCAAATTTTACGGTGCTGCGATGGGAGAAATCCGTAATACCCTTTTTGGTTTCTTCGAATCGGTAGATGCCTATTCTTTAGGAAAACCAAGTGTGTACAGAAGACTCGATAGTAAAGAAGAACAATTGAAAATTGCAGATAAATTAGGCCTTACCATTCCGGCAACCTGTCTTACCAACAATCCTGATGAAGCTAGAAAGTTTATTCTGAAACACCAAAATGTGGTGGCTAAAATGCAGACCGGTTTTGCCATTTATGAAAATGGTGTTGAAAATGTAGTGTTTACGAACGTTGTCAGCGAAGATAAACTGGAAGAACTGGATTCATTGTTGTACTGCCCAATGCAGTTTCAGCAGATGATTCAAAAGAAAAAAGAACTTCGTATTACCATTGTGGGAAGAGAAGTCTATGCATTCGAAATAGATTCTCAGCAGTCTGAAGATGCTAAAGTAGACTGGAGAAAAGATGGGGTGAATCTTATTGATAAATGGAACAGAACAGAACTTCCGGCAGATGTGGAAGCAAAACTCCTAGAAATGCTTGATATTTATAATGTTGATTACGGAGCAATAGATATGATTGTTTCTCCTGAAGATGAATATTACTTCATAGAGATCAATGCTGCAGGAGAATTCTTCTGGCTGGATAATCTTACAGAAGGAAACCTTATTTCCAAAAGTATTGCAGATGTTCTTTGTGACAAAGCACCGAGACGAAATAATGAGGTAATGGCTTAAAAATAAAGTGTTTTTTAATCCTAAAAGTCCTGAAAGTTATCAATTCTTTCAGGACTTTTAAATTTCATACCCTGATGTTGTTAAAATTTTTCCGGTTTGTTGTTCTGTGAATGATAATATTGGTTAAATTAACTTGAATTATGCTTTAAAAATCGCAAATTTGCAAAAGCAGTTTTTCGGGGTAATTTTTACAGAAACCTGAAGAATTGCCGGATAGAAAATATTGTTATATTTTAGTCAGCAATCAAGAAAATAATTAATGATTTTTGTAACAGGTGCTACCGGAATTCTGGGAAGAATAATTGTACTGGAACTTCTTAAAAGAGGGGAAAAGGTACGTGCTTCCAAACGACCGGGCAGCAATTTAAACGAAGTAAAGCATTCATATAGCTTTTATACGGAGAATCCTGACGATTTTTTCAACAAAATTGAATGGGTAAACGTAGATTTTGACGATCTCGATTCCTTGAAAACGGCTCTGGAAGGCGTAGATGAGGTGTATCACTGTGCTGCAAAAGTAAGTTTTCATCCGAAAGATGAAAAAGAAATGTACCACACCAATATCAAGGGTACTGAGAATCTTTTGTTTGCCTGTGAAGGATCGGAAGTTAAAAAATTTCTCCATGTAAGTTCTGTTGCTGTTCTCGATAATTTTAATGAAAAAGGAGAACTGGACGAAGATTCTGACTTTAATCCGAAACTGGAACATTCTGCCTATGCAATTTCAAAACACCTATCCGAAATGGAGGTGTGGAGAGCTTCAGCGGAAGGCCTCAATGTGATCATCATCAATCCGGGAATGATTGTAGGAAGCGGAAACTGGAATCAAAGCAGCGGTGAACTTTTCTCTACTTTTGAAGACAACGGTTTTACCTTTTCAGGAGGTTCTGCTTACGTAGATGTAAGAGATGTTGCCAATACGGCGATAGGATTAATGGAAAATAACCTTTTCGGAGAACGTTTTATTATTGTTGCTGAAAATAACAGATATGCCGACCTTGCAAAACAGGTCAGAACCCGCCTGGGACTTAAAGATGCCAGAATTCTTTCACAATCTGTATTAAATATCGGAAGAATTGCCAATACCCTTTTCGGATGGCTGATCCCGAAACTGAAAATGGTCACCAAATCGAATATTGAGGCCATTTCTTCATTCAACACCATTTCCAATCACAAAGTCAAAGAAAAGCTGAACTATCAGTTTATTCCTGTAAAAGAAAGCATAGACTTTCACCTGAATAATTATATTAACGACAAAAAGCTGAAGAAATGAATCTTGCAGAGGCAATTATCCTTAAAAATGTAGAAAAACATCCTATAAAAGCGGCCATCGGATTTAAAAAGAAAGATGCAGCCTGGAAAGAGCTGAGCTGGAAAAAATTCAGTGAGATTATTTTTAAAACAGCCAATGCCTTACAAGAATCTGGAGTTCGGGAGAATGACAGAGTGGCTATTTATTCAGATAACTCGTCAGAATGGATGATCTTTGATCTGGCTTCAATGGCTATTGGTGCTGTTACTGTACCGATTTATTCAACCAATAATGCTGAACAGGCAGAACATATCATTAATGATTCAGGAGCTAAAGCAGTTTTAGTAGGAAATCAGATGCAGTATGATGCCTGCCTGGAATTTTTACATAAAGAAGAAAACAATCTGGAAACGATTATTGTTTCCAAAAAAGCAGTGTGGATCAAAAAGGAATTCAACAGTTTTTATCTTGAAGATTTTATTGCAAAAGCTTCAACAGAGCTGGAAATCTGTAAGAAAGAACATGATGATACTGCTACACTGATTTATACCTCCGGAACTACCGGAACTCCGAAAGGAGTGATGCTTACCCATGGAAATTTCATCAAAGCATTTGATTCCCATTTTGAATTTTTTAAGTTTAAAAACTTTGAAGAAGAGCTCTCACTGGCATTCTTACCGTTAAGCCATGTTTTTGAAAGAAGCTGGAGTTTATTATGCTTATATGGCGGAGCCCGCGTGTATTTCCTGGAAGACCCGAAAAATGTAGCCAAAGCACTGGAAGAAGTAAAACCTACCATGATGTGTGCGGTACCAAGATTTTTCCAGAAAGTATATGCAGGAGTTCTGGAAAAAGCAGAAGAAGGTTCATCATTGAAGAAGAAAATCTTCGACTGGGCGCTTAAAACCGGATGGGAAACTGCTGAATTGAGAAGAAATGAAAGACCAGTTCCTTTTGGATTAAAATTCAAAGAAGCTGTTGCCGATAGATTGGTTTTCAGTAAAATTAAAGAAAAAATGGGTGGCAGACTTTGGTTCTTACCTTGTGGAGGAGCTTCATTATCACCGGAAGTTACCCGTTTCTTTGAATCCGTAGGAATTCATGTGACGGTTGGGTACGGATTAACGGAAACTACAGCAACCCTGACACTTTTCCCTTTAACTCATTTTGAACATGGTACAAGCGGAAAACCACTTCCGGGAGTAGAAATGCGTATTGGAGAAAGCGATGAGATTCAGGCGAGAGGGAACGGAATCATGAAAGGATATTATAACAAACCTGAAGAAACCCAGAAAGTATTCACGGAAGACGGATGGTTCAAAACCGGTGATGCAGGAAAGTTTGATGATAAAGGAAACCTGATCATTACGGATAGAATCAAGGATCTCATGAAAACTTCTAATGGAAAATATATTGCTCCGCAGCAGATAGAAAATCTTCTGACCAATAATAATTTCATCCAGCAGATTATGTTGATTGCAGAGGGTAGACAGTTTGTTTCAGCATTGATTGTTCCTAACTTTGAATTTTTACAGGATTATATCAAAAAGAATAATATTTCTTTTACCAATTGGGAAGATGCTGTAAAAAATGAAAAGATCATCCATCTTTATAAAGAAAAAGTTAAAGAATTACAGAGCCACCTGGCAGACTATGAGAAAGTGAAGAAATTTACTTTAATGCCTGCAGAATTTGATATCAATACAGGAGAAATTACTCCTACGCTAAAGGTCAAAAGAAATGTGGTGATCAAAAAATATGCGGATATTATAGAGAAAATGTACTAAACAGTACACTTAAATGAAACTATGACGACACAAGAATTTATAGGAAAAGAAAATTTCAACATTCATACACAAACGGTTTCAGAAAGCTGTCCGTCTAATATCGCCCTGATTAAATATTGGGGGAAATATGACAATCAGATTCCTGCCAATCCAAGTATCAGTTATACACTAAACCATTGTAAAACCAATACTTCAATGGAGTTTACAGCAGATGAAGTTTTTTCAGTACAGACTTTTCTGGCTGGAAATGAAGAAGTGAAGTTTGCGGAGAAAATTGAGAAATATTTCAGAAATATAGAGCAATACCTTCCATGGATTTTAAAAGGAAAATATATTATCAGAACTGAAAATACATTTCCTCACAGTTCAGGAATTGCGAGTTCAGCTTCAGGATTTGGAGCCATTGCAAAATGTCTGATGGCATTGGATGCATCATTTACAGGGAAAAATTCCGAAGAAGAATCTTTGAGAAAGGCTTCATTTCTGGCAAGGCTAGGAAGTGGAAGTGCATGCCGAAGTTTGTATAATGGACTTGTAGTGTGGGGGAAAACAGATGAGGTAGAAGGCAGTTCAGATTTATTCGGAGTACAATATCCGGATGCTGAAATTCATGACGTATTCAAAAATTTTAATGATTGGGTTCTTTTGATTCATGAAGGACAGAAAAGTGTTTCCTCAACAGTAGGACACGGGTTGATGAATACCAATCCTTACGCGGAGAGAAGATTTCAGGAAGCAAGGGAAAATTTTGTTCCGATGAAAGAAATCCTGAAAAACGGAGATATGGAACGTTTCATCAAGCTGGTAGAACATGAAGCACTTACGTTACATGCAATGATGATGATGAGTGATCCTGCTTTTATCCTGATGAAAACAGGTACGCTGGAAGTCATCAATAAGATCTGGGATTTCAGAAGAGAAACAGGGCTTCCTTTATTCTTTACCCTTGATGCTGGAGCTAATGTTCATCTTTTGTTTCCAAATAATGGTTCCGAAGAGCAGATTAAAGCCTTCATTGAAGCTGAGTTATTGCAGCACACTCAGAAAAATGGAGTAGTGAAGGATGTAATGAATTTCTAAAATTAAAAATATTCAATAGAAGTGGGCGTTAGTCCACTTTTTTATTAATCCTCAGTAACAACAGTTTCACGTTCGCCATCTTCTTTCTTTCCTTCCTCTATCATGATTTCTGCTTCTGCTTTCTCTTCGGAAGTTGCTGTTTCAATCAATTCTTCCTGTTCATCATTGTGATGATCTATAAAAAACTCGCAGTATACCGGAAGATGGTCTGAACCAAAATTTTCCAATGTTTTCAGCTGTTTAATAAAAATGTCTTCGCTGTGAAACATCAGATCAATAGGAAACCTTAGGAGACGGTATTTCGCATGGAAGGTAGAAACAAAAGAATGCCCGATTCTCGGATCTATCAGATGGCTTGTTTTTCTGAACAGAACAGATGATCTTGACCATGCAACATTATTAAAGTCTCCTACAACAATAACAGGTTTTTTGATGTCTTTTACACATTTGGCTGTGCTTAGAAGATCACCATCCCTTTCCTTTGAAGTTTCTTCTTCCGTAGGACTTGGCGGCGGCGGGTGAACCCCGAAGAAAACAAAAGAAAAGCCATCCGCTGTTTTCATATGGATCTCAATACTCGGAATATCATCAGCCACAAAATAATGAGTTTTTGCTTCTTTGATTTCAATCCTGGAATAGAAATGCATACCATAAGTATTTTCAAGAGTCACTTTATGTTGGAAGCCGTATTCTTTTTCTAAAGGTCTCATTGCCTTTTCCCAATCGCCATTGCTTTCCATAGTCATGAAAAAATCAGGATTATACTTTTTAACAAGCCCGATGAATTTCTCATACTCTTTATTGAACTGATAAACATTGGCAGAAATAAAATGCAACTTATCAGAAGACTTGTGACGTTGTCTGTGTTTTTTTACAGGATAAAAGCGGGTGTATTTGATAAGGATATGGCTGTGATGAACAAATAAAACCAGAAGAAGTCCCTGATAATACCATAAATATTCTTTAGGATCAGTAAAAAGGCCTAATAAAAAAGTGAAAAAGATAAGATAAGTGACCTGTATTTTAGCAAATTCCGGAACCCTGAATATCCAGTGAGAATGCTGAATTTTTGGTAATATTGTCATGACCAGAAGAAGTACGGCTAAAGTCAGATAAATAATCCACATATAAAAAGCTCTGAAATAATTTTGGGCACAATTTAAGGAAAATGAATTTTAAAATTTGTTAATCAATTTAAATTTTATTTTATCTATTTTTAATTATCTAAATCTATACTATGAATAAATTAATTATATTTCTTGTTCTGAGCAGTATTTCGGGTTTCGGGCAGCAGAATAAAGAGATTGAAAAACCTATCCGTAACTTATTCCTTGGTATGAAAAATGCCGATGCAGAGTTGGTAAAATCAGCTTTTGCGGAGAATGCAGTTCTTCAAACTATCACTAAAGATGGTAATGTAAAAAGTGACAGCATACAGGATTTTGTTGCCTCTGTTTCAAAATTTACAAAAGGAGATCTGGATGAAAGAATTATCATAGAAGCCATTCATACGGATGGAAATCTGGCAAGTGTATTTACACCTTATTCTTTTTATGTAAAGGAAAAATTATCACATTGTGGAGCTAACAGTTTTCAATTGGTAAAGCAGAATAATGAGTGGAAAATCCAATATATTATTGATACGAGAAGAAAAGATAACTGTAAAGAGATAAAATAACAACGTTGAATTAAGAAGTAGTTTAAAATTTAAAGAATGAAAATCCATCATATCGCCATTATCTGTTCAGATTATGCTGTTTCCAAAAAGTTTTATACAGAAATTTTAAACCTGAATATCATCCGGGAAGTATACCGCGAGGAAAGACAATCTTATAAACTTGATCTGGCTATCGGAGATCATTATGTGATAGAATTATTTTCCTTTCCCGATCCTCCACAACGTCCGTCCCGCCCGGAAGCATGTGGGTTAAGGCATCTTGCTTTCTCAGTAGAAAATGTTACAGAAAAACGGAATGAGTTGATAGGAAAGGGACTTAACTGTGAAGAAATCCGCATAGATGAATTCACCGGAAAAGAGTTTTTCTTTACCCAGGATCCGGACCAGCTGCCGTTAGAGTTTTATGAAATGTAAAAAATTAGTGAGCGTACCCGGCAAAGAAACTGACAGCCATAATTGCTAAAACAATAGAAGAAATGACTACATAAACGTAGTCTTTTTCTTTTAAATAGCCTATTAAAGCGAAAACAATTCTCATCAGAGGGGTGAAGATCAACAAAAGAATACCCAGCTGGATTATTGCTACACCTTCTCCCTTGCAAAGAGAGGTCCAGAAATGGCCCCATACTTTTTCAGAAGAAGTACCTACGACAAGGCTGGAATATTTTTCAGGCATTTTAAAACCTTCAATAAATAACTTGATAAAACCGATAAGCGATGTTGCCACAGACAGAATAACACCCAGTCTCAGAAGATTTCCTACGGAACGGTTCAGATCTACATCTGTAAAATTCTTTTTCATTATCTGAAGCTTTTATTGATACCGTTATACATCATATAAACTGAAAGAATAGTAATAACAATGGCAAAAAATACTTTTAATTTTTTGGTTTTTGATACCATCAGTGTTTTTGAACCAATAAAACTTCCAATAACAACTCCTATCAATACGGGAGCTACAATTACCGGAATAATTTCTCCTCTCTGGAAATAGATCAGTGCACTGGCTACTGCCGTTACTCCAATCATAAAATTACTGGTTGTTGTAGATACTTTGAAAGGCAGTTTCATCATATTGTCCATGGCCAATACTTTTAATGCACCCGAACCTATTCCTAAAAGTCCGGACATTGCACCGGCAAACATCATCATCAAAAATCCGGGAACGGTATTTCTTGCAGAATAACTTTTTAAAATCCCTTTATCCGGGAATGTTCCGTATAATTTTAGCTTCTCTTCCAGACTTCCTTTGATCAGAGGTTCCTGATGATCAGGCTTCCCTTTAAGATTTAAAATAACTGTAAGAAGAAGGATACTTGCGAAAATAATTCCGATTGTATTGGGGTTAAGCATTCCTGAAACCAACGCACCAATAATAGCTCCTGCTGTAGTTGCTATTTCGAGAAACATCCCGATTCTCATATTGGTAAAGCCTTCTTTTACGAAAGCTACAGCCGCACCGGAAGAGGTGCCAATCACAGAGATAAGTGAAGCACCGATAGCATAATGCATTGGAACGCCGAATCCCAGCGTTAATAAAGGAATGATAATAACTCCTCCTCCTAAACCCGTAAGTGAACCTAAAAGACCAGCGGAAATTGCGCCAAGGAAGAGTATGATGATTTCTGACATACTACAAATAATACTACAAATATAAAATTATTGTCGTAGTCTGCCAAACATTTGAAAAAGATAAATTTAACGTATTTTTGCATGCATGAAAAACGAAATGAAATTATTTTATGTCATTCTTGGGGCAACACCCAAAGGAAGAAATATTGAGCAACACGATGTTTTTTTCGGAATAGCAGAGAATCTTAAAGATTTGATTCCGGATATGAAAGACTTTTGGAAGGAAGCAGAAGGGAAAATTCACCTGGACTGTTATCAGGAAGTAAAATTCGCTGATGGGTACAAAGTGGAGATTGTAGAAAAGGGAGAAAAATCTTCAGAAGATCAATTGTTTTTCCTCAATTTAGGAGGGTATAAGCCTGGTTTCTTTGAAGAATTCCATGAGCAACACCTCATGGTTGGGCAGTCTATGGGTGAAATTGTAAAAAGAGCAAAGGCTACTGAATTTTACCAGACTATGGGATTTGAAGGCGCTGTAAGCCATATTGATGATAAGCACGGAGTGGATATTGATGATATTTTCAATGTAAGTGATATTCTTCCGGCCTATATGAAAGAAAAATATGCTATCGTTCTTAAAAAGTCTGATGAAGAAAATCAGGTAAACCCAATGGGACTGGGCTATTTAAAAATTGATAAAATTCAATAAGAATAAATCTAATAAAAATAAAAAATGAAAATAGGAATTCTGGGAGGCGGACAGCTGGGAAGAATGCTGATACAAAGTGCACTGAAGTATGATGATGAGTTTTATACGCTGGATCCTGCTTCTGATGCTCCGTGTCATAATATCTCGTATTTTACACAGGGAAATTTCAATGACTACGAAACGGTTTTGAACTTCGGAAAAGATAAAGATGTTGTCACCATTGAAATAGAACATGTAAATGCTGATGCACTGGCAGAACTTGAAAAGCAGGGAATAAAAGTGGTTCCCAATGCCAATATCATCAAAACAATCCAGCAAAAGATCCTTCAGAAAGAATTTTATAAAACGCACGATATCCCAAGTCCGGAATTTCAGGTGGTATGGAACAGTGATGAAAAGATCATTATGCCATTACCATTCGTTCAGAAAATGAATACCGGAGGATATGATGGAAAAGGAGTACAGGTCATCAAAACAGAAGAAGACTATCAGCATCTATGGACAGAAGCATCTGTTATTGAAAGTCTGGTTGATATTGAAAAAGAACTTTCTGTCATTGTAGCAAGAAACGAAAAAGGAGAAACCAATATTTTCCCTGTAACGGAAATGGTTGCTGATCCTAAGCTGAACCTTTTAGACTTCAATGTATGTCCGGTTCTTCTGACAGAAGATGTTCAGAACCAGATTGACTCCATTACTGAGAAATTCTTAGCGGCAGTAAACTCACCGGGATTATTTGCCATCGAACTATTCCTTGACAAAGAAGGAAAAATATGGGTGAATGAAACAGCTCCAAGACTGCACAATTCCGGACACCAGAGTCAGGAAGGAAATACAAATTCTCAATTTGAGCAGATGTACCGTGTGGTTAAAAACTTACCTTTGGCAGATACCGATGCTATCACCTACAGCGGAATGCTGAATCTGGTAGGAGCAGAAGGATTTTCCGGAAAAGTAATCTATGAAGGAATGGAAGACGTTCTTCAGTTACCTGAAACCTACATCCACCTATATGGAAAAACAGAAACCAAACCAGGAAGAAAAATGGGACATATTAACGTTCTTGCAGATTCCAGAGAAGAGCTTATGGAAAAGCTTGTCATGGTGAAGGGGATGGTAAGAGTAATTGCTGAGTAAAATCAGTTTAAAATAAATAAAGGGAGCCGTTTCAATTTAAAAACGGCTCCCTTTACTTTGTTATACAATCAATTCAATAGGAACGGGCTTTAGCCCGTTTATCAATAATTATCCTTTCAAATGGCTTTAGCCAAAACTTAATTTTAGGTTTCGGCTAAAGCCAATTTTATTTCGATTGTTCACATCGGGCTAAAGCCCGATGCTATTGATGATTGAATGGTTTGATGGTTTAATAAAAAGTGATTATTTGTGCATAGATAACTTCCATCATCCCTCTTCCTTCTTCCAGCTTTTTATTTAAAAATTTTCTGAATTACATTTCCAATCTCCACAAAATCTCCATGATTTCCTACAGAACGTATTTCCGGACTGTTTTTATCATATTCTGAGAACGGGAAAATCAGAAGGTAATTATTGTCTTTCAGGTTCCTGTTCAGAAGTTCCGGAATCAGCCTCATTCTTGGAATATAAGACTTCATGCCGCGTTTTGCCATCAGGATAATCAGGGCTTCATCATCTTTCAATTGGGCAGCCGTTCTTTCCCCGTCCTGCCAGGTATTCATAATGATAAACTCTGCTTCTATATTGGCTTTTTTAATAATTTTCTGCAGAATATCAAGGATATTTTCAGGAGCATAGAAAACAACTGTTGCTCCGGAATTTCTGGCAATATTCCAGACTCTCAGCAATGCATGGAAGAATCCTGCTTCCTGATGGGCATTTTCAGGAATCATCACGGCATATTTTTTAATGGTGGAAAGTGGTTGTGCCGCATGATATACCAGCACATTCACATCATCATTCTGCAGATAACCATTGTAAAGATTATAGACAAACGAAGGGGAGAACCCTTTTTCATCCTCCAGTCCTATAATAAGGTCTGTAATTTTCTGTTCTTTAATCACATTATTTACCCCGTTGATGACATCGTTGTCATACCTTTTTAAAGCCTGTAATTTAACATCTGCAGCTGCGGCTGCATCTGCTGCCTGGTGAAGAAGTTTTTCCGCATTCTTTACTGAAGATTCGTTTTTGTCTTCATTAATGACATTCAGGGCGAAAAGATCTTCCGTATTGGAATGTGCTTTGATCAGGATTCCCAGATTTACCATTCTCTCAACAGTTGCTTCATGATTGATCGCTAAGAGAATATTTTCTTCCTCATGGGTATTTCCTGAAACCGTATCTTCATTGTCACTTTCCGCAATTTTCTGAGCACTGGCCATAGAAATGAAAGAGGAGATGGTACAGGAAATCAAAATCAATAAAATACTTCCGTTCAGCACGTGTTCATTCAGTAATCTTACGGGCTCTCCGGTCTCGGTTTCAGAAAGAATAATATTATATCCTACCATTACTGAAGCCAGTGTTGCAGCAGCAGAAGCGGAACTCAATCCAAAGATGAGTTTACCTTCTTCTTTGGTCAGTCTGAATGTTTTTTGAGTGGCTACGGCAGAAAGATATTTTCCTCCGATTGAGGCTACCAGCATAATTCCTGCTACTTCCAATGTTTCCCAGCTTTTAAAGAACACTTTAAAATCAATCAGCATTCCTACACTGATCAGGAAAAACGGGATAAATATAGCATTTCCCACAAATTCAACTCTGTTCATCAAAGAAGACGTGTGAGGAATAAGTCTGTTTAAAGCCAATCCTGCAAAGAATGCCCCGATGATCGCTTCTACACCAGCCAGCTCAGCCAGCATAGCAGCAAGATAAATCATAACCAGTACAAAAATATACTGTGAGATTTTATCGTCCACTCTTTTGAAAAACCAACGTCCTATAATAGGAAATACAATCAGTACAATCAATGCAAAAACAATGAAAGAAACGGATAATTTAACCCAAAATTCTGTTCCTACATCTCCCTGGGACATTCCTACAATTATGGCAAGTACCAATAAAGCCAGGATATCCGTAATCATTGTACCTCCAACCGTGATATTAACAGCCTTGTTTTTCGCAATTCCCAACTTGCTCACTAACGGATACGCAATAAGGGTATGCGATGAAAAAAGACTGGCGAATAGTATAGAGGTCAGCATGGAGAAATGAAGAAGGTAATATCCTCCCAGATATCCCAGTACAAAGGGAACTGTGAAGGTATAGATACCAAAGGTGAGACTTTTCCATTTGTTCTTTTTAAAATCTCCCATGTCAATTTCAAGGCCAGCCAGAAACATGATGTAGAGAAGCCCGGTAGTTCCCGTTACCACAATACTGCTGTCTCTGGATAATACATTGAATCCATTCGGACCAATGATGGCTCCGGCGATAATAAGACCCAACAGGTGTGGAACTTTAATTTTATTAAGCAGCAGGGGCGCTGCCAGGATAATGACCAGTACCAAAAGGAACTTCAGTACCGGATCTTCTATGGGAAGACTCAGGTTGTGTATACTCAGTAAAATCATATGTGTTTATTTTGTGGAACGTACTAATTCAACAGAGAACTTGGCGGTACAGCCATCAGAAGTGATGGTTCTTGTTCCTTTGATCTTGTTGTCTGAAATATCATTAAGAAGAACGCTCATTTCTACATTCTTTTTGGCCGTAGAATCTGTTTTAAAAGACAGTTTGATCTCATTATTTTCAAACTTGCCTGTATACAGCCTTACCAGGTTATTATTATTGATAATTTTGGTAATAGGCTGGGTGGAATCATTATCGAATTCCCAGATGTCCGTACGCTGGTCTCCTACAGCATATTCACTACAGTTAGACTCTGTACAGATGACTTTGCCATTCCATGGGCCGGAAATTTCAGTGGGCCATGTTGCAATGACTACAGAATCTTTTTTAGCAAAAATACTGTCTCTCATTTTCAGAAGAGACTGATATTCTGACTCTTTTTTAGCGAATATTTTTTCTTTTTCTAATAATTGTTTCTCCCGGTCTGTCAGGGTCTTTTCTTTCTCTTTGTAATCACAGCTTACCAAAAGGAAAGAGGCGGTCAGAAATAAAAATAATGTGTTTTTCAGCATATTGTATAGGTTGGAGTATACAATATAAGAAAAATGAAGGGAATATGAAAATACTTCCTGACAATACTCCTTAGTATTCTAAAGGAATAAAGACAATTCCCGACATGTCAAACCCTTGTATATTGGTCTTCCAGACAGGAGATGTTTTTACAATATCGGTGAGTTGTTTTTTGATGGTATCAGAAATATTCAAATTTTTTATTTCTACAAAAGTTGGAACTCCATTTGGGTCTATATCTAAAATAAGAACAGAATTCCCTTTCTCTTTTTTCTTATATTTCTTTTCCAGAACCGGATAGATGTTTTTTTCAATCCATTGATACAATGCTGCTTCACCACCTGCAAATTCGGGATGCGGAGGTTTGTTGTCTTTGAATTTTGGAGGAAGATCCTTTGGATAAGAGGCCAGATTTGAATTTTCTTTGACTAAGGTAAGTGCTCCCTTTTTATTAGGGCTATAGATTTTATGGTTGATTTTTTCTGTGGTAAGGTCAATATCTACAAAATGAATTTCTGTGTTGTTCATTCTGTACATACCTCTGTGAGTTTCTTCCCCTGATATTTTTTTTACAAGAGCATTTTCTCTGATAGTATCCCCTTTATTAGGAATCAGATATAATTCCTGATCGGTTTCTTTGTCTTTTTTGTTTTGAATATAGATTTTGTAATCAAAGCTTTTCAGTTTGATATCTTCCCTGAGCTCTGCTTTTTGAGAAAAATAAAATGCAGGAAGAAGTAAAACAGTAATGATGGATATTTTTTGCTTCATGGTTATACTCGTTGTGTTTGGGCAAATGTAAAGAAATTCTGATACTTACCTGTAAATTTTAACCGAATTTAATGGTTAGAAATACAACAGAGCAAATAAAAAATTGAGGAAAAATTTTACATATTATGATGCTTTCTGCCTCCTGAACATTTCCGGTTTGTAGTTAATAATAAAAACACCACAAATGATCATGATAGCTGCAAGAATAAATTTGAAAGTCACTTTTTCATCCATAATCAGCCAGCCTAAAAATATGGCAATAATGGTATTGATATAAGCAAGGATGGAAACCTGAACCGGTGAAATTTTGGTCAGGGCATAATGAAAGGCAAAAAAAGCAGCTACAGAACCAAAAACAGAAAGGTATAGCATGGCTGAAATACTTTTAATAGTCCAGTTTTCGAAGTTGTAATTTTCAGAAAACAGAAGTGCCAGAATAATCTGAACAATTCCTGCAAACAGAAACTGATAGAAAAGATTTAACGTTATATTTCCGCTCTGAATATTTAATTTCTTTGTAAAAATAGTTCCGGAAGCCCAGCCTGCAATGGCACAGAACAGGAAGATCATACCCATTCTGTAATCGGGGTTAGCAAGATCTTTAAGTCCATCCCAGAAAATAAAAAGAATTCCGCTGAAACACAGCAATACACCACTAAGGGCCCGCAAACTAAACTTTTGTAATCCTACAGCCACACTTCCCAGAAATACCAGAATAGGTGAGCAGGCACTGATCAGTGAAGCAAGGCTGCTTGATACCGTTTCTTCAGCTACCGTAGTCATACCATTGGCAACCACCAGCATCAGGGAAGCGAAAATGATCTGATATCCTAAACTCTTCCATCCAATCCATTTGAATTCCTTTCTTGAAAGAAGAACGATAAGCATGATTACAGAAGCCAGAAACTGTCGGATTCCGGCAACAAACCATGCGGGGATCGTTTCCACAGCAACACGGATGGCCAAAAAAGTCGTTCCCCAGACAATAGCAACAGTGAGAACAGCAAAAATAAGTTTATAATCTTTCAACGTGAATAAGTGTAATAAACAAATGTAGAGGTTTTACCGGAAAAAGAATGGGTACAGTTCTTTCAATTTTCAATGATACAGATAAGAAAGGAAATAGTTGTAGGTTTTTGTTTAAATGTTTGATTGTGATTAAAAGAACTTCCTGCTTCCTTCTTCCAACTTCCAGCTTTATTCTTTATCTTTGAACATCTAATAAAATTGAAGATGGTAGGAATTATTATGGGCAGTCAGAGTGATCTGCCGATCATGGAACAGGCTGCAAATTTTCTTAAAAGCCTTGATATCCCTTATGAATTAACTGTAGTTTCAGCACACAGAACACCGGAAAGAATGTTTGATTATGCTAAGACTGCGCAGGAAAGAGGGTTGAAAGTAATCGTGGCAGGAGCTGGCGGGGCAGCACATCTTCCAGGAATGGTAGCAAGCTGTACTACACTTCCGGTAATTGGAGTTCCGATTTTGTCCAGTAATTCAATAGATGGATGGGATTCCGTTTTGTCTATTCTTCAGATGCCTGGTGGAATTCCGGTAGCGACTGTAGCATTGAACGGTGCTTTGAATGCAGGGATTTTAGCAGCAAAAATTCTAGGAAGCGGTAATGAAGAAGTAGCGGCTAAGCTTCAGAAATATCAGGATTCCTTGAAAGATAAAGTGCTAGGAACAGTAGATGATATTAAAGCGCAGCATCCTAATCATTTTGACAAATAGTTGATCTTTACATTCAAAATAAAAAGCCTCACTTTCCAGCGAGGCTTCTTTGTTTTTATTTCTTAATGAATTTTGAAGAAAGGGTAGTATCTTTCAGAACGAGCTGTAAAATGTAATTTCCTTTTGGTAAAGATCCTACATTAATCATATCCTTATTGGGGTTTCCTTCCAGTACAAGTCTTCCGGCTGCATCAAAAATTCTATACTTTTTAATGTCACTTAATCCTTCAATGTGAATATCATCTACCGCAGGATTAGGATAAAGTAAGGTTTTTTTTCTTATTCTTATATCTGATGAAGCCAGTAAACAGTTTCCTACTGTATCACCGGACATTGTCCATCCTTTACTGATGAGAATATTCCTTTTATCTCCTGCATTAGAAGCATAGGTCAAAGGAGCAACACTACTCAAATCAATGTTATTGGCAGTATTAGGATTATCTGCCCATCCAGCCAGTGTTTTACTGAAATTTTCACAATCCATTCCTGCCTCCGCTAAAGCAAGGGAGCCATTATTAAGGTTGGCAAGATTCCAGCTTGCAAGCGATTGATTAAAGTTCGGAGTCTCCTTAAGGATCTGATCTATTCTGGTAACCTTGGTCATATCCCAATTTTCTAAAGGATGATTAAAGGCTGTACAGCCATGAATAACATGAGCCATATTCGTAACTTTAGAAGTATTCCAATGATTTAAAGACTGATTAAAAGCAGGATCGAAATGAAACATAAAACGAATATCTTCAAGGCTTGAAGTATCCCAGTTATCCATAGGTTGATTGTAGCTTGGGCAAAGTGCAAACATCCATTTCATATCCTTTACATTGGAAACATTCCAGTTGTTTACTGTTTGATTAAAGATTCCTCGTCCTGCAAACATAAAGCTGAGATCAGTTGCTGATGACATATCCCAGTTATTAAGATAAGGAGAGTTGAACTGATCAGGAAGCGTAGTATTGATACTGTCAAAAATAAGAGCAAACATAAATCTGAAATTCTTAATATTTGAAGTATCCCAATTTTGCATAGAACTGTTCCCCGTAAAGCTTTTTGCAGCATAAAACATATACGAAGCATCTTTAACATTATTAAGATTGGGAGTATCAGTGGCCGTAATCTGAATAAGCTTACATTGGCTGAAAGCACTGTTCATAGAGTTCCATGCAATGTTTCCCCATTGTTCTATTTCCAATACTTTATCAGCACTTCCGTTGATCTGCCAGACCGGGAAAATCTGATCCGGAAGCTGAACTTCCTGTACGTCTCCAAATTTTATTTGCTGAAAAACACCATTTCCATTGCTTACTTTTACTCTGTACTTTGCATCATTCTTTTCTGCGATTGATGTACCAAAATCAATAAAAACCTGTTTTGTAGATGTTACATTGGTAAGGGAACCATTATGTTGGGGGAAACCTACTTCCTCCCAATAGATGTCATAGTTTTCACCAATTCCGGGAAACCATATTTGTTGAGTATTTGCCTGATAGGGAGCACTTACAGTGATTGGCTGTATTACTGTAGAAGCAGGCTTCCAGATGGTGATAAATTCATTCTGGGCTTTCACCATACATAGCAGCAAGATAAAAAATCCTGTCGAAAATTTTTTTAATACCATTTCGAGAGTTTTTATGGTTATTTCTTAATGAACTTTGAAGAGATTGTTTTTTCTTTCAGAGTGAGCTGTAAAATGTAATTTCCTTTTGATAAAGAACCTACATTAATCATATCATTATTAGGATTACCTTCCTGTACAAGTCTTCCGGCTGCATCAAAAATTTTATAATTTTTAATATCACTTAATCCTTCAATATGAATATCATCTACCGCAGGATTAGGATAAAGCGAAAGTTTTTTATTCAGTTTTACATCAGATGCAGACAATAAGCAATTTCCTACAGTATCTCCATTGATGAACCAGCCTTTATTAATAAGAGCATCTCTTTTGTCTGACACATTGGAAGCATATTTTAATCCTGTTAAAGAACCTAACGAAATATTGTTTGCTGTATTGGGGTTATCTGCCCATCCCTGAAGTGTTTTGCTGTAATTTTCACAATTAAGACCTGATAAAGTTATAGCGCCATTACCATCAATAACAGAAGCTAGGTTCCAATTTCCCAAGGATTGATTATAACTTGAAGCACTATTAAGGATTTGATCTATTTTCTTTGCTTTAGTCATATCCCAGTTTAAAGGTTGGTTAAAGGCAACACAGCCATGAAAAATATGAGCCATATTTGTAACCTTAGATGTATTCCAATTGAGTTGCTGATTGAACACAGGAATCATATGAAACATAAAGTGCATGTCTTCAAGATTCGAAGTATCCCAGTTGTCCAGACGCTGATTGAAGCTTGCACACTGGCCAAACATCCAGCTCATATCTGTTACCTTTGAAACATCCCAGCTATTAAGCGTTTGGTTAAATGCAATTCTGTTTCCAAACATATAGCTGAGGTTTGTAGCTGATGACATATTCCAGGTATCAAAATAGGGCGGATTAAACTGATCCGTCAGTGTGGCTGGTGCAACATCAAATAAAAGCGAAAACATAAAACTGAAATTCTGGATTTTCGAAGTATCCCAGTTTTGCATGGAGCTGGCACCTTTAAAGCTGGTAGTACCAAAAAACATAAAAGAAGCATCATCCACATTATTAAGATTCGGGCTGTCTGTAGCTGTAAGAAGCATGAGTTTACACAGGCTAAATGCACTGTTCATTGTTGTCCATGAAATATTTCCCCATTGTTCAATTTCTAGTATTTTATCTGCACTTCCATTGAGCTGCCAGATAGGGAAGAGCTGCTCAGGAAGAGTAAGGATCTGTGGTGTTGCAAATTTTATCTGTTTGAAAACGCCATTTCCATTACTTACTTTTACCCTGTATTTAGCATCATTTTTTTCTGCGATTGACGTTCCGAAGTCAATAAGAACCTGTTTTGTGGAAGTTACATCGAGAAGGGAACCATTGTGCTGCGGATAGCCTACTTCCTCCCAGTAAATATCATAATTATCACCAATTCCGGGAAACCAGATCTGCTGAGTCGTGGCTTGGTAGGGAGCATCTACATTTAATGTGGGTATTGCAGTAGAAGCAGGTTTCCAGATCGTAATAAATTCGTCCTGGGCCTTTACAATGAAAGCCAGCAAAAGAAAAATGAGTGTTGGTATTTTTTTTAAAGTCATGATGAATGTTTATCGTTTTCTTGGGTTATTTTTTGATGAATGGGAAAGAATGCACTGTATTCTTCGTGAAAATCTGCAGGATATAATTTCCAGGAGACAAAATTCTGACAGATATTTCGTTATGCTCCAGTTTGTCTTTAGCAACTGTTCTTCCGCTCATATCGGTTATTGTATACCTTATCGCATTCTGAATATTTTTCAGATAAATATGATCTTTTACCGGATTGGGATAGATGGAGGTTTGGTTTTTAATTTCCGTTTCAGAAGTTGAAAGTGTCTGGTTGCATAATCCATTGTAAGTATCACCGGAAATAGTCCATCCTTTATTATTGATTAAATAATTTCTTGCAGCTACAGCATCGGCATGAGAATAAACCAATGGTGCTGCACTGGATAGATTAATATTATTCGGGGTTGATGGGCTATGGCTCCATCCGTAAAGGGTTTTATCATAATTCAGGCAGCTCATCGCAGAATTGAGAAACATACCGGTTGCTGTGGTTAATGAGCTTAAATCCCATCTTCCAATATTTTGATTAAAAGCAGTGTCATGGAACATTTCGTTCATATTAGTTACGTTTCCCGTGTTCCAATTTTGTAGATCCTGATTGAAATTTTCTGAATCATGAAACATATGCTCCATGGTGGTCACTTTAGCTGTGTTCCATTTATTTAAAGGTTGGTTAAATCCGGTGTAATCAAACATATAAGACATATCTGTAACGTTCGAAGTATCCCAGTTTCCCAAGGGTTGGTTGAATAGATTATCATCACCAAACATATAATGCATATCTGTAATGGTGGAGGTATTCCATGTATTGAAAGAGGAATTACCAATAAGTGAAATGCATAAATAAAACATCTGACGCATACTGGTAACCATACTGAGGTCTGGAGCATCTGTGGCTGTCACATCCATATTCTCGCAGTATACAAAAGCATTGTCAAAACTCTTCCATTTTATATTTCCCCACTGAACAATTTGAGTGAGTTTTGAACGGTCTGAAGCATTGTAAACCGGGATTGATGAACCATTATAAAATCTTACCTGATCAAAGCTTCCGTTTCCATTGCTGATTTTGATTCTGTAACTGGCCTGGGCAGGAGATGGGTTTAATGGTGTTCCTAAGTTGATGATGAATTCAGTGGTTGAAGTTACACTGCTCATTGTTCCGTTGTGCTGAGGATATCCTACTTCTTCCCAGTAGACATGAAAGTTGGTTCCTCTTCCTGGAAATTTAATGAGTTGTGCATTTTGAGTTTTCCAGATGGTGATGAACTCATTTTGGGCCTTTGCCATGAATATCATCAAAAGAAAAATGAGTATTGGAATTTTTTTTAAGATCATGTTTATTGTTTATGGAATTAGTTTTCTTGGGTTATTTTTTGATGAATGAGAATGAATGTACTGTATTCTTCGTGAAAATCTGCAGAACATAATTTCCCGGAGACAAAAGACGAACAGATATTTCGTTATGTCCCAGCTTGTCTTTAGCAACCGTTCTTCCGCTCATATCGGTTATTGTATACCTTATCACATTCTGAATATTTTTCAGATAAATCATATCCGATACAGGATTGGGATACATTTGAGGGGTATTATTAAGGCTGTTATCTGAAGTCCCCAGTTGATGCTCACAGGTGCCTAAATTATCTCCCAGAAAGCTCCATCCTTTTACATTGAGAAGATGATTTCTTGAAGGAGTTGCAGTATCGGAATAGGTTAAGTCTGAAACGATACCAAGATGAATACCATTGGGAGTATTACCGTTATTAGACCATCCAATAAGGGTGTTACTGTAATTTCTGCAGTCTAATCCTGAAGAAGTAAGCATTGAGGCGGCAGTTATTAAGGAGTTCAGATTCCATTTTTCTAAAGTATGGTTGTATGAAGTGGTCTCCATTAGCATTAAATCCATATTGGTAACGGTACTGACATTCCAGTTTTCCAGTGAATGGGTGAATTCATAGCAGCCGTGAAGCATGTGTCCCATGTTGACCACTTTTGCTGTATTCCAATTGCTTATATTCTGATTGAAATACGGATTGAAATGAAACATAAAAGACATATCCGTCACACTTCCCGTGTCCCAGGAAGTCATAGGCTCGTTGTAACTTACAGCTTGTGCAAACATGAGTGACATATTCCCTACTTTGGAGGTATCCCAGCTGTTAATATTTTGATTAAAACTTAAAGCTCCGTTAAATGTTCTGGACATATCGGTTACTTTTGAGGTATTCCAGTGATTGAGTGGCTGGTTGAATTGCGGGGCTAATGAAAAGATACCACTAAGGCTTGTTACATTTGAAATATTCCAGGTATTGATTGGTTGATTAAATTCCCTTGCTCCATTGAATATATCAATGATGTTCGTAAGAGACTCTGTATTCCAGTCCTGTAAAGGCTGGTTAAACTTTTCTGCACTCATAAACATAGACTGCATATTGGTAACTTTAGAGACATCCCAGGTTTTTAAAGTTTGATTGAAAAGTTTTGAAAAATAAAACATACGGGACATATTGGTAACATTTGATGTATTCCAGTTATCAATCGGAGAATTGAATGTTGTTTGTGAAAATAGCTCAGACATATCTTGTACAGATGAAGTATCCCAGCTGTTTATTGAATTATTGGAAGTAAAATTCTTTGCAGATTTGAACATTCCGGACAGATCTGTAACTTGGGACAGATCGGGTGCATCCGAAGCCGTGAGTTTTATATTAGGACAGTTTGCAAAAGCATTGTTCATTGTACTCCATTGGATATTCCCCCATTGGGAAATCTCAAGCAATTTATCAATGCTTCCATTATATGTAACTCCTGTAGAAAGTGAATATTCAGTAGAAAGTATTCTGAAAGTCCCATTTCCACCGCTTACTTTCACCTGATAACTGGCTTGCATTGAATTCGGATGTAATGATGTTCCGAAGTCTATAAGCACCTGCTTTGTGGAAGTAACATTATTCATTGTTCCCTGGTGTGACGGATAACCTACTTCTTCCCAGCTTATGGTAAAATTATTGCCAATAGCAGGAAACCAGATTTGATTGTTCCCTGCGGGATAGGGAGCCGTAACGTATATGGGAATGGTACTTATAAAGCCGGGCTGCCAAATAGTAATAAACTCATGCTGAGCTTTTGAAAGCTGAAATAATAGAATAAATAGAAGAGAAAAGAGTAGTTTTTTGTACATGTCATTAGTTTGTGAAATAAGCACAGCTAAAATAACAAAAAACTTAATATATTTTTAATGTAAATGTCAAATTTGTAGTATTTTATAAATTTTAATGAATTTATTTAAATAAAGTAAACTCTCCATTTTGGAGAGTTTACTTTATTCCTGAAGCATATTGTCACGTGTATTTTTCTGGACTGCGATGGCTCCGAAGAGCGCAAGCAAAAAGGCAAAGGCATAAAAACCTTTTTCGCTGGGAAGAATGGTGGCGTTCCAAAGTCCGATAGCCAATAATACAATAGATGATAATGTGGCAAACCAGCAGATCCCATAATAAATATCTGTCACCTGAATGTTTTCTAACCTGTCACGTACTGCTTTCTGTAACGAAACAACGGCAAACAAACCATAAAGAAGTATGGTGAAATAATATCCTTTTTCATTCAGCAGCATTTCCGCTCTTGCAAGACCAACAATAAAGCCAATCATTCCTGCGCCTAATGCTACCCATGATGCCGCAACGAACGCATTCGATACTCTTTGTTTTTTCATAGTTTAATGTTTTGTTTAAAGGGGCTAAGATATTCATTTTTTATAAATAGAGCCTAAACACATGGGAAATATGGGTAAAATACTGATGATGGTTAATATATTTTAAGTTTTAACTAAAGCCAGTGAATTTTATTTAACAGCAAACAGAATAAAGTCCGTACCGATTGACTATATCAAGAGGATCCCAAATTCATAACTCATCATTCATCATTTATAATTACTTCCCTAGCCCCGATAGCAGCGGTTACCCCGCAACAAGCGTTGAGGCTCTTCGGCTGGCGTGAGGAGTATGAGCGGATAGCGGGATTAGCTTATAAAAAAACTCCCCAAAATTGGAGAGTCTGTTATTATTGAGTGATATATTCGTAATTGTACTGAGCGGAAAGGTTTCCGTTGGCTTCTTTTGAGACCACCTGAGTAGGTAAACCAGCGCTGTTGTATTGTATCGTAGAAGTTCTGGTTTGGTTTTGTAGCCAGGTCCCGTTACTTTTGTAGCTTATCTTTTCTATGAGATAATTATTGGGGCTCATTACAATAGCTCTGCCCATCATAATTCTAATATACTTGTTGATATTGGTATATGGGTTCAGTTTATCATCGTAGGAATACACAACTTTAGTGTTGTAACTGGATCCTCCACCCTCTGAAATCTCTGATGAAATATTGTTTCCATTATAAGCATACGTATCAACGATGGGATTGGAACAGTCTGGCGACTGGCAAAGAGATGTAGAGATCACCTGTCCGTTGGGATTATAATTATAGGTAATCGTTCGGTTGTAATCCGGATGAGTGTCGTAGATTGCTTTAACGCTTGCCAGCTGATCTCCGTTATAATTAAAAGCAGAATAGTATTCCAGTGTCTGGTTGGTATTATAATGATTTATCTTTACAGGTTTTCCGTTATTGTATTCAAATGTGGAAGTTCCATAGGCGGAAGAAGTTTTTATAAGCTGTCCCTGACTATTGTATTCAAGGGTTTCTACGCTGGTTTGAGGCTGCGATGGATTATCATAGTAAACTGTAGTGATTTTACTTAATAATACTTTTGGTTCGGAAGGATTATTGGTTCCCTCATTATCATCATTGCTGCTGCAGCTGTTAAAGAATACCACAGCGCTCATCATTCCCAGAAATAAGTAGTTTTTCATGTTATTTTTTTAGTTGACAAAAATAAGGAATTGCTATACGGCACTCCATAAAAAATCCCACTATCTTAGAAATAGTGGGATAATATCATATTGTATTGAATCTTAGTATCTGTAGTATTCAGGCTTGAATGGCCCTTTTACGTCTACTCCGATATACTCAGCCTGCTCAGGAGAAAGAGTTTCCAGCTCTACGCTTAATTTCTTAAGGTGTAAAGCAGCTACTTTCTCATCTAAGTGCTTAGGAAGCATGTATACTTCGTTTTTGTAAGCAGCAGAATTGTTCCATAATTCGATCTGAGCCAAAGTCTGGTTAGAGAAAGAGTTAGACATTACAAAACTTGGGTGACCTGTAGCACATCCTAAGTTTACCAATCTACCTTCTGCAAGGATGATTACTTCTTTTCCTTCAATCGTATAGATGTCTACCTGAGGTTTTACTTCAGATTTAGTCTGACCATAGTTTTTATTTAACCAAGCCATATCGATTTCGTTGTCGAAGTGACCAATGTTACAAACGATAGCTTTATCTTTCATTTTAAGGAAGTGTTCTCCTCTAACGATATTGAAGTTACCTGTTGTAGTGATGATGATATCAGCATTATCTACCACAGTGTCTAATCTTTTTACTTCATATCCGTCCATTGCAGCCTGAAGTGCACAGATTGGATCAATTTCAGTAACCGTAACGATAGAACCTGCTCCTCTGAATGAAGCCGCAGTACCTTTACCTACGTCTCCGTATCCGCAAACTACCACTCTTTTTCCGGCTAACATTACGTCTGTAGCTCTTCTTACTGCGTCTACAGCAGATTCTTTACATCCGTATTTGTTGTCGAATTTAGACTTAGTTACTGAATCGTTTACGTTGATCGCCGGCATTACCAGAGTTCCGTTTTTCATTCTTTCGTAAAGTCTGTGTACTCCTGTAGTTGTTTCTTCAGAAAGACCTTTGATATCTTTTGTAAATTCAGGGTATTTATCAAAAACCATGTTTGTTAAATCTCCACCATCATCCAAAATCATGTTTAATGGTTTTCTGTCTTCACCAAAGAATAAAGTCTGCTCAATACACCAGTCAAATTCTTCCTCATTTAACCCTTTCCAAGCATATACCGGAATTCCCGCAGCAGCAATAGCAGCAGCAGCGTGGTCTTGTGTAGAGAAAATATTACAAGATGACCAGGTAACTTCAGCTCCTAAAGCTACCAAAGTCTCGATAAGCACAGCCGTTTGGATCGTCATGTGAAGACATCCTGCGATTCTTGCTCCTTTCAGTGGCTGAGATGGTCCGTACTCTTCACGGATAGACATCAAACCTGGCATTTCTGCCTCTGCAAGAGTAATTTCTTTTCTACCCCATTCTGCAAGGGAGATATCCTTAACTTTATAAGGAACGTATTGTGTTGTAGTACTCATATGTAATGAATAGTTTTTAAATTCAATTGATAACGAAAGGCAAAATTACGATTAATAATTAAGATATAAAAACGGCAGATCAAGTTCAGTTTTATGAGATTAAACATGAATTAATATTATTTAGTCTTAATATAAATAATTAATTTTAGCTGATAAAAAAATATATTATGAACCATACCCATACAGAAAAGAAAATCAAACCCGTTGCTCCAAAAGTACAGGAACTGATCAACGCTTCAAAAAGTATCATCCTTGCTACTGTAGATGCTGAAGGAAATCCCAATTCAAGCTATGCTCCTTTCGTACAAGTAGATCAAACTTTTTATATTCTGGTCTCTTTCATGGCAAAACATACTAAAAATCTTGCTGATGGAAGAAAAACATCCATTATGTTTATTGAAGATGAATCGGCTACCAAGCAAATCTATGCCCGTGAGCGCCTTACCATTGAAGCAGCAACTTTTCAGATTGAAAGAGGTTCTGAAGTATGGAACACTGTAGTGGCGAAACTTAAAGAAAATCATGGTAAAGTTGTAGATGTAATTTCTGAAATGGGAGATTTTATTTTAATTGCTCTTCAACCTGTGAAAGGATCTTATGTGAACGGATTCGGAAGTGCCTATTTCGTGGATGCCAATCTTGAAATTGTTGAGCACAGAAATGATGTGAATCATCAGTCTAAATAAGTAAGCTGGGAGCTGGAAGAAGGATGCTGGAAGTTTATAAAGAGTAAGAAAACAAAGAAGTAGTTTTTTCATTTAATCTTTAATTTATTCTTATAACGGATAATAACTTCCATCTCCCGTCTCCCAGCTTCCTTTCCTTATTCCTTTTTTCATCAAACGATTTTTTCTGACTTTATTTATCTCTTGTTTTTATAACGGATAGTAACTTCCATCTTCCAGCTCCCATCTTCCATTCCTTTCAACTTCCGCATCTTTTCACTATTTTTGTCTCATATAAAAAAAGAATGCCCCTTTACAGAGATTTTTCAGATGATAATGCCACCATCCTTGTTTGGAAATATGATGAAAGTGAAGAACTTGATATCAACCAGCTTCTGGAACCTGAAAATGCTGAAAAAGTAAAAGATTATCACCCTAAAAAACTACTGGAAGTCCTGATGGTACGTAAGCTCCTGAAAGGATTAAAACCTCATTCTAAAATTTTATATAAAGAAAGGGAACCATTTCTTTCTCCGTATGATGCGGAAATTTCCATCACACATTCTTTTCCCTTTGCTGCTATTGCCATTTCTAAAAATAAAATAGGAATTGATGTAGAAAAATTCAATCCTAAGATTTTAAGGGTGATTGATAAATTCACCTATGAAAATGAGCGTGGATTTATTCCTGAGGATAAGGCGGATACTTTTTATACCATTATATGGAGTGTAAAAGAAAGTATGTATAAAATTCATCACTCAAAATACTGGTCTTTAAAAAAGAATTATGAAGTAAAACCTTTCGAGCTGAAGCATCTTCATAAAATAAGCTGTAGAGTATATGACGATCAGTTTTCAGATGAATTCAAAGCCAGAGTAGAGTTTTTCGACGATTATTGTTTTACGATTGTGGAGGAGTAGGATCTGTCTCATTTTTGTATTTTTCGATCACTTTTCTCTGTTCTTTTGCTACATCATAGATCAGCTCCAGAATATCGTGGATGTTTTTAAGCTCTGTTAAATGGGATACTTTATCAGGATCTCTTCTGTCAACGATATCATTTTCCTCAATCTCAGTTTTTCTTTTCAGAAGCATATCTTCAATAGAAGAATCTTCCGGCTCAAGGCGGCTTTCCATTTTCAACGTTTCATTGATGTCATTTCCGTTGAGAAGGGTAGAGGTTTGCTGCATTTCGGCTTCAATCTTTCTGCTCCAGCTTTCAGCATCTATTTCAGGGTATTGCTCATTGCTTTTGGAATATTGAGACAGGGAAGCGGTATATGCTGTAATCAGATGTGATGTAGCCACAAACTGGTGCACAACTTCCAGTTTTTTCTGCTGATTTTTAGGATCGGAAATCATTCTCTGGAAATTATCGGAAAGGTTGGCCAGAGAAATGATAGCATTTTTTCGTTTTACCTTATAATCTTCAAGGTCAAAATTTCCCTGTAAGAATTTAGAAATCACACTTTGGAAATAGATAAGATTGTCTGCTGCCGATTTTTTCATCAGATCCAGGTTTTGGGTATGTTCCCAGACCGGAAGCACGATATAAGACACCGCAAAAGCAATTATTCCGGCAATAGCAGTATCGAATATTCTGTCTTTAAAAATAATATTGACTTTCCCGGGATTTAAAAAATTAAAACTCAGGAAAACATAGATAGTCATGAATAATACCGCCCAGAAATACCGTCCTTTCAGAAAACTGAAACACATGATCATGCTGATCAGCAGAATGGCAAATAAAACCCCATTAATATGTATGAAATGCAGAATGGCATAAGCAATACTTGCCCCTGCAATTGTTCCATAGAGACGAAGAAGGTTTCTCTGTTTGGTGATGGAATAGGCCGGTTTTAAAATGGCCGTAATGGTAATTAATATCCAATACGTGTGTCCCAATCCCAGAAAATCGAACATGGAAAAGACATATCCCAGCAGCAAAGCTGTGGTAATTCTTATGGCATGGCGGAAATGAGAAGATGATAACGAAATATTATTTCTTAAAACCTTGGCATTAAGTTTAGGCTCGTTAGGCATGAATTTTTTCAAGTCTAATCCCGTAGATAAACTCTTCGCCAGTTTGATATCCTGTGAAAATACTTTATAGATTTCGTTAATTTCTTTCGTAATTTCATAGATACGCATCAGGATCTGGCGCAGAATCATGAAATTTTCCAGATTGTCAGGAGAAAGCTGTTTATTTCTGAGTTCGAAATAATTGTAGTTTAAGTTCTTTAATTCCAGTTCCAGATTGGACATAGGTTTTGCTCTGGTACCGCTTTGCAAAGCGATTCCGATATTGGTGATCTCTTCCGCCAAAAGATTTAGATAATCATGGATATTCACCAGGATCATGCTGTCTTCAAAGCTCTGCTGTAGCTTTTGATAGTCACTTTCAGAGGTCATCAGTTTTTCATGAAGGTCCATGGAATTCAGAAACATCAGCATTAATAAACGGCTGGTGGTTGTAGATTCATTGACGATCGTTCTTGTTTTGAAAACTGTTTCCCTGGTATCTTCCTGCAGGTTTTTTATTTCAATCTGCTTCGCAATAACCTGAGTGGTCAATTTATTAAAATCCGGATTCTTCTGATAATAATTGGCTTTAATCTTTAAAAACTCAGCCAGCTGAAGATAATTTTCTCCAATCATCTGGCTTGCCAGTTTATATGGACGAATAGTTGTTACAATAAGAAATATGAGTAGAAACCATATACAGCCGCATGCAAAAATCAGCAGACTTTTAAAGATATTACTTCCTGTAAGGTGGCCATCAATAAAGATCGCGAGGACTACAAGTGATAGTGAACCTACAGCGGCCAATCTCTGTCCATAAACACCAATGAGGGAGAAAAACATCCCGAAAACAATGACCTCCAGCAATACCAGTACTTTGATATTCATCACAAGGCTTGCAATGAGCGCTACAAATACAAAACAACAGATGGCAAAAGTAAGAGCATTTCTTCTTCGGATAAAAGGTCCGGGCTGGTCCGTAAGGGCTACAAAGCTGGTTCCTAGCGGAAAAAGGAAATATTCTTTCAAAATCCCAAAGTGGGCGAGGACTAAACAAGGCAGAACAGTAGCTAATGTAATTCTGATGGCAGAATATACATACTGACTGGTTACAAATTTTTTTAGTTCCGCCGAATAGTTCATACTACAAAAATAGCTATTGAATTTAAGAAAATCGCCATAAAAAAGAGACTTTTCTCAACTTAAATGTTATATTTTTTTAATGAGATGTTATTGTATTTAAAATAAACTGACATACGAAGCAGATTGATGATTCATAATTCACTCATATCAATTTTAACACAACAGCTAACAAATCTTGTTCCATGAATTCTTACTTTAGCTTATCTCAACTTTTAAGTAACGGTTTCATGAAAAATACTATTAAAAATCTCTTCTTCGTATTCTTCTCTTTTTTCATTCTGAGTTGTGGCTCACAGAATAAGGAAAGTTTTAAAGCAAAGAAAATGTATGAGTCCAGCAATCTGATCATCACCCAGATTTCAGAAAATTCTTTTATCCATACTTCCTTTAAGCAAACGAATGACTTTGGGAATGTACCTTGTAATGGACTGATTGTGACAGATCATCAAGAAGCTATTGTTTTTGATACTCCTACTGATGATAAAAGTTCAGAAGAATTGATACAATGGATTAAAGGGAAGTTGCATGCAAAAATCAAAGCTGTCATTCCCACTCATTTTCATGATGACAGCTTAGGAGGATTGATGGCGTTTCACAAAAATGGCATTCCCTCTTATTCCTATGTGAAAACAATTGAATTAGCGAGAGAGAATAATTTTGTTATTCCTGAAAATGGTTTCAATGATTCTGTTGTTTTGAAAGTAGGGGACAAGGAGGTTATGGCAAAATTTTTTGGAGAAGGGCATACAAAAGATAATGTTGTTGGATATTTCCCAAGCGAAAATATTCTTTTTGGCGGATGTTTGTTGAAAGAACTAGAGGCAGGCAAAGGATATCTGGGGGATGCAAATGTTTCTGCATGGTCTGATACTGTTGAAAAAGTTAAGAAAGAATATTCCCATGTGAAAATTGTTGTTCCGGGACATGGAGAGTATGGAGATGGAAAGCTCCTTGATTATACCATTACACTGTTTAAAGGTCAATAGTGAATTTTTGCTTCGCAAAGTGAATGGTGAATGGTTGTAGTATGTGAAATTGACAAGCGAAGCGGATTGACGATTGACAGTTGCTCTTTCCTATTTTCAATAGTGAATTTTTGCTTCGCAAAGTGAATGGTGAATGGTTGCAGTATGTGAATTGACAAGCGAAGCGAATTGACGATTGACAGTTGCTCTTTCCTATTTTCAATAGTGAATTTTTGCTTCGCAAAGTGAATGGTTGTAGTATGTGAAATTGACAAGCGGAGCGGATTGACGATTGACAGTTGTTCTTTCCTATTTTCAATAGTGAATTTTTGCTTCGCAAAGTGAATGGTGAATGGTTGCAGTATGTGAAATTGACAAGCGAAGCGGATTGACGATTGACAGTTGTTCTTTCATATTTTCAATGGTGAATTTTTGCTTCGCAAAGTG
This sequence comes from Chryseobacterium culicis, assembly GCF_002979755.1. NCBI lineage: Bacteria > Pseudomonadati > Bacteroidota > Flavobacteriia > Flavobacteriales > Weeksellaceae > Chryseobacterium > Chryseobacterium culicis. The sequence goes on along the minus strand of NZ_PCPP01000001.1, from coordinate 1,852,858 downwards.
AATGGTTGTAGTATGTGAAATTGACAAGCGGAGCGGATTGACGATTGACAGTTGTTCTTTCCTATTTTCAATAGTGAATTTTTGCTTCGCAAAGTGAATGGTGAATGGTTGCAGTATGTGAAATTGACAAGCGAAGCGAATTGACGATTGACAGTTGTTCTTTCCTATTTTCAATAGTGAATTTTTGCTTCGCAAAGTGAATGGTGAATGGTTGTAGTATATTAAATTGACAAGCGAAGCGAATTGACGATTGACAGTTGCTCTTTCATATTTTCAATGGTGAATTTTTGCTACGCAAAGTGAATGGTGAATGGTTGTAGTATGTGAAATTGACAAGCGAAGCGGATTGACGATTGACAGTTCTTTCATATTTTAAATAGTGAATTTTTGCTTCGCAAAGTGAATGGTGAATGGTTGTAGTATGTGAAATTGACAAGCGAAGCGGATTGACCATTCACAATTGCCCATAAAAAAAGCCTCATTACAATGTATGAGGCTTTTTTTATATAGCTGTTGCTCTTTTTTAACGATCGTTGTTGGATGTTTCTTCTCCAATGTTCCAGGTAAGACCGAAACGAAGAGTGTTATCCAATGCACTGTTGATTTTAGACATATTGATCAAATAAGAAAGATCCAGTCCGAAAGAACGGTATCTTAAGCCGACACCTGCTGTTGCAAACTGTCTTGCTCCCTGCTCTTCACTTTCGTGGAAATAACCTCCTCTTACAGAAAAAGCATTGTCATAAGAATATTCTAAAGCACCACTGTACATGATACTGTTTTTATTTTTGAAAGATTTTCCGATACCAGCCATTGGTCCTACATTCGGGATTTGATAAATAGGCTGTCTTGTATTCGGATCTATTCCTGCATACTCAGATCCTGGAACCAAAAGTTTTGAACCTTCTACAGAAATTCCAACTCTGTTCATATCATCCAGGTACATATCGTATCCAACCCCTAATCTTGCCATTGTAGGAAGATAAGATCTTGATTCTTCATTTCCTGTATAATCCAGTTTCGGACCTAAGTTCTGAATAGCGATACCGGCATTCACTTTACCATCATATCCACCGATACTTGAGAATCGTGGAGAGGTATAGTATCCTGAAACGTCTACCGCAAAAGAGTTTGCTGCTTTAAGCGTAGTATCAGTGTTGAATCCTCCGGCTAAGTCTGAACGGATGAATCTACCGGTAACGGCACCGGAGAATGAATCAGAAAGTTTCAAAGCATAGGCAACGTCAATAGAGAATTCGTTTGGTTTTGATGTACCCATTGAAGCAATTTCTGTACCTACCAGCTGAGTCAGGTCTACCTGTCCCATATTGAAATAATAGATACTTGCAGAGATGGTAGATCTTTCTTCCTGCCCCAAAAACTTATGAAACGAAGCATATAATAAGAATACATCATTGGTAAGTTTTCCCATGTAAGGCGTATAGTTAAGACCTACGGAAGAACTTGTCCTGCTGAAGGGATATTTAGCCGCATTCCAGAATTGTGAAAAGGCATCCGGAGAGGTTACCACACCTTGATCTCCCATACCTCCCGATCTTGCATCAGGTGCAATTCTTAGGAAAGGAGCTCCGGTAAGAACTGGGTTTACTTTACCTAAATCTTGCGAATAGCCTAAAAAACCAGCACTCAAACCAAATCCTAAAAGCAGTTTAGTAGTTAAATTCATATGTTGTCTTTTATATATTATCAGTTTTTTATTAATATTATTGTCTATGTTCTATTTTATTATTTCAAAAGTACCATTTTTTCTACAGCTGTAGCACTTCCTTTGCATTTTTCTTGATTTTGACTTTTTGCAAATATCTTAAAAATATACGTACCTTTTGCTACCGTAGACCCAAAATCATCTCTTCCGTCCCATTCTATTGCCTGACGAGGGGTTCTAAAGCCCTGTAGGAACGGTTCTGCGACTACTGGTTGTGATAAAGTTCTTACGAGTCTTCCGGTTATAGTATAAATTTGTACGTTCACATCCAGAATGTCATCACAATTGTGTTCAAACTGAATATATGTTTTATTGGTAAATGGATTTGGCCAGTTCAGCGGACGGTTGATGGTCAGGTGTTGGTCAGATTCATCTTTAACTTCAAAATTTAACGTAGCAGTTGTAGAATTATTGTTTATATCCCAAACTTTAAATGTTAATTGATGTTGCCCTATGGCCAGATTTCTGAAAGGATAGGTTACATTCCCTTTTTGATACTCTGCAAGACTAGGATTTAAACATCCGTTTCCTTCTCCTGCTGCATAAAAATCATTCAAAACAACAGTATTGATAATCTGCCCGTCAAGATATACTGTAATATCGTGGCCTACTCCTGATCCTGTTGAGTTGATTCCAGTATCATCCGTAAGGCAGGCAAGAAGCATAGGGTTCTGGTTGGTAATACCACCATCTGCAAAGTTGGTGTTATTCATATACAGCTTTACTTTTGGAGGTTGATTATCATTAATTCCGTTAGGATTAATATCACCCACCTGTACAGCCTGGTTATTGAAAACATCTGTTGATTTGTTGTCTGCATAGGCTAGTATTCTTCCCTGGCCTACAGCATAGTTAATATCTTTAGGAACATAAAATTCAGCAGTGAATACTCCATTTACAGCAGTTCCGGCAGATTTTACGATGGCACTTCCTTCTTCAGTATAATCTAAAACCGGAGTTAACACGCCACTGTTATTTAATGTTTTCTTGTTTAATCTCTTATCAAAAATATTGATGCTGACTTTTCCGTTGAAGGTATTATTCAATGTTCCGTTTGGATTATTGATGTGTCCTTTTATCTTTACAAAATCCAACCCTCTTATCAGTCCTGGAACCGGAGTTTCAATATTATCAATGATTAAAAGTCTTTGTGGTCTGCTTAATTTCATAGCAGGATCACCCAATAAGTTTACTTTTAAGTGATTGCTGTTTGGCCCTTTTTGTTTTTTAGCAATTAAGTGAGCATTTCCTAACGAATTAAAATCATCGTTGGTTAATTTAAAAATATTCTGAGTAAATGTATTGGTAAAATCACGTCCATAATCTACCCCAATAGCACGGCTGGAAGTAATCATTGTGGAAACACCTCCCTGCTTCATCTTAATAAACTGTTCTCCTACAGAGTTGGTGGATGGTTCATCCCATAATGTAAATTCACAAGTGATGGTAGAAACGAATGGAAATCTGCTGTATACATTAGAGAAATTGTTGGCATTCTGAACCTCACTACTCGTCAGAACTCTTTCCTGTGCCCAGCCATTGATTCCTCCATGTCCGAAATAGAACAGATACAGACTGTTTCCGATAGCATTGGAAATCGCCTGATTTACCTGTGGATATCTTCGCCCTCCAGAGGTGCTCTGAGCGGTAAAAGCATCCATATATAATTTTTTGACATTATATTCTTTAAGATCCGTCTGACCTGGCTGCTCAAATATACTCACCAGGGAATTGTTCATTACATTATGAAACGGACCTCCACCTTCATCATTATCATCTACAACAAAGTCAAGTCTCATGCGCCAGTCTCCGAAAGGGCTTGACTGTCCTTGAAGAGAATTGTAATAAGCCAGTGTTTTATTGATCATATCTCCGGCTTCACTTGCATTGGCTGCAGGAATTCTACCCACGGGTAGGTCCGGTAAGTTATTTTCAATTAATAGTGTGGTCTGCGGTTTAGTCATGACGATATAATCATCCGTCACGAATGATGAAACGTAGTCTGAAGACTGCTCACTCTGATAGCTGGCAACAACGTTTGAATTATTCGGAACTCTGTTTTTATAATCGTATGAGGCATCCCCCAGAATAAATACATACTGAAGTCTGCCCAGCGGAGTATTCAGTTTGCTGACAAAGTCTCTTATTGCAGTAAGATCTTTACTTCCGCTGCCATATTCCTCATAGATTTTGTTAATGTCAACAATTTCTACCTTATAGTTATGGTGAGTCTGATGATAGTTGGCAAGTCGCTGTGCCTGTCCCATCATTTCAGGGACGGTAAGGATGAGATAATCTACATTTTGTATGGCAGAAAGATTCTGGTTGGAAATTCTTCCTACAAATTGAGGACTGAAAGCTGCATCAGCACGGAAAGCTACAAACTCATTGTTGAAATTCTGATCAGCAGCGGTATAGGCAAAGTTGAAAGAACCAGCTCCTGCTTTATTCACTCTTCGGTTTGCATTGGTAATATCCGTAACATCCCATACCTGTTCAATATTAGCTGCATTACTGATACTGAAACCATAGGCTGTATTACTTCCACTTACAATCGAATAATCCCTGAAATTCATCTGTGAACCATTGAACGCAAGATTTTCTTTATACTGAACCTCTACATAATCAAAATAGAACGTTCCATTGGGATTTTTGGAAATATCAGGGTTATAAACCAGTGTAAACTGATTTCCGGTAAGATTGGTGAGTGTTCCGGAATACGTTACAGGATAAAAAGTATACTGATAACTGGATGTATCCGTAGGGATAACCTGTAACGGATGCGGATTTAAATTGTTGATCTTAAAATCAACAGTATTCTGTTGTGAATTATATGCTACAACCTGAGTTCTGTATCGTATTACATCATTAGCCTGTATAGGCGAATTGGTAGTAAGCGTTACTGTTTTTTCATTAGTGAAAGGCGTATCTTCTACCCATGTTCTCCCGACCTTTAACAGGTTTTTCTGATCTTTATTGATCACCTGGTAATTGTCATACCTTGTAATCATCTGGGCAGGAAGGTTTCCGTCAACAGTTGGAACTCTTTTTCCCGCACCTTTGTCAAAGTTGATATAATAATAAGAGAAATCCTCATAGATGTTTTTAACATTATTGCTTCTCTCACTGAATCGGGTATCGTGTCTTTTAAAGCCATTTCCATTGGAAGTGTCATAAAGGTTATATCCATCAGAACCCTGTGCATAGAAAAGAGCATAATCATTGTCATTCCATACCCCATCGTCTTCACCTACTACCTGAATGGCATTTTCCTGTAAAGCACCATATCTTGGATCCTGATTGTATTCAGGAAGCATTACCCCTCCGTTTCCATAAATTCTGAAGTTTTTAGGATTTACAGAACTCGGATTGATTCCATTATCTCTTAAAAACTGTGAAGTGATTTTGAATACCCCGGACTTGTCTACCTTTATTTTGTAGAAGTTTCCACTGGATAAAGGATTGGCAGTAGTTCCTATTTTATTAACCGTTCCTGTAGTATTGATAAAAGAAGAAGCTTCTGAAACATTAAATGAAGATAATCTCTGAACACGCCCCTTTATATTTTTAAATAAAGCAATACTAATGCTGGCATAGCTTTCACCATTTAAAGTATAATAGGAAACATCGGCTACATCATAATCAGGAAGTCTGCCTTTATCCAGCTCAAACAAATCCTGATTGGAAACACCTTCCCAAACAAGGTCTGAAATTTTCAGTTGCTTTTCTCCAATTTTTTGTTGGGTTACTATAAAAACATTATTTTGGCTGAAAGAAAAACCTTCATTTTTAAAATTGGGAAGATTTAATTTTGTGTCACCAAAATCCTGGATTTTAGAACCATTCCATTCTATGGTGTTTCTCTGGGCGTAAAGTGTTGATGCAAAAGCGATTAAAGATAAAAGAGTGATTTTTCGTCTCATGTTTACTATTGAAATTGCTAAATTACAAAATAAATCAAAATTTTAGAATTAAATTGCGATACAATAAAATTAATTTGTTAACGTTTTTCAAAAAAATCAAATGTTTACTTGATTTATTGAATAATTTATTTTTTCTTTGTACTTTGAAAATATTTATATCGACTATGAAAAAACTAAAGTTGTTTTCATTAATAGCATTAAGTTCTACACTTGCATTAACCAGCTGTGGCGGATCAGGAACCAGCAAAGGTGGCGGTACCAAAAAATTTGTCAGTAAAACAGGTTGGAAACCAAACGAAAAACAAGGTTGGTTTTTTGCAGGAAAGCAACAAAAGCAGAAGGGGTGGCCTGGAATGGTATATGTAGAAGGTGGAACTTTTACAATGGGATTAGTGAAAGATGATGTTATGCACGATTGGAATAACACGCCTCGCAGAATGCAGGTAAGTTCATTCTTTATCGGTGAAACTGAAATTACTAACTACGAATACCGCGAATACCTTACATGGTTGAAGTATGTATTCCCACCAAGTGACCCGAGTTTTAAGGAGATCTATAACGGTGCTTTGCCGGATACCTTATTATGGGACAACAAATTAGCAAGAAACGATTATAATGAAACTTATCTGCGTTCTCCGGAGTTTGATTACTATCCGGTAGTAGGAGTTTCCTGGACTCAGGCAAACAGATACTGTGAATGGCTGTCAGACAGAGCGAACGAAAAAGCTTTGATGCAGGCTGGTATTATTGCTAAAGATTTGTATATCAACGAATCTAACAACCAGGGAGGTACTGCTTTCAACATGGATAAATTCAAATCGAATGATCCTGAAATGCAAGGGTATATCAACGAGAAAAGAATGCAGCAAAAAACAGGTATGAAAACTACCAACCAGAGATTGCTTGCTGCTAACAGAGCTCCTAATTCTGCAATGGTACAGAAGTTCAGACTTCCTACCGAAGTAGAGTGGGAATATGCAGCTCTTGGTATGGCTAAAACCAGAGAATATAACCAATATCTAGGTAAAAAACCTGAAATCGAAAGATTAAGAGGTACTAAAGGAAGAGACAGAGGAATGTTCCTTGAAAACTTCAAAATGGGTAAAGGTGACTACTCAGGTATCGCTGGATGGAAGAATGACGGTTCTGCTCAAACTTCTGACGTAAGACAATACCCTTCTAATGATTTAGGTGTGTATGGTATGTACGGAAACGTTGCTGAATGGACGGCTGATGTTTACAGACCAATCATTGATGAAGATTACAACGATTTCAACTATTATAGAGGTAACATGCCTCAGGCAATTGTAAGAAACGGAGACGGTACTTATAAAATGATCGACGAAGGTACTATCAAATATGATACTTTGGCTGACGGAAGATTAGTTTACAAAGGACTTCCTGGACAATTTGAAAGACAGACTATCGCTGACTACAGAAATTACAGAGATGGTGACAGACAATCTTCTTTAGAATATTACAGAGCTTCTGATTCTGCTGCCGGATTCGATATGTACAACGCTCCTAAGAAAAGCTTTGTTGTAGATGGAACTGGTAGAGTGAAATTACAGAAAGATACCAAAGAGAGAACTTCAGGAATTTCTAACGAAGTTAGAGTGGTGAAAGGAGGTTCTTGGCAGGATACAGCGTATTGGCTGGATCCGGGACAAAGAAGATATAAAAATCAAAACAGAGCTTATGGTTGGGTAGGATTCCGTGTTGCACAGGATGCTAGAACTAACGATAAGAGTAGAACTAGAAGATAATATTTATCAAAAAATACTTATAAAAAACCTTCCGAACTTTCGGAAGGTTTTTTTATTTTTGAACCATGAAATCGCTTCGGTTAAAAAGTCTAAAATACTCATGTAGATTTGGCGATTGCATGTGACCACTTTTAAAAAAATATATATTTCCAAATGAATATAGAACAGTTTTATCCTTTATTTCTGCAGGCCGCAAAAGTGACCATTGACAGCAGAAAAATAGCACAGAATGATATTTTCTTTGCTTTTTCCGGTGAAAATTTCAATGCAGCTACCTTAGCGGAAAAAGCCATTGATGATGGAGCTTTGGCCGTGATTGTTGAACTTCCTGAATTTGAAAACAACGATAAAAACATTTTCTATGTTCCGTCTACCCTTGAGTTTTTGCAACAGCTGGCTATTTATCACAGAAGCAGACTTAGCATTCCTTTTATAGGACTTACGGGAAGTAATGGTAAGACTACCACAAAAGAACTTATTCATGCCGTTCTTTCTGAAAAATTTAATGTTCAGTATACATTTGGAAACCTGAACAATCACATCGGAGTTCCGTTAACAATTCTTTCCATTAAACCGGAACATGAAATGGCTGTGATTGAAATGGGAGCCAACCATCAGAAAGAAATAGAATTTCTGTGTACCCTTGCTCAACCTGATTTTGGCTATATTACCAATTTTGGAAAAGCCCATTTAGAAGGATTCGGAGGTTTTGAGGGCGTGATTAAAGGAAAGTCTGAACTGTATGATTATCTTAACAACAATAACAGAACTATTGTTGTTAACGAAAATGATCCTATCCAGGTAGAAAAAACTGAAAACTATTCACCTAAAATTACTTTTGGAAAAGATACATCCGATTATAATTTTGAATCTTTTTCAGAAGAACATTTTGTAGGGTTGACTTATCAGGGAATAAAAGCCGTTTCAAAGCTGACCGGAGAGTATAATTTTACCAACCTTTGTGCAGCTGCAAGCCTGGGTCTTCATTTCGGAATTGGTTTTGACAAAATACAACACGCACTGGAATGGTATACCCCTACCAATATGAGATCTCAGGTGGTGAAAAAAGAAGGACGGACTTTGGTTCTGGATACGTATAATGCGAACCCAAGCTCTATGACTGCTTCATTGAATAACTTTATCAGTTTTGAAGGTACTACAACCATTATCATTGGAGATATGCTGGAATTGGGTGATGAAAGCGAGAAAGAGCATCAGAACATCTTAAAACTGGCTCAGGATCTTCATTTCAACGAGATTATTACTGTGGGAAAACATTTTAAAGCAGTTAATCCTTCAGATCTTGCTTTTGAAAATACAGCAGAGCTGATAGAATATTTGAAACAAAATAGGATTCAGTCCGAAAACATCTTGTTGAAAGGGTCTAGAGGAATTGCGCTGGAGAAGCTGATTGATTTTATTTAATACAGTAAGAAAGCTGGAGGCTGGGAGAGGGAAGTTCATGAACGCAATTGAAGAGCTTCCTCTTTTATTCAACTTTATAAAATTTCATTGGTCAATAAACACTTTAAGAAGTAATTGGCCGGATAGTAACTTCCGGCTTCATTCTTCCAGCTTCCGGCTTTTAAGATTTCTTCAAATCCCAGAATTCTTTTACAATCAGTTTAATATTTTTAAACGTACTTGGGAAAACTTCATCCTCAATTTCTGACGTTGTTTTCCAGGCAACTTCAGTAATACCTTCTTCTATTTGTGGCGTGGAAGTATCTTCTCCATCAAAGTTCATTTCAAACCAATGGGTACATTTTAAAATTTTCTCCCCATTTCTTTCTACATAGATGTGGTAAGTGGTATTGATGAATTTTACAAGCTCTACATCACTAAGGCCGGTTTCTTCCTCTATTTCCCGTACTGCAGACTCTTCTCTGGATTCTCCTTTTTCCATCTTACCTTTAGGAAGATCCCATTTGCCCAGTCTTTTAATGAAAAGAATCTTACCTTCAGGATTATTCACGAGACCTCCTGCAGCTTCTATAATTCTGAAAAGCTTTTGGAACTCCTGCCAGATTTCATCCAAATTCTCTCCATATACATTAAGTTCCTGTAGAGAAGTGTTCTCTAAAAGATCCAAAGCAATCTCTAAAGTTGTGTAATTTTCATACGCAAGCTTTTTTTCAAGTTCTTCAGGATGCTTAGATATCAATAATTTTTTTTCGTTGACAAAAACTTTATACATTTGTAATAGTTAAGAATTTAAATACAAAAATAAAAAATGAATTTAGAAGGACGAAAGATTATTGTCAATAAATCATCTAAAGAACTTACCGAGTTGCTGAAATCACCTGAAAATTACAAAGATTTTATGCCGGATGGTCTTCAGAAATTTGAAACGAGAGATAACGGATTTAAATTTGGATTACAGGGAATGCCGGAAATTGCGTTAAAAATAGACGAAGTAGATGATCAGAAAGCTGTTTTAAAATCTGCAAGTTCAAGCTTGGATTTTACATTAACAGCAACTTTAAACCCGATCAGTGATAATCAAACTGAAGTTCAGATGTTATTCGAAGGGAAATTCAATCCATTCATTAAAATGATGGTAGAAAAACCATTACAGAACTTTATCAATACGCTTACTGATAAAATCGAAGCTTATAAATAATAAAAACCTTCAAAATGAAGGTTTTTTTATTTTTATATGAGAGATTCTTATACGGTAACTCCTGAGGAGTGGTCATGAGAACTTCCTGTGGCAGAAGACAACACATTGATCTCATTATTCATTTTTAGAACGCCCATAAAGGCAAAAATCAAAGCTTCCTTATAATTGATGATCTCTTTTTCAGGGATGATCACTTCGGCTTTTGTTTTTGCTCTTATTTTTTCAATTAAAAACGTGTTGTAGGCACCTCCGCCTGTAACCAGAATATCTTTTATATTATTTTTATTGATAACAAGGGAAATCTGCTGGGCGGCATGCTCTGTAAAAGTTGCCAGCGCATCCAGGGTTTCTATATTTTCAAGAGCTGGAAATATATGCTGGTTACACCATTCAATTCCCAAAGATTTTGGAGGTGAAAGATGGTAAAAATCCAATGCGTTAAGCTGATTCAGTAAGGTCTCATTGATTTTTCCTTTTTCAGCCAATTCTCCGTTTTCATCAAAGTTTTTATGAAGCTTTTGAGCCAAATAATTTAAAACAATATTAACCGGGGCAATATCAAAAGCGATTCTTTTTTCGCCTGATTGTAATGAAATATTGGAAAAACCACCAAGGTTTAAACAAGCGCTGTACTCCGAAAAAAGCAATGCATCCCCTATGGGTACCAGAGGTGCCCCATTTCCATTCATTAGAACATCCTGACTTCTGAAATCATAAATGACGGGTAATCCGGTTTCCAGTTTGATCGCTCTGCCGTCCCCAATCTGAAGGGTGAATTTTCTCTTTGGCTGATGAAAAACGGTATGTCCATGAGAAGCAATCAGGTCGATATTTTCAAGCTGATGCTTATGAATAAATTCTTTAACCCGCTGTCCCAGATAAAAACCATACTCTGAATGCAGTTCCAGTAAATCTTCAGCAGAAAGGTGAACCGAGTTTCTAAGTTGAGATTCCCAATCCTCAGAATAGGAGAGTGTCTCGGCCTTCAGGATTTGAAAGGTCCATATGTCCTGTTTTTCAAATTTGGCAAGGCAGATATCCAAACCGTCCAGACTTGTCCCGGACATCAGTCCAATAGCCAGAGCTTTCATAGTTTTTTGGAATTATTTTTTATTCTCAGAAATTCTTTTTGAACTGAAATCTCCTGAGTTGTTATAGAATGTATATTCGGAAAAATCATCTTTGGCAGTCATTCCATTGGCACCTACCAGCGTAGAGCCGTCTTCCATGGTAACGTATACCGTATCTTTGGTATAGATTCTGTTTTTTCGCTGATCCCAATAAATACTCTGCATGGCAAATCTCTGTCCTTCATTGGTTTTTATTCTTACATCACCTTTGGCTTCGTAGAACTTTTTGTATTCAAAAATACGGGCGTATTTAGCCGTAATTCTTCCTGGAACCTTAGGTTTCTTTTTATCAAAAAACTCAATGTCGATTCCTTTTCTGGCTATTACATACGGGCTGTCGATCAACTCATATTTTTCAATGATCGGTGCTTTGGCCTTTAAAGTAACAAAACCGGAATCACGCTGTATAATATTGGCGTTGTTGATGATTTGTGAAGGGAAATTTTTGCTTTGGCTGCCATTTCTTTTGGTAAGATCCTCTTCACAGGATGTCAATATAAAAAATATAGCACAACTAAAAAGGCATGCTATATTTTTATATGATATTTTTTTTGAAAAGTTCATTTTAGTTATAAAGAGTCTTTCTGAACCATTTGTCAGCAAAATTAAAGCCGATTCTCAGGTTAACGAAATTCTGGTTGATCAGATTGTTTTGAAGAGTACCTCTTTTACCTACTTCTAACCCTATTTCAAGACCACTCATTCTTGTGATACTACTGTTTTTGAATGGAAGCATAACCCCTGCAGAAATACCGAACTTGTTTATACTGTTTCCTTCCAGATTAAGGTTTCCTCTCTCGTAGAAAGCACCATATCTATAGATTACTCTTGAGAAGTAGTTTCTAAAGTTATTGTAGTTCGGAAGATACCATCCTCCTGCAGAAATTCTGTAAGTATCCTGGAAATTAAAATCTTTACCAAAATAAGAGATATCTTCTCCTTTTTTATAATCTACCTGTCCTGATACAAACCAGTGGTTCTCACTTCCATATCCAACCCCTAAGGAAGCCTGAAGTGGAAGAAGGTTTTTGGATTTTGTTTCTTTTTGCTCTATGATTGTTTCTGATCCGGTAACTTTAGTAGTCTCCTGAGCATCAGAATATCTGTATGTACTGTTGGTGTACTGAGTAGTCATATTACTTGTATTACCAAAAGTAGCAGTAGCTCCTACGGTAAACTTCTTATCAGTACGCGTATTTAAAGTCTGGTAGCTTGTACCTAATGTGAAATTAAAGTTTCTGATTCTGTTTTTAGTCTCATAACCATTAACATATTCACCTACATAGGTACCAAGATTACTGTTGTAAGCACGGAACTCATTAAGGTCATTAAGATCTCCAAAGTAAAGGTTAGCTTTTGCCCCTACAGACAATTCCTGACTGATCTTATAAGAAAGAGCAATCTGAGCAGTGTTCAAAGTTCCGCTTCCCTTAAAGTTATTTCTGTAAAGGGGAGTTGTGTTATCACTGGCAAGCTGTTCCGTTACGATATCGTAGCTTTTAGAACTGTATGGCTGATAAGAGATTCCCATTTTTACTTTAGAAGATAATGGAAATGCAAGCGAAATATTGGAAAGATACGTAGAATGCTTTGTAGATTTCATATCGTTGTAGTTCGATTTGAAATAATTGTTTTCGTTGGTAGCTTCCAGTCTGATACTCGTAAGTTCAAAATTGGCGTTGTTTGCCGGGTTGGCAAAATTGAAACTACTGGTAAAATCACTTATAAAAGCAGTAGATATACCTCCCATAGAAGTAGTTTCGATCGTATTATCATATTTCACATCTCCAATTCCATACGTTGCATAAGGAGAGTTGCTTAGACTCTGTGCATTAAGAAAATATCCAACTGATATGAATGATACTACAAAGATTTTTTTCATTCTTTATTTTTAAAACAATGCGCAAATATCTTAAATATTAATGAATTGTAAAAATTATATGTGGTTAAAGTTTGTTAAGGGCTTTTCTTTAAAAGAAAAATGCAAATTTTCAGCCTTAAAAATAGCAATTCTGTAGTACATAAAAAAGACTGTTCCTGAGCAGACAGTCTTTATTTATATTCGTTATTACCTGATTATTTATTTTACCTGAAGGACAGAACGGCTGTGGCTGAAGCATTCAAAACTGAACTTCCCATGATATTTTCCCATTCCTGAAGTTCCTACTCCTCCAAAAGGTAAATAGTGAGAACCCACGTGGATAATGGCACTGTTGATTTCAGCATCTCCGCTTGTGGTATGATGTAAAACATAATCAGCCAGTTCCTGATTTTCTGTGAAAATATACAATGCTAAAGGTTTAGGACGGTTATTGATTTCTTCCAGTGCCTCTTCAATATCGCTGTACGTCAAAATAGGAAGAATAGGCCCGAAGATCTCCTGCTGCATCACCTGATCATCCCAGGTAATATTATCCATTACAGTAGCCCCAAAATGACGGGTTTCAAGGTCATATTTTCCACCGTAAATCACTTTTTCCGGAGCTGCGTCCAGATAACCTGCCAGGTGTTTAATCTGGTTCTGACTGACAATTTTTCCTATTTTCCCAAGTGATTCTCCTTCATAAGTGGTATCCAGATTAGCTTTGAATTTTTCAATGAAGGCATCTTTTACAGACTCATGGATATAGATATAGTCCGGAGCAACGCAAGTTTGTCCGCAATTAATCCATTTTCCATAAGATATTCTTGCCACAGCTTTATCCAGATCTGCATCTTTATGAACAATCGTTGGAGATTTTCCGCCCAGTTCAAGGGTCACCGGAATTAACTGTTCTGCAGCTGCTTTCATAACAATCTTCCCGACATTCGGGCTTCCTGTAAAGAAAATATAATCAAAAGGTAAACTTAATAACAATGTATTTTCTTCAATAGCACCCTGAATAACTGCTACATAAGATTCATCAAATGATTTTCTGATAATATCTTCAAGAACCTGAGCTACATGAGGCGTATTTTCAGAAGGTTTTATAATGGCCGTATTTCCTGCAATCAAAGCCCCAATCAACGGACTGAATGTTAATTGAACAGGATAGTTGAAAGGTCCGATAATATACGTAACTCCATAAGGCTGATAGGTTACTTTACTTACAATTTCAGCACCTGAAGGATGTGGTTTTGAAGGTACAGGAGTTGGCTTTGCCCATTCATCAACATTTTCCAGCAAATAATCAAGTTCACTGATAACAATTTGAATCTCCACGTACTCTGCTTCTTTTCTGCTTTTTCCCAAATCTGTATCCAAAGCCTCACAAAGTGCATCAGTATGCTGTAAAAAAACTTCACGAAATTTTCTTAATTGTGCTTTTCTGAATTCAATATCTTTAGTCTGATTGGTTTTGTAAAAGACTTTCTGCTGTTGAAATATCCCTTTAATTTTTTGTTCCAGGTTTGTATCCATTGGTTTAATATTTTTAATATTGGAAATAGGTGTGAAATGGTAATGAATGTACGAATAATTTCACGTTGCAAATATATTGTATAAAATTACATTGTGTAAAATTTAATTTCATGTTTTATTCTAATCCTATTATTGATATTACCTATAATATGAGGCATTTCTTTTGAGCCATTAAGATTGTATGAAGGTGCTAAGAGTAGTAAGATAAGCTTCGCTTTAAGCTTAAAATCAGAATGATTCATCTTAACTATACTTTATTTCTTCAACCCTTCTTAATGGTTTTATTATATCCTGTACTTTTATAGATTTAAAGAAACTCAAAATGTATGATCTATATTTTTATGCATTTTAAGCAGACTTAATTTTATGAAATGAGAGAAGATTTTTTATCTTTGAAACATGAATTGGGAGAACATCGCCGGACAGACAAATCTGAAAAAACTTCTTAGAGAAAGCATTGCTGAAAACAGGGTGAGCCATGCCCAACTTTTTGTAGGAAAGGAGGGATACGGAGCACTGCCTATGGTATTGGCCTATGCACGGGAAATTTTCATGCGGGAAAATGAACATGCTGCGATGAAGGTAGAGCACCTTAATCACCTGGATCTGCATTTCAGTTTTCCGGTTTTTACCGATAATAAAAATTCATTAAGTAAAAATAAATTTGATGAGTTCAGAGAAATGATCCTGGCTTCTCCTTATGCAAGTTATGATGACTGGACTGCTTTTTTAGAATCGGAGAATAAACAGTTATTTATTTCTGCTGATGAGATTGATGACCAGAACCAGAAGTTCTCTTTAAAAAGTTATGAAGGGGGAACCAAAATTCTTATCGTCTGGAGAGCTGATAAAATGAATATAGCGGCTTCCAATAAGTTTTTGAAATTTTTGGAGGAGCCACCAGCAAAGACTGTTATTCTTCTTACAGCGGAAAGTACCAACGATATTCTTCCAACCATCCTTTCCAGAGCACAGATTGTAGAGATTCCCAGAATTAATGATGAAGATATTGAAAATCATCTCAAAAAGAATTTTTCTGTTTCTGAAGAAAAAGTGAGAGAGATTGTTCATGAAGCACAGGGAGATCTCAATGATGCCATAAAACTATTGAATTCTGGAGATAAAAGCAATGAATTCGAAAAGCTTTTTGTACAGTGGGTGAGAGATGCATTTATGGTTAAAAAGAAACCTGAATATTTAAAAAGCATTATTTTCTGGGCAAGGGAAATTGCAGGATGGAACAGAGAAAAACAGAAAAACTTCCTCAACTATTGTTCTGAAATTTTCAGGCTGGCATTACTTCAAAACTATCAGTCCGAAAATCTGGTGTATAAAAAGATTAATGCGAACGGTTTCAATTGGGCAGGGTTTTCAAAATTTATCAGTGGCGCTAATATTGAAAGTATTCTGGAGGAAATCAATACTGCGGATCTGCACCTAACCCGAAACGGAAATCCTAAAATTGTCTGGACCGATCTCGGCATAAAATTATCAAGATATATTCACAAAAGCACATAAATAAAACTCCGGCTCTCACCGGAGTTTTTATTTGTATTTTCCCTTTTTTCAAGAGGTATTTTCCAGTAAAATTGTGTTAAAGATTGATATTTTGTAGAGAATTTTTTTCAAATTTCCCAATATCATTAAACTTTATCCAGCTGTTTTTCATCCAAAACAGGCTTTACAGAAGTTCCAGCACTCATTATAGAAACCGTCTTTCTGTTACAATAAATTAAATCTATATTAAAAAATCAATCAATCGTTTGATTTGTGTTAAAACTTGTGTACATTTGCGCCCTGAAAAATGAACACTAACATGATTTCAAAAGAAGAAAATATATTATTTGCAGCCGAGAAGCTTTTTGCAGAAAAGGGATTCGAAGGGACTTCCACCCGCGAAATTGCAAAGGATGCTAATGTAAACATCTCTATGATCTCGTATTATTTTGGCTCTAAGGAAAAACTTTATGAGAAATTAGTGGAATACAGAATGAATGAAGGTCAGTTTTTTTCAAAAGATCTTTTGGGAAGAACAGATATCAACGAGTGGCAGAAAATTGAAAAAGTCATTGATCAGTTTTCTCACAAGATCAGAACTCAAAAATGCTTCTACAGAATTATGCAGAGAGAGCAGCTGCATACAAAGAATCCTCAGATTGTAGAATTTTTGAAACAAACCAAAATGGGATTCCTTTCTATGTATTCCCAAATATTGGAAAGTGGTCTTAAAAATGGAATTTTCACCAAAAACCCACCTATTTATCTGCTTCATTCCACGGTAAGCGGAACCTTATTTTATGCATTCAATGCTAAAGAAATGTATAAAGAGTTCCTGAATGAAACAGAAGATGAAGAAGCTTTTGATGAAAAATACTACACAGAACTTAATAAACATATAAAATATATACTAAAAGACCTTTTAGGTTATGAAGAGAATAAATAACTCAGTGATTGCATTATCACTATTCGTAGGAATAGCAAATGTAAATGCTCAGGAGAAAAAAACACTTTCTCTTGACGAAGCCGTGCAGCTGGGAATCCAGAACAGCAAGAATCTCAAGATCGATGCAGCCAAGATCGAAGAGGCTACAGCTGATCTTTTGGAGGCTAAAAACAGACAGTTACCGGAATTGAAAGTGTCAGGTAGCTATATGTACCTTCCGATAAAACCGAATGTTGATATTAAACTTCCGGGAGTTTCCGGTGGAGCAGGTGGCCCAGAAGTACATCAGGTGCTTTACGGTTCCGCTAACCTTAGCGTTCCGATCTACAGCGGGGGAAGAATCAAATACGGTATTCAGTCAGCTAAATATTTGGTAGAAGCTTCTAAACTAAGCACTGAGAATGATAAAATTGCCATTGCTTATAATGTTGCCCAGGCTTATAACAACCTGTTTAAAGCCAACCAGTCCATCAAGGTCTTTGAAGAAAATCTTGCCGCTTCTCAAAAAAGAGATGAAACTTTCCTTAAAATGGAAAACAATGGTTTGATTGCAAGAAATGACAGATTAAAGGCAAATCTTCAGACTTCAAATATTGAACTTCAGTTACTGGAAGCTAAGAATAACTATAATATTGCCAACATCAATATGGATCTTTTATTAGGACTGGCAGAAACTACAGAACTGGCAGTAGATGAAAATTATATTGAGGAAGGATCAGACGTAAAACCTGTTGATTTTTATGTTACCGAAGCCAGAGAAAACCGTAAAGACTTACAGGCTTTGGCTCAACAGAGAAAAGCGGCAGAATTGGGATCAAAAGCAGCAAAAGCAGAAAATCTTCCTTCTATTGCCTTTACAGGAGGTTATGTAGCGGCTGATATTCCTAAGTTTCTTACTGTTTACAATGCGATCAACGTAGGGATTGGAGTTTCATATAACTTATCCAACCTGTGGAAAGAAAACTCTTCATTGAGACAATCGCAGGCAAGAGAAAAACAGCTTGCTGCTACCGATGAGTTATTGAATGATAACATTAAGCTTGATGTAAACAGAGAGTACCAGAACACAGATTATTCAAAGAAGAGAATTACTGTTTTTGAAAAATCTGCTGAGCAGGCTAATGAAAACTACAGAATTACTAAAAATAAATACGATAACGGTCTTGCAACCATGACAGAATTATTGGATGCAGATGCGGCGCAGATTGCTGCCAACGTTGGCGTAATCAATGCTAAGGCAGATGCTGCACTGGCATACAGAAAACTATTACAGACAACAGGAACTTTAACAATTAAATAATCAGATCGAAACCAAAATGGAAAATAATAATACACAGGCAGTTGAACCTAAAAAGAAAAAAAGTTTAGTTTTTCCTATCATTTTAGCTGCAGTAGTAATCGGAGGAGGAATCTACGGTTACAGAGCTTTTACTTACGGACAGTACCATGAAGAGACTGACGATGCTCAAATCGCTTCCAATATGTCACCGGTAATTTCTAAAATCTCAGGATATGTAGCTCAGGTAAAAGTAAAAGACAACCAGTTTGTAAAGAAGGGAGATACGTTGGTGATTTTGGATAACAGAGATCAGAAAATGGCTCTTGAACAGGCTCAGGCAGCATTATCTACGGCGAGAAGTAATATCTCCAATGCAGAAGCTACTACAACGGCTACTTCAAAAAATATCGGTTCTTCAGAAGCAGCAGTAGTCACTGCCAATGCTCAGATAGAAGCCGCAAAAGTAAATGTTTGGAAAACTTCTCAGGATTTGAAGAGATATGCTAATCTTGTAAAAGACCATTCTATTACAGAACAGCAATATGAGCAGGCTTTAGCAGCAAAGCAATCTGCAGACAGACAGTTACAGGTTTTAGTTGATCAGAGAAATCAAATTGCTCAGCAAACCCATATTGCTTCTTCTCAAACGGCTGCAAGTTCACAACAAATCAGTGTTGCCGGATCTGTTGCTAAACAAAGAGAAGTAGATGTGGAAAATGCAAAATTAAACTTATCATATACCGTAATTCTTGCACCTGAAGACGGCCATGTAGGAAAAGTATCTACACAGGCAGGTCAGTATCTGCAGGCAGGATCACAGTTGTTTGCTTTGGTTAAAAACGATCAGAAATGGGTTGTGGCCAACTTTAAGGAAACACAGGTAGATAAAATGGTAGAGGGACAGAAGGTGAAAATCGAGATTGATGCTTTCCCTGATCAGGAGTTTGAAGGAGTAGTAAGTTCATTCTCTCCGGCTACAGGAGCTACTTTCTCTATTCTTCCTCCGGATAATGCGAGTGGTAACTTCGTAAAAGTAGTTCAGAGACTTCCTATAAAAATCGATTTTGTAAATCTTGATAAGAACATTGCAAAAAGATTAAGAACAGGAATGAACGTGAAGGCAGAAGTTGCTTTGAAATAACCTTTAAAACTGTTAAAAGTCAATGAATTTCGTTGTCAATAGGGAATCAGCTTTGCTGTCAATTTAAAATAAACTGTTTTAAAATTCACTATTCACTTGCGAAGCAAAATTTACCATTGACTTTTTACATCGTAAAAAACTTATGCAAGATTCATTAGTAGAATATGGAGCGCGTAGAGTAATCATTACGATTACGGCTATCCTTTGTGCCCTTCTTGAAATTGTAGACTCCACGATTGTCAATGTTGCCTTGAATGAAATGAAGGGGAATCTTGGATCTACACTTTCTGAAGTGGGATGGGTAATTACGGCTTATGCCATTGGTAACGTAATTATAGTACCAATGACGAGCTGGCTTTCCCAGCAGTTTGGGCGTAGAAATTACTTTGCGGCATCCATCATTATATTTACCATATTTTCATTTTTATGTGGAAATGCGACCAATATCTGGGAACTTGTGTTTTTCAGATTGATGCAGGGAATCGGTGGGGGAGCCTTATTGGTAACTTCACAGACGATTATTACGGAATCTTATCCGATTGAAAAAAGAAGTATGGCTCAGGCTATTTATGGTCTGGGAGTAATTATCGGTCCTACCTTAGGTCCGCCTCTTGGAGGATATATCGTTGATAACTTCAGCTGGCCATATATTTTCTATATTAATATTCCGATTGGAATTGCAGCAACCTTGATGACGCTGCAGTTTGTAAGAAGTCCGAAATATGCAGAAAAACGTAAAGTCTCGGATGTTGACTGGATTGGGATTGGATTGCTGGCAGTAACAGTAGGTTCATTACAGTTCATTCTGGAAAGAGGACATGAAGAAGACTGGTTTGAAAGCGGAATGATTGTAGCCTTCACAGTAGCCGCAATTTTAGGATTTATATTATTCCTTTGGAGAGAACTTACCTTTAAATATCCAATCGTTGAGCTCAGGGTACTTAAAAACAGCAATTTAAGAATCGGAACCATGATGTCATTCGTGCTTGGATTCGGGCTGTATGGTTCTACATTCATCGTTCCACTGTATACCCAGAGTATTTTAGGGTGGACGGCACTTCAGTCAGGTGCACTGATGATTCCGGCAGCTTTAACGACGGCCTTTATGATGCCTATCATTGGTAGATTACTGGCAAAAGGAGCAAAACAGCAGATTCTGGTTTCTTTAGGATTATTCATCTTCTTTGTCTATAGCTTCTGGGGATACAAAATTCTGACACCGGATACCAGTAAAGATGCCTTCTTCTGGATGCTGATCGTGAGAGGAGCAGGTTTAGGATTATTGTTTATTCCGATTACCTCTTTGTCATTAAGTACACTGAAAGGGCAGGAAATTGGTCAGGGAGCCGCTTTTACAGGGATGATGAGACAGCTGGGAGGATCTTTCGGGATTGCAGCAATCACAACTTTTATTGCCAATGCTGGTCAGAAATACAGGAATAACCTGATTTCCCACCTTGACGAAAACAGCTTTGATGTTCAGCAAAGACTTGCCGCCCTTAAAGCAAATTTTATAGCGAAAGGAATGACTCCTGATGCAGCAATGAATGCCGCGTATAAAATGCTCGACTTATCCGTAACGAAACAAGCAACGGTATTATCCTATATGGATGTATTTCTTTACCTCGGAATCGTATTCCTGATATGTATTCCGTTTATCTTACTTGTAAAAGAAAGAAAGAGCAAAGAAAAAATAGATTTGAGTGAAGCCATGCACTAAATTATAATAATAAAAACCTTCGAAAATTTCGAAGGTTTTTTTATGTTGTTTCTGATGTAAAATAGTATCATTCAATACCTTTAGATTGTGATTTTGTTCAATGAAAAATAATATCACATATTGGAGAATTTATTTATTTTTTCTAGCTTTACCGTACCAAATGAAAAAAGTATGAATACATTCCCTCTCCATTCAACAATCCAATCAAAAAGGATTTACCCCAATACAGTATCGGATTTTATCTGAACTTCATGTATTAAACACAGTTGACACAGCTACTTTTTATATTCCATAAAAACAACTTCCCCATTTCAGAAGCTGTATGAGGTGGTGTGTTTCGGTGTATCACCTAATTAAACCATGATTTCAAAACACTAATAACGTATTAAATATGAATCAAATTCAATTGCCGGAAACTTATGCCGCATTATCCTACTTCAGAGAAAATGATGTTTATCTTCCTGAAATGAATCAAGCCCAGATTATTTCAGATTTCTTTCCCAAAACCTTTACTGAACTTACGCAGCGCTTGTCTGATATTACAGGAGCTTTTTATGGAGGGATGCTCAAACAAATCGGAAAACTTTATGGGGCAGAGGCTATAGAACAGCTTTCCAGTACTTTTATGTATGATCTCGGATCAAGAATGGCGCTGAGAAATCTTGAAACAAAACCTAACCTGCAGCCTGGTATTCCCGCTGTAGCAAAAATACTGATAGGAGCAATTTTTACATCCAGTCCCGAATATAACTTTGAATTTAAAGAATTAAATGACTACAAATGTGAATTACTGATTAAAGGAGTAGACCGCTATCATAAAATCACTCAGAGCCTGCAGATTGCGGGTTTACTGAAATGGCCGGTCATAAAACCTTTCATACAGGGAGTTTGCGATACAATGGGGCTGGATGTTTTACTTGAAATAAAAGTCCTCAAACTAGATCCGGACAGCTCATGCAGTTACCATGTAGTTATCGCAGAAAAATAGAGCAGAATATTGAAATAATAATTTCAAATATCAATAGGAGCGGACTTTAGTCCGCTTTCTCTATTATAAGCAAGGATCGGCTTCAGCCAAAACATAAAACCGACGCCCCGCACCGCGAATCCCTAATCAATCCTCTCTATCCACTCAATCCCGCTGACATCAATCAGTTTTAGAGTCTGAATTTCACTTTTATGAAGAATGTCATCAATATTCAAAATTACATCAGCCTTTGCTCCCAATGGAACTACCAGACTGTGCTTTCCCGGTTTCACTTTGGCAACGTAATGGTTTTTTATATTTTCTTTGGACAATCCGGCAAGTTCTTTATGATCCATCGCTTTTAAAATATTGCCATTTTTGTCCAGAATATGAATGCCTATCAGGAAAGAGCCATACACATCGGCTCCTTCCGTTCTGTACACTTCAAATTTTAAATCCGACTTAGTATGAGAAATATTTGAAATTTCCAGCTTCGGTTTTACTGATTTATTATGCAGGGTTCCCCATACACCTCCATGGAAATACTGATTGGTAAAAAGAGTTAAACCGAATATGATAAACGAACCTGCCAGTACAAGAACTTTGGGTTGTTGGACAGGAAAATTTCCTGAGCCAAGCCACTGAAACCATCTTTTTTGAGTGAAATTTTTGTTATTCTTCATGAAATAATAATCCAGTGAATAAGGACCGCTTCCGGTAAGAAACAGAACAAATCCGCCAGCAACTCCTAAAACTCCGATTTGCCATTCATCAAGACAGGTTGTTCCCAGCCAGCCGGAACCTAATAATATCCCGAGGGCAAGACTGAAAATTCCGATACTCATTAACCGTGTAAATAATCCGAGAATAATGAATAATCCTACAACGGCTTCAATAATGGTAAAGATGATCATGGAGCGCTCTAAGGCATCCGGATGGGTAACAAGATATTCAATAATAGGTTTTATGCCTAGGGCATTAGGTAAAAAATGATTGAATTTTTCTCCTATGTATCCTTTTTCGTCAGGAATAAGTTTGTTTTCAAGGATAAGTCGGCGCCAGAACGCTGAAAAGTAAGTCCACCCGATCACCATTCGGAGGGATAAAGTATATAATCCGGCCAGGTCCGAAGACGGGCTGTTTATGGTATGTTTCATTGAAATTAATATTGTATTGTAAAAAACTGATTGTCATTAGATTTAAAAATTTTTAAATCAGATTAAGCTTCAGTCTTTTAAATAGAATATATTTTGGAGGGCCGTTTCCTGTAGAATGCCCGGAATAGTTATTGAGGGAAATCTTTTTCCCAACGAAGTTACCTGTAGCTTGATTAACACCCAATAAGAATTTACAGTATCGGCTTTGAACTTTAGTTTTTGAAACTGAAATTCCTGAAGAAGCAGAAGCGAGATCACAGCTAAAGGAAAGAGATGAAGTTGTTTTTACTTTATTCAGCCCGCTGATGTATTGAATATCAAAAATATCAAGAACATTTCTTTTCACTGAACATGGTGATAATGAAAATACCAATATAAGCATCGTAACGATGGCTTTATAGGTTTTCATATGGATTCCTGAATGGGGCATGGTTACAAAACTACACTTTATTTTAATGTAAGCTTTATAAATTCCAGGAAATCGTTCTGCTGATCCACAAATAAGTAGTGGGAGCAGTTATCAATAAGCCTGAAATGGCTCTTCCCGACAATGTTTTTAAGATCATTCAGCTGTTTTTCTGAAAATATTCCGTCATTCTTGCCATACACTGAAAAAATGGGAATTCCCTTTTTGCTGATACTTTTTAAAACGGAAGTATTATCAAGATTATTCTGAGATTCATTTTGATAGAATTTAAGAGGAGAATCAGGATTTCTTATATTGTTTTTGTTGAATTCACCTGCTTTGTATTCCGTTCTCAGCATTTCACTTTCGGGAGTAGGATGGGGCATATCAAAGAATCCAAGTTTCCCAGCCATATCATAACATCTTTTTCTGTAAACAGCAGAATTTTTGTCCAGACTTTCTATTTCTGAAATCTCTTTAAGCCGGGCAGGATCATTTTTAAAATGTTCTTTAGCCTGTTTTACAATATGGTTGTAGGTTTCCTGTTGGGTAAATAAAGCTCCGGCAAGCGTAAGGGATTTTACTTTTTCTGGAAATTGTTCTGTAAATAAAGTCCCGATAATTCCCCCAAAACTGTGGGCAAGAATATTGGCTTTTTTGATATGGTAAGTGGAATAAATACTTTTTAAATCCTCAAAGCTTTCTTTGAATGTCATAGTTGCCTTTTCATCCTTTGAGCGCCCTTCACCACGTCTGTCATAGACAATGACATAAAATCCTTTATCGGCAAGGTTATGGGCTGTAGTTCCTTCAAATAAGGTTGCATTTCCGCTGGGGCCGCCATGAATAAAAATGACAGGAGTATTTTTCGGATTTCCATAGGCCTTTGAGTATAAATTCTGTGCTTGAAAAGATATTGAACAAATAATAAAAAGAATGGAAAACAGGGATTTCATGTGGATCGTTTTTTGAGTCTTCTAAACTACTAAATATTCTCTGAGCTGAAAGACCTAAAGCACATGGAATTATTATTAATATTAAAATACTACTGACGTACAGTTGTCACAAAGCTGTCTTATCTTTACCACATTATTTAGAATTTAAATAGAATATTTCAATGAGTTATTGTTTAGCCATAGAAGGAATGCAGCCCGAAAACCGAAAAGAACTGCATAAAAATTACCATGATAACTATTATGGATTTCCTATTCATGATGATAATGAGTTGTTTGGAAGACTGATTCTTGAAATCAATCAGGCGGGATTAAGCTGGGAAACCGTGCTGAAAAAAGAAGACAGCTTCAGAAAAGCGTATGACAATTTTAATATTCAGCAAATAGCGGCTTATACAGAGGAAGACCGTGAAAGACTGTTAAGCGATCCGGGGATTATCAGGAATAAACTGAAAGTGAATGCTGCCATTGAAAATGCAAAAACGATCATAGAATTGCAGAAGGAATTTGGTTCGTTCGAGAAATGGCTGGAACATCATCATCCAATGACATTGCAGGAATGGATGAAATTATTCAAGAAAACCTTCAAATTTACTGGGGGTGAAATTGTAAACGAATTTCTCATGAGTACAGGATATCTCAAGGGTGCCCACCATGAAAGCTGTCCGATACACTCAAAAGTATTAGAACAGAAACCTTTGTGGAAGGGAAAAACGGTTAAATAATAAGCCTGGATTCCTACGGAGTGACAGAGTGTGTATTAATGTCAAACATCTCTACTTGTCATTCCGTAGGAATCTAGCTTGTAAAAATTCAGAATAAGAAAAGACAGCTCAATCCGGTTTACTAAGGTTTTAAGTTTAGGCTAAAGCCTATTTGATTTTTATACTTTATCTGAACGGGCTAAAGCCCGTTCCTATTGATGTGATCAAATCACTTTATATCCCTGGCTTAGCTGAGTATTGTCTTTGCGAATATTGCGTTGTAATTTTACTTCATACTTCTCACAGAAACATCCGGTTTTTCACCTTGAGGAACAATAAAAATAGCATTATCACTGATGGTATCTCCAGGATCGAAATAATAACTTCCCGTTACAGGAATTGTACTGCTTACAAATTTTCCGGATTTGTCATAGGCGGAATAGGTAACATTAATCATCTGAGCTTTCATTTTTAACTCTATTTTTTTAGAAGTCAGTCTTGCTCCGGTTGCATTAATACAGTCTAATTCTACAAGACCAATATTGCTTACAATTTGAGGAAAAGCAGATAATCTGATATTGTAAGCCTTATCTGAAGTATTTTTTATGGATGCAGAAACTTTATAGCGGTCATAGGATTTTCCACCAGATTCTACACTTTCTTTATTGAGGATATTAAAGGTAACAGCCATTCCATTGATATCAATGGTTTGCCCATCAGAAATTTTCTGTGCATTCAGAAAGTTTCCTAAAAAAGTGAATGCCGAAAGAGTTAGAAAAAAAGTAAGGTTTTTCATAGAAGTTATTTTGAAATTTAATGTGAATTAAATTTACGTAAAAAATAATACTATAAAATTTTTTTAACCCAAACCCTTTTTATTCCTTATCCATAATCTGTTTATGCTCATTGCCCCATTTTTCAAACTCCAGGATAATGGGCTTCAGTTTGTAGCCTATTTCTGTAAGTTCATATTCTACCCGTGGCGGAACTTCAGCAAATACTGTTCTGGTGATGATTTTATCTTCTTCCAGCCTTCGGAGCTGAAGGGTAAGCATACGTTCTGTAATGTTCTGAAGCTTTTTTCTCAATTCTCCAAAACGCATTTTTCCATTAATCAGATAACAGCAGATCGCCAATGCCCATTGTCCCCCGATAATATTGGAAGCATAGATCTCCGGACATTCATCGGCAAGCGCTTTTTTATTGGCAAAATTGGTTGAATTTTCCTTTATTTTAGTCATTACTTACATTTTTTATAGTACCATACAATGGGTGGCTAATGTACGAAATGTAAGTTACGTGTCGTAATTTTGTCATAGAAATTTAAACATAATGAAGACCTTAGTAATTGTTACCCATCCTGATATTGAAAAATCTGTTATCAATAAAAAATGGATTGACGAATTAAAAAAATACCCTGAAAAATATACGGTTCATCAATTATACGAAGCTTATCCTGACGGAAAAATCAATGTAGCTCAGGAGCAAAAGCTGATGGAATCTTATGATAAAATTGTATTTCAGTTTCCTTTCTACTGGTTCAGCAGTCCGCCACTTTTAAAGCAATGGCTGGATGAGGTGGTTTTATATGGCTGGGCGTACGGAAGTACCAGCGGATTTAAGCTGGCCGGAAAGAAAATGTCACTGGCGGTTACAGCAGGAATAGATGAAGAAGGGTACAGTACATCCGGAGAATATAAATATACCATGAAGGAACTTTTCCGACCTTATGAACTGACTTTTGATTATATAAAGGCAGATTATAAAGAACCTTTTGTCTATTATGGAATTGAAAGAGATTCTTCCGATGAATGGATCAACAGAAGTGTTCCGATGTATCTGGAATTCCTGGATAATTTATAACAATATAAAAATGAAGTTGGACTCTTGAATTAAAGGAGTTCAACTTTATTGCTGAATATATTCAAAAGGTTCTACATTCCAGTCTTGTAAATATTTTTTTATGGTATTACTATCAATATTAAAAGGCACATCCTGATATTTCCAGCCTTTTGAAGGAACTTTTAAATCTATAAGATAGTTCTCAATAGAATAAATGCCAAGAACTTTTGCATTTTTAGGTTTTATAGAATCGAAAATGATGAGGAATTTATCTCCTTTTTTGTAAGAATAATTTGTTGTTTTAAAATATATCTTGTTGCTAACCTGATATTTGTAATCTGTTCCTACGCCATTGTTGTTCTTTGGATGCCAATCCGTAACAGCTTCTCCAATTGTATATTTAGGGGATTTGAGCATTTTCTTTACCCATAAATTCTCGTCTACCATGCAGAATATGATTAATCCTAAAGTGAGTACCAAAAGAATAATATTGAATTTTTCTAGGATAAATTTTTTCATTTTCGATTAATATATTTCTCATTGAACTTTTGCAGATCTATTGCTTGTTCATGAAAATACTCTTTAAACTTATCTGAAAGATGTTTATCTTTAAATTTAACAATAGTATACCCACTATCAAAGGCAATAATTTCTATAATACTTTCTTGTATTAAAAAATGATCAGGTTCCCAAACGATAGAATCTTCAGCAGATAATTTGGAGATTAATGAAGCATCTGGTTCAATATTATAGGGTATAGCTGATATTATTCCCCAAATTATTTGAGTATTGCTGTGATAGAGTTTTTCAAATCCCGGACTATCTAAAACAAAAAAATCTTCATCAAAATTAATGGGAAGAAGTTGATCAGATATAAAATCAAGATCAGTCAAAATCCAGCGATAAACAGCAAGATTATCCCATATTGACTTTAAAACTTCCTGAAGATTCGTATGGAATTTTACTTTTTTTGTACTTCTGATAATCCAGTTCATCTATTCTTTATTTAATACCCTATTGATTCTTTTCTCTGCTTCGTCTTTGGTAATTCCATTATAAAAATCATCAACAAACGGATGATCATAGCTTTGATGAGGATAGACAAAAGGGCGGCCGATAGCATTATTTACCACAACCGTTGTAGGAATGCTTTCCTGAAAATCATAATCCGGAAGATACGTAGAAAGCCATCCGAAATACTCAGCTTCAAATTCTTTATTGTCATAATTCTCCACATATTCATCAAAGTTATTTTCACTCAGGGATACCCAGATTCCATAATCCAGATCTCTGCAATCATCTGTGACTTCCTGTACAAGAACAGTACGGATAAATCTATGGGTATTTTCTTCCTCTTTTACAACGCAAAGGTCTGAACTGAGTTCAGCATTCTTTAATTCTTCTTCAGATAAGCAGGAGTAAAAATAAGGATATGAATAGGCTATTGCAGGCCAGTCTTCTTTCTCTTCTCCACAGCATTGGCAGATGTATTTAGTCATATTTTATTTATAGTGTTGGTAAAACTTATTATCAAAAATCTCAGAAGGATCATACTTTCTTTTCAGTTCGAAAAAAGATTCTGCCTGCGGATATACCTTTCTCATTTTCTCTTTGCCGATATGAAGGCGGTAAGGAAGGTAGAAGGTACCTTCATTTTTTAATGTAATATCAACGAGTTTATTGGTTAATATTTTCATGGCCTCTTCCTGCTTGTCTGTCTTTTTTTGATTGAATAAAAATACAAATCCAAAAACATCTTCCCTGGCATAATTCATATAGCTGTCTTCATCTTTATTCACTGCGCGGATGGTGATATTAAGTAAATCTAAACCGGAGTTTTTCAAAACAGGTTTTATATCCTTAATAAACTGACTGAAGTTTCTTTCCGGAATAAAATACTCCTGCAGAAGGTCTGTAGAATTAGGATCTTTATTTTCAATTAGGGAAACATGATCATTCAGAAGTTCATTTCTGGAATAGACGGCATTTTTGGTCATTTTATTCATTCCGGTTTCCAGATCCCAGCGAAGCCTTTTCCCATATTCACTGTTGACGGTGCTTCGAAATACAAGACGTTTTGTTTCTTCATTTTTAGCATTTTGAAGTGGAAGCGGTAAAGGTTTTTCATTGGCTTTCTCAAAATAATTGATGGTTGCTTCTTCAAGGAAATGCTTATCAGAAATTCTCAACCTTCCAAAAACCAGGTTGACATCAGGGTTTCCTGAGATGAATTTTTTATAATAGCTGGGATATTTATCAGTACTTAAACGGATATATTTATACTGAAGTGCTACATTATCAACTACTTTTAATTTAATATCAAGAATAATCCCGAAAAGACCATATCCACCGATCACGAGTTTAAAAAGCTCAGGGTTTTCCTCTCTGCTGCAATTGAGAATTTTCCCACTCTGATCCATCAGGGAAAATGAAACTACACTGGAAGAAATTGGGGGAAGATTTTTCTGCCATCCGTGACCGTTGACACTCATTGATCCTCCTACAGAGAAAGAACTGAAGGCCTGCATCACAGCTATAGATTTTCCATGTTTGTCCAGATATTTGATTGCATCTTCCCATAAAGCTCCGGATCCAACGGTCAGGATGTTATTCTTTTCATCCAGTTCCATATGTTTATAAGGAAGCATATTCAGCAGGATACCGTTAGGGTAGATGGTATGTCCGCCCATACTGTGCTGTGCACCGGCAATAGAGATTTTTAAATTCTTTTCTTTTGCATATTGTATGATCTGACGAAGCTGATTTTCAATTTCAGATTGGGAAGCCGGAACTTTAATCAGGGTATCAATCTTTGTTAAATTCAGCTGGCTTGCATCATTGGTATACCCCTCAGGAATTTCGTTTTTAATATCAGACTCGTTCCATTTTGTTTTAAGAACATGAATAACAGGAATAGAAATAAAAATAAGGATCATGACCATCCCAAGGATAAAAATAGGTCTCTTTTTCATGGATATTTAAAAAGCTAAAATACTTAAAAATCCTTACCCCACTGTAGGTGTATCTTCTTCTTTCAGTATTTTTTTCTCCTTCATGGTAAGCATCATTCTTTCATATTTGTACTTTTCCCAATCAAATGTGTTAAGAAAATCAAGGGCAGCCTGAAAACCTCTGTTGAAAAGTTCCTCCTTTTCTTCTTTTTTCATGAAAAAGTTCAGCCAGCTGCTGGTTCCGCAGTTGACGCTTTGTATGCTGTATAAACGATAAAAAGTATGTTTGGTAAGGAATGTTTTGTCGTTAAATCCTTTTAGAGTACTGATGATATTTCCGGCATAACTGAAGGGCGTTTTGAGGATTTCCTCACTGGTTTTACCTCTTTCAGAAAGAATAGCAGAATCGCTCGTCAGTTGTACTCCGAAAAGAGGCATTCTCGGATAAAAAACTTCATCAGCATGAAACAGGTCAATAGGAAAGTTGGAAATACTGCCGCCATCAATGAAAACTCCGGCGGGATTAATATCTTCCGGTTTGGTATTCATCCAGTATCTCCAGGCATATTTTACAGAATCGTTGTCCTTATTGATTTGTTTCTGAAAAGGTTCAAAGAAAAGGGGAACCGCCATAGAGGCTCTTACGAATTCAGCCGGACTGATGTGTTTCAGTTCCTCTTCAGACCAGTAGAGATTGGCCATCGTAGGAAGCTCTACCTTAATTTTAGCATTGATATCGGTGGTAATGATTACATATTCAGACTTCAGCAGATAAAACGGGTTGTTTTTATAATAATCATTGTTGACAGCACTTTCATAGAAAATTCTGTATCGGGTCTGATCAATATGTTCCTGGTTTTTAACTTTAATCTTTTCAATGCTTTGAAGGGCCATCAGATAATATTCCTGTCCGTTTCCGTAACGGTAATTGAGGTTGAGATCCTGTTCTTTCTGAATGAATTTTTCATTGAGATGGGCAACCGTTTTTATTCCAAATTGCTCCAGTGCATTTTGCATGGTATTCTGAAAAACATTTCCCGGATTCAGCCCGCTGTTTTCTTTCCTGAAATTATTGTACAGCTTTTGAATACAGAAAAAGAGAATGACAGCCGGAATCAGAGGAATCAGAAACATCAGTTTGGCATTCAGAATTGTTGTTGAAGGAGCTAAAAAAGGAATACTGATCAGAATAATAAAAAGGATAGCGGCAATAACAGCATTGATCTTAAAGAAATCTTTGTTGTTCAGCATCGCATGTAGCGTTGTTTTTACATAGGTTTTCCCATCCATGAAATCTGAAAAATCCCAACTGAAAAGAATATCTTTGATCAGTGCGCTTTTAGATTCTTCTTTGGTTTTACAGGCTGCAATGAGCATGGTGTTTATTGCTCCGGCACTCGTTCCTGCTACTTTCAGAAAACGGATGCCGAATATTTCCAGTCCGTAAAGATAGCCTACCAATGCGCTTCCCCAGACACCGCCACCTTCCTGAACAAATTCTACATACTGATTACCATTCTGATCCAGAAGATCAGAGAATTCTTTGGCAGATATATTCTCGTGTAAGGCAAGCAGTTTATCTTTAGATGCCTGTGAAAGAGAAGGATCTCCCAGAATTTTGTTGAGGTTTTCAGTGGTCATGGTATTTTGTTTTGATGGTGTGTGGGTTAAAGGCAAAAAAGCAATCAACCGATGTATATTTTACCGAAGATAAAATCTTTGCGTTGATATAAAATTAATCACCACTGTCTTCGTCTCACATAAATAAATGTACTGATCACAACCGTTGCCATGGCTCCCAACGTTATAAAATATCCATATTTATGGTGAAGCTCAGGCATATTATCGAAGTTCATTCCATAAACTCCGGCAATAAAAGTAATCGGCAAGAAGTAAACTGAATAAATAGCCAGAACTTTCATGACCTGGTTCGCCTTTTGATCCGAAAGTGCCAGGAACATGGAAATAAGGTTGGTGATCTGAATATTCAAGTGGTCAAAATCTGCCACTACATCCTTATGTTTATCCTTTAAATCGACAATTTCAGAGTCCTGTAAATTCAGTAATTTAAATTTATCAATAGCATCCGTGGAAATCACCAGTACCCTGGAATTTAATCCTGATTTTCGTTTCAGCTTGTAAAGACGGCGGATCTGGCTGGTATGATTGGTATTTTTAAGGAAAATCTCATTCTCTATATTGTCCATCGTTTCGAACAGACTTAAAGATTCATCATCAAAACTTTTCATGATCAATATAGCAATCATCAGTGTGATCTGCTGAGGATTAAGGTCTTCCTGAATTAACGAAACTTTCTTCTTGACTTCGGTGATGCTTCTGGTTTTCATCCTGTGGATGGTGATAATGGTATTTTCAACCAAAAAAATTCCAATCTTGGTGCTGATATCGCTGATGGTATTCAAATTCTTTCTTTCCAGTTCTGTACTTTCACGGAGTAGGAAGAATTTTACATTCCCGTCTTCTTCATATTTCGGAAGGTGATTAGGATCCATGGTATCTTCCAGGAGAAGATTGTTGATTTCATATCTTTCATGAAGAAATTTCAGGTCTTCTACAGTAGGAGCCTCTACATCTACCCATTCGCATTGGGAGGTTCTGTATATCGTATCAATTGGCATAAAGTAAAAATACTAATATTTTGAAAAACTATGTGTTAAATAAGCTTTATCTTTGCCAAAATTAAAAAACTATATGATTAAAAGTACAATAAAAGGTGTTGGATTTTATGTTCCAGATAACGTTGTTACCAATGATGATTTGGCAAAACTCATGACTACCAATGATGAGTGGATTACGGAAAGGACAGGTATTAAAGAAAGAAGACATCGTAAAAATAGAAATGATTCTCAGGAAACAGCCGCTTATTTAGGGTTTAAAGCTTCTGAAAAAGCCCTTGAAAAAGCAGGTCTGACTGCTAAGGATATTGATTATATTGTTTTTGCAACACTTTCTCCGGATTATTATTTTCCTGGATGTGGAGTATTGCTTCAGGATATGTTGGGATGTGATACCATTGGAGCATTGGATGTAAGAAATCAGTGTTCAGGATTTGTCTATTCTATGAGTGTTGCGAATGCCTTTATTAAATCGGGAACTTATAAAAATATTCTTGTTGTAGGAGCAGAAGTTCATTCTTTCGGATTGGATTTTTCTGACGAAGGAAGAGGGGTTTCTGTAATCTTTGGAGATGGAGCAGGAGCTGTTGTTCTTTCTGCATCAGAAGATGAAAATGCAGGAGATATCTTAGCGATGAATATGCATTCTGAAGGGAAATATGCCGATGAATTATGTACACAGTTTCCGGGATCTAAATTCGGATGGAGTGACAGAATGAGAAAAGAACCGGAGAATGTTACCAATAAAGAAGTTTATCCTATTATGAACGGAAACTTTGTATTCAAACATGCCGTAACAAGATTTCCGGAAACCATGATGGAAGCACTGAACAAAGCAGGAAAAACCATTGAAGATCTTGATATGTTCATTCCACATCAGGCAAATCTTAGAATTGCTCAGTTTGTTCAGCAAAAATTTGGACTGCCAGATGATAAGATTTTTAATAATATTCAGAAATACGGAAATACAACAGCGGCTTCTATTCCTATTGCTTTAAGTGAAGCGATTGAGCAAGGAAAAATCAAGAGAGGAGATTTGGTTCTTCTTTCAGCTTTCGGAAGCGGATTTACGTGGGGAAGTGTTCTATTTGAATATTAATTCTTAATTTTTTTAATCATTTAATAAATTAAATAGTTTTTTTTAAATGGATGTCGTGTAATCAATTGATATTCAATAAAATGCTTGGAATGGTGTATTTTATTGAATATCTTTGTATCGTTGATTTTACATTTGCTTAAAATTTACATCAACATAATAGGCTTTGGGTATTTATTACAATGAAGTCAATATAAAAAGCACAATTCTTAAAGAACAAAGTTTAATTTATAAAAAATGATGAAAAAAATTATTTTGTCAATGGTAGTATTATCATTGTCAGTTCATGCTTTTGCTCAAACGGGAAGTATAGGCGTTAATACTCCAAATCCGAATCCCAATGCAGCCTTGGATATTGTTTCCCCAAACAAAGGGCTTTTACCTCCACGTGTTGCCCTGACAAGTACGAACTCTCCTGCACCACTTGGCGAACATGTACAAGGGATGTTAGTTTATAATACATCAACAGCGGGCACTTCTCCTAACAATGTAATCCCTGGCCTGTATTATAATGATGGCAGCGAATGGAACATTATTGTGAATGTTTCTACTCTGAATACTTTGGGTATCCCAAGACCGGCAGTTTTTCAATTAAATTCTCATATGAATAATTTTTTGAGTGTACAAACTGCTGGGGAAAAGCAGATTCTTGCTCCTGTATTAGAAATAGGCAACAGCCCAGGAAGCGGGATTACTTATTTGGGAGCATCTCAGATTACATTTACTCCAGGCCTGTACGCGATTACTTTTACGTATGAAGCAACCCATAACAATGGATCCTGCAATCTTTCTTCTTATTTTGCGGATTTTCCAGTTGGGAGTTCCCCTAATGCTCAAAGGATACATAGTGCTGTATCTCATTTAAGCGGTGCCTTATCAAACCATGGAGGAAGCATTACATTTACTACAAGAATCACTTCCAATTATGTATGGAATATTGAGTTGGGGAGAGGGCAATCAGGAAATTGTACGGGAACGGGAATGACTCTTCTCCAAAAATCTACGCAGCTTTCCATATTACGAATAGCTGATTAATATTATTGTAGTATATCACGAATAAGTTAAAAACCATAAACTACAGTTTATGCTTTTTGTTGTATAAAGGTTTTTATATCTTATCATTTTTGATCATAATATTGATATTGTTTATTGATTATTAGTTTTTTTGCGTGTGTATTTTGTTGGTTTTGTAATTGGTGTTAAAAAGTATAGAGTTTGTAAATTAATTTATCAATTTTGATTGATAATATTCATTAAGAAGTCGTCTCGTATAGTAATTTTAGTAAATAAATATAGAATAAAATGTGAAAGGCTATTTATTATCTTGGCCTTTTTTAGAGTAATACTTCAAGTTTCTTAAAAACTTTGCATATTAATAGTTCATTCCACACCAGGCGAATCTTAGAATTGCTCAGTTTGTTCAGGAGAAATTCGGATTACCAAACAAAAAAATCTTTAACAATATTCAGAAATACGGAAATACAACGGCTGCTTCTATTCCCATTGCTTTAAGTGAAGCGATTGAGCAAGGAAAAATCAAGAGAGGAGATTTGGTTCTTCTTTCAGCTTTCGGAAGCGGATTTACGTGGGGAAGTGTTTTGTTTGAATATTAATTTTTTAAAGCATTTAATAGATAGAATGGGTTAATCTTATAGATTTTTTTCGATAAAGCGTTGTGTTTTTATTAATTATTACTGATTTTGTATTTTTTTATATACTTTTGTCTTGGTAATCTATAAAAACACAACGAATGAAAAAACACTTATTTTTGGTAGCTTTTCTATTTTCTTTATCCTTGATTGCTCAAGTAAGTATAGGAATTAAAACAGAAACTCCTCAAAAAACCTTACACGTTAATGGTTCATTGCAGGTAGTAAATGAAATAAACGTAGGTGGTAATGCCACTACGGCAGGTTCTTCAGGTACAACAGGGCAAATTTTGACTTCCAACGGGCCTGCGACAGCTCCTTCATGGCAGACGCTGAATACAATAAGCGGAACTATTAATAGCGCTTATTATGTGCAGGGAACTACTGCTGCTACAGCTGCTCAGGGAACCACAATTGATGTACCTGGGGCTACGATTACTTTAACGGTGCCTGCTGGAAGAACTCAGACTTTTTTATTTACTATTTTAGGATACGCAACCTTAACGGACGGTAATTCAAGTCAGGGCGTTTTTACTCTTTTGCAAAATGGGGTCAAAATTTCTTCAGCATTTGCTTCTAAGGCAGGAAATTTTCCTGGCGGAGCAACGTTGGCAAGTATGCCGGTTCCGGTAACATTTTTGAAGTCAGTGAATCTCACAGCAGGAACTTATACTTTTAAAGTTCAATATGCTGCCTGGTCTGGAAGCGCTACTGTTAATTTTGTTCCTTCTGGTTATTTAGGTTATAATGGTGATACAGAAGCCATGCTTACTAAGATGCAGGTTCTGGTATATAATAATTAAGTATTAAATAAAACAAAACCGCAGAACTCTCGTTCTGCGGTTTCTTATTGATATAATATACCCTATTAAAGGCTTTTTAATAACTTTTCTGTGTCAGAAGAATCCTGTCCGGTAGTTTTTGCCAGTTCAATAGATTTTTCAGCCCACATTTTTGCATTTTTCTTATCTCCTACTTTATTGTAAAGATTGGCTAGCGTATCTGTATTGGCAAAGTTCTGGTTTTTCTTTACAGATTCTTGTGCCCATGTAATTGCTTTTTCCAGGGAGGTCTTATTGCTTACATTTTCAAAGAAGTTCCATGCAAGAGAATTCAGTTCTTCAGAACCTGCTGCAGAATAATCTTTGTAAAGGTCAAGGATTAATTTTTCATACTCAGGAATATCTTTGTTCTTTAAAGCTCTGTTGGCTTTCATTCTTTTTAAAATCTTGTCAGCCTCTTCTTTGCTCAGGAATTTCTGGGTTTCAGCCATGAAATAGTTGTCATCCCATTTTTTTGTATCCGGGTTATAAGCTTTTTTAGAAACGGTGTTCAGCTTGATGTTTTTATCAAACTTTTCGTATTTATCTTCAGGGAAGAATTTAATGATCTCTGCTTTTTTATCCTGGAAAATCTTGTACAAAGGACTATCTGTTGTCTGAACTCCTGAAAGAAGCATCTGGATATCTTCCTGATCTAAATTGGGTTTCTGTTGGAAGTAACGGTTAATTACTTTTCCGGCAAACTCAGCATCGTTATATAAGGTAAGTCCGGCAAGATTCTTTAAAAACTCAGGGTTTTTCTCTCCTTTTTCAAATTGCTGCTTCAGAGAAGTAAGTCTTTTATTCGGATCTTCAGCATCTTTGGCAAACTGGATAAAGTCTTTTTCTTCTACATATCCTAACGTTCTGTGTACTGCTTCACCGTTTCCGTCAATAAACAGATAGGTAGGGAATGCTTTTACGTTATATTTTTTGGCAAGCTCAATTCCTTCTCCTTTTTCCATGTCAATTTTAGCATTGATAAAGTGAGAATTGTAATAATCACCTACAGACTGAAGCGGGAAAATATTTTTCACCATCAGCTTACAAGGTCCACACCATGAGGCATATGCATCAATAAAGACCAGTTTTTTTTCTTTTTTTGCTTTGGCAAGGATAGAAGCAAAATTGCTGTCTTCAAATTTAATTCCCTGCGCCCATGCAAGGGCTCCTATAAAGATTGAGGAAAGTATGGCTATTTTTTTCATAAAAACTTTTATTCCCTGCAAATGTAATAAATATGATGACATATGAGTCGTTCATATTGAAAATAATTATTAAGGAACTTTAGTTTTAAAACAGCTATCAAGGCGTATGAAAGATAATCATCTATTGTTTTAGTCTTATTATTAAAATTAACGCAAATGGCTGTTTTAAGGTAAATGATTAAATTTCAATATAATGTTTTAATAAAAAATAAAATATCACTAGTTTTGTAAAAAACAAAAAGACACTCCGTGAAAATAATGATGAATTATTATAGAATAAAAATAATAATTTGTTTTTTTATGCCTAAAAGTCTTCTGAAATTTTTGTTTTTGCTGGCAACAGCAGTCCCCATATTCGCTCAGAAAAAAAATAACTTTGACCTTATCTGTGAGAAGACTTCTTCTGTTACAGCCTATAAGGATTTACCCAAAGCCATCAAAACCGCAGATTCTCTCTATATGAGGGCACAAACATCTTCAGAGAAGATCAAATGTCTTGTTCTTTCTTCTGAGCTATATCATCATGCAGGAGAACTTAAAAAAGCAATCTGTTTCAGTGAAAATGCCCATTCGGTAATCAATCAGATGAATGATCCGGAATGGATGGCCGTGGTGACCAGATTACTTGCGAGGCAATATAGACAGGTAGGGTTATACGAAAGATCCAAAAAATATATTATAAAAGGGCTGGAGGCTTCCGGACGGATTACCGATTTTCAAAAAAGTAATGAAGCCGCAGGGCTCCTGAATCAGGAAATGGCTTTCTACGAGATGGAACTGGGGAATTATCCCAATGCGATACGGCATATTGAATCCTCTCTGAAATATTTTGAAAAAATAAACAGCTATAACGAAAGCAGAACGGCAGCAGCTTCATATCAGCTGTTGGGAGAGGTCTATTTCAAACTTAATGATTATTCTGTTTCCGAAGATTACTATCGAAAAGCGGAAGGACTCCTTAAAAATGGCAGCTGTACAATGGGGCTGGTTTATAACGGGCTCGGAGGTATCCGCCTGAAGCAGAAAAACTGGAAGGATGCTGAGCTGTATCTTAAAAAAGCAGAAAAAATTGCAGACACATCCCGAAGTCTTAAACTTAAAAAAGCCGTTTATTCCAATATTAATGATTACTATGAAGGAATTGGAGACAATTTTAAAGCTTCATTATATGCTGTGAAATATATACGTGCTTATGACAGCATTGCAGCCCGTAATCAAAGTTTTGCTGCAAAAGGGGGAGAGATGCTGAAAGGAAAAAACAGTAAAAAAGGAGGGCAGATGAATCTGGTAAAAAATGCGGCCATTATC
The DNA here is from genome assembly GCF_002979755.1 of Chryseobacterium culicis. NCBI lineage: Bacteria > Pseudomonadati > Bacteroidota > Flavobacteriia > Flavobacteriales > Weeksellaceae > Chryseobacterium > Chryseobacterium culicis. Next base: position 1,814,009 of record NZ_PCPP01000001.1, on the reverse strand, counting down.
ATTCTGTTTACTTCGCTTGTTGTTTTACTTGTTGTATTCAGGGCAAAGCAGAAAAAACAGCGTTCAAAGTTCAGAAATATTATAAGAGCTCAGTTAAATATGATCAGTAACAGAACTCAGTATTCTTTACAACAATCCGATGGTGCTGAGTTTTCCAATATATCTGTGGAAGAAATTGATGAAAAAGACTCTGAAGCAGACCGCAGACGGAATGATTCCCTGATGACTTCCGAAACTGAATCAAAGTTGCTTGAACTTCTTGAAGATTTTGAAAAAGGTGATCTTTATAACAACAAAGGAATGTCCCTTTCTTTTCTTGCCGGTGAATTGAATACCAATACAAAATATCTGTCTTATGTTATCAATCAGCATAAAAGTGCGGACTTTAAAACGTATGTCAATCGTCTAAGAATCAATTATATTGTAGACAAATTAATCAATGATGAAAAGTACCGTCAATATAAAATAAGTATTCTTGCCGATGAGTGCGGATTCTCTTCACACAGTAAATTTGCTGCTGTCTTTAAAGCGGTTACAGACTATTCTCCATCAGCCTATATCAAATATCTGGATACTGAAAATCAATCAGACAAAAATGTCCATTTTCCCGAAAATGATTAAAAACAGCTTGTTTTTTTAATTCTACCTTACCATTTTCACGAAAATGAACAACCTATTATTTTAAAGAAAAGCTTTGCTGGTATATCTTTGCGTCAGTTTCACGGGACATGATGTAATTCTGCTGCAGCTTATCATTTTTATTTTCTTCTTTCAAGATAAGAGTAAGCCCAAACTGCAATTCCCTTTTTTTAGCTTTTAAGGAAAATATTCTTCTGATCAGGAATATGAACCATATATTATAATCGGGGTTGATTGCCCGGTTTTTTTTCAGTCAAGTTTTTTTAAGTGCAAATCCACAGATTTCTGTGGATTTGTGATTTTATTTAACTTTTGTACTGTCGGTTTTTACTTTTGAAGTATCAGAGGTTGTGGGTGAAGGGATGGAGTTGGCCACAGCAGAATCTCCCATTTTATTTCTTAAAGAATCTTTATTGTGGGCTTCTTTATATTCCTCTCTTTTTTCTTTGTTTTGAGCACAACTTCCAAGGAAAAGAAGTCCAAGAACAGCTCCTATCCATAATTTTTTCATAATAGTTAATTTTGATTGTTGATGGTAATCAAATATAAGGATTTAATTAAAAGATAAAAGATAAAAGATAAAAGATAAAAGATAAAAGATAAAAGATAAAAGATAAAAGATGTTGTTATTAAAATTCAATAGGGGTGGGTTTTAACCCACCTTTAAAAATAATATATCATCATCGGCTTTAGCCCAAACCTAAATAATAGTCCTTCAAAGCTAAAACTTGATGATAACTTCAACATTTCTGGTTATTCAATAAAAAAAATCTGCAGAGCTTTCATCTGCAGATTTTCCATTTTTAGATCGAATGTTATATAAATACTATTTGACAGGAGACGTTGCCATAGAATCCTTTTTTATCTTGATACTGTCAGGATTCGTCATTTTTGTAGTCATGGTATCAGTCGTTGTAGGAGGTATACTTTTCTGCGTATTACCTACTGTTGCTGAATCCCGGCTACTGGTTGACATTGTCGATTCTTTGGTTCCACAGCTCACTGCAAATATTCCTATTCCAACGGCTGTTAACAATAACTTTTTCATATTCTTCTATTTTGGGGTGTAGTAACAAAAAAATCAATAATTATTCCTAACAGTACCTGGGAAATCGTAAAATATCGGTAAAGTTTGTTAAAAGATGTTAGGTAGTAGGTAGCAGGTAGCAGGGAATAGGGAATAGGGAATAGGGAATAGGGAATAGGGAATAGGGAATAGGAGTTAGGAGTTAGGAGCTAGGGATGGGAGTGTGTTATGGAAATGAAAGTACTTTGTTAACTGCCAGTAACCTTAAACTCTAAACTCTAAACTTTAAACCTTGAACCTTGAACCCGAATCCTCGTACCCCGAAACACGCACCTCCATAAAAAAAGCCCCGAAACCGAAATTCCGAGGCTGTATATAAAGAACAGGCAATCATTGCTCATTACCTATTACTTATTACTTATGAACTACCCTAAATATGGATATTTGTAGTTTTTTGGAGAAACAAACGTTTCTTTTACGCTTCTTACAGAGGTCCATCTTAGAAGATTCATTTTAGAACCTGCTTTATCATTAGTTCCTGAAGCTCTACCACCACCGAAAGGCTGTTGTCCTACTACGGCACCAGTTGGTTTATCGTTGATGTAGAAGTTACCGGATGCATTTTCTAAAGCTTTAAAAGCTTCATTAATTGCGTAACGGTCTTGTGAGAATACAGAACCAGTCAATGAATAAGGAGAAGTAGAATCTACAAGTTTTAGTGTTTCTTTCCAGTCCTGATCTTCATATACGTAGATCGATAAGATTGGGCCAAAGATCTCTTCTACCATACTTTCGTAGTGAGGATTTGTAGTTTCGATTACTGTTGGGTGTACAAACCATCCTTTAGAATCGTCAACTTTTCCACCGATTGCTACAGCAGCTTCACCGGAAGCATTTGCTCTGTCGATGTATCCTTTACATTTTTCGAAAGAATTTTTATCAATTACAGCGTTTACGAAGTTTGAAGTATCTTCTGGAGAACCTACTTTAATAGAGTTCATCTGAGTTTCCATTACTTTTTTCACATCAGCCCAAAGAGACTTAGGTACATACGCTCTTGAAGCAGCAGAACATTTTTGTCCCTGATATTCGAAAGCACCTCTTACCAATGCAGTTGCTACAGCTTCTACGTTAGCAGACGGGTGAGCGATTACAAAATCTTTACCACCAGTTTCTCCAACGATTCTTGGATATGTTCTGTAGTTGTGGATATTGTCTCCGATCATTTTCCACATTCCCTGGAATACTTTTGTAGAACCTGTGAAGTGAAGACCTGCAAAATCACGGTGAGCCAATACTTTCTCAGCAGTTTCTTTTCCATCCGTAAAGATCATGTTGATAACCCCGGCAGGAAGACCCGCTTCTGTTAATACATCCATGATTACTTTTGCAGAATATACCTGCTTGTCAGAAGGTTTCCAAACCACTACATTTCCTAACATTGCCATACAAGTCGGAAGGTTTCCGGAAATTGCTGTAAAGTTGAACGGAGTTACGGCAAAACAGAATCCTTCTAATGGTCTGTATTCAACGCGGTTCCAGATTCCATTGTCAGAAACCGGCTGCTCAGAATACATTTCTGTCATGAACTCAACGTTGAATCTTAAGAAGTCGATGAACTCACAAGCTGCATCAATTTCAGCCTGGTGTACGTTTTTAGACTGTCCGATCATTGTTGCAGCGTTGATCACATCTCTGTAAGGACCAGCCAAAAGATCAGCTGCCTTTAAGAAAATTGCTGCACGCTGTTCCCAGCCTAGTTCATTCCATTCTTTTTTAGCTGCCAATGCCGCGTTGATAGCGTCATCCACATGCTGCATACCACCCTGATAGTAGAATCCAAAATCATGAGCATGATCCTGTGGAGACTGAAGCTGTACTTTTGTATCCGTTTTTACTTCTTTTCCGTTGATGATCATTGGGATTTCTACCTTTTCAGCCCACATTTTTTTATAAGTGTCGATAAGGCTTTTAACTTCCGGAGATCCCGGTTCATAAGAATTTACCGGCTCGTTTACCGCTAATGGTACTTGCGAAATTGCTTTTGACATATTACGTTTTATTATTTTATTAAATTAAATAAGATGTGTATACAAATTTACGATAATTATAAGGAAAGAAAAAAATACCGCCTGCTTTTATGGAATAAACTTGATTATTGAATAATCATTAATGGATAATGGTTTTTTAACATATGAAATTGAGAATACAAGATGTATTTATTCGATTTCTTAAATAGAAGGAAAAGATAAGATGAACAATCAGAATTATGGGAATGAGGACAATTAAATATTTGTCATAGTTTGTAAATAGTGCTTACGTGTTGTAAATAAGGGATTTGTAATGGAATGTTAAAAATATATAAAATTGCATTTGTTGCGATTTTGAACATTTTAAATAATTTTTTTGATAGCCTGGGTTTTAAGATTGTTCTAATTTTACACCATTATTAACAGTATGAAAAAAAGAGTCTTATTTTTCTCTTTTGTGATATTTTTCTCAGCATTGTGTGCAGGTCTTTTTGCACATACAGGGAAAACTCAACCATACTCTGATATTCTTTCAAAAATTCATCTCCTCCAGCAGAAATCTGATCAGCAGACCCAGCCTGAAATGTATAGCTTTTCAGATGCACAGGATGTACAGGATTCCAACGACTGGGAGAAAGTGAAATTTGACTATTCGATACTTGCACAGCAGTGGTTACACTATTTCTTTGCAGATTATACTTACAATACACGTGTTGCGGCCGTTCAAACCCGTATTTATATTACCGAACCAAGATACATTCTGTATCATTCCCTGCAGATAGCACGCTGCTAATTCCTTTTTAAAATTTTAATGATCCGTTATGATTTGTATTCATGTCAATACAAGTCCATAAAAATCATTCCCATTTTACATTTTTGAACATTTCTATTTGCCTTTGCAGAAAGGTGAACGGGATTCTGTTTGTCCAATTTTAAATAAAAATATTATGCACTTAACACCGAGAGAAACGGAGAAGCTTATGCTATTTCTGGCAGGCGAGCTCGCTCTAAAAAGAAAGGCAAGAGGCCTTAAATTAAACTATCCGGAATCCATAGCACTCATCAGCCATTTTTTGCTTGAAGGAGCAAGAGATGGAAAAAAAGTAGCCGAATTGATGCAGGAAGGCGCTCATCTTCTTACTAAAGAGGATGTAATGCCTGGCGTGGCAGAAATGATCCACGATGTTCAGATTGAAGCCACTTTCCCGGATGGGACTAAACTTGTAACCGTACACAATCCAATCCGTTAATACCTACCGATTATGATACCAGGAGAAATTTTTGTAAAAGAAGGTACAATTATCTGTAATGAAGGCAGAGAAACTGTAAAAATAAAAGTAACAAATACAGGAGACCGCCCTATTCAGGTAGGTTCACACTTCCATTTTTTCGAAGTTAATAAAGCCATGAGTTTTGACCGTGAAAAAGCTTTCGGAAAGAGACTGAATATTGTAGCAAGCACTGCCGTTCGATTTGAGCCGGGAGAAGAAAAAGAGGTGGAATTGGTCGAAATAGGAGGAATTAAAAAAGCAATGGGTTTCAACAATCTTGTCGATGGACAGGTGGATTCTGAAGAACAGAAAAAAGCAAGCCTTGCAAAAGTTGAAGAGTTAAACTTTAAAAATCACTAAGATGAGCTTACAGGTAGACAGAAAACAATACGCCAATATATTAGGTCCTACAGCCGGAGACAAAATTAGACTGGGAGATACTGAAATTATTATTGAAATTGAAAAAGATTTCACGCACTACGGAGACGAAGCCGTTTTCGGAGGAGGAAAAACAGTCCGCGACGGAATGGGACAGAATGTTACTGCTAAAAGAGATGAAGGTGTTTTGGATCTTTGTATCACAGGAGCCGTAATTATTGACCACTGGGGAATTGTAAAAGGAGATATCGGAATCAAAGACGGAAAAATTGTAGGAATCGGAAAAGCAGGTAACCCCGATACAATGGACGGAGTGACTCCCAATATGATTATTGGAGCTTCCACGGAAGTTCATGGTGGAAAAGGGTATATCGTAACAGCAGGAGGAATTGACACCCACATTCACTACATCTGCCCTCAGCAGATTGAAACTTCTTTATATAGTGGAATCACAACAATGATTGGCGGAGGTACAGGTCCAAATGATGGAACGAATGCTACAACCGTTACTCCGGGAAGATTCAATATGCAGAAAATGCTTGAAGCCGCTGAAGAATATCCTATGAACCTTGGATTTTTCGGGAAAGGGAACTGTTCGGCAGAGGAACCTATTGAAGAGCAGGTAGAAGCAGGTGCTTTAGGAGTAAAAATCCACGAAGACTGGGGAGCAACTCCTGCAACCATTGATGCAGCATTGAAAGTAGCGGATAAATATGACGTTCAGGTGGCCATCCACACCGATACTCTGAATGAAGGAGGATTTCTTGAAGATACCATGAGAGCAATCAACGGAAGGGTAATTCACACTTTCCACACTGAAGGAGCAGGTGGAGGTCACGCTCCGGATATTATTAAAGCTGCCATGTATCCAAACGTATTGCCGGCTTCTACAAACCCTACACGTCCTTACACAGTTAATACCATTGATGAGCATTTGGATATGCTGATGGTATGCCACCATTTGAGTAAAAATATTCCTGAAGATGTGGCGTTTGCAGACTCTCGTATCCGTCCTGAAACCATTGCCGCAGAAGATATTCTTCATGATATGGGTGTTTTCAGCATCATGAGTTCGGATTCCCAGGCGATGGGAAGACCCGGAGAAGTGATTACAAGAACCTGGCAGACGGCAAGTAAAATGAAGGAGCAGAGAGGTGCTCTGGAAGAAGACCAAAATACAGAGAATGACAATTACCGTGCTAAAAGATATGTAGCTAAATATACCATCAACCCAGCTATTGCACACGGTATTTCAGAATATGTAGGATCAATTGAAGAAGGGAAATTGGCAGATTTGGTCATCTGGAAACCTGCATTATTTGGAGCAAAGCCGGAAATGATTGTAAAAGGCGGATTTGTAATTGCTGCTAAAATGGGAGATCCGAATGCATCCATTCCTACGCCTCAGCCTATTATTTACAGAAATATGTTTGGAGCTCATGGAAAAGCTAAGTTTGGGACTTGTGCCAATTTTGTTTCTCAGATCTCTATCGACAACGGAACTATTGCTTCTTACAAATTGGAGAAAATGATTCTTCCGGTGAAAAACTGTAGAAATATTTCCAAAAAAGACCTTATCCATAACGATAAGACTCCTCTGATTGAAGTGAATCCTGAAAACTACAAAGTGACGGTAGATGGTGAATACATCACTTGTGAACCGGCAGAAACACTTCCTTTAACACAGCTGTATTTCTTGTTCTAAGATAAATTTTATGAATAAAACCTAACAGGTTTCAAAAACCTGTTAGGTTTATTTAACAACAAAAAAAAATTATCAGATCATATTGTAAAACAATTATAGAACTAAGTGTAGAATGAAATATTTAAATAAAACAGTTTTTTCTCTTGCTGTAGCCGGAATGTCTGTGCTTTCAGGAAATCTGAACGCTCAGTTTCTTGGCGGGCACAGGCTTAAAAGTGATGAAGATGGACCCAAAGGGCAGTTTATGGTGTACGGTTCATTAGATTATTCTAAAATTACAACACCATCAAGCAGCAGCAGTACAGTTTCAAGCGCACCGCTTGGAGTAGGATACTTCATCAATAATAATGATCTTATTGGAGTCAACTATGCCTACTCACAGAATACGGTAGACCATAACGTTGTTTATAAGCAAAATGAGGCCGGCCTCTGGTACAGTCCGTCAGTAATGCTTGGGAAATACTTTGTATTAATTGGGCAGGTGGATGCTCATTATGTCTGGGGACAGCAACTTTCAACGGCTGCTGATGCCATGCAGAACTTTAATGGATTCCGTCTTCGTGCCTATCCTTTGATCGGGATTTTGCTGGGTGGAGGCTGGGCATTGAAATTCAAATTTGCTGAGCTTTCAATGCTGCAAACCAAAACGAAAGAAGAAGGCTGGACAAAAAGCTATGTAGCAGGAATCAGCGGTTCAACATTCGGGGTAGGCATTTCCAAAAACTTAGACTTCAGAAAAAAATCTAAAAATGATAATTAATCAAATCATAGGCAATCTCTCTGAAAATTCTTCAGATAAAACCATAGACTATCTCGATTTGGAATGGTTTGAAACCACCAAAAGAATTCAGCGTAAAAAAACCAGAAAAGGAACTGACATTGCGATCAAGTTTCTAAGAGAGGGACAGCGTTTGCGTGAAGGAGATATTCTTTTTGAGGATGCAGAAAAAATAATAGCAATCAATGTTCTGGAAACAGAAGCGATTGTGATGTCACCCGCTTCACTGTTGGAAATGGGTACTGTGTGCTATGAGATCGGAAACAAACATATTCCGCTTTTCATTCAGAATGATAAAGTATTGCTCCCTTTTGAAATGCCCATGTTCAGATGGTTGGAAGCAAGTGGTTTCAGACCGGAAAAGCAATCTGCGAAACTGTTGAATCTTCTTAAATCGAACGTAGAACCTCATGGACACGGAAGTCTGGGTTCAACAATCTTCACAAAAATCCTAAAAATGGCCGCCCCAAAAGATGAATAACATAAACTTCCTGTCGGGACTGCTTCATCTTGCAGATCCTACACTTCCCATCGGAGGATATACCCATTCCAACGGACTTGAAACGTATGTTCAGGAAAGAATTGTACATAATGCAGATACGGCAAAAGAGTTTGTGCAGAATATGCTTCAGTACAATCTTAAATTCAATGACGGAGCTTTTGTAAAACTGGCCTATAAAGCTGCAGAAAAAGGAGATTTAGAAACATTGATACTTCTCGATAATGAATGCAATGCCATAAAATGCCCGAAAGAAATTCGCCAGGCCAGTCAGAAATTAGGGCTCAGACTGATCAAGATTTTCAAAAGACGGGAAAGTTTCCCTTTTATGGAGGCTTTTGAAAAAGCAGTTCAGAATAAAGAAGCCAATTCTCATTACTGTATTGTATTTGGAGTGTATGCTTATTTAATGAAGATTCCTTTGTATGAAGCTCTTTTGGGATTCTATTACACCTCTGTTGCAGGAATGATCACCAATGCGGTAAAGCTTGTTCCTCTCGGACAGCTGGATGGACAAGATATTTTATTCTCACTATATCCCGTAATGGAAAAAACAGTATGGGAAACAATGGAGCTGGACAGGGATATGGTGGGACTTTGCAACACCGCCTTTGATATCAGGTGTATGCAGCATGAAAGACTGTATTCAAGACTTTATATGTCCTAAAAGATAAAAGATAAAAGAGCAAATTGATGAATCGCCCTCTGCTGAGTGAATCGCCTTTGCGATCGTAAAATATTCTCAATCAAAAAAAACTTTGCGCTCTTAGCGTTAAAAAAAATAAAAAAAAAATGGAAAATAGAAAATACATAAAAGTAGGAGTTGCAGGACCTGTAGGTTCAGGAAAAACTGCACTATTAGAACGTTTAAGCAGAAAATTATTTGGTAAGTATGACCTTGGAGTAATTACCAATGATATTTATACCAAAGAAGACGCTGAATTTATGGCGAAAAACAGTCTTCTTCCCCACGACAGAATTATTGGAGTAGAAACAGGAGGCTGCCCCCACACTGCTATCCGTGAAGATGCAAGTATGAACCTTGAAGCAGTAGATGAACTGGCAGCACGTTTCCCGGAAATTGAACTCGTTTTAATTGAAAGCGGAGGTGACAATCTTTCAGCGACATTCAGCCCGGACCTTGCTGACGTTACCATCTTTATTATCGATGTAGCGGAAGGAGAGAAAATTCCTAGAAAAGGAGGACCTGGTATCACAAGATCAGACCTTTTGATTATCAATAAAATAGACCTTGCGCCTTACGTAGGAGCCAGCCTTGAAGTGATGGAAAATGATGCCAGAAGAATGCGAAAAGGAAATCCTTTTGTATTCACCAATCTTAAAACAGATGAAGGATTGGATAAAGTAATCGGTTGGATCAAAAAATATGCTCTTTTAGAAGAAGTTGAAGAACCGAACTTAGTAAGATAAATGGATAGTCGTTTAAAAATTATTGCAGGATTCAAGGGAGGAGAATCCTATGTGAAAGACCTTTATGTCTCACTTCCTTTCAGAGTAGTTTCTGTAGGACAGCGAAAAAGTGACAAAAAGCTCTATCAGATGGTGATGAGCTCCTCTCCGGGAATTCTGGATGGAGATCATTACCATTTAGACGTTGCCATTGAAAAAGGAGCTGCCCTTCAGTTACAGTCACAATCCTATCAAAGGCTTTTCAATATGAAGGATGAAGCGCGTCAGGAACTGAATGTTTCAATGGAAGATGAAACTTCTTTTGCTTATGTTCCGCATCCTATCGTTCCGCATGAGGATTCCAACTTTAAAAGTAAAGCGAATATTCATATGGGGAAAAACAGTCAGATCATCATCAGTGAGATCATTACCTGTGGAAGGAAACATTATGGAGAAGTTTTTAAACTGAAGCGTTTTCAGAATGTGATGGAAATCTACCACAACAATAAACTGGTAGTGAAAGATAATGTCCTGATCCAGCCTGATATGATCCCCATCAACAGCATCGGAAATCTGGAACAATATACCCACCAAGGAACCCTTATTTTTTACAGTACGAAAGAAAATGTAGATAAAACCGGATTGATTGAGGAGATTGTTGAAGCCGCAACACAACATCATGAAGAAATGGAAGTGGGTGTTTCCGCTATGGAAGATAATGGTTTTGTAGTAAGAGCTTTGGGACATGGCGGAGAACTGATGTACAACTTTTTCCTTCATATTCAGGAAATCCTTTGGTCGTTGGAGTAAAAGAATCTTCATACTGATTCATTTACAAAATTTGCGAGAAGCATATTCAATAGAAGTGGGCTTTAGCCCACTTAATAAAAAGAAATCTTCCATTGGCTTTAGCCAAAACTTAATAAAAAATCTGAAATAACAGAATTAATAAAAATGGATAGTACAGTTTGGGCACTTCTTTTAAGTGCTGTTTCAATAAGCTTTATACATACAGCTTCAGGGCCTGATCATTATTTGCCATTCATCGTGATCTCAAAATCCAAAAAATGGAGCGGAATGAAAACCGCAATATTAACGGTTGTCTGTGGATTTGGACATGTGCTGAGCTCTCTGATCTTGGGTTTTATCGGAGTTTTTCTCGGATGGCAGCTGAATAAAATCTCATGGTTTCAGGATATCAGAGGGAACTTTTCAGGATGGGCATTGCTGATCTTTGGAGGAGTTTATCTGGTATATGGTCTCATTCAGGCCATCAGAAACAAACCTCACAAACATTTTGATGTGATGGGAGATGACGTTTATGTATACGAACATAATCATAGCGAAGTGGTAATGCCTCAAAAAAGAATAAAAGTAACTCCGCTTGTGCTTTTTATGATTTTCGTGATGGGACCCAGTGAGCCTCTTATTCCTTTATTATTTTATTCAGGAGTAAAACATTCCATGTCTGAAATTGCTGTTCTGGTTATTTCGTTTACGGCAACTACAGTCCTGACAATGCTTGGAATGGTTCTTTTGGGACGCTATGGCTACTCAACATTATTCAACACTGAAAAACTGGAAAGGTATATGGGAGTGGTAAGCGGAGCAGTAGTAACCGTTTGCGGTGTCGGAATGGTCTTTCTTGGATGGTAAACGAGTTTCGGGATTCGAATGAAAGGGTTTGAGGGTAAGAGTGAGTGAGAGCTTTAGGGTAAAGTCCTACTTTCAGCTCCCAGCTTCCAACCTCCAGCTATTAACTTCAAATCATCAATACATTTTACATTGTACAAAATACATTATACAAAAAAAACTATGGACGAATTTTTCAAAAAACTACCCTTTATCGATAATGTTTTAAAAGGAATCGGGCAGATTATGCTCCAGGAAAACCGATGGACAGGCCTTTTGTTTCTTATAGGAATTTTTATGGGAAGCTGGCAGTGTGGAGTTGCAGTACTACTTTCCACAGCGGCCGGAACTTTTACGGCGATGAAACTTAGCTATGCCAAATCTGAAATCAATGCAGGGCTTTACGGCTTCAGTGCAGCCCTTGTGGGAGTAGCATTGTCCTTTTTGTTTCAGACAACATTCTTAATCTGGATTCTTATCGTATTGGGAGGTGCATTGGCGGCTGTTATTCAGCATTTCTTTATCCAAAAGAAAATTCCGGTATTTACTTTTCCATTTATCATTATCACATGGGTATTGGTATTCACGCTGCATCATTTTACTCATATTCCGCCTTCTGCGATGTTAAGCAGTGAAGTTATTCCTACAGAATATGATGATTTTCTTGCTTGTACCAATGGTTTTGGAGAAGTAATATTTCAGGGAGGAATACTTTCAGGAATGATTTTCTTCCTGGCTGTTTTCATAAGTTCTCCGATAGCGGCTTTATATGGATTGGCAGCTTCTATACTGGGAGCAGGATTATCTCAGTTGAATGGAGAACCTATCAAAGAAATTCACATGGGATTATTTGGATTTAATGCCGTGCTTTCCGCAATTGTTTTCTCCGGAGTAAAGAAAACAGATGGTCTGTGGGTACTGATTGCCGTTCTTTTAACCATTGCTATTGATGATCTTTTAATTGATAATCACTGTCTGGATAGAGTGGGTGGTGTATTTACATTCCCATTTGTAGCCGGAACCTGGATTACGCTTTTAATTCAGAAAGTATTTATTAAAGCAAAAAAATAAAGAGTGAGAGAGTCTTAGAGTTGGAGGGTTTGAGAGTGAGACAGTTCAATGTTCAAAGTTTAAAGTTTAAGGTTTGAGGTTTAAAGTTTTTTTCACGATGATTGACCATTCACTTGCGAAGCAAAATTCACTATTGATATTCCTCTAACCTCTGGTTTCTAACTTCTAAAATTTAAATATAATTAAACTAAAAAAATGAAAATAACGAAAATAGCCGCAGTATTTCTGGTCATGGCATTCAGTGGAAAAATAATGGCGCAGGAAGCAGAAAAACAGTTGCTAATAAAAGATGCAGATGACAAATTTCCTATTGCAGATGCTTTGGTAAAATATGACCACGGAAACAGCCATACTCACACAGGAACAGACGGAACATTTGCTATTCCTGTAAAATCCCTTCCTGATACCCTTGTGATCAGCCGTCAGGGATACGATGAGGTAAAATGGGTGGTGGCCAACAATGATGATAAAAATAAAGTTATTTTTTTACAACATAAACCTTTTCAGATTTCTGAAGTAGCCATTAATCACAGTTCGTTTTTATCTGCTATTACAAAGGTTGATCTGAACAAATTTCCGGTAAATTCAGCGCAGGATTTGTTGAGAAAAGTTCCGGGATTGTTTATTGCGCAGCATGCCGGAGGTGGAAAGGCTGAACAGCTTTTTCTAAGAGGATTTGATGCCGATCACGGTACCGATGTAAGCGTAAATGTAGACGGAATGCCTGTGAATATCGTCTCTCATGCCCATGGTCAGGGATATTCAGACTTACATTTTGTGATTCCTGAAACCGTTAATAATATTGATTTCGGAAAAGGAGCCTATTACATGGATCGTGGAGACTTTAATACAGCTGGATACGTAGATTTTCAGACGTACAATGGTTTGAAAAACAGTATGATTAAACTGGAAGGAGGTTCATTCAATTCAAAAAGAGTATTGGGAATGTTCAATATTCTGCATGATGATCTGGGGAGAAAAAATGCCTATATCGCAGCAGAGTACAATTATACAGACGGTCCTTTTGATGTAAAACAGAATTTTAACAGAGTCAATATCTTCGGAAAATACAACCAGTGGCTTACGGATAAAGACTATTTCAATATCCAGTTCTCAACATTTAATTCCTCCTGGAATGCTTCCGGACAAATTCCCGAACGTGCTGTAGATGAAGGAATCATCGGACGATGGGGAAGTATTGATCCTACAGAAGGCGGAAAAACTTCCAGAACAAACCTTCAGATGAATTTTAAACATATTATTTCTCCTTCCGAACAGATTGATGCCATGGCTTTCTATTCAAAATATAATTTCAATCTGTATTCTGATTTTACCTTTAATTTAAAAGATAAAGAGCATGGAGACGAGATTCAGCAGACGGACGGAAGAAATATTTACGGAGCTGAAGTAAAATACATCAAGACTTTTTCATTCGCCAACAGTTCTTTAAACTGGACTTCAGGAATTGGATTAAGAAATGATGATATTAATACCCTGCAGCTTAACCATGTGTATCACAGAGATCTTCTGTTAGACCGATTGTCGGATGTAACAGGAACAGAAACCAATCTTCATGCTTATTCCGGATTGGTTTGGAAAACAGGGAAATGGACAATTAATCCGGCTTTGAGAGTAGATCATTTTATTTTTAATATGCATAACCTGCTGGATGCGGAACAATTGCCTTCCGGACAGTCAAAAGAAGCGACAAGACTGAGCCCTAAACTTAATTTCTCCTATGCCCAGAATGATAACGTAATGTGGTTCCTGAAAACAGGAATGGGCTTTCACTCCAATGACCTGAGAGTGGTAGTTCCCAATAAAAATGAAAATACACTTCCGTACTCTATTGGCGCAGACTTCGGAGTAAGATTACATCCATTCAAATCACTGATTATTACTCCGGCATTGTGGTATATGGATCTTCAGCAGGAATTTGTGTATGTAGGAGATGATGCCGTAGTAGAGCCTTCCGGAAAATCAAGACGTTTCGGGGCCGATCTTGGAGTTCGTTTTCAGCCATTGGAAAACTTCTATCTGAATGCGGACATCAACTATTCCCATGCAAGATTTACTGAAGAAGAAAAAGGACAGGATTATGTGCCGCTGGCTCCCGTAGTAACCAGTACAGGATCTGTAAACTGGGATTTCCTGCATGGATTTTCTTTAGGGCTGCAGTACCGATATTTGGGAGCAAGACCTGCTGTGGAAGATAACAGCATCAGAACCAAAGCTTATTTTGTGAATGACCTGATGCTTTCTTATAACCGTCAGACATGGGGCGCTAATGTGCAGCTGAACAATCTTTTCAATGTAAAATGGAACGAAGCTCAGTTTGCCACAGAAACCCAGTTGAAAGGGGAAGCAGAACCTATTACAGACCTTACGTATACTCCGGGAAGTCCTTTTGGAGTGAGAGTAGGAGTGTACTATAAATTCTGATGTATAATGTATAATGTATAATGTATAATGTATAATGTATAATGTGGCGCTGGCAATTGTTTGTTGAATATTTTAAAATAAAAAAAAGCGATTGTTCAAATAATGTTACTCTTATACATTATACATTTTACACCCGACATTGTACAAATTACAAAAACATCCAAATATTCAATTTTCAGTATTAAATTTGTAATAATCAATTCACTATGGAAGTTTTATCCAATTTTCAATATAAAAAGCTTTTTCTCCCGAATATTACGGATAAGATATTAGCCAATAATGCTGATATACAGCTGTATCGGATAGAAAATTATCTTAAAGGTATTCTCATGCCGGTCATTCCGTACCGTACAACGTTCAATTTTATTATTTTCGTGACCAATGGACATATCAGACAGTATCTTGAAAATAAAGAATACCACGCTGAAAAAGGAGGTGTAATCTTTATTAAACAGGGAACCATCACGGCTACGGTTGAATTATCAGACGATATTGAAGGTTTCTTCCTTGCCTATGAAAATAATATTCTGTCTGAACAGGAACTGCCTAAGCATAAGAGCAGTATTTTTTTCATGACTCCTTTTTTGAATCTTGACAGCCTGACCTATGGAACGATTACCCAGCTTCTCCCGATCATGGAGCAGGAACTATGGCTGAATAACCTCAATGTCAATGACGTTGTAGTTACCATGCTTCATCTTATTTTAATCAAAATGCTGAGTACAGATTCTGATACCCATCATAAATCTGCCACACGGCCAATGGAGCTGTCCCTTCAGTTCCGGGATCTTCTGTTCAAATATCATGTAGGAGAAAAGAGAGTGGCTTTTTATGCTGATAAACTGTCGGTAACGGAAAGTTATCTGAATAAATGTGTGAAAGGAGTTACTCAGAAATCCCCAAAACAGTGGATCAACGAGATTGATATCAATTACAGTAAAGCATTACTGCACTCCAGTAAAGACATTGCGGAGATAGCTTACGAATTGAATTTTCATACCGCCTCCCATTTTACACAGCTTTTCAAAAAAATTGCAGGCATTACGCCAAAGGAATACAGAGTTCAGTTTTTGAACAACAACAGGATTTCGGTTTGATATAAAGAATATAATTGAATGTCAATGGTCAATTTTTGCTGCGCAAGTGAATAGTCAATGGGTTGATGAAGTACAGAATAAAAAATTCACTGCGAAGCAAATTCGCCATTCACTATTGACTGGAAAACTTCCTACATTCTCTCGTTTTCAAGAATTTTCAGCACCAGCTTTTCCTCTTTTGTCAGATCGGCTTTTCCGTCATTTTCTTCAATAACTTCCAGCTCATCAAGATATTTTTTGATGGTATTGTTCTCGTAAAGATTGATGACTAATGGATGAACATAATATTTTCTACAGACAGCAGATGTATTTCCCAGATTTTCTGCAACGATATCCAGGGCTTCTTTTACTTTCTTTTTATACTGAGAATCATTTTCTGCATACCCGATTTCTTTAAAAGCAATCAGAGCACTTACCGTTCCGGACCATGTTCTGAAATCTTTTGCCGTAAAATCCTCACCGCTTATTTCTTTAATATAATCGTTTACCATTCCGGAATCTATGGAATGCCGATTTCCCTCATCATCAAAATACTGGAAAAGCTCTTTTCCGGGAATATCCTTGCATTTCTGAACCAGCCTCGCCAGCCTTTTACTTTTGAGATCAATATGATGCATAATACCTTTCTTTCCTTTAAAAGAAAAAATGATTTTCTGCCCGTTTACCTTTACATGTTTATCCTTTAAAGTGGTCAGGCCAAAAGAACCATATAATTTTTCATATACATTATTACCAATACGGATATTGGTTCTTTGCATAAGGCTTACAATTAAAGCCAGAATCTTTCGTTTTTCAAAATTTCTCAGCACCAGATCCTGTTCTATTTGCAGCCGGATGTCCGGTAGCGCATACCCGAACTGAAGCATTCTGTAAAATTTAGTGTGATTTCTTAAAGCGCTCCAAAGAGGATGGTAGCGGTATTGTTTTCTTTTTTTGACATCAAAGCCTGTTGCCTGAAGGTGGCCGTTATCAAGAGCACAGATCCATACATTTTCCCAGGCAGGCGGAATAACCAGACTGTTGATTCTGGTAATTTCTTCCTTGTTCTTTATCTTTTTGCCGTCTTTATAATAGGAATATGTGTTTCCGGTTTTCTTACGGGTAATTCCGTCGGTTTCTGCATCGGTGGTATATACGAGATGTACCGCCTTTGCAGAAGCTTCCGGATCCTTCATTATTTTAACAATTTTTGAAGGCTTAAGGTGAGAAATGATCTCCAAATCTGTATTCTTCTCCATAAAACATGGTTAAGAGTTTTTACCCTTCGAAAAAATCAGTAAAAGAATCCCTACTATTACACAGACTAAGATTATTCCCCACCACATTCCTGCCTTAAAAATCGTTTCTACGGCTTCACAACTTGTAAGTGTCAACAACATTAATATTGTAATACTGTAAAAGCTCCATTTTTTCATAGGTATATATTTTGTGGGTGTGCTAGATTCTGAGTCGGTCAGCTCTCCATTTTTTGATAGACCTTTTAATTTCGTCTCCTGAGATGTTTTCATGAAGCGCTCTGTATAAAAGCTCTTTGAATTCATCATCATAGGTAAATCTCAAGGCAGCAATCTGGTCAAATCTCAGTTTTTCAGCAGTTTCATCAGATCTTTTATTGAAAATCTCGAAATAACGCTGCTTAAACTCCAGAATTACCATCCGGTTTTGAAGTCCCAGTGCATAATGCTGCCGTGTCATAAATGCCAGATAAAAAAGCAAAAAAATCACAACAGAAAATAGTATCCAGACCAGCTGATTTCCAGGATCATCCCAGATTTTGTAAATTCCTAAAATCTCCAATATAATAAGCAATGGAAGATAAATAAAATGATGTGGCGGATAAAATTTCCTGTGGTTATTGTAGTTTTGCTGTTCCATGAAGTAGAATGAAGCAATAATCCTTCCAAAAATTTATTATTTTGATAATGTGGTAGTTTTTTTTACTTGAAAATGATTTTTTTTATTGAATATGTTTAAGGGTTTGATTTTTTTAAGCCCATTAAAAATAACAGATTATTAAGCAAAATAGGCAGTAGATTTGCCCTTCAGACATCAAATTTTTTGTAACTTTCGGTGGTTAAAAATAAAAATAATGACTTCAAAGGAAAAAGTTGCTGCACTTCGTGAAGAAATGCAGAAAAATAATGTTGATGCATTTATAGTATATTCTGCAGACCCGCATATGAGTGAATACCTTCCTGAAGAATGGCAGGAGAGAGCTTGGCTGTCAGGTTTCCTAGGTTCTGCTGGTTTTGTGGTGGTTACCAATGACAAAGCAGGGCTTTGGACAGACGGAAGATACTTTACTCAAGCTGCTATTGAGCTGGATGGTTCAGGAATCGACCTTTTCAAAGATGGTATGGAAGGAACTCCCAATTATATCGACTGGATTATTTCAGTGATTCCTTCCGGCGGTAAAGTGGCGGTAAATGCTGTGGCAGCTTCCAATGCAAACTGGGAATTGCTTTCTCAAAAATTGAATTCAAAAAATATTACGCTGGTAGATTTTCCACTTTTAAAAGAAGTTTGGAAAGAAAGAGGAACTCCATCTGCCAACCCAATTTTTGTACATCCGGTAGAAAGAGCAGGGAAATCGGTATCCGATAAAATTTCTGCAATCCGTCAGAAAATGGAAGAACAGGAAGCTACCGTACATATTATCTCAAGTCTGGATGATGTAGCCTGGACACTGAACCTGAGAGGAAGTGATGTAGACAGCAATCCTGTATTTTTAGGATATATCGTGATTACTAAAAATGATGCGGTATTGTTCACAGGATTGGAAAAAATGGAAGTGGCAGCAAGAAAACAAATGGATGATGCCTTTGTGAAAATGATGCCGTACGAAGAATTCTACAATTACCTGAAGACCTTCAAAAATGAAAAAGTATTGGTTTCTCCAAACAGCAACCAGCAGATTTTCGAAACATTAAAAACAGACAATCAGTTTATCAAAGCTCCGGTTCCCGGAAATCTGATGAAAGCTCAGAAAAATGAAGCTGAGCTGGAAGGTTTCAGAACAGTAATGGTAAGAGATGGAGTAGCGATGGTGAAATTCCTTTACTGGTTAACTCACAACGCTGGAAAAGAAGCAATGAATGAATATTCTATCGGTGAAAAACTGAGAGGTTTCCGTGCTGAAGGAGAAAATTTTGTCGGAGAAAGCTTTGGATCTATCGTAGGATATAAAGATAATGGTGCAATCATGCATTATTCTGCCAAAAAAGAAGGAAGCAAAGACGTTACCAACGAGGAAACAATCCTGGTAGACTCAGGAGGTCAGTACCTTGAAGGAACTACAGATATTACAAGAACTTTTGCTTTAGGAACACCTTCAGAAGAGTTTAAAAGAAATTCAACATTGGTATTACAGGGATTGATCCGTTTATCCATGGTGAAATTCCCGAAAGGAACAAAAGGGGTACACCTTGATGCTATTGCAAGGCTTCCGTTATGGATGGAAGGTAAAGACTTCAACCACGGAACAGGACATGGGGTAGGAAGCTTCATGAATGTACACGAAGGACCACAAAACATCAGAAAAGACCTGAACCCTCAGGAACTTCTTCCGGGAATGGTTTGTTCAAACGAACCTGGATACTATCTTGAAGGTCATTATGGAATTCGCCATGAAAACCTGATCGCAGTAAAAGAAGCAGAAAAAACAATTCACGGAACATTCTATGAGTTTGAAACATTGACATTCTGCCCATTCTTTAAAGAAACTGTAGTGAAGGAAATTCTTTCAGAAAATGAAATTGCATGGCTGAATGGTTACCATAAAACCTGTGAAGAAAAGCTGGCTCCTCATTTAGATGGAGAAGTTAAAGAATGGTTCCTGCAATTGGTAAGCCCTCTTTAATCAAGATAAGTTCAGGATGGAAAGTAGATGATAATCATTACTTTAAATTTTGAATTCTAAACAATAAACAGAAGAATTGTTAGATAAACCAAAGTCCTGTAAGGTATTTCCTGCAGGGCTTTTCTTTTTATACAACCGTATTTTTACGGATATAATTCTAGGGATTCCACTGATGGATAAAAACCGGGACTGACTTATCTTTGTTACAACAAAACATCATTCATATCTTCATAAATAACTCAAGTAAATTCAAAACGGTTGATCATCTCGTCCTGAGATGATTTTTTTTTGCTATTAATTGAAACTTGTATGGCAATACATTCGCTTAAAAAGGATCAATGAAAATGATCTCATCTTTGCTCACTTAAAATAAAATCTTAGAAAAAATGAAAACTTCGCGTTTATAAAGCATGTTGCATTCATCTTTTATCTATTTTCGTGTTTCATTAGAATGCACTTAATTTGAAGAATAATGATACATGATTACTTTAGAAGCTTTAATCTGTTTTCAGAAGATGAAATTGAAGAATTCCTGAAATTTTCCGAGTTAAGACTCGTTAATAAAAATGATTATTTCATACAGGAAGGAGAACTTTGCAAAGAAGTAGGATTGGTGAAATCCGGTATTTTCCGTTCTTTTTATACTTCAGATGAAGGAAAAGACATGACCTATTGCTTCAGATTTCCCAATCATATGATTGCTGCCTATTCATCATTTGTTTCAGGTTGTCCCAGTAAAGAAAGTATGCAGGCTATTACCAATGCAGAACTGATTATTCTTAAAAAAGAAGCAGTAGATGAGTTGGTAAAGAACAGCACCAGCTGGACGAAATTTTTGAAGATCATTGCAGAGCAGGAATATCTTGAACTTGAAACACGTTTTTTTCAGCTTCAGAGAGACAGTGCAGCGCAACGATATGAAACATTATTAAAGAATCATCCTGACTATATTCAGAATATTCCACTGCAGTATTTATCTTCTTATCTGGGAATTACCCAACGCCATTTAAGCCGTATCAGAAAGGAAATTTCTTTTTAGACATTTGTCCTGCTCATTGAAATAGGAGCGCTTTACTTTTGTCAAAAAAAGTTATGGAGCAGAATATTTTAATTATCGGAGGAAATGGATTGGTAGGAAAAACTATTTCCCGCATTCTCAAATCAAGAAATCCTCATATCAATGTTTTTATTGGTGGAAGAAAAGGAGGAAAAACAGATAAGGACCTAAGGATTGATGTTACAGATCCTTCCTCATTTAAGGTTATTGTAGAAAAAAAAATAAACCTCATCATTCTTTCTGTGAATGATAAAGAAGATCATATACTTCGTTTCGCGATTACTCATCGAATAGATTATCTGGATATCACAAAACCTACTCCGGCTTTGGTAAAAGCTTATGCTATTGCCGGAAAAACAGACGTGAACAGCAGAATTGTATTCAGTTCAGGATGGATGGGCGGGATTGTCCCAGGATTGGTGAATGCCCTTTCAGATTCAGGGGATATCAATGAAGTAAAGCTCTTTGTATACTATTCTGTGAAAGATCTGGCAGGAGAGAGTTCAGCTCACTTTATGGCAGAAAATGTAGCGGTTCCTTTTGTGTATTATCAAAACGACAGGCCAGTTTCTATCAGACATTTTTTAGATACGGAAGCTTTTAATTTTTCCTTTGGAATTGGTAAGAGAAATGCTTATAATTTTGATGTGCCTGATCTGTATATTCTTAATAAGGTGGAAAGAATTTCCGATGTGAGTGTGAAAATGACTTATAATTCAAAATTCATTACCTGGTTGCTGGGCGCATTTCAATCCCTGAGGATCTACAATATTTTATCTTTAAAAGAGAGAAAAATGATTTTCGGTTCCAGTGGGAACGGGGATCAGTCTGTTTTTGAAATTGTTGTGGAAGATCCATCCGGACAAAAGAAACTGAGCCTTCAGAGTTTAAAAGGACAGGCAGAGCTGACTGCTTTATCGGCTGTTTTGCACACGGAAGAGCTGTTGAGGAATCCCCATGAAAACAAGGTCTACTTCAGCCATCAGCTGCACGACCCTTTATCTTTAATGGCACAGCTTCATGCTTATGATTCAATTAATATCAATGTCACACAATGAAAAGAATAGCAATCATCAACGGACATCCCCATAAAGATTCCTTCAATTTTGGTCTTGCGGAAGCGTATCGGTTGGGAGCAGTAGAAACGGGAGCAGAAGTAAAAGAAATCGTCATAAGAGATTTAAATTTCAATCCCAATCTGCAGTTTGGATACCAGAAAAGAATGGAACTGGAGCCGGATTTGATGAAAGCCTGGAAAATTATTCAATGGGCAGATCATTTGGTTTGGGTGCATCCCGTTTGGTGGGGCGGATTTCCTGCCTTGATGAAAGGATTCATAGATCGTCTTTTCTTACCGGGAATGGCTTATAAATATCGGGAAAATTCTGTCTGGTGGGATAAACTTTTAAAAGGTAAAACAGCACATATCATTACAACATTAGATCAACCGGGTTGGTATTATCGGTTGTTTTTTGGCCGACCCAGTGTGAATCAGCTTAAAAAATCTATACTGGAATACTGTGGCGTAAAACCTGTTACACTCACTTATATAGGCATAATCCGGAATTCTAAGGATGAACAGCGGGCTCAATGGCTGAAGAAGGTGAATAAATTAGGAAGGAAACAGCAATAACCTGCACGAGATTTAGGATACAGAAAATGATCACTTTATCCGATAATAATCGGTTTTTATTACCGGATAAAGTTTCATTGTTAAAGTGAAAATATTGTTGTTGCTCCTTTTTACAGACCCTTTTTCCCTTCAATCCAATACGCCTGGGATTTTATACATTTGGGAGAAACACCTCTGGCTTTAAGGAATTTCCTGATTAAAGACATTCTTCCTCCGTTTCCGGTAAGGTAGAACACAGCATCATCATTGTAAATGGCTTCTTTTTCTTCTCTCAGAAAGTCATTCAAAGCTTCAATCATTCTCATGGTATTATTTTTAGGACTGTGATAACCATATAAATTGAGTTTCTCAAGAGCGGAACATTCTTCCAGTTCATGAAGACAAATGAATGAAGATCCACATTCCTCCACAGCTTCTTTGAGGGAAAGAGAACTTCCCAAAGAGGTTTCATCTCCCACAGAAAAATGAATTTTTGCATCAGGAGCAAAGAACTGTTTTCCTCTGGGCATTAGAAGTTTTACAGAATCTCCTTGAGTCAATTGGGTTACAAAATGACTTCCGGCGGCAGAAATGTCATGAAGATGAAATAAAATATCAAAAGTTCCTGCTTCCCTGTTGAAATTATAAGGAGAATAATTCCGGAAATCCCGGTCGTTAATCCTTATTCCTATGGCGTAGGCAGGTTCATAGGGAACTTCCTGTAAATCTGTTTCAAAACGTATACGGCAAAGGTCTTCCGTAATTTTTTCTATATGAGTAACAGTACATTCTTTAAATTTTGAGGACCAAACATTTTCTACTGTGTCATTGATCCATTTTGGTAGGCTTGGCATAAATCATTTTTATTGCAAAGGACGTTGCAAAATAAGAAAATACCGATAGCTGTTTCGGGGAATTAATTGGACTATTCGTGGTTTGTGTTATTGGTGTTGATTTCTGAACTCCGACGGAGACTGGTCTTCCAGTTTGGAGAATAAACGGCTGAAGTAGGTGTGATCACTGTAGCCCAGTTCATAGGCTACTTCTTTTACGCTCAGATGAGTAAAGACCAGTAATCTTTTAGCTTCAATTAAAATTTCCTGATGAATCCAGTGTTGTGCGGGTTTTCCTGTTACTTCACGAACCGCTTCGGTTAAATATCCTCTTGTAATATTTAAAATCTCTGCATATTCTGATGGACTTTTCAGGGTTTTAAAATCTCTTCGAACTAAACCTCTGAAGGCTCTTGAGAGTTGCACAGATCGGCTTTCACTGGAAGCCTGGGACCTGTTTTTCTGGGAATACAGCAAAGCAAACATCCCAAGAAATGCATTCAGTAATGACTGAACCACCAGAAATCCCTCTTTAGATGAAAGCATTTCGTTGGTATAGGAAGTATGAAGGATATTGGCTGTGGTATTGAGTTTTTTAACCAAGTTTTTATCCAGAGCCAGCGGTTGTATTTCCCCCAGAGATTCATCAAAAAAAGTACGTACTGCCTCAGGAACAAGCTCTGCTTTTACCGCGACAAACCACCCACAGACGTCTTTCATTAAAAGTCCCTGATGTACCTGTCCCGGTAATACACAGAAAAGAGTGGAATCTTTGGCTTCAATCGTTTTAAAATCCACCATCATTCTTACATGTCCGCTTTCCATACAGGTAAAAATATAGTGACTGTCCCGGTGTATTCCTTTGTCCAAAAGAATATCCTCAGCTTCCTGAGTACTTTTATCCATTCTTTTGACATGGAACTGATGATGGGAAATACCGTTTAAATCATAAGTGGGAATGGTCTGTTTCATCTTTAAACCTGTTGTGATGAGGATAATACGCAATGGTAAAATTACGTATTTTCACGGTTTTACACTCCGAATATTAATCTCAAATTCGCGGTGCATAACCATGATGCTTTCTCCAAGTCAGATTTTATATGAATATACAACAGAATTCGGAACAGAAAGAAACCTGTTCCGGATTTTATTTTGCTTTAGAAAATGCCATTTTTATCGCCAGATAAGTCAGTACGCTGGCCATAAACCATTTCTGGACTTTTATCCAGACCGGATTATTGGAAAAGAATAAGGAAACTCTTGCAGCAGCTAATACAATGATAAAATTAATGCTGAAGCTGATCAGAACCTGAATAACACCAAGCTCCAGGCTTTGTATGAATACGGAACCATACTCAGGTTTGATGAACTGAGGGAAGAAAGAGAGATAAAAGACTGCCACTTTTGGATTCAGGACATTCGTTAAAAAACCAATGGTAAAAAGCTTTTTGGGACTGTCATGAGAACTGCTTTTATCAACATCAAAAATATTTCTGCCATTGGGTTTGATCGCCTGATAGGCAAGATATAAAAGATACAGCGTTCCCACTGCTTTAAGAACGGTATAAGCGAATGGTACAGCCAGTAAAACAGCGGTCAGACCAAAAGAAACCATGATGATATGAAATAAAAACCCGCATACTACTCCGGTTAATGAGATAAAACCTGACTTTTTCCCCTGTGTTATAGACTTTGAAATGAGGTAAATCATATTGGGTCCGGGGCTGATCACTAAGATGAGTGCAGCCAGAATGAAAAATATAAGCTCGTGAAATGGAATCATACGCTGGTTTTTATTTAAATGAGGAGGTTTCTGATGCAAAGATAGGAGGTGTTTCTCATTTAATTTTATGAAAAAAAGAAGAAATAGTCATTTTAACTTCATTATATTTTATTTTCCACTTGAATGTGATTTAAAAATAAATAGCAGTCTGTTTTTTTTGTAAATTTCAACACATAAAATAATTATCATTCACAAATAAATATTATCATGACTACTGAAAACATCTTTAAAGCCATCAGAAAATGGAAAAATCTTGTTGATTCTTATAAAAACGGAATTGATACAAATGGTAAAGAAATTTTGAATTATTTGAATCAGGGAACTCACTTCAGTGTTTCAGGGGAAGAGATTGAACAATGGAAGAGAAACCTTGGAACTGCAGAGCTCCCAATGATTCATGCTTATGTAGGGATTCATGAAGATCAGCTGAAATTTTTCCTGATTGATTCTAAAAGCGATAAAGATGCCAATTTCAGTACCATCATTACTAAAGATTTTTTACTTGAGTTCAATGAATCAAAAATAGAAAGCAGTAACGATATTGCAGTAAATGTTCCTCCAATCACATCAGAAGCTGCTATTAACCGTAGTTTCAGATGGAATATGTTTAGTACTTCATGGCTGAAGGCTCAGAAAAAAGAAGATATCTTTCAGCTTATTTCCATTCCGTTTTCAGATTATGAAAAAATGGGAATTGCAGGCGGACAGACGTGTGCCAGTTTCTTTGGACTTACTGATGATTTAGAAAAAAAGGATGCAGATTTTCCTTATCATATCGAAATTATTACCATGAAAAGTCTGGCGATTGATCATATGAGTGAAACCGCAGAAAATTATTCTACTCCAAGACCTCCTTTTACCATTATTGATACTCTTAATGATTATCAACTTTTGAAGGTAAGCACCAGTGTTTTCGTATAACAGTTTATCCCTGTACTTACAGATCATTATTAACCTGGTCTTATGTACAGGGCTGATTCTATTGATAAAAGAAAGGGGAAAAACGAAACTTCCTGTGATCATACTTCTTTCAGGAGAATTTATGCTGGAGCTGACAGACTTAGCCGGAAGGCTGATGAAGTTAAATACTTTCAATACCTACAATTATACATTAAGCCAGTTTTTTGGTTTGATGATTCTTACGGTGATCTATAGCAATTATTATATCCAGCTTTCCCGTGAGCTGAGATGGATGATCTATTGTTATGCAATATTGGTGTTACTTACGAATGTGTTGTATGTACAAGGAGATACACAGATTACTTTTTATTCCAATATTATCACCAGTATTATTATTTGTAGCTATGCCTCCTCTTATTTTATGAAGATCATAAGGGAAGGTAGGACAGATAGGGATATGTTTATCGTAAATATCATTGTTTTCTTGTTTTTTTCTATCGAATGTCTCATATCCACTACCTATAATTTTTTAATCAGCAACCATCTGAACTGGGTAGCTCCTATCTGGCTTTTCAGAGGTTTCCTGCTATTGTTTTTTTATATTGCTTTTATTAATCTGGGATGTGGCGTTGGGAAAATCAGGATCAGATAGTTGTATGGATATGGATCGGAATTGGACTGTTTTTTTTAACAACATTATTCATTACATTATTGGTTATTAGTTATTTAAATAGTATTAAAAAAAATAAACAGAAGGTTTCCCGAATGGTTCGGAATACAAAAAATGAATATTGGGAGAATATGCTGCTTTTACAGGAACAGGACAGGGAACGTCTGGCAGAAGAACTTCATGATAATATTATTTCACAGTTGAATCTTATCCGCTTGAACCTTAATGATAAAAAACCGGAAGAGCTTAATCGTGATTTAAAAAAATCTATGCAGCTGATACGCGAATTATCCCATAATCTTACCCCACCTGATCTTGATGAGATTGAGCTGGAGGATTTAATTGCCGATTATCTTGATCAGGTCAATAAAAGCATAGAAGTCATTTTTCGCCATATTACGATAAGAACACCCATCAGTAATCCTGTAAAACTGAATCTTTTCAGAATCCTGCAGGAATTGATGACCAATATTTTAAAACATGCTGAAGCTACCAGAGTTGAGGTGTCCTTAAGAATCTCTCAGAATTATCTGATATTAACCATAGAAGATAACGGGCGTGGATTTATCGTAGAAACCCATTCCGGAGGTATTGGTCTGAGGAATATTCAGTCAAGAGCACAAAAAATTAAAGCAATCTATAAACTTAAAACAGAACCCGAAAAAGGAACAAAATTCATAGCCTGTATGGCCATACAATAAAAAAATAAACATGGAACACTCGAAAATTAAAATCGGAATTGTAGATGACGACCTGCTGTTTGTACAGCTTTTAAAAAATTATATTGAAAATAATGGTGACTATCAGGTTGTAATGACATCAACAGGTGGACATCAGTTTCTCACACAACAAAATTCCGTAACCATAGATATTCTGATTCTGGATCTGAGAATGACAAATGGTGACGGTCTGGAAGTAATGGCTGAACTCACCAAAAGAGAATTGGAAACAAAAATTATTGTTCTTTCCAGCTTCTACCGCCGTTCATTCATGGGACAAATGTTGAAAATGGGAGCCCATGCTTTTTTGCCTAAAGAAATTGAATTAGAAGAATTATTGGCTGTCATCAAAACCGTTCACCACACAGGACATTATTTCTCCAATGACCAGATTGATGTCATGAGAACTCAGCTTTCGAATAAACTCCCGGAATTTCATGCGTTTTCCAGGAATGAACTCACCGAAAGAGAAATAGATGTTTTACGATTGGTTTGCCAGCAGCTCAGCACCAAGGAAATTGCTGATTCTCTTTTTATTTCTCCGAAAACCGTAGAAACACATAAAACCAACCTGATGATTAAAACAGGCGTGAAAAATATGGCAGGACTGGTTATTTATGCCGTACAAAATAAGGTGATAGATCCTGATGAAATTGTATTATTCGACAAATAGTCTGCATCCAAAAAAGAGTCAGGGAGTACATGATGTACTCCCTGACCACAAGAAATCTAAAAACACACTATAATTTAGGATTCAATACTTTAGCAATAGAAACTGCATCTGCTACAGTGTCCAGGCTATAGATCTGCAAAATACCCTGAGTAGTGGCTGCCTGACCTAAAATGTTTTGCTGGTTTTGTGCATTCACTGCATTTTCAAACATAATTCCTGTAGAATGTGCAGCGGATTGATATACGTTACTTAAAGCCATTGCAGGAGATTCTGCTACTACTTTTACGTTCGATTGCGTTACTGCGTCTGTGATTTGTTCGTTTACTGGCATAATGATTATTGTTTATTGGGGTTAAAAGTACCGGATTTTCCGGCTGTTTGGATAATAGTTTTAAAAGAGGTCCGCAAATGGATTATGGATTAAGGATTTTAGCCATAGAAACCGCATCAGCTATGGTATCCAGACTGTAGATCTGTGCAATACCTTGTGTAGTAGCTGCCTGGGTAACAATGTTCTGCTGGTTTTGTGCACTCACAGCGTTTTCAAACATAATTCCTGTAGAATGTGCTGCCGTCTGATATACGTTGCTTAAAGCTACTGCAGGAGATTCTGCAACTACTTTTACGTTCGACTGTGTTACTGCGTCTGTGATTTGTTCGTTTACTGGCATAATGATTATTGTTTAGTTGAGGTTAAAAACAACCGGATTTTCCGGTTGTTCGGATCATGAAATGTAAGCTGTTCGCAAAAATGGATTACGGATTAAGGATTTTAGCCATTGAAACCGCATCTGCTATCGTATCCAGGCTGTAGATCTGAGTGATTCCCTGCGTAGTAGCTGCCTGGGTAACAATATTTTGTTGGTTTTGGGTATTTACTGCATTTTCAAACATGATTCCTGTAGAATGTGCAGCAGATTGATATACGTTGGCCAAAGCCATTGCTGGAGATTCTGCTACTACTTTTACGTTTGATTGTGTTACTGCGTCTGTGATTTTTTCGTTTACTGGCATAATGATTATTGTTTATTGGGGTTAAAATAACCGGCTGTTCCGGCTTTATAGAATTGTTTTAATTAAGGTTTAAGAATTTTAGCAATAGAAATGGCATCAGCTATCGTATCCTTGGTATAGATCTGAGAGATCCCCTGCGTAGTAGCTGCCTGCGTTACGATGTTATGCTGGTTTTGAGCGGTCATCGCATTTTCAAACATGATTCCTGTAGAGTGCGCAGCAGATTGGTATACGTTGGCTAAAGCCATTGCAGGAGATTCTGCTACTACCTTTACGTTCGACTGCGTTACTGCATCTGTGATTTGTTCATTAACTGGCATAATGATTATAGTTTATTAGGTTAAAAAACGACCGGATTTTCCGGCTGGGATAATAACTTTTTTCGAAAAAGTTAAAAACTACGGCTTAAGAATCTTTGCAATAGAAACTGCATCTGCTACCGTGTCCAGGCTATAGATCTGCAGAATACCCTGAGTAGTAGCTGCCTGACCTAAAATATTCTGTTGGTTTTGTGCGTTTACTGCATTTTCAAACATAATTCCTGTAGAATGTGCAGCAGATTGGTACACGTTGGCTAAAGCCATTGCAGGAGATTCTCCTACTACTTTCACGTTAGATTGCGTTACTGCGTCTGTGATTTGTTCATTAACTGGCATAATTGTAATTGTTTTTGTTGAGATCTGATCTCGGTTAATAATTATTTGAGGTAAACTAGTTTACTATTTGAGTTTTTAAACTCACCACAGATCTTCAGATGAATACATTTCAAAGACATTGATATAGACAGGTGATAGTTATGAATATTTAAATCTGAAGGGTGGCTCTGAATACAATGATTGAAACCCTCTCTGTAAAATCTGCGCGAGTTTAAAGCCTATTTTTTCTGATAAAAGGATGCGGTCTTTATTTTTAATATCTGTCTTAAAAATAAATTTCTACTGCGGGTATGCTGACAATGCTGGATTCCTTTGGGCTAAAGATGGATTCTGAATGATTGTTTTGTACATGGGCAGCATCTGAAAGGCGGTGCAGGATAAATGTTGACCTGATTGTATATATTGAGGGCACCAGCTTTCATCTTTGCAGGAAACAGACCGCATCTGTAGTAATAAAACTGAAATTAGAAACGTTCTTTTCTAATGGTCTCCAGTTCCTTTATTTTCATATTCTTTGGACTCATTTTTTTTAAGCCCATGACATAATTGCTCATGGCAGTCATATTATTTCGCTGCTGGTTCAAGGCAGAATTGATCTGCATTGCTCCCGTAGAATGTGCACTTACCTGCGTGGTGATCGCCTGAGGTACAGCGGTAGACATTCCTGTAATCATTGCATCGATTTCGTTCATAATAATAGTGGATTTTGGTGGTTCTATGGTCGGATGTTTCCAAATCTGGCATTCAGTTTATTCATCCGGTCCATTATTTTGAGTTCTTTTTCTTTTACCTTTGCTGTAGAGGCTTCCTGAAGCTTTTTTAGCTGTTCTTCATAATTCATCACAGGAGTATCCGGTGGCTCTGGTATGACAGCCTGAACCTGGGCAGATTCCTGTTGTTTAACGGCTTCTTCCAGCTTTTCCAGCAGAGGTGCAAGTGACTTCATCGTCTCTTTGATGGCTTTATCCTTGATATAATTGATGATTTCTTCTTCATGTCTTAAAACAAAAGGCATGATTTCTTTTTCCACAACTTCAGGTTCTGATACAGGGATCGGAGGTTTATAAGCGGGAGCTTTCTTTCTGGTTCTTCTGCGCATACATATTGCTTTAAATGTTGTAAAAATTATTACAGCAGATAATTAATAAATGCAGACGCAGCCTTCCAGTCACGGTTGATTTCTTTGATCACATTATATCCTGTAATTTCCAAGGCTACACATGCTGAAATAGCACTGGCAGACAACATTTCTTTCAACTGGTGGGGAGGAAGTGTAAGGATATAATCATCCGGAATGATAAGAGATTTAGCAGGTGGAGGCGTTTCGTTCACAACAATACTCAGGATTTCCTGGAAATAATGAGCAATCAGCTTGGAGGCCTGAAATTCCAGTTCCCTTTTTAAGTCTATTATTTCCTCCTGAGTAGCCAGGTCAGAAATAGCAGCCACATCTACATCATGTACTGAATATTGTGCTTCACCTGTATCGGATGGAGTGATTGTAATATCTGCTTTAAGGATGCATTTTGATTTTTCAAGATTAACCGTTAGAAGTTTTGAATCATAATCAGGAACAGCAATGTCACTTAAGGTAGTAAGAGGCATAATTCTGACATTACAATAAAACACCTTTGGATCATCTAGTTTGACCATGATCACGGCAATTCCCGTTGATTTATCTATAGGTTCCACCACAAAACACTGAAACTGATTGTATCTTTTACTATTTCTGTTGAGGCAGTTGACCAGTCTTACAGAGGGTTGTATATTAATATTGGATGTTTGAAGATTAAATACAAAACGCTCTGCATTGTTTTCTGTCCTTTTGGCATCGGCACTTTTGGTGTCAAAATAATCATTATCATGGTCTTTGACCAGGTAAAGTCGTTCATTTAAATCGTTTAAACTTTCTAGATTTAAAATTTTTGCGGGTTTAGTTACTGAGGAATAATTCATCTCTTATTTATTTTAATTTTTTCAATGATTTGGTTGATGATTGTTTTTTTCTTTGACTTATCTTCAGGCTCTACTGAAGGAATTACTGCTTCTTTAATCTCTGGTTTTACAAGTGGCTGCGTCAGTTTTACTGACTTTAATACTAATTTTCCCCCATGATCAGCCGTGATAAAGCTTTTTCTCATACCTTCCTTTTCTGATGAGACTTCTTCCGAAACCGGATCTACTCGTTTTTTTTTTCAGAATCTTCAATCTCAGGGGAAACTTCCGTATAAGATGGGGGAGAAGGAAGTGCTTCTGAGACTGGAAGAGTATTCACATTATAAATAGTATTGGAAATTTTAGCCTTTACTTCAGCATACTCACTTACCATTTTGAATAAGTCCTTCATCATTTCATTGCCTTTTCCTGCATCCTGGCCCTGAAGATTCTCGGCCATCTGAACAGAGGTTTCTTTACTTCCGGGAGCAGGCCCGAAAGTGGTTCCATACGTCAGTAAATTATTAGCTAGCCTGCTTAATGCAATCAAACCTACCTGTTCGAATCCTTTTAAAAAAGACTGTAAATCCTGAACCATCATTCCTGTAGACTGTTCAATCATTACTTTCGTTACTCCGGTCATTGGAGAAGCCTTAGGGGGAGCCAATACCTCACTGTTCACAAATACTACAGCTTTCTCCGCCGGAGTGGTAGCATTTGCTGCCTGGGATTGTTGGGTTTCACTGTTGTGTTCACTCATGATTGTAAGGTTTTAGATTATCCTTTTAAAATTTTAATGGCATCTGCAACAATCGCTGGGTTGAGCTGGTTCAAGTTCTGCTGATTCGTTACAGAATTCTGAATGGAAATTCCACTGGCATGGGTGGCCATCTGGTAAAGCATACTCATAGCCTGTGCGGGAGACTCACCAAGTACCGTAACATTCGTCTGTGTTACTGCATCTGTAGTCTGGGTGTTTACTGTATCTGCCATATTCTGGGTTTATTGGGTTACTATTGTTTTTATGTTCAAGTATCTTTTTTCAAAGACTTTTCTTTCAACTCAACCTTTTTTATTTTCCGGTTAAGTATTCACTATGAGATTGTTGATCTCTTTTGTCTGATACAAATTTCATCAAACTGAATAAATCTTCATTAAGGGAAAAAACGGAATTTTAAAAAATAGGGGAATTCTCCTATGAGTGAAATTTTTTTAAAATGGATTGTATTTAAGGAATAGTAAAAACAGAAATAATCTATCTTAAAAGCCAGAAGCTGGAAGTTACTATCCGGTCAATTACTTCTTTAAGTGTTTATTGATCAATGAAATTTTATAAAGTTGAATAAAAAAGAGGACACTCTTCAATTGCGTTCATGAACTTCCCTCTCCCAGCTTCCAACTTCCTATCTGCTTCATAAAATACATATGAATACATAAATACATCACCTGTGAATACGGGTAAACCCTTAGTTTTTGAAAATGGGTAGATCCCCTCTATAACGACGGCAGGTTTACTTTGAAATTTGTCTGATAACCTATTCTAACATTTAAAATCATAATATGAATAATCAGAACAACGAAGAACCGGAAGTGAGACCTCCCTTTATAATAGTACAGCCGGGATATGCCACCGGAGATATGTTTGCCATTGCTGCAACATTGATTAATGATGAAAGATACCACGTATTGCTATCTACAACAATGGATGAATTTGAGAATGTAAATGATCCGTATGATAACAGTAAATCGATCAGAGAATTCTACAGGAATTCCGGAATAAGTGAAGACAGGATACATACTCATAGAGTTCCGGAAGTGAGAAGTCCCGGGTTGGCAAGTGAGCTGAAAAAAGAAGTAATAAACCTTTTAATACATTATCCTAATATTTCAAAAGGAGAAATAATCAGAAACTACTATAAACCTGTAGGGGAAGGAACCTAGTATATTGCGCAAAACTTTTCTGATGAGATGAGAAATAATCTGAGAAATGTTTGGGACATCAACGCAAGCCAGGATAATGCGATAGAAATATGGCTGAAAACACAGGGGATCCCCACAAGTGGGAAAAATTTACTGATTTTATGGTCCCGTTTCAGCGGAAAAGGAGGCGATATTCACATAGAACATGATACCAGCTATTGGGGAATCAAGCAGATTGTGCATAGAGTGGCAGATATGTATGATGCCATCATTATTACCGGAGATAAGGGATACATAAAAGAAAGAGCAAAGAAATACGATGAAACAGCAGAGGAGATTAATAGATATTATGGCCCCCAAAAAGTATTCAATATTACAGAATTTTGGAAAGGAAACTCTTCTGAACTGAAAGCATGGGGAGGAAACACCCGTTTAGGCCAGTTTAAGTTGTATGATTATTTTCAGAGACATTTTCAAAATGTAAAACATCTGGGATTCAGAAGCGGTAACCTGGAAATGATGGCGATGTTAGGATACACGGTTCGGTATATGGAAGAAAAAGGAAGTGAAAGCGGGGGCAGAATGACCATTTGGTTTAATAGAGGAGACGGTGAAACAGAAAAAGGAGGTAAAGCCACCGGATATGAAAGACTTTTATTGGGTGAGCCTCCTACAAGATCAGGTAAATTTATTCAATATCAAATCCAGGAAATAAACAGAGAAATGCGGGAAAGAAAAGAACCCTTTCAACAAAAAATTAACGAACTCGAAAATGCTCATGAAAAGGCAGATAGTCCAGCCATGAAAAATCTGAATAAAGAAATGAAAAAAATAGATGATGAAGGCGATGCCAGAAAGAAAAAGTATGCCGGATCCGACTTATCTCCCTATCGTAAAGATCAACAGCCTCCCAGACCTATTCTGAAAGAAGAAAAAAGCAACTACTCAGAAGGCTTTAATACTGATGATATGGATATTATTCTGAGATATCTGCAGCCCTTAGACTGGGTAGAAAGAGAAACATCATATGAACAGTATATCCCACAACGGACAAAAATCTACGATAGATTGCTGAATATGGAAACATTGTAATAAAATAATACATAGAAAACAGCATTATGTTCTAGGACATAATGCTGCTTTTTTATTATTGAAATCCGGTCTTATATTACATTTGTAGAATAGATATCATTAGTTTGGAGTAATATTATAGATCATATGCTGATTATAAATATAATCAACAACAGGAAAATTCTGCCCTGTATTGGCATCGTCCCAGCTCTGATAGTCATACCATCCATTGTAGCTTCCTCCCCAGCCCCAATTCATATGGATATGTTCTGCAATAACAGCAGAATTGCTATAGCCATTGGAATAAACAGTTGTTCTTTTGATCGATTCGAAACCATCAGCTACCCATGCATGCCCGTTACTGTAAGAATAAGTAGTATGCCCGATGGTCCAGCCAAATATTCCAACCTTTTTAGGTTTTGTTTTAATTTCTCTGGTGCGGTATCCATCCAGATATACGGGTTTTGCTATTTTTAAATTATTCATCAATGGGTTAAAATTAAGCGCAGCCAAAGGAGTAGTATAATATTGATACTGGCTTACAAAAGCATTTCTTGCATTATCAGAGTGTGCCCCTGACCCTGAGCAGCTGTAGGTCATGGCTACTTTACTTCCAATATTCTGCATCAGATATGATATATTTACGGCGTCTGCTGAAGTATAATTACCCGAATTAATAGAAGCAGGCATATTGGCAATATTGTAAATATTCGGCCATTTGTGATATCTCATGATCTGTCCCATAGCCGTGGCTACACATCCGGAAGGAGCAATTCCTGATGTACAATTATTAAAACGGACAAAATTATTATAACCTATTAGTGACGATCCTGGGGTGGCAGTCAGTCTTTGAGTCCATTTTGTAGTAAGATAAGGACCCCAGCTTTTCGTTTCATCCCATTGATCCGTTATGGAAGGTGGTGTCCATGGGATAGGATTTCCGTTATGATCTACAAAACCCAGATCGATGGACGGGTTCACTGCTGCCCATTGCTGAGTTATTTGTTCATTGGGAGCTTCACCTTTTTCAATAAGTGCATTGATGGTAAGGTATCGTGTAACAGCCCAGTCTGCCACTCCTCCAAATTCTTCAATATTCTCAAAATCAAAATGACCTTCATTATTGTAAGCAAGGATAGGGCGTTCTACCCGCGAAGCTGACATAATCACAAATCCTTGATTCTCTTTAAGGTTGATCGCATACATGATAGGGATTTCGTTGTCATTTTCAATGGTCTGTACGTTGTCAATATTACTTTCAGTGAACATTGGAAGGCCTTTTGAAGAAGAATCGCTGGTTTTCTGATTTAAAAAGTTGATGGCAGCTTTTTTTGCATCATCTACACTTATTTTCATACTGGCTGTACGGTTGGGTTTATCCTCGTGGGGATCATCCAGGTTATTCTGGCATGAAGATAAAAATAAGAAGAACATCAGGAGACAGATATGCCTCCAGGTAAAAATAAATTTTCTCATGGTAATAATGATTATTGGTTTAATTTGTAATTTACTTATTTTTAATTATATGTAGGTATTTTATTCAGTTTAATTATATTTTTGATGAATTTTTTTAATTATTTAAGGGTGGCTTGAAATTAGATGAATACTGTTCCGATGATTGAATGCCGTTCTTTATCATGTTGAAAAAGATGTCTACATTTGCCATCAGAAATACTTCGAAAAATATTTACCGGCACTATGTCAAAACTGAAAACTCTACGTGAACAAAAAAACCTGACTCAGGAGGAGCTGTCAGAAAGATCAAAGATTTCTGTAAGAACCATTCAAAGGATAGAATCCGGAACAGAACCTAAAGGACATACGCTGAGAGCCCTGGCTCAGACTTTGGAAATAGACGAATCTTTATTATTAAAGGAAGAAGTTATTATTTTCCCGGAAAATAATGAGGTAACAACAGAAGTTGCAGAAGAACCTGAAACAATCAATTATTCTTTGGTTAAAATGATCAATCTCTCCTCCTTATTATTTGTAATTGTACCTCCATTAAATATTCTGGCTCCCTTTCTGCTGATGTTTTTCATGAAGCAGAGAAACACTCTTACTAAACAGATTGTTTCATTGCAGATGTTTTGGACTGCTATGGCGCCCATTGTATTTATGCTCGGTATCTTTTTAAAGCTCGGAAAAGAGTTTACCCTTATTCTGATGATCCTTATTGTATTATCCAATGTATTGATGATCCTCCGGAATGCTGCTGAGATTGATCGTAAAAAGAAATTATATTTCAAGCTGAAATTCAGTATGTTATAATTTGTGTCGTGGCTTTGTCGGGTTTTTGTCGGGTTCATTTTTATTTAAAAAACGAAATGAAATTGAATCTTTGTCAAAAAAATAACAATGACAAAGCTTACTCAGTTTTTCCTTTCTTTTTGCACACTATTCTTTAGCATACACCAGGCGCAACTTAAAAATACAGATTCCCTTTATAAAACCATTATGTCGAAAGACAGCCTGTTTTTTTCAGCAGGCTACAATACCTGCAACATAAAAAAAATGGAAAATCTGTTAAGCGATACGTTTGAATTTTATCACGATAAAGGCGGTTTTGAAGACCGGAAAAAATTCATCATTGATTTTAAAAACGGATTATGCAAATCTCCCGAAACGTATCAGTTAAAAAGAGTTCTGGTGGAGAAAAGTACTGAAATTTATCCCATGTATAAAGATGGGAAAATATATGCTGCTATTCAGAATGGAGATCATCTGTTCTACGAAAACACCGGAAATCACGTTGAAAAATTAGTTGGAGAAGCAAAGTTTACCCACCTCTGGATGCTGGAAAATAATGAATGGAAACTTAAAAATTCATTGAGTTTTAACCATCACCCGAAGCAGACTACGGATAGTGAAACCCTATTTGATAACGATCGTTTCATGGAAAGCTGGCTGAAAGAAAATAATGTTCCTGCGCTGGGGTTAGGAATTATTGAAGGAGGAAAGCTTCAGCAGGTAAAAGTTTTTGGAGATTATAAAAAAGGAATGCCAGCTCCCCGTAATGCCTATTTTAATGTAGCATCTCTCACCAAACCTGTCACAGCAATGGTCACTTTACGTCTGATAAGTTTAGGACAATGGAAACTGGACGAACCCTTAGATACTTATTGGACAGATCCTGATATTGCCAACGATCCGAGGCATAAAAAACTCACCACCAGAATGATCCTGACCCATCAGACCGGGTTTCCCAACTGGAGATGGATGAATACAGACAAAAAACTGAATTTTCAATTTGATCCCGGCACAAAATACCAATACTCAGGAGAAGGTTTTGAATACCTTCGGAAAGCATTAGAAAAGAAGTTTGGGAAATCGCTGGAACAGCTTGCCGGAGAATTGATTTTTAAACCCCTCAAAATGAGTGATACAAGTTACATCTGGGATCAAAGCACGGATGAATCAAGATTTGTAACAGGATACAATGAAAAAGGAGAAGCTTACCCCATAGAAAAAACTAAAACGCCTAATGCTGCCGATGATCTCCATACTACGGTAGAAGATTACGGGAATTTTATGGTCAGTGTCATGAAAAAGAAAAATCTGAAGCCAGAGGTTTTTCAGGAAATGATTAAAAAGCAGGTAAAAACTAAAGAGAACAAATATTTCGGATTAGGTTTTGAAATATATGATCTTGGAAATGGGGAGTATGCATTGGCTCACGGCGGGTCGGATCATGGCACCCATTGTATTGCTATTGTACTGCCCAATTCAGGTAAAGGAATTGTAATATTTACCAATGTTGATGACGGTTACAAAGTATATGAAAAACTGGTTGTCCACTATCTGGGAGAACAGGGAAAGAAGATTGTGGACATAGAAACCAGATAACAGCTTCTACAATGAAAATCTTTGTATATTTAGAATATCAATCTGAAAATAAATACAATAGATAAATATTTGTTTCCGGAATGCAATAATATGAACAGAAATAAAACGAAAGCTATGTGGCAATATTATTTTATCCTTGGTGCAGGAGTGATTCTGTTTGTTGCAGCATTACTGAGCCTCAAAAGCACACTCTTATTTTTAAAGAAAGCCGAAAAGGCAACGGCAACCGTTACCTCACTTCGGGAATTTGAATCGGATGGAATCGTATTCAGCCCTCTCTTTACCTTCCGTACCCAAAATAATATTGAATATACCTATGAACTGCCTGAAGGAACCAATCCTTCAGCGTGGTCGGTAGGGGAAACGGAGACGGTTATCTATGATCCGGATGACCCTTCTTCAGTAGAATTATATACGTATTTCAGAATTTTTGCCTGGCCATTAATCCTGATCTCGATAGCACTGCCATTATTGGTGGTAGGAGGAGGCTATTTTATTGCCGCTCAGTTTTTAAAATAACCTGCTTTCTTTATATTGTTATTTTACTTTTTCCAGAAGATATAATTTAGCTCCGGAAAATGCTAATTTAGGCATCAGATTGCCTTCCAGAACCATCGTTTTACTGTTCACATCAATAACGGAAATGTAGTTGTTGGAATTGTATTCTATATAATTCTCCTTCTCTTTGGTGGATGGATTTTTTCCAAATTCCATAGAATATTTCACCCAATCCTCATCCTGCGTACTGCAATGTACCGGTTTGAATTTAGATTTTTTAGCCTTGAAAACAATCTGGTCAAAACCTTCCGTACATTCTGAGGTAAATGAGCCGTCAGGATTCTGATCTTTCGAAAAATCTTCAAAAGAACCACGGTATACACCTACTACTTTCCAGGTGCCATCCAGGCGGTCTTCGTCTATTTTTCCTTTCGCTTTGCTTACCGCCCAGCTGATCCCATTTACGGTTCCTTTTACGGCTTTATAACTTAAGCTTACCGCTCCGGAAACTACTTTTGTAGCTGTTCTTACCACACACGAATTGAGAATAAATACAGCAGAAGCCAGC
The DNA here is from genome assembly GCF_002979755.1 of Chryseobacterium culicis. Taxonomy (NCBI): domain Bacteria; kingdom Pseudomonadati; phylum Bacteroidota; class Flavobacteriia; order Flavobacteriales; family Weeksellaceae; genus Chryseobacterium; species Chryseobacterium culicis. Next base: position 1,774,416 of record NZ_PCPP01000001.1, on the reverse strand, counting down.
AATAATATTTTCTTCATTTTGTCAAATTTTTTCAGATACGAAGATAATGTTTTTAGAAAAACTGATTCATGATGAATAATTTTTCGTGCATTTTGATCATCATTTAAAACATTTTTATTTTCCTGTCTGGTTTACCGTCCGAAAATCAGTTTTCGCCGTTCAATATGACCTGTTCAACATATTTACCCTTATTTTGAGCACTGCTTTACCCTAATTTTACCCTCATAAAACATCACTATTATGAATACTACATTGAACTTCAGTAAAAAAGTACAGGCCATTTTATCCTTGGTCATTTTTATAGGAATGGGATTATTATCTCTTAAAGCACAGACTTACACGAATGGCAACAAAGATCTGGAAAACGCTGCTGTAAGAGCTGCTTTCCAGAATACAAAGAAAATCAGAGCCGGGCTGCTGGATGTAGGCTATGCAGAAGTAGGGCCTGAAAATGGAAAACCTGTGATCCTTCTTCACGGATGGCCTTATGATATCCATAGTTTTGAACAGTCTTCTGTTATTCTTGCTGAAAAAGGGTACCGTGTTTTAGTGCCTTACTTAAGAGGCTACGGAACCACTACCTTTGTGTCTCCGGATATCAAACGCAACGGTCAGCAGAGCGCTGTTGCACTGGATATCATTGCTTTTATGGATGCCCTGAAAATTGATAAAGCGATCATTGGCGGTTTCGACTGGGGAGCCAGAACTGCTGATATCATGGCAGCTCTGTGGCCTGAACGCTGTTCCGGACTGGTAGCTGTAAGCGGATATTTGATAGGAAGCCCAAAAGCAAATGAAAAGCCTTTACCTCCAAATGCTGAACTTTTATGGTGGTATCAGTATTATTTCTCCACTGAAAGAGGGTATAAAGGATATAAAGCCAACACTACGGCATTTAATAAACTGATATGGAAAACAGCTTCACCAAAATGGACTTTTGATGATACTACTTATGAACGTTCTGCCCAGGCATTCAATAACCCTGATCATGTTGATATTGTGATTCACAATTACCGCTGGCGTCTGGGATTGGCGAAAGGGGAAAAACAATATGATGCGCTTGAAGCCAGACTGGCAAAATCTCCTTCTATCACGGTTCCAACCGTTACCCTGGAAGGTGATGCCAACGGAGCTGCATTTCCTGCACCGGAAAGTTATGCCTCCAGATTTACAGGCAAATATGCACACCATACCCTAACAGGCGGAATTGGTCACAATCTACCACAGGAAGCTCCGAAAGCATTTGCAGAGGCTATCATAGAAGTAGATTCCATGTCATCATCCCAATAAAAAATTACAGAATTTCAAGAATAGCAACCCTTTTCTTGGTCAGCTGATCTGAATTTTCGTTCGTATTCTCAATAAAAACAAAACCACTACTCAATAGCAGTGGTTTTTTAATTTTATCTGATTGTTAATTATCCTTCAGGGTTTTCCTGGATCTTCAGCTTATTCACCAGAGGGTTTGCATACATCGCCAGGAAATACTCCTTAGAAACAGGATCTGACGGATCAATACGCATTTCAAGTCTGCGGGCAAATAACTGTTTTTCCTGTTCCGTATATTCGGAAGCATAGGTATGAGTGTTGTGAAGCAGGTCGTAAGCGATATACTTGGTAGGCCAAAGCTTATAATTGCTGATGATAGAACGGTCAATTACCTGTGCAATAGCCTGCAGCTGTTTATTTTTATTGTCAATGGTAGCTGCAATTTCATTCAGCTCTCTATCTAATACCTCACCTGCGTGAATATGGATGCGTTTCTTTTGCCCCAGAATTCCGCTGATGATATTGGTGAAATCTTCATTTTTCCCTTTAATGTATTCCTCATCTCTGTGCTGTGCCAGCAGTTGAGGCATCTTTAACGAATCTGTGGGATCATATTCATAGGAAATGGAAACCGGAACGATCTTTAATGTTTTAAAATAATCTGTCAGAGACTGGTCTCCGGAAGCCATGGCAAGCATTTTCAAAACTCCCTGCTGGGTGGAATCGTTACCGTTTTTGGTACGGCCTTCACGTTGTGCAATCCATACAGAACGGTTTTCCTGAGACAGCTGTTCTTTAATATACTCAGACATGGTTTGTGAACTTGTTAGCTGTTCACGAAGTGGCAGACCTCTTTGTACCAGAAAATTTCGGTTCAGCTTAGCCAGTACATTTAAGAACTTCTTGCGAACAAGATTATCACCGATTGCTGAAGCTGTCATCACATAACCGCCTTCCAGCAATACCAGATTAAGCAATGAAGTATCCAGAACGATATCTCTGTGGTTCGAGATGAAAAGGTAAGGGGTATTCTTATCCAGCTTATCAAAGCCTGAAGTCGTTAAGCCGTCAGAACTTTTTGCAAGGATCTGGCGAACGGCATAGGCTACAAACTGATGCTGAAAATCACTGATAGAATGAATATTCTTAAACTGTTCCAGCCAAACCTGCTCATCCGTATCAGGAAAAGTAAAATTCATGAAGGCTTTCATCATCGGATCACGGGCTATACTCTGTAATCTCTCATTTACTTCCTGATCATTGAAATACCGGATTTCATCAAACTTAGACATGCGGTTAGGTAAAAATTAAAACTTTTTGCAAAAGAACGAAAATTTATTGGGGCATAGGGTATAATGGGTGTTAAAGTATTATGAAGGGCGTAGGAGTTCAGAGAAATTATCTATGGAAGTTGATCAAGTTTTATCATTTGCCATTATAAATAGGTGCATAACCTTGTCATTCTGTAGGAATCTAGACCGCCACTTTGATCTGCAGTAGGAATTGGAGAGGAATAAGCTTGGTTTGTTGTAATGATAAAACATTCATTTGGTTTTAGTGCAAAGTTCAATAGATTGTTGAAATTCCTAAGGAATGGCAAAATGTGTAGAGACTAAATAAAGGGTTCAGTTTGTTAAGTAGAACCCTTTTATATTGTTATGAATTTCTAAATTAAAGTACAGGTAAGTTAATTCCTAATTTAAAAACCTTATGATAGGCAGTGATTTGATTATCTGTGTTTTCAAACTGTTTTTTAATATTTTCAATCGAAAATTCTTCTAATAATGAGGATGGTGTAGTAGCATTATCTTTGGTAGGTTGATGCAGATGTGGATAGACAATTAGACAATCCAATAGGGTATCTTCTTTCCATTCGCTATTCTTACTTTTCATTTCGTTGATCACCTTTTTTAGACGTGAATATCCAGAAACCTGTCGAATATCCTGATGAATATGACTTTTAATGTACTTGAGTTTGTATTTCGTATCAATTACCATTTCATATCCTGGCTTACTTATTAAGATATCCAGTGAGTTCCCATAAGTACTGAATTGATAATGAATATGATGGGTGTCTTCTGGATTGGCCTTGATTAATTGATAATAAAAATAAAGCTCGAACAATCTTGGCATATCAATCCAGAAAGGGGGAGTTTCTATTTTTTTCTGGGTCGTTTTTGTGATGGTATAAGAAAAGCGTTTCAGAATAAATTGTCCTATTCTCACAGCCTCTCCATATTCATTGAAGAAAGGATTTTTTTTACTCTGTTTTAGTTGATGAACATCAACTTGGGTACTAATATGTTCAAAAGCGGGTCTGCAATAATTTAAAATATGTTTAATAGATTCTATATTGGAAGAAAATAATAATGGATTGTTTTCAATATAGCTGGTCGCGAATTCCAATACTTTTTTTAGGAATCTATTTTCAAAATGATCTTCACCAAACACCTGAAATTCACAAAAAGTAGAGGTGAGTCTATTTTTAAACACATTTTTCTTTATATGTTGGCCTATTAATACTTTACCCTTAATTTTACTATTAAGATTCTCTTGAGTTTTGTAATATGCTTTCTTCAGACCCTTTCTTACAATAGTTTTTAAATGTTGTAAAAACTGTATGATAAGAAAAGGAGTTAGACGATCATCTTTTTGATCTATTTCAATATACTTTGCATTCCAATCTATTTGAATAACATCTTTTGAATAACTAGCAGTTTGTGGGAGTGCCATAACTTTCAAAAGGATGCTCAGATAGTTTACTTCATGAGCTTTTATCGTTTCTTGACTCTCAAATTGTTCAGGAATTTCAGTGGAATTCTCTTCGCCATTTAAACAAGTATTGAAATATTCAGATAAACCTGCATTCAATTTAGGCTCTATGTAAATTGTTCTTCCTGTGGTTCCCAACCAGTCGACTCCTACATAATAATCAGCCTTAATTTCACATTGATTTTTCTCTTTAATCACTGAAAAAGAAAAAGATTGATGATTAAACTTTTTACTTTGTAGCGTTGTAAAAAGCTGAAAAGAATCATCGTGGAGATGTAGAAGCTGACCTTTTATATCGGTAAAAGGTTCTCCAGCATTTATTCTTTTAATTAGAAAACTTTTATGTTCTGAAATCAATATTCCCATTAATTCTTCAATTTCAGGGTGTTGATATAATCTTTAATGTTTTGATTTTCATGAGTCCCCACAAGAATTCCATCTTTTACATATTCTAATAAGATAGGCACTACTTCGTAGTTCATTTTCATCTGAAAGATTTCATCTCTTTTTTGCTCGTCTTCTGCATCTTCTTTCTTAGCAATGAAATAACTATGACCTAGCTGAACATCATTAATCTCAAATTCACTGCTTACATTTTTTGTGGTGAATAGTTGAGATACCTTTTCAAAATCAGTACTGTTAAAATGAATGGTCTGATCTTCTTTCAAATCTTTAGGCAGGATATTCACAAAAGCAAAACGTCTTCTTATTGCATAATCAATGTGTCCTACACTGCGGTCTGCAGTATTCATGGTTCCGATGATGTAAAGATTCGGAGGAAGGATTAGATCTCTTTCACCCTCTACCTCATATACACTTTCTACGGCTTTACCTCTATATTCAAGGGCATAGATAAGCTCTCCAAGAACAGAAGATAAATTAGCACGGTTGATTTCATCAATAATCAATACGTAATTTTCTGTTGAATTTGATAATATATTATCATTAGAAGGAGCTGGCTTATCCTTTAGAAAGTTTCTTAGCTTTTCTACAAGTGGGAAATAATAAGCTGTTCTATGGTAAACTGTTTTTGCAATATCTCCATATTGTTTGGTTTGCTCTCTGTTGATAATCTGATAATGATAAAGCTTTTTTATTTCACTGAATTTTAAGCGATCTCCTTTCCATCCGTCACTTGAAATATGAAAAGAATTTTCCCCCACATGGGTTAGGAAAAGTTTATTAGTAAGTTGTATTTTATAATCATTGGCAATCAACTCTTCTTCTATGGAGGTCTTAAAGTCTTCAAACATTTCTTCCAACCATATCGATTTGGAAACTGCTCCTGAATGCTGGTTATGATCACAAGCTTTCTTAATAAAGTCTCCTAATACTTTATTTTCAGCTTCATAGACAATACCGTTTCCTTCTTCATCAGGTTTGGCTACAATACCTCTCACAAAATCTTCGTAGGTATAACTGGGATGAAATTGAACCAGCTTAAACTGAGGATGTTGTTTTAATTCCTTAGGATCTTTAAGTTGTAAAAGTTGAATGGCCAGTTCTTTTGCCTGCCTCGTTTTTCCTGTGCCTGGAGGGCCTTGTAAAATGATTTGTTTCTTATATTCTAAAAGCTTTATATGTTGACTTTCTTCCTTTTTTCTTTGTAAAGATTCATGGAACTTTATATATTCTGCGAGGGCAGCCGAATAATAACCATTCAGACCGTAAGATGGGGCTTCTGCATGGTAGTATTCGCTTTCCGGATTTTTCTGTTTGTCTTTTGTATCCTTGTACAGAAACGATAAATAATCAATATCACTATTCTCAAAAATATTCTTTTCTATTTTCTGAGATAGAATTTCTAAAGCATTTATATAAGAATCTGTTTTTCCTGATTCTTTATTTGCACCCTTTTCCAACCAGGTTTTATATTGTTCTTTATAATTGATGATCATGTTTTTATTCATTTTTTTTAATAATGATTGATAATAAAATGGACTAATTTGTGTTAATGTTTTTAATGCTAGACTTTCATTGAGACTCCATTCTCCTCTTCCTTTCCAGTCAACTTTCCGGTTGTGTTTATACTCGTCTTTTTCATCATCAAAAATGTATTCACTCTGTACTTCTCCATAGCCCAGCAATATGCTACGTCCCTTTTTGACAATAATAAAGTCCCCTATATTGATGGTGTTTTTAAAGTCAAAATTGGCAGCAGTGTCATGAGGCTTATTAGATTTCCCACCATATACTTCCAGAAGTTTATCGTTAATCTCTTTTTTGTTTTGATACTGATTTAAATCTCCAAGGTCATCCCATCCCAGAGCCATTATTCCATTCTTATAAAACTCATCCCATTTGTGCGCATTTTCTCCAGGGGCATAGAGCCAGTAATTAATAGGGCTATTAGAATTAATAATGCGATCTGCTTCATCTAGCATGTGAAGATGAGCCTCTAGGTTTATTACATTTTTCCGGAGGTAGCTGGAAACCTCTTTAGCATTGATCTGTGTGTTGCCTGGTAGATCTAATATCATGATTTTGGCAATTGTTCCAAAATAGGAGGTAACGAGCAAACTTCTATCTTCAAGAGGAAAACTTCTATATAGTGAACAGATAGAGGTATAATCATTATCAATATTAAGTACTTCTTTGCAAATGCATTTCCAGAATTTATAATATATAGGGAATTGATCAGGGGCTTGACAATGTTTAATAATAGAAAAAAGATGAGGAATAAATGATCTTAAATTCTTATTCAATTCTAAATCAAAATCCTCTATTGTATTGCACTTCTTAATTGTATTGAATAATTCAAATAATTGTAAAGTTCTGTTTCCATCAAGTGGAGTCCCTTCTTTAAAGTTATTAATAAAGTTTACAACTTTTACAATTGAATCTATTTTGGAAATATAAATAGATAAATTGTTAGTATCATTGGCATCAAATAGATCATCAGATTGTATTTTTCTGATCACATTTCTAATGATATTTTCAGTGGTAGGATTTTGTAATCGATGGAGTTTCTCTTCCAGAGGAACGAACCAACTCACGATTTTTTCATTTTCTACAACTTCATGAAAAGCTTCTTCGTATTGAGCTTTTATTTCTTCAAAACTTTTATTAAAAGAATTTAAATATTCTTTGGTCGTCATAATATAGAGCTTATTATATTATTTTCCATATTGACTTTACGAGGAAGTATTAATGAAGAATAATATGAATGTTAAAATATAGGAGTATTCTGAGTTTTATATTCTATGTAAGAAATAGATTATGTGATAAAGTGTAGTGTTTTCATGGATTTGTCGTTTTATTGGGTACAATGATAAGAAAAAACTTTAGTTTCAGCTTACGGGAAAACGTAATTTTAACGAAAGTAGTGCTTAAAAACGGCTTTATCTCCTTCAAAAGTCCCTCCATCCACTTCAATAAGCCTCTGGAGGGACTTCCGAAGGGGCTATACCCCCTTGGGTAAGAGGGTAGGCGGACTAGGATAAGGGGCTCTGGAGACTTCTGAAGAGGTTTCAGACCTTTATATATGTGGGTCGGGACGGTTACTGTACTGTCTGGATAGGGTTGAGAAGAGGGGTAGGGTAAGTGTATTGTTGGAATTGTAAATGTTGAATAATTAATGCAAATTATATACATGATGTCTTTGTCATTCCGTAGGAATCTAGCCTACCACTTAGATTTGCAGTAGAAATTTAAGAGGGACAAACTTGGTTTGTTGTAATGACAAAAGGATTCATCATCTGGTTTTAGTCCAAACTTCAATAGATTGTTGAGATTCCTACGTAATGACAAGCTATGTGGGCAAGGTAAGTGCATTGTTAGAATTGTAAATGTTGAATAATTAATACAGATTATATACATGGTGTCTTTGTCATTCCGTAGGAATCCAGACTCTTACTTTGATTTGCAGTAGGAATTGGAGAGGAATAAGCTTGGTTTGTTGTCATCTAAAGTTTAAAAGTAGCAAAACTTATAGTATAAACAACCCCTTACATAAATGCAAGGGTTGTTATTTATTCTAGCGTGGATACGAGCAGCATGCTCGCGCCAGCGGGAGGAATTTGATCAATTTTACATTGATAGTTATTCCTCTTCATCCTGATGTATTTCAATCTTTCCCTCTTTCATAAGGAATCTGTATCCTAAAGGTATTGCTAGATATTTTAAAATATCAGGCCGGGCAAAAGCAATATGATAAAAGTGAACCATTTTCAATGATTTAATATCGTTGTTATAATCATCTGTGATAAGGTACCATCCACTCTCATCCTGAGGAGAGTCATATCTTATTCCTTCGATATCTTTTCCTTCATAGACACCATCTGATATAACTACTGACTGATTGAAGTTCGGAAAAAGAGGAATAAGATTTTGCTGCCAACATACTTCACTTTGTTCTCTAGCAACCGAAATTGCCGTATCACAGCCTTTATTAAAGTCACTACCGTCAGAGTTTGCTTCATATAGATCATAATAGTTCTCTTCATCCAACCTAAATTGTAAAAGCCATGAATAATAGCCAATATTTTGATTTTCAGAAATAATAGGTTTGCTATCTACAATATAATCTATAATGTATTTAATAACATCTATATAGTTTTCCTGTTGATTTTCACCAATGGTAACTCTAATTTCTTTAGAAATATAAGAATCTAATTCTTTTGTTTCCACATAAAGATTATCTACTACATTTATTTGAATTCCTTTATATATTATCATATTTTTTAGTCAATTATGTTTTTTAGATTACTACTAGACAACCGAGTCATAAGCACTTGCTTTTAACCACTAAAACAATATCTCTAACATTTCCCGAAGATCTCTGCCAAACTCTAATCCGAAAGGATAAAAATGATTAGTTCTGTCTATTTTCAGGTTTCCGGAAGCATCTTTGTAATACGCTAATCTGATGTTTCCTACCTGATCGGAAAGTGCTTTGTTAAAATTTAGGGTATTGAAACCAATACCCTAAACATATTAATTTAATAATTAGTTAGCTTTCCACTGCTGACCACCATTAATTAAAGTAGCGTTATTTTCTTCTATCCACTTAATAGCTGAATCTGAATACAGAAAAATGTCTCCCTTTGGGTATTTATTCAAGAATTCCTTTCTAAATTCTTTTATAAAATGATCACACCATTCAATAAACTCATTTGACTTTTTTTCTAAAACATCTTGTTTGTTATAGTAATCTTTTACATAATAAAATCTACCTCGTTGTAAAAAATTTTTATCATATGGATAAAATCCTCCTAAATTAAACTGCAACAAATAGCTTTCGTCAATGTCAAAATATCTTTTGCCATCATCGGTAGATAAAACAACTATTTTCTCTAAGAATTCAGAAGAGGAAAAGTATACCTGAAATATATCATCTTCAACAATTGGAAGTTTTTCTGAAATTGAAACTTCAGATGTTGGAGTTATATCTTTTTTAAGAATTACTGCAACTTCTTCCTTTTTAATTAACTCATTTATTTTTTCGTGTTCTAGGTGAGTGATGAAGAAGTTTAATTGTTTCGAACTCATAATTTTGTATTTCTTTATTTACTTAAGGTGCTATTTTTCCAGCACTACCTACCTCTTTAGGTGCGTTGTAAGGGACAAATTCAGGTCGGATTCCTGTTTCTGCCTCAATATCATCCAAGGCCTTTCTCTCTCGTGATACTGGTGTTCCATTTTTATTCTGTTTTCCTATCTGTACTTGCTTAACTTCCCCTGTCTTAGGATTTTTGCCTTGGACATCAACAAATCTTTTTGATTTGCTACCATTTGGAGTCCTTACCAAAACTTCCCTGTCAATTTCAGTAAATCCATCTTTTTCTAATTGCCTTTCTACTTGTTTTGCTGTTTCTTTATGGGCTGGTCCTCCTGCTTTCCCATAAGGATTTGGCACTTTCCCCATGGTTGTTTCTGCAATTCCCGCATTGGCTTCTGCTCCTGTAAAGATTCCTTTCATTGCAGCCCAAACCCTTCCTAGAAAACTAGTACCCTGTGCAGCCCTAACTGTTAATACAACTTCCTCAATCTCAAAAATAGGTGCGGAGATTATTAAAGTGTTCAGTTCCTGTATTGCATCAGCATGTTCTCTTAATCTGGAAGCTTCAACACTTTGTCCTCGCGCATCAAGACTGTTAGCTCGTTTTAACCTTTCTTCATAAACCTTTGCTGCATTCATTGGTAAATGCTCCAATCCTTCCAGCTCTCTTCCATCAACAACCCTGTTTTCAGAGAAGTTATAATGAGATTGGTAAGCATACTTTTCACTCAGCGGATCTACATTAAAGAACCTTGCCATCCCGGCATCATAGTTTCTCCATCGATAAGAACTCCATTTGGTGTCAATCTGGTTTTCCTGTCCCTGAGTAGAGTACCTATAGCTTGAGGTTACCGTACCATTAATATTAAAATCACCACCAAACTCCAATCCGAAAGGATAAAAATGAGTAGTTCTGTCTATTTTCAGTATACCGGAAGCATCTTTGTAATACGCAAGTCTGATGTTTCCTACCTGATCGGTATAATGGTAAATATACTTATTCTGAACGAAGTCATAGTAACCTTCTGAGGTTGGCACAAAGCTTAATACCTCATTGGTATACTGAAATCCATCTAAATAATCTGTTTTGCTGACGGCTTCAATCTGTGCTCTGCCCGTTCCATACGTGTAAACTTTTCTTAGCTTGATCCCCGCAGCATTATACAGGTATTTTGTGTTGAAGTTGTAGGTATTTACAAAGTCATGACTATTGTATAGTCTATTAAATTTTATGGAGTTGGGAAGATTAAGGTAATTATAGTCTATCTGCAGGATCCCTCTATCCTCGTGGCTGATCATATTTCCGTTACCGTCATAAGGAATTGCAGTGGATACTGAAGCCGGATACCCTGCATAATTACTTGAAGCATCACTTATCGTATTTACCCTGTTCCCGGTGTACGTATAAGTAAGATCATCAATCAGCTGTGCCCCAAACCCTGTTAAAAATCTGTTTCTTCTAAGGGTTTGGATATTCCCGTTTACGTCATAGGTGAGGGATTCGTTGTAATAATTATTCCTGGGAACGGTGGCATTGGGTTCAGAATACATTCCCTCTTTCAGCCTTTCTAAGCCATCATACTGGTAATTATACCTTCTGAATGTTCCGGTATCTGCACTTGACCAGTCTATTTCTGCAATATTCCCATTGTATTTCCCGGGAGACACTGTAGAATACACGGGATTATGGTACTTCAGCTCATAGGCAAAAAGTTTTCCGTTTAAGCTGGTGGGATCATTTACTTTGGTAAGCCATCCACGGATATTGTAGGTTTGATCTATCGACTGTAAAGGAATACCATTGGTATTTCCTGTTTTTTTATTGATAAGCTGTCCAAGATCATTGTAGGTGTTTTCTGCCAGCAATTCTTCCATTTGGCTGTTCACCTTGTGATAGTGTTTCAACAGTCTTTTCTGATCATCATATACAAATCTTTCCTGGATGGTAACCTCAGCATCGGAAGCCCCTTTTTTGTGATAGGTATAGCTTTCATCTACAGCCCCGGAAAAATCAAGCCTGAATTCCTTTTTTGTATATCCACCCAGGTGATTCCTGCTTTTCTCTGCTACTTTTTCCCCTTTGGTATTGTAATAGAAATAGGTTTTCGTCCAGTTGTCATCCTCTATGTTCTTCACATAAGACGCGGTGGGCAGACCTTGGGTATTGGCTCCTCCGTTAAGCGCCTTGTCTTCATTAATTACATATTGATCAAGGATTTTTGCAGGAGGAAACTCTTTAGTATCTCTTGGATAAAAGTCATAATAATGAACAGACAAAAGCGTCTGGAAATTGGTAAAAAGCGTATTGGTATAATACACGACAATCCCGTTTTTGCTAAAACCTGCAGCTGTTGGGGTTTCGCTGATAACAAGATTGGTAATCTGTCCTTGCAGATCTGCACGGCTTCCTCCATCAATAAGTCCGGTATAGGCAACACGTCCCAGAGCATCATATTTGGTCAATAGCCATTGTCCTTTATTTTTCAGGTTCACATCCTGGGTAAGAACCGGACGGTCAGAAGCATCATACACCACAGATTCCCAATCATCCCTTCCGGGCAGTCTTTTTTCCACCTGCCTGTATTGGCCGTCGTAGCGGTATTGATAACAAAGGCTGTTGACAATATCCGTGGTAACCACATTGTTATTCTGCTCAATTTTCTTTACTGCTAAAGCAGGAATGACGAATGCTTTCTGCCCGTATTCATTGTAGACATAATAGGTATCAATATTTTGGGTTCCATCTGTTCTACGCACCAGTACCGTCTCACCACGTCCGTTCTGAAACTCTATGACAGGAGTTCCGTCTTCATCGGTTACGGTATTCTTGTACAAAGTTCCCGGAGCATAAAACTCACTGCCCGGCACTATGGATACGGAAGAAATGGTTTTGTTATCTGTTCCAGATGTAGCCGTGGTTGTACTCGTGATAAATTTCTTTACCTCACTTCCCAGATTTACTTCATAGGTATATTTCCGGGTATGCCCATTGCCTATCTTCCAGGGATCACCTGGCTGAGCCAATTGCTTTAACCTGTCTAATGGAGAATTTTCTATCTCCTTTTCCGTATAGGCATTAGCTGTTCCATAATAAGAATTAGCCACAGTTTCATTGGTAATCCCGGTATGGATGGCTGAATTGAGGGTATTGGCAGGAACAGGCAGAATATCCTTTACCTGTCTTCCAAAGGCATCATAAGTAATGGGAGTCACCAAATCTTTTCCTGTGGTGGTCGCCTTTACACTGACCATTTGCTTGGGTCGTCCTAATCCGTCAAAATAGGTAAGGGTTTCTATCTTTTTGCTGCAGTCACCGCTCAGGCAGGTTTGGGACTGTATATAGTTTTCGGTGGTACTTTGTGCAGAGGTCAGCATGACTATCAACAGCAGACCTAATAGGTGTATTTTTTTCATGGGTGTTTTTTTATGGGTGCTTACTGTTTATAGTGATACCTGAATTCTTTCACCACCTTATAGCGGTAGGTTCCGGTATTGTCCCTTTCCCTTACCTGAACCTGTTTCAGTCGGTTAGCGCTGTCGTAGACATAGAGTTCCCTGATTCCTGACGGCGGGGTTATGGTGGTTACCCCAACCAAAGGATCATAGGTATACTTGGTCACCATTCCTACAGGCTGAAAGGCATCAAGAGCCTGTAATAACTCAGCTTCTTTGGTGGGATCTGCTGCATCTTCATTGGACTTCGCTACAATAGTACTTATCATTCCTTCGACCTGGTTGTATGAGGCTCCTATAATTTTTGCAATCGGCTTGGTCTTGTTATAGCCCCAGACAATACTTACCGGAGTACCATCTTTTTCTCTGTACTGGAGAATATTGCCCTTTTCATCATATTTTTCATAGGTAACCTCCTTTGAGGAAATAGTAGGGCTTAATGCATCATAAGAATATTCAGCTAATGGAAGCACTAAATTTCCCGTGGTTGCATGAGGCAAGGCGGTAGGATAAACCGTTTCTTCATGGGAGGTCACTTTGGTGATATTATTTGCTGTTTGCTGTGTTTGAGTCTCTAAAGGGATACCCACCATATTTTTATCCATCATCAGCTGATTGTTTTTCTCATGGGCGTACTGATGCGTTTTCTCTGCAGTGGACAGGTCTGGAAAAATTGTTTTTTCACTGGTCAGTTGATGGTGCTGGGGATTGGTGTAGAAATACTGGGTTTCTGTTTTCATGGCATTTCCGTTGAGATAATCTGTTGTTTTCTGGGACTTCAGATACTCGAAATGAGAGATGTTTTTGTATTGTATAATATCAAGGTTATCCAGTTTATCTTCATAAGTAATCAGGCCTACAGGCTTACCAAAACAAATATCATTATACGTTTGAGTCACATTTAGAGCTCCTGATGCCTGACAGTTTTTATATCCATCTGCAGCTTGGTATTGGTGAGCATGATTGGCAGTACAATGGGTATAGGAAATCGTTTTTACCACATCCTCTGCCGTACAGAGTTTTGTCTCATTCTTTGTGACAGGATTATCATAATTTTTTCTGATCGAAAATCCATCCACCTGATATTTTCTGCTGTTATCTTCTTCATAATTCATCTCTACAGTGCGTACCAGATTGCCTCCTGAGTCCATATACCTGGTCAGAATTTCCCGTCCATTATTCCATCCAAAGTTGGTCCATACAGAGTTTCGGATATTGTCCCCATGAATTACTTTTCCAAAACCATCTGAACTGGTAGAATATTGATGAATAATATTAGATTTTCCTTCTACAATTTCCTGCACCGTTTTATAAAATACATTGGGATGGGTAGCAAACAGTTGGTTGATATTGGTAGAAGTTACCATCGTATAGGGAAACCTTTCTACTCCTGTAGGTACAGAGCCACTGGGTAGGTTGGGGTTATTTGTACTACAGGTTCTTGTATAGAGAAGCTGTTCCTCAAATGCAGGGGTTCTCAATACAACGGCTTCCGTGTTTTGTTCATTCAAATCACGGTAAACAAACTTTCTGGTAGTTGCCATCCCGTTTTCTGTTGCATCTGTAATTTTGGCAATCCGTAGGCCGCCAATGGGGCCTTCTTTGTCTCCGTAAACAGCTTCTTTAGTGGTATAACTTGCGGATGCTGTAGAACGGGTACAAACAAAAAGCGTCCAAAGTTTAAGAGTTAAAGGCTCGTCTTTCTGAACATGAGCGAAAAGACTTCCTCCATTATTAGTAGGGAAAGTAACCGAATTCCCTGCATCAGTAACAACTCCGGTAGGACTTTTAAAATATAATGGAACCGCTTGGCCATTAGGTTTAAGCAATGAAACGATAGCCCGGTGTTTTCCAGTAACCTGCTCAGAAGGATCACACGAGCTGTTAAACTGGGCACTTCCCCCCAGGCTGATATCTTCTGTTTTCAAGGGAGTAAAAACCATTGTATTTTCAACATGAACATTATTATCATCTGCTGTCGCCTTAATCTGAAGCCCGGTTCTTTCAGAGGGGCTGAGCAGTACATTTTTCTCTATCGCGGTGTGATTTTCATAGAAAAGCTCTGTTGATCCTTTCGTGGGATAAATAATCTTTTGAAGAATACCTATAGGCGTATGTTGTGGACTGACTGGCTGCGATGCCCCATTGTAGGAACTCCACAAGGATACTTCATATATTGAAGGAACCAGATTGGTATTGCCGATGGTACCATTATAATATCCCCAGCTATCCCTGCTGAAGGCAAGCCTTTGAGGAAAAACATCGGGTAAGTTATATTCAAATCCATAGGTAGTATTTAACACACTGTCTACTACGGAAGTAAGAAACAGACGGTTATTCGCTGTAAGATTGTAATTGAGTGTCACATCATTGATGATATTGCCATTAACCTTTTTGGTAACTTTTTGCAGTCTTTTATAGTCTCCACTGTCTCCAGATTGCAGATAATCAAAAATAATTTCTCCATAGGAAGGATTGTTACTGTATATTCTTTTGATTTGTTTCCCAGCCACCGTCTGATTATGGCTGATCAGTTCACTGACCTGGGGATAACGAATAAATGCCGGATTTCCACAGCTGGATGTCATAGGGCCCGCATTAGGAGAAGTATAAGATAAGGTTTGGGATTGGCTCATTGTAGCCGTATACCCACCATCTACATTTTCGATAAATACGGTTTCTCCACTGGAAGTATCTTCAATTTTTGTCAGATACCAGGCTGTGGTAGAAACGGATATCAGGGAATGTCCCGCTCCGGCAGTACGGTTGGAAGTTGTTTCTTTATCTGTAAAATAATATTTAGTTCCATTATCTACCGTTATGGTAAAGGAATTCCCTCCACTTGTACCCTCAATCACCACATCTTTTTGAGAATAAATAACCGGGATTCCTTTTTTATCAAA
This sequence comes from Chryseobacterium culicis, assembly GCF_002979755.1. Lineage (NCBI taxonomy): Bacteria > Pseudomonadati > Bacteroidota > Flavobacteriia > Flavobacteriales > Weeksellaceae > Chryseobacterium > Chryseobacterium culicis. The sequence continues at coordinate 1,758,519 of NZ_PCPP01000001.1, read as the reverse complement.
TACAAATTTAATCTGTATTCCTCCAAAATTGGCCATATACAAATCTTGTTCGGTATCTATATCATCGAAAGAAGCATCCTGGAAAAACTGCATAGCCGCAGTGGTATTAGTACCCAAATCACCAATATTGGTTGGAATGTTTATATTGGATTGGTTGTCCTCATCCGGAAGATCGCGAATAATTCGGGTGATTACGCCTCCGGAAGTAAGCGTCCAGCCCAATCCTGTAGAGCCGTTCATATCGTCTACTTTAATTCCATTGGAAAAATAATTAAGTCTGATGGGAATATTGATATTTTCAGTGGCAAAGGATGTTATAGGGATGTCTACATTGGCGTTCCCTGTAAAAAGACTTACCGGAAGGTTTCCAAATGCTCCCAGTTTATAGGATTCCGAAGAAGGTGGGATGATATTAGGAAGTGTTGACTGTTTGCTGCCCGTAGTTTGTGCTAATGCAGTCCCAAGGGATAAACAGAAAAATAAACTGCTTATATTTTTTTTCATGATTGTGTTTTTATGGTTATTGTTTAATCAGTTTGGCATTCGCCGTTTTGTTGGTATCCGTTTTTATTGTCACCAGATAGGCTCCCTGAACCAAAGCCTGGGTATTGATCTTAGTTACTTTGTTTGTGGTTTTCAGGTTTTGAAGCTGTCTTCCAGACATATCATACAACAGAATGTCAGCATCCTTGAAATCAAAGCCGATTTCAACATAAGCATAATCAGATACTGGATTTGGATAAATCTTGATGTCGTATTTTTCAATAAGCTGATCCACTTGTTGATCGCCCAGCTTTACAATCTTCCAGTTTTCTTTCCCCAGTTCTTCTGCACTGGTTCCGGCCAGAATAATAGAGCCGTCTCTGTTCAGCTTTATGTCGGAAAGTCTTTCCTCTTTTTGTCTCGATTTTCCATTCACGTGTTTTCTCCATGCTTCGTTCCCTAACTGGTCAATGTACAGGAGCCAAAATGTTTCATCATCCTTTTCTATTCTTCCTTCAGCCTGAGTATACCCTCCCAGCAATATTCCTTTGGTAAAATCTTGATTCTTGGTTCCTGCATCTTGGCTCTGAATCACACTCATTCCCATCAGCACATCACGGTTTCCAAAATTGTAGGACTTCTGCCATTGTTCTTCGCCCCTTTCATTTAGGGAAATCAGCCAGAGGTCTGTTCCTTCTTCCAGGCCTACCGTTTTATTCCCGGATCTTTCTGATCTGGATTCACCCCCAATCACAAAGCCATTTGAAGTCAACGCCAGGGTTCTGATATGATCATCAGCTTTTCCTCCAAAGTTCTTTTCCCATTCTACTTTTCCGTTTTTGTCGAGTTTGACAATCCAGTAGTCGCCTTCACCGAAGTTGTCGCTTTGCTTTGAGGTTGCAGATAACAGGGTATGGGTTGCAGGTCTGTCAGACGGAATATTAGTGTTGATCGTTGATTGCTGATTATTTGTTTTAACAGATGAGCTTCTTGAGTAAATTCCCAGTAAGGCTCCTCCGTCACGGGTGGGAATCATTTTTTCGACTTCATCTAACCCTTTTCCCCCTAGAATTAATTGAGATAATTCTTTTCCGTCTTTGTCGAGTTTTGTGACAGTAATATCTTTTGAACCATATCCTTCTTGAGCGGAGACGAAGGATCCGGCTACAAAAAATCCTAAATCCGTGGTTTGAATCACCGCTCTGGCTTCTTCATCAGAAGAACTTCCCAAAGTTTTCTGCCATAATTCATCGCCAAATTCATTGATTCGGATCAGCCAGATATCGGATCCTCCTTTGGAATCTTCTTTTTTATCCAGTCCTTTTCCTGAATACGATGTTCCGGCTAATAAAAATCCGCCATCCTGAGTGGTGACAGTTGCGGATAAATAATCATGGTTGAACCCTGAGAAATATTTCTCCCAGACTTCCTGTCCCTGCTGATTCAGTTTTACCAGATGAAAATCGTAACCGTTGTTTTGCTTACTTCCAGCCTCCAGCTTTCCGCTTCCTGACGGTATAGAACTTCCGGTGATCAGATATTGCTGATCGATGGTGGTAGTGACCTGGCTGAGAAAATCCTGAGTGGAGGATTTGAGGTCTTTCTGCCACACTACTTCCTGAGCGGATACGCCGAGGATTGTGCATAGAGTGAATGCACTGAGATAATTTTTTTTCATTCCCGTGTTTTTTTAAGTTAACATAGTTTGTCCTGATAGATCATGGTTAATCCAATTCTTTTTTATTATTTTTTTTTGAGAATCAGATGCTGTTATAGGCTCAGAAATATTTCAAAACTATTTATAATAATATTCTTTAGGGGTGAAAAATATTGTAATTTATGTGCATAAATCGGATGTTAATATGTACACATTAAACTGATTTTGAGTATTTTGAAAGGTGTTGAAGAATATCCGCTGAATGGATGTAACTGACTAAAAAAATTATAGTTATTGCTTTTTACCCCTAATGGGCCGATGGTAAAAATCTGACCTATTTGTATGAAGGTTACTTTGGTATATGCAAAAATATTTTCGTGAAGCAACAGCATGTCTTGTACTATTTAAAAACATCTGGTTTTTTATGACTATTAAATTTTTAAAAGAGAAATTATTGGAAGCAGTCATACTAGTAAACCTCTTCATTTTCTGCATAAGGAAATATGTGATTTTTTTAACAAAAATGTTCCTTAAAACGGCTTTACCCTCTTCGGAAGTCCCTCCAGCCACTTCAATAAGCCTCTGGAGGGACTTCCGAAGGGGCTCCACCCCCTTCATGAAGGGGCTATACCCCCTTGGGTAAGGGGGTAGACGGACTTGGATAAGGGGCTCCGGGGACTTCTGAAGAGGCTCCAGCCCGTTATGTAAGTGGCTCGGGACGGTTGCTATACTGCCTGGAGAGGGTTGGGAAGAGGGTAGAGGGGGTAAAATGTTATTATAAAAAGCCATTTCACTATCCATGCAGCTTCATCAGTAGCACAGCGACTTTCCTTTGCTTTCTCAAATCATCCATTATAGCTAATAGAACTTTGCGTTTAAAAAAAAATCTAATCGGAAATTTGTTTGAAACGCAAAGACGCAAAGTTTTTTAGGCTTACTATATTTTTAAGGCGCAAGAACATTTCGACTTTGCTCAATGTGAGATTTCCAACCAGGAAATTATAATAAAGTATCAGAAATTTTATCGGAGATAAAATCCTTGCGCCTTACAAAGCGTCCTTATGATAAGAGCTTGCGCCTTTGCGATTCCCAACCATTTTTAGCAAATCTTAAAGGATAATGTGTAGTATTTATTTTGTTTGAAACGCAAAGGCGCAAAGTTTTTAGACTGAATGTATTTTTAAGGTGCAAGAACATTTCGGCTTCGCTCAATGTGAGGTTTTCAGCCAGGAAATTACAGTAAAGTATCAGAAATTTTATCGGAGATAAAATCCTTGCGCCTTAAAAAGCGTCCTTATGATAAGCTCTTGCGCCTTTGCGATTTCCAACCATTTTTAGCAAATCTTAAAATCTGTAAGGGAGAATAATGTGTACTATTTATTTTGTTTGAAGCGCAAAGGCGCAAGGTTTTTTAGGCTTACTATATTTTTAAGGCGCAAGAACATTTCGACTTCGCTCAATGTGAGGTTTTCAGCAAAGAAACTATAATAAAGCATCAGAAATTTTATCGGAGATAAAATCCTTGCGCCTTACAAAGCATCCTTGTGATAATAGCTTGCGCCTTTGCGATTTCCACCCATTTTTAGCAACTCTTAAAATCTGTGAGTGAGGATAATGTGTACTAATTTATTTTGTTTGAAACGCAAAGGCACAAAGTTTTTAGACTGAATGTATTCTTAAGGCGCAAGAACATTTCGACTTCGCTCAATGTGAGGTTTCCAACCAAAAATCGGCAGATAGATAATCACAAAAAAAGCACGTTTTCACGTGCTCATGTGGAGAGAAGATGTATTTGCTTTAGTCCTATTGATTAAGAAGGAGTATTAGGATCTGTGGAAGATGGAGGAGTTTGAATTTGCTGAGGAGTTTGTGTGGTTACAAAAAACTGTCTCATATCATCATAAATGACATTGGTTCCCGGTACATTCTCTTCAGAAAGGAATCTGATATTCCTGTAAAAGCTGATCGAGTTATGATAATTGTCGTGATCCAGCAATACTTTGGTATCTGAAAGCTGTTCTGCTAAGGAATCCATCTGCTGCAGTCTTTGTTCAATCTGTTCTCTGGCGGTATAATCTTTGTCGAATTCTGCTTTATCCAGGAAGGGAGGAACATATTGCGTATACTGTTCCATATAGGTTTTGGCTTTATTCACGAAGAGTTTGTTCTGTTCTGCAATTCTTCCGTATTGCTGTCGCTGATCCGGAGTAAGGTTGATGGTTTTCCCTATAAGTACAGACTGGATGTCCTGAATCGCTTTGTCAATGGTTTCCAGATCTGTTTTTGAAAAGCTTACACTGATTAAATTGTCTAGTGCCATAATATTGTGTTTTTTGGTTGTTTGTTGAATCAAATATAGCGAGTGCAGGGCATAGAAAAATAGGGTCTTGTAAGATTTTCAGAGGGTGTTCATCAGAAAATGAAAACGGGATAATGGGGTTTGTTTTTTCTGGGGTTTTGAAGAAAAAAAGAAAGAGTAAGGAAGGAAATGGAGAAAGAGGGAGGGTGAAATGATGTTGAGCTTTAATGAGAGAGGATAACTTAAGATATTATAAAAAATGTTCAACAGAAATGTTGAACATTTTTTCTATACTTTCAATACTTTCACAAAAATACCTAAGACCTTAAAATCAACTATTTCCTCATCCCTAAGAACGATTGGTTCAAAGTTAAAATCATTTGATTTGGGTAGTAATATTATTTCTTCATGATGCCATCCTTCATCATCAGTTAATTTTTTGCTGGAATATTCTTTAATAGTGTAATTGCTTCCAAATTCTAAGTCAGCAATGTTTCTTCCCTCAACTAAAGTTATTAGGCCGTTACGCGAACCTCCGTTATATTTCTTGAACAAACAAATACTCCCATTGGGAATGATTTTATTCATTGATTCACCTATTACAGTGCATGCAAAATAATCATCTCTATTTTCTATACTATCCAGTTCTATATATTTCACCTTTTCTAATTCCTGCAATTCAGAAAAAGAGCCTGCCGCAATATTTAAATCGTAGAAAGGAATTGAACTTTCTGTAGGAATATTGGAAATTTTTATTAATTTCTTATCAGTGGAGGAAGGGTTATAAGATGGAATAAACTGCTGAAGAAAGCGTCTCAAATTTTCATTACATGCATAAATGTAAGTACCTTCTATTCCCCTCAACAATATGGTTTTATAAATATTGATAATAAAGCCTAATAATTCTTCCTCATTTTTAATAGAGTTTTTACCATTCTTATCTTTATACTTTTGCTTATCAATAATAAATTTTCCAGATACAAAATCGTAATCCAATTCAGGTCCTATAATTACTCCTGTATAATTCAAATCATAACCTTGTGTAGTATGAATGCATCCAACCTCATTGATAGAATTAGGTGAATTGACCCAATCTACAGAAACACTGTTCCATTTTAATTGGTTTTCCCCAATAATAATATCATAAGCTTCAGGATTTTTGCTTGAAACCCATTCCCAGGCATACCCAGCAACCATTCTTGACAAATCGTGTAGCTCATTTTTCTTTTTAATTTTATCAATCATTTGAGATAAGTCATCAAAAAGATAGAATTCGTAATCATTTGTTTTGTAAGGTTCAAATGAAAGCGTGGAAGGGGTATCAAAAATTTTATGAATTAACTTTATATAGTTATTGCCACCACGTACCCGAAGCTGAGTTTTTAATTTTTCAACACGTGTTGAAGGAGCCAATTCTAATTTCTTAAAACTTTCTTTAAGGGTATCTGAAGGTTTTATAGATTGATATTGATCATAAAAAATAATAGATTTATTACTTTGCAGAATAACCCAATCTAGTTCGGAGGCGGTAGATTTATCTAAACCTAACTTTTCACAATTTATATCAAATGTTCCAAAGTAAGATCCTAAATTTACTCTCCTTCTCAGCCGATGTCCTTCATCAACTATAATAAGATCATATTTGTTTTTTGCTAAATCTGAAGGTCCTATTACCATTTTTCCAGATAAGCCATTTACATTCTTAAATACATTAGAAATGGTTTTTCTAAATGATGCCATTGGAATTACCAATGCCATATTTAAATCCTTAAATTTATTTTTAACCCTTTTTAGTAAAAGGAAAAGGTCTTCATCATCTTCATCAAAATCAGCATAGTTGAAATCCTCTAAATTTGTTTTCAATAGTTTAAATAAAAAAATTGCTAAAATAGATTTACCAGTTCCAGCTCCTCCATGAATAAGACTGACTTTAGCATTTTCATCAAGTAAACAGTTTAGAATCATTTTCAATCCTTTGATCTGTTCTTTAGAAAGAGATTTATACGGAGAATATTTAAAAAGATCTGAGTTATTGATAAAGTCAAGAGAATGTCGGGATATACCTAGTTGTATAAGTTCATCCCAAATGTCTTTGAATAAATCCCAATAAACTTTCTTTTCATGGTATTGATGATTAGAAATTCCCAGATTCCCATTTTGTAATGTGTATTGTCCGTCAGCTGAAATATATTTAATAAGATTTGATTCTAAATCTAAGGTAGCAGATTTGTGGAATAAATCACTTAAAATAAGATTCGCAGATGAAAGCTGTTTCTTTTCTTCTGACTTTAAATGGGTATTTATTCTGGTTAATACATCTGTAGTTTCTCCAACATAAGCAGCTTTAGTTTTTTTATTTTTCAAAAAATAAACTATTGGCCAGGATAAGTAGTCTTTATGATTATTATTTATTTTAGTTTCTATGAGGTGATCAAAATCGTATTCCTCTGTAATTGTAAAATTCTTCATTTCTTGTACTACAAATCATCGTACTTATTTGATTTTCCTTTTGCTTTTTCCACAGGATACTTCTCATTATTTCTCTGTAACTTCTTTAGAATAATACTATTGATATCTATATTATTCTTATTTGCAAGGAGTAAACCATACATGAACACATCGGCTAATTCTTCTTCCAATTTATCTTTATCAAAATCTTCATTCTTCTTCCATAAAAATATTTCTAAAAGTTCAGATGCTTCAATGGATAAAGCTAATGCTAAATCTTTTGAATTATGAAACTGTTCCCAGTCTCTGTCATCACGAAATTTTAGAAGCTTTTCAATTGTACTTTTATCTATCATGAGCACTATTTAATAAATTGAAATCTAATTCAACCTTAAAAATAGTAAAAACTTGGGCATAATCATCTTGAAAATATTAGTTTATTCTTAGAATTTTAAGGTGACATATACATTTAGATTGGTTATTATCTTATAAATGTTTGATAAATAGTTATATCATAATTCAATTCCCAAACTTCTTCACCCTAATCGCCTTCTCTCTTACCTTAATCACAAAAGGCTCCAGTTGTACTATTTTCCCGGCTTCTACTTTGAAGGTATCAGTAGAGCGTTCACAATAGGTATTGGATGGCAGAGAGTTTTTGTTCAGTTCAATCCTGTAATTTCCGGAGGGCAGGAAGGAGGCAAATTCACCGTTGTCATCGGTGATGATATGATGTACTAACTGTTCATTGCGGTATATATTGAACAGGATACCTCCTGTTTTAGGCGTGAAATCCACCGAGGTTTTGGAATCAAAATCGTAGGTTATCTTTCCCTGGGTAGTTCCGTTTTGATGAAGGGGAATCTCAAAAGAGTAGTGGTGCTTGTCTACCGTAAATTCTGTTTCATCATAATACCAGCCTTGCTGGATCACTTGTTTCAGGGCATACTTTCCATAAGGGATGGAACGGTAGCTTATAGAACCTGACGGGTCTGTTTTAAATGAAATATTGTTAAGCATAATGAGATAGCCTGCCGCTTCTTTGTCGCCCTCATCATAGATATTGTTTTCGTTCAGGTCATAATAGACAAACGCTTTGATATCGCCTTTTTTACCCGGATCAAGGGTGCTGTTTCTAAGGTTGACGGTCACGCCAGCTTCAATGGTCAACAGATTATTGGTAAAACTTCCTGCCGTATAACTGAAGTAAGAAGAATTCAGATACAGGGCATATCTTTCCCTTGAATATTTCAGATTCATAAAGCCTGAAGGTGATTTTCCGTACAGAACATCATCGGTATAAGAAAATCCCGTGGTCACATTCAGCTTATGGTCGAAGAAGTTTTTATTGACAAAAGCGGAAAGCGAAAGCTTTTTGTAGGGAGTGCTTTTGTTCATCATTTTTGAAAAAGCATATTCGGAAAGAAAGTAACTTCCATGCTGATAAATACCATTCACCGTAAGCCATTTGTAGCCATAGGTTCCGCTTACCTTCATCTGGAACTGCTGTTTGTCGTTGTCCGGATATTGCACCCATCCTGTCTCCATGCTCAGGATAGAGGTATGCTGTTTATCAGGGCTCAGCCAGGTAAGATATTCCGTAAAACGCTGTGCTTTGAGTTGTTTCGTATTCTCGTAGGGCTGGGCATTGAAAAAATTGTTGTAAGAATTGGAATTTTCTTCCTGATACTGATAGCCGAGTCCCATCCCGAAATTCCCTTTTTTAGGAAAATTGATTCCTGTATCCAGCCTTACATTGCTTGAATTCAGCGTGTTGTTGTAAAAGTAGAACTTGGGCGAAAAATGGGAAGCCAAAATGTTGGCATATACATAATGGTCTTTGAAAATCATCGTGGAAAAATTCTGCTGAATCTGTAAAATTCCTCTTCTGTTTCCGGGATAATAATCGGTGCTGTAGAAATAATTTCCGTTCAGATTGACCTTTTCGATCATTCCGGAATACTGGGATTCCAAAGCGAGGGAAGGTTTGGTAGACTGGTTATTTTCGTAGAAACTCAGTCCGCCGTACACTTTTGTATTTATTTTCCAGTCTTTCCCGAAGGCATGCTGAAGGTCTGTTCCGGCCACATGATGTCTGGCTTTTTCATAAGGATCATCCCTGAAAATATATGTTCCGGAGATATTGCGGGACGCATTTTGGGCTCCAAGAGTTCCTCTGGTATAGAATCCGTAGCCATACTTCAGAAATGAATTTCTTTCTATAAGGCTATAGGTCTGATCTACAAAACCTGCTTCAATTTTTGTGTCCTTATCGGGAGAAGTGTAGGCATATTCCAGCCCTCTTCCAAACAGGGAAAGTTCCAGCATTTTGTTGATGTTTCCGATGGTGAATTCACTGTTTTCGCGGCGATAGGTCAGATAGGTATTGTTGACAACAGGATCGCTCTGATTCGTCATGGTATAGATATTTCCCCGGATGAAAATATATCCTGATGGAAGATTGAATCCTCCGGAACCTACCAATTGATACATGTCCAGGTTTTCTCCGGCATGTCTGTAACTTGCCGTGATAGTGTTCTTTGTAAAGTTGGAAAAAGCAGTGGATTCAATATCTTCATAACGTTGCACCGAAGAAACGTTCTGGATGGAAACACTGGTATTACCGAATATTTCTCTGTCCGGCTCCCTGAAGCCTGCAATATTGACGGAAATCTGAGTGCTGCGGGATCTGATTCTGGAAGGCAGAAAACGGAATACAAAGACTGAATCTTTCTGCACGCCAATACTTCCTGTTTTCTCTATGAAAGCATTTCCTTGCTCTGCTTCGGGAATTTTAAATACAACTGTTACCTTCTGTTTTCTGTTGCCCAGATTGGAAACTCTTGCCCTTACTTCTACCGAATCGGTAGCCTTATTCATATAGATCACCGGATTCTCTGCGGTGATGCGCATGGCATTATTTTCAGTGACGGTGTACAGGATTTCTTTTTCTGCAACTGTTTTATTCTGCGGGTCCGAAAGTCGGAAACCCAGTCGGGCATCTCCTGAAACTGCATTGTTGCTGACCACAATCTTTACTGGTAAAAAAAGGTGCTCACCGGATTTCATTTCGACCTTAAGCTGGTTTCCTGAAATATTTCTGAAACCTTGAGGAATCGTCATGTTTACTTTTCCTTTGAAATCATTTGTGCTTTGATTGTCAAGAACGATGATCAGATCCAGAATACCTGCTTTATCTGTTCTGGATTCATTGCGGATATCAAGACTTATTCCGGAACTGCTTTGTGCCGGAATCCATATCTGAAACGAAATCAAAAAAATGAAAAAGATTTTTTTGAACAGGTCTTGAAGCATGGTTATTGGGGGATAATCTCGTATTGAAGGGTGGTGGAATATTCTTCCGATTTGGCATTAATCAGTCTTTCATCATTGGCTTTGGTGGAATATCTGATATCATAATACAGGCTGGAACTTCCGGTTGAGCCTCCTGTCGCAATAAGCTGTGGAGAAGCACTCAGCAGGATAGGATATACATTTCCATTGTTTCCTGAAACGGGAATGAGATTCATTTTTACGGTTCCTAAAGGAATGTAGTTTCCGGCCGGAGAGCTGAACTGTCCCTGAAGAGAACGTAATTTGATCTGGTAATTGGTATTGCTTTTTACAATCAGTCCATTAGAATAGGTGACACTTACTCCGTTGACATAATCTGACATGCTTTTGAATTCCAGTGATCCGTTGACCGCTTTTGCAGAAAACTGAAGCGACATTTCAGGTACATCGGTCGGACTTCCGCTGAGTGGCCCGATGTGGAACTGAAAAATGTGATCTCCTCTGCCAATAATATTGTTGTACTGGTCATATGCCGTAAACTGTACCGGAGCGTTAAATCTGGTCCAGGAAGGGTAGCTTCCCAGATAAGATCCTCCCATAACGGTCAGGCTGTATTTTACCTGCAGGTTATAGTATCCGTTGGGCTGTGGCGGCTGATTATACAGTGCTGCATTGGACTGCGGAATTAAAAAGACTTCCTGGTTGGCCTGAAGAAAAGTATTCAGCGGCATTCCGATCTGAGGAATGGTGGGCACAGGTCCCGGATAAGCCTGTCCTGAAGTGGAAACCGGCTGAAATGATATTTTGTTGGCAGGCATCGTATAATTTCCGTCAGTAGAAGTGATAGGCTGTTTCAGCCTCATGGATATTTTCCAGTAAGGAATATTAAATGCGCCATTACCAGCCAGGGTAAAGGTGTAAGCATCAGGATTGGTATTTCCGCTGTAAGAATTAATCTGCAGATAGCTGTTCACCCATGAGTTGTAATTGACCTGTGAGAAGCAGTTCAGGGAAACCAACAGAAAGAAACAGAAGAATTTTTTACTACTCATAGCTGAAACTTAATTCTCCTAATTCAAGATTGTTGTTGTCTCCGTAATCAATCATGACGGAAGCGGTATACTTTCCTTTTTCAAGGCTTGCTGGAATAGGGATATTCATTTCCCTTTTATTTCCGGGCATGGTGTAAAAGATAACGGGATCCAGAGATACTTTTTTTCCGGTTTGCGTATTCACAAAGTCGGTGTATATTTTTCCGTCTCCCCATAGGTCACCCTGATTTTCAAAAAAGAGGTTGATGGTATGGGTTGTTTTTCCGTATACCAGATTCTGGATTTCAAGTTTTTTGGTTTTGGCTGCAGGCAGCTTATGGAATAATTTGATTCCTGAGCGGATGCTTACTTTGATATTCGCTCCCTTATGATCCACATCATCTACCGGATTCATCTGGCTTACATACAAAACGGCTGTATGGGTAGCCAGCTGGTCTGAAAGGGCATTCGGAACGGTAAGAGTTACCTCAATATCTTTTTTTTCTCCGGGAGCCAGGGTAAAGTAATTCTCTTCTTTTTTGACCGAAACCCAACTTGCGCAGGAAGTGGGTAGGGTATTGGAGGGATACGTTATATTCTCACCTTTGCCGTCATACTCCCAGTCTCCCAAACTTATGGCAAGATCCAGAGAATTCTTGGCACTTACATTCGTTACCGTTATGGTCTGGGTATTGCTGTTTCCGTTTCCCGACTCAAAGTACAGTCTTGGCGGTGAAACCGAAACTCCTGTTTGTGCATATCCGTGAAAAGAGGATAGGAAAAGAAGACTGAAAAGGAGAAGAGAAAGTCTGCTCATGGCGGAGATTAGTTTTTAAGTGTTGATAAAGTGCTGTGGTAGGTACAACACTTTATCATTACAAAATGATATCTATTATTGAGAAATAATGGTATACGTAAGTTCAGTAGTGTATACTGTAGGATCTTGTCCGGCAATATAATTGTTCAGGTACTTACTATCTCCGGCTCCTTTGTATTCAATGTTGATTTTTTTGTCTACTCCTCCGGTAGAAGAAGTTACCAAAGTAGCTTCGTTAGTTGATAACTGTACATTCTGAGCATATTGAGCACCGTTTACAGCGTCAGAACCTGCGCTTGCTTTAATCTGGATGGTGTTAGCCTGGATGTTTTTACCTCCATACTCTAATACATCGTTACCACCTTTTACTTTTACCTGGAATCCTCCTGTGCTGTAGATGCTTAAGTGATCTGCGTTTACAGAAGATACACCATTGGCATAGTCATCTTTAGTGATGTAGTCTAAATTAACGACTTTTTGAGCGTTGTTAACGACAAGAGTCTGGATGGGTTTAAGTCTTACATTTAGCGTTACATTTTGTGCTTGTAGTGTAGTGAATCCCAGAATAGCAAAAGATGCTAAGATTAAATTTTTCATAAGGTTAAGGATGTTTTTTTTGTATTAATTGTTTTTAAAATTGCGGATGCAAAGGTAAATACAAAGAACATCAGGACCTTTGTGAAAAGATACTTATTATTTGTGAATTTTTACAAACAGATTAGCGCACAGCAATAAATACTTTTTATGAATAATTACATAAAAAGTATCATTTAAATACTGATAAAATCACCATAAAGCAAATTTAATGTTTTATTAATCTTAAACACTAAACTTACTTAATACAAAGGGAATGAATAAATTGCAAAAGTGTTATTCGTTGCATAGTTATTTTTATAGGCCTTGCTTAATTTTTTACTGAGAAATTAGAGTTAATATTAAAAAATTTTCGTCGTCACTTCTGTTAACGCTTAAATTTTCCATTGCATTTTTAATCTCATGCTGGATAGGATATTGCTCCTGAACCACTCCTTTAGAATGGTTAATAAGAGTATATTCTTCAAACTTTTCTCTGTTGCTTTCGGAATTACCGATTGTACTGTGATATTCATTATATTGTGCATTCAGCTGAAACCCTGTCGGACTTGAGATGGTCACAGACTGAACTTCCCGGGAGGAAGACTCATTCCCATCGTCCGAAAATCCTGAGCCTATAGCAAGCATCTGTACCGGATAAAGCCTTACGTTAAGCCTTAAACCGTCTGCTGCCTGGGCAAATGATTTTGTAATAGCAAAATAGAACAAAATGAATATAATGTACTTTGCAAGCATATAACCTGTATTTTTCCCCAAAAGGTTACTTATGTAAATATACAAATTATTTCATTTCTGAGGGATTTTTTCCGGTATGTTTTTTAATAAAATTGGTAAAATTTCCTTCATTACTGAAACCCAGCTCATAAGAGATTTCAGAGATGGTAGCGTTTGAAAAGGCCAGTGCTTTTTTGCACTCGGTAATCAGCTTTTCAATGATGATATGTTTGGCTGTTTTTCCCAGTACATACTCTGTCATCTCGGTCAGTTTTCTTGAGGAGATATTCAATTCTCCTGCATAGTAGGCCACCTTTTTTGCTTTTTTATAATCTCTTTGTAAAAGCACTTTGAAGCGGTTCACATAATACATATAGTCGAATTTGATATCTTTTTTGATCTCTTCAGTGGGAATATGAAAAAATGCGTCCAGCATCAGCCTTTCTATGGCGTTATGGGCAGCAGATATATAGAGACTTTCATCCTTTTTCCGGAAACTTTCCATGCGTTCCAGAAATATGACCCTCATCTGTTCTATATTGATGAATGGCGCTATAAATATTTCAGAATTATAATTGTAAAAAAGCTGTGAATTGATAAAAAGGCTGTCCTTGGTTGATCTTTCATAAAAACTGGATGAAAAAGCAATGGAATAGACATCTGATCTTTTGGTCTCCCCAAAAACGATTTTCTTTTGTGGTCCTACGAAGGCTATATTTCCCTTTTTTAATGAATACGGAACATTTTCTACCGTTAACTGGATGTCTTCAAGAATAATATAAATACAAAAATAGTCTAATGTGCTGAATTCTCTTTTGTTGTTATTTCTGGTAATAATATAATCTAAACGATTGATACTGAATCCTATATTTTTTAACTGATCCGTGATTTTGTACATACATTATTGCTCATTCTGCCCAAGAAAAATTCTGGAAAATTATTGATATAAATATAAAAAATTTATCAAATATTGAGTTTTAAAGAAAAAAATTAAGTTGATGGAGATATTAAAATCCCGGGTGACCACTAAGTCATCCGGGAGTATTCAGAATTTTTAATTCGTAATGAAATGAAATACAGTGCTGTATGTGTTGCTTGACTGTGGGTTATGTGTTGATGTCTGCGGACAGAGGTTTTACTCTGGACATCCACCTTCTCAATCTCCATACAGGTAAATACACAAAAATCACGGATAGCACTCCTGCCAATATACCCACGACTATAGCCATGGCGGTAGCATCCAGTTTATAATCTTTGGAGAAATTATACTGTCCGATAAAGAGCAGGGATAGTACAAGTAAACCTGTAATCAAACCATGTAAGATGCTTAGCCTGGTCATCAGTTTTTTAATATTCAGCTGTTCATCTACCGTAAACTCTATCGCTTCCTGACTGGCGGCATCCGTTACTCTTTTAATAATGTCAATGGTAAGGACAACGGGAAGAAAAATAGCCATAGGCAGGGTAAGGCGGGCCAGATTTTGGGTTCCCGAAAAAAAATGAGTGTACCCTAATTCTTTGAAGCTTGCGTAGGCGATAATGAAATTAAAAAACACATTCGGAAGGACATAGTAAATCGTACGCTTGATGAGAAAGCGTTTCAGGGTAGTTTTCTTAATGAGTTTCGGCTTCGGCGGCTTTATTTTAAATTTCATAGAGAGGTGGTCAATAGCTCGATGGCTTTATCTTTTATCTGATGGGCTTCCTCTTTGGGAAGAAAATTTTCATTGGACATAAAGGTGAAGTCCATCTGCTGGTTGTACGTACTGGTGACTAAGGTATTTGAGTTCAGCCATGGGAAAGCCACAGTAGGACTGAATACCGTTTCCAGATTGAAATTTTTATAATCATTCGGGATATTGACCTTTCCCATATTGGATAAGGTTACATCATGTCCGCCTTCGCTGGATTTCAGCATATGGATCATGCGTTCCACAATGGGATGCATATGTTCGCCCATCCACAGGAGCTCACGGGCTTCCATTTTACTGATTTTCTCAATAAGATTCCTTTTGATTTCTTTGGCATTGCTCATCACATTTTTGTTGTCTTTCTTCACAGAAAGCTCTACCGTTGGAGCGAAAGCAAATAAATGGTCTTCTTTAATTTCCGGAATAAAATGACGCACATCTACAGGGCTGATCACCTTACCTTTGGCACGGTCTCCCTGAACATCACGGAATGCCTGCATCACAGAAGAACACAGTAAAGCATGTACAGAGATTCCGTTGGCTTTACATTTTTCAGTAATCAGCTGGGTTTCTTCCGGTGTCATTTTCCAGTGAATCGCGTAGTTTTTTCCTCTGTTTCTCTTTTTACTTTTTCGCTGGATTGCAAAGAAAATTTTGGCAAACAGCAGATAAAGACCGGCTTTATATTTTTTAATTCCTGTATTAAAATCCGAAGGAAGAAAATCATCAACAGATTCAAAAGCAACATAAGGAATTAAAGGAGCATAAGGATTATCCAGTAAACTCAAAAGTTCACGCATTAAAGTCACTCCGGTAGTTCCGTCAGAAATACAGTGAGGCATGATCCAAAGGATTTCAGAAGTGTTCTGTCCTTTTACCCAGACTACTTCAGCCAATGGTTTTTTAGGAGTTTCAAAAAGTTGGAACCATCCTTTTTCAGATTCTTTGAACCAATCCTCATCCGTTTTTCGCTCTACAATACGAAGCGGAATGGGTTCGATATCTCTTTGTCCCATAAAGAAAGGATATCGTCCGTTGCTATGATCAATGTTGGCTCTCAACAGCGGGTGTTTCTGCTGAATTCTTACTAAAGCTGTTCTAAAATTTTCTTCGGGAATCTCCCCGTTGATTCTTGCTGTATAAACACAGTTTAAAGGCGTTTCAGGATCTACATACATAATCCTTTCCACCATCATTAAAGGTCTTTTGATCATGATACTGCCATTTGTTTCAGTTGTGAATGTATAATCTGCATTACCTCCTCACGGACTGCCAGAGCATTGGTGTAAGGCAAATATCCTTCGCTTCCCATGAATGAAAAATCCATTTTTCCACGGTAAGTAGAGACTACAAGAGTCGTTGTATTTCCTAATGGACCAATGACTGACGGACTGAAAATCGTCTCCACCGTAAACTCTTTGTATTCATGAGGAATCTGTATGCGTCCCAGATTGGAAAACATACAGTCATTGGATGACTTTCCGTTTTTTAACAGTTTGGTAAAATTCTTCAGTGCATCATGTCCGGACTCCATCACCATCATTGTGATGTAAGGATTCAGCTTTGAGGTCTTTTGTTCCACAGATTTCTGCATTGTCCTTAGATTGTCCTCAAAACTTAGCTTTTCATCAGAAGAAACCACAATCATCAGCCCGAAAGCGAAAATATGATCTTCTTTAATCTGATTGGCAAACCTTCTGATATCTACCGGACAGGAAACCTTGTTGAAGGATTTTTCTCCTCTTACTTTTTTAAATGCCTGCAATACGGATGCGCTCAAAAATGTATTGACGGTCACTTCCTGGGATTTGCAGTAATTAATTAACTCTTTACTCAGGGTTTCATCCAGTTTCCAGTGGATCAGGTAGTCGTTCTGTCTTTCAACGACTTTTTTACCTACCGGAATCCATTTGATTGCAGTAGCGGCCAGTCTTCCGATAAACTTAGCTTTCAGTTTCTGCCTGCGGCTGTTCAGAATAGTGGAGGGAACAACATCCTGAATGCCTAAGATTGGATTTTCTGTTCCAATATCGGCAGCCGGATTATCCAGTACCAGAAGAAATTCTTTTAAAAAAGCCATTGCAGAACCACCATCACATAAGCAATGATGGAACGCAAAAAGCATGTCAGAAACGTTTTCCCCTTTGATCCATACAAACCGGATCAGAGGTAATTTTTCGTAATTAAAAATGGTGTTCCATTCTCTCCTGGATTCTTCCTGCCATTGATCTTCACTTTGTCGGGTGATGATTCTTACAGGAATAGAAATAGGTTTTTCCGGAACATTAAACCATGGAATATTTTTTTCATCATGGCTGATCAATGCTCTCAGCCATGGATGTTTATTTTGAATTTGAGCCAGAGCCTGCTGGATCTCTTTTAAGGTAAAAGTACCTCTCAGTCTGAACGGAATGACTGCGTTAAAGGGTTCTGTACCGTCTCCCAATAACATGCGTTCACCAAATAACAATTTTCTTTTCATGTGTTGATTCATAGGCTATACAGAAGCTAATGTTGAATGTTCCTGCACAAAATTTTCTAACAGTTCTACCGCTTTATCGTTCCCTCCGGCAAGGGTAAATGTGTTTCGGACTTCCTGAGCGGCGGCTCTGTATTTCGGATTTTCCAATAATTCAAAAGCAGTTTCACGAAGAGCATCTACACGAAGTCTTTTGTATCGGATACTGATTCCGCAACCTGCCTGCTCGATCAGTTTTGCAATATGGAAATGATCATAAGCAATAGGAGTGATTAACATCGGTAATCCGTTTCTAAAAGTATCGTTAACGGTATTGAAACCACCATGGCAGATCACCATATCCATTCTCTGCATCACTGCAGATTGAGGCACGAAACTGTTCACAATAAAATTATCCGGCCATTCTTCAAAGATTTCCGGTGGAGTAGCGGCAATTACGGTAACCGGCTGGTCTTTAAAGGCAGCGATGATTTTTTCAAAGAACGCTTTTCTGATGTCTACCAACAATGTTCCTAATGATACAAATATCTTCGGAGTGGTAGATGCATTCAGTTTATCCCAGTCAAATGGGGCATCATTCGGACGACCTTTTACCGGACCTACGAATTTCATATGGGAAGGAACGGTTTCAAAACCAGCGAAAGCCTGTGATGTAAACACCATATTCAGTTTGTGAGAATGGATATAAATTCCTTCTTCATGAATGCCTACTTCTTTTTGCAGATCTTTGATTAAGTTTTGCTGCCATTCCCAGATTTTTGGAGCACTTTTTTCTGTATCTCCCATCACATCCGGTGGAACTGGAGTAGTGGTTACACAAGGAATATTATGTTTGTGAGCGAAAAGAGCACCTCCGAATGTAATACAGTCATTCACGATCACATCAGGCATCCAGCTTTCGGTCAGTCTGGTAAGTCCCGGCATCATCATTTTAGCAAAAGGAACATAGGTTTCTTCCAGGGCCAGTTTCATCACTTCAGGTCCGGAACATGCGGGTCCGTCATCCTGTCTTTTCAGAATGCGGGCAATTTCCTCCTGATAAGGAACCAACTCTTCTTCAGGATAGAAATAAGAACCTCCTTCCGGAATATGTTTACTGTCTAAAGGCGTAATTCCGAACCATTTTACTTCGTGGCCACGGGCAATTAAACTGGCTCCCACACTTAAAGTAGGACTCACGTGTCCGAAGAACGGAGGAACTACAAATAAAAACTTAGATGGTTTTTCAGGTTTTGAAGCTTTCAATATGGCTTGCTCCAGTAAGTTGGCTGCCGTAGCAGAACCTCCTGCTTCCACAAAAGACTGTCCCACTTTCTGAGCTGCTTCTTTGTAGCTTGGGTTATTCAGAATTTGCTGTACAGCTTCTCTCAGGTGATTTCCTTTAAATCTGTTAAAATTAAGACGTTCACCTGCTTCTGTACGCACAACACGTCCGGCAACATGAGACTGGTCATAGGCAATCGGGATCACTACCAAAGGAATACCGTGTGATAGTGTTTCGGATACGGTATTGTGACCGCCATGGCACACCACACCGTCAAGATGAGGCAACAGATCCAGTTGAGGAACCTGATGATACACCATAAAGTTATCCGGCCACTGTTCGAAAAGCTGCGGATCGGAAACCACTATAACGGTTAAATCTTCATCTTTAAAGGCATCAATGACCTTTTGGAAGAAAGCTTTTTTATGATCATGATCGAAGGTAGTACCGATACTTACCAGGATCTTTTTGTTGTTTTTGCTTTTTAACTTTTCCCAGTCGAATTCACATGAAACACGTCTTTCGGTAAGAACGGGACCTGTGAACTGATATTGAGAAGGCAGATCATCCATTTCACCAAAAAAATAATTGGAGGTCAGCACAAGTGTTAAAAGGTCTGAGGTTGCCAGAGAACGCTCTTCCTGAAAGCCCAGTTCTTTCTGTAGATCAATGATCTGATTTACTTCCCATTCGTGTACCTTAGGCAGCTCATTCATGATTTTAATGGCGGCCGGAGCGGTAACGGAAGTAGCATAAGGGATTCCAAGAGTTTTTGCGGCAACAGGGGCAGCAAATAACTGATGGTCTCCGATAATCAAATCAGGCTGATATGTTTTCAGTAAAGCAATAATTCCGTTATAGCAATGTCTGTTCAGCGGAATAAGCACCTCTTCGTAGAGGAACTTAACGCTGTCTATGCCGTAGACTACTTTCTTTGAAATAATATCTAGATATTGTTCACTTTCTTTCTTTTCTTCGTCGGTCTGATCGTATTGGATCAGTAATAATTTTCCTCCTTCGGGAAGTTTAGCCTCTAACGTTGGGTCAAGGCTGATCCAGGCTACTTCATGTCCTCTTTCCAGCAGGGTAGCACCGATGCTTAGGGTAGGGTTGACATGTCCTGTCAATGGTGGAACTATAAATGCAAATTTAGCCATGGTTTTGTGTTAAAATTTTAGATAAAAATTGAGCGATTGTTTCCGCAATCAGATTGGGTTCCTGGATAGGAATGTTATGATCGCCCGGAATTAATTCAAGTTCAGATCCGCTGATTTGAGACTGAAGCCACTCACCGGTAGGTCTGCAGTTGGAGTCAGCTCCATAAAGCAATAAAGTGGAAGTTTCCAATCCCTTGAAGTCAGCTTCATCAAGGAAATGTTTTTCCCTGATCATATCTGCTTTAATGGTGGTCTGATTAAAGAGAAATTCATACATACGATGATTCTTTTCCATTTGTCTTTTACCCATCTGCACTTTGGTAGTATCTGTAAAATTGGCTACGTAATGCTCAAGAAATTCTTTGCTGTATTCATCAATGATGTTACGGGCTTTTTCGTCCTGAGGATCCGGAGCTTCCATTACCACGAGCTGATTTACGCGGTCTGGATATTCTAATGCTGTTTTCAGCGCAATAAGACCTCCGAAGCTATAGCCTACAAGGTGTACTTTTTCCAGTTGAAGGTGATCTATTAAACCTATTAAATCGGATGACATGTTGTCAAGATCGTACCCATCCAAAAAGCGTTCACTCATACCGTGACTTTTCAGATCGTACATCACCACATGGAAATGCTTGGCCAGCACAGGGGCAATATTAAAATAATAAATGGACAGGTTACTGAACATACCGTGGATAAGTACCACGGTTTGTTCGGCTTCTTTGTTGAGTTCCTGTATATGAACTTGTCTGTTATTGACAGTGATTATTGGCATTCGTAGATATAATTGATGATCATACTAAGGTCAAGATTGATAAGCTGGTCAAGATCCATAGAAGATAACCAACCTGTAAAGTCGATCTGATCGCCAAAATGCGCTTTGATTTTTTCTGAGAAAGAAACAATCTCGATGCTGTCCATTTCAAGATCTTTGGTGAATGAACTTTCAGGAGTAATATCCATTTCTTCTACAAATTCAGCCCCAATCACTTCAGTAATAAAACCTTTTAATAAAGTAAAAAGTTCTTCGTGGTTCATTTTTAATGTTGCGTTTACAGTGTCCATCCGATAATATAATTTTTATGTTTAATAGTTTTGATTTCAATATTGTTGATCCACAGGTGATCGTCTTTTATCATTTCGACTTCGAAGGCTTTAGGATTTCCTTTCAGTCCTGTTCCCAGGAACTTTCCATAGGCTTCCTTGGCTACCCAGAAACGGGTGGTCCATTCGGCCTGATCTCTGTCTTTTAATAAGGCTAATTCGTTGTCGGTAAATACCATATCGTAGAATCCTGAACTGCGTTCTTCCATCAGTTCCATATCGATTCCTACAGATTTTCCATATCTCGCGATTCCTACGGCTTCTTTGCCTTTATGAGCTAAAGAAATATGAATATCTTCTGTAAAATCACTGATGAGGTAAGGTTTTCCTACTTCATCGGAACGAATTTCAAACGTGATCGGGAAGCAGGCATGATTTTTTTCCTGACGAAGGAGATTTCTTACGGCATCTTTCACGGCTACACGGCTTACCATCCAGTCTTTCTTCTTGTTGGGTAATAGCTGCTGGTGATGCTGTTTTTCCGTCTGGTTGAAATATCTTTTCAGGATAAAATCCCATGAAGCTACTCTGGTATACGCCTGATGGAAAAAGAACACTTCAGGAGCAATCTCTTCCGAAAGACGGTTGTGTAACGGTGACATGGAAACATTCCATAACGGAGCATCAATTTCCAGTCTTCTGTTCTGCCAGCCGGTAATGGCGCACCATACTTTTCCGTCTCTTTTCAGAATGATATCTGCAATGGCAAATTCATCATTAAGCTCGGTCAGCATACAGGTGCATTCAAAAATACCTTCCTGGTCATGCATATCACCGAAGAATTCAATATCTCTGATCTTTACAGGGAATGCAATACGGTCTTTTACCAAAGTAAGCTGCAGCCAAAGTCCGAATAGCTGTCCTGCATTGTCCAATAAAGAACCTTTACCACCGTTTCCTTTTATTTTTCCGATAATTCCTTTGTCTCCAACGGCTGAAACTTCAGTGATTCCCTGGTATTTATCTCCATGGAACATGTGCATGTCATAGATTTCCTCAGGGGTTCTTTCGATAGGCAAAAGATTACCGATGGAAAGATTGAAGGCTGGTGTTGGAACAGAAGCGGATTTTAAAATGACTTCTGCGTTGGCAAAATTTTCAATATCGAGATAAGCGTGGTTGGGTGATCGCCATTCTCCTTTTACGGTTTTTTCGAAAGGTTTGGCAACGTTCATCCATTGGAATACACTTACATTCATGATTTTATGAACCAGTGTTCCCGGAATTTCGGCTTCTGCAATTTCTGCAAGCTGCTCAAAAATCATCGTCATCGGAATTACCGGTTCCATATCAGCAACATGGGCCCAACCTTTAGGTTGTCTCAATAGGCTGTGGTCAATCAGGTAAGGATGACTTTCAAGGGTTACATACAAGTCTTTTGAGAAGGTTGTACTTCTTGGTGCTTTTGGAGCAACTTGTGCTGCCGGAGCTGCAGGGCGTTGAATTGTGATTTCCGGACGGTTCTGGAATAAAGTCAATACTTCTTCCTGCATACGGATCATATCAGCAACGTTATCCTGGAATGCCTGTACCAGCGGATGACCGCTCTTTGTGGCAATAGCTGAAGCTGTTGCGGTATATTGTTTTGGCGCATCAAATGACTGAGCCAACGCTTTCACTTCTTTGAAATTACGGATAATAGGCGAACCTAATTCCAGTTTAATTCCTTTTCCTGAAGCTTTTTTCGTGTGATTCTGAATTTCTAAAAAGTCAAGTGCAATGGTTTTACCTTCTACAAATAATGAAGCGACAACGCGTTGTAACTGCGCCAATGCGGAGCGGGTAGGAACGCTGGAAGCAATCGTACTGAAGGCTTTTCCTTTTAAAGTATCATCAATAAATCCGATCAGTCCTCCTGTACCCACCTGAATGAATACTCTTGCGCCTTCTTCGTATAATGTATCTGTCAGTTCACGGAAACGAACAGGCTGAACCAAATGCTCTGCACTCAGTTTTCTGATCGCTGCCTGATCTGCAGGATAAGGTTCTAAGGTTGTAGCAGACCACAGTGGAATTTTTGTCTGCTGGAACTGCGCTTTTTCCATTCCCGCAAGGATCACATCCAGTTTATCCGCGATAAAAGGAGAGTGGAATCCTGATTGGAAAGGAAGTACCTGATGGAAAATCTGTTTTGCCTTTAACAAAGGAACCAATTCATCCAACGCAGCATTGCTTCCACAAAGAATGACCTGATTAGGGCAGTTGTCATTGGAAACATACAGGTTTGAAATTTCAGTAATAAAAGGTTTTATCACCTCAATTCCGGCTCCTATGGCGATGAATTTAGAGTCTTTTAATTCAAAAGTTTCAGGATTCAGTACATCAATTAACGCTTTTACAGAATTGGCTTCTGCTAATTCGGATGAATATCCTGCCAGCCATTCTCCTAAACTGTGTCCGGCATTCATATCAGGAATAATTCCCAGTTTTTTCAATGAATTATCAAGGATACTGCAATTGTTGAAGATGTTTAAAGCATCGGTTAAAAGACCTTCACCTTCTGTTTCAATAGGAGCTGTCAATCCAAAATAACGGCTTACCGTCTCCACTTCACCTTTTGCAAGACCATCTAAGCCCGGAAATACAAAGGCTACTTTACCGCCATCTTTTAATAATGGAGTAGAAGTGTACCAGATATCCTGTTTGTTTTTCCAAATGATATTTTTAGAAACAATTTTAATGGCTTTTTCTATTCTGGCAGGTGTTGGATCGAATATAGCCACTCTGAAATCTCCTTCACCAATGGCGGTTTCATTATTTTGTAATGCGGAAAGCAGTTCTTCGTGCGTAGGTCTTGCCAATATCAGTACATGGTCTTTTTTCGGCATATCATAGCCTTCCAGAACTACGTGTGCATTGATTCCTCCAAATCCGAAAGCATTTACTGCCGCTACTTTTGGAAGTCCGGTTTTTGACCAGTTTTTTGCTTCCTGTACCGGTTCAAACCTTGTGTTCTGCATCTCCGAAGTTGGATTTTCACAATATAAGGTTGGTGGTAAAGTATCATGGTGTAATGCCAGACAGGTTTTGATTAATCCTGCAATTCCGGCTGCCGGCATAGCATGCCCGATATTGGACTTTACAGATCCGATACCCGCTGCCTGAGCATTTTCTTCTTTTCCGAAGAACTGAGCTAAGGTCTGAAGTTCTGTTTTATCTCCAAGGGGTGTTCCTGTGCCATGAGCTTCAAGATATCCCACTTTATTTTTATCTAAATCAGCGTTGATCCATGCCTGTTCCAAAGCTTTTAACTGACCTTTCACAGCCGGACTCATTACGCTGGTTCCGGTACCGTCACTGCTTACGCCAACGCCTTTGATCACTGCATAGATTTTATCCTGATCACGAACGGCATCTTCCAATCGTTTTAAGACTACAAAACCACAACCTTCACCGATCAGTAATCCGTCAGCATCCATACTGAACGGTTTGATCTGCTGCTGGCGGGACATTGCTCCCAACTGGGCAAAAATACTCCAGAAAGCAGCGTTTTGTCCTGTGTGTACGCCTCCTGCGATCATGATATCGGAACGACCTCTCTGAAGTTCCTGTACGGCATGATCTACAGCAATCAAAGCGGATGCACATGCGGCATCCACGGTAAATGCAGCGCCACCTAAATTGAAACGGTTGGCAACAAGAGAAGCAACGAGATTGGGAATTAATCCCATAGCTGTATCGGCTGCAAAACGTCCTTTACGCTGTTGGAAAGCATGTTTTACCTTTTCAATATCTGCAGAAGAAACATGAGGCAGTAATTCCTGCAGTAATGAAGAAATCTGTTCTCCGGTTCTTACAATTTCAATAGCGCGGGTGGCTCCCGGACCGGTATAGTTTCCTTTACCGATGATGATTCCCGTTTTTTCAAGAGAAATGTTCTTTTGAAATACGCCGGCATCTTCCAGGGCTTTTTGCACCAGATCAAGGGTAAGCAAATGGTCAGGTTCCGTTCCTTCAACGGCCAATGGCAAGATACCAAATGCTGTAGGATCGAAGGTATAATCGGGGATAAATCCTCCACGCTGACAGTAGAAACGGTCAACGGGGCTTGTCGCATCACTGAAATGAACCGGATCTATCCGATCAGCCGGAGCCAGCTCGGTAGAATCAACTTTATTGACAATATTCTGCCAAAAAGTGTTGGCATCCTGTGCCCCGGGAAAGACACAGGATAGACCAATTACAGCAACATCTGTTTTTTTCATATTGAGTTTATGCAGTGTTTTACCAATTATTTCCTGACATGATCAGCACCTGGCTTTCTGTTCCGTATTTGATTTCGTTAAGGAAGATTTCTTTCCCTTCATCCAATGGAATCATAGAAATACCTCTACGTTCGTATTCTGATTCAAGGGTGGAAGAAACCATTCCGGCACCTTTCCAAGGTCCCCAGTTGATAGAGATCACTTTTCCTTTTAATCTTTTATTTAAAGCATTGGCATAATCATCCAGTACACTGTTGGCCGCAGCATAATCTGTCTGACCTTTGTTGCCGTATACGGAAGCAATACTTGAGAATAATACTACAAACTGGCAGTCTGTACGAAGTTGTTCAGCCAATACACGAAGTGGTTTTACTTTGGTATCAAATACACGTCCGAAAGAGCTTGTTGTTTTTTGTTTGAATAATTTATCTTCTAAAAGACCTGCTCCATGAATTACTCCGTCAAGGCGGTCATATTTTTCATAGATATTGCTTATAAGATTACTCAAACCTTCTTCATCACAAAGGTCCAATGATTGGTAAATGATGGTGTTTCCAAGGTCTTCCATATCACGGATGGTACGCAGAATCTGATTGTTTTTGAAAATCTTCGTTGTTTCTTTTTCTATTTCTGCAGGAGAAGTAAACTGTCCGGATTTAATAAGGAAACCTCTGATTTCTTCTTTGGTTTTCATTCCTTCAAATTCTTTTGCAGAAATTTCATTTCTCGGATCTGCAGATCTTCCTACAAGAATATAAGTACATGGATAAGCCTGAGACATGTGTTTTACCAATTCGGCAGTAATTCCCTGTGCGCCTCCAAGCACCAAGACCACAGATTTTTGATCTAATTGGATATGGGCTTCACTTAAACTTGTTGACAATGGGGAAGGGATAATGTCTACTTTATGTCTTTGGTCATTTTTGTAAATGATTTCAGCAGGTTTATCGTTGGTCAAAATCTCTTTTAAAGTAATCTCAGCAATCTGATCTACTTCCTGAGGAGTACTTAGGCTGATCAGTCTGCAAGTTGTATTGTCAAATTCTCTTGCTAAACTTTTGAAAAGCCCCGGATATCCCTGGTGGTGGCGTAATACGCTTACATCAGAAATTTCCTGAAGATGTGCAGGAATATCAGAGATAAGATATACCCATTTAGCTTTATCAAAATCCAGTTTTTTGATCAGATCCACATGGTCGATAATGCTTGGTTTATCAACTGTTGAGAATAGGTCCAGCATAATTAATCCCTCAATATTTGAAAGATCTTTTTCCGAGTCTACCAATTCTACGATGGCTCCATGTTTTTCCAGTGCTTCCTTGATCGCTGAGGTTTGCTTGCTGTCATCCTGAGTGATGGCAAAACGTTTTCCCTGCAATACTTCTGTATTTTGTACTAAAGAAGCATCAGTTGGAGTAATGTCAAAGCGAAGTCGGGATAATACATTTTGAGCTGGCTCTGCAATGTCTGTTTCTTTAACTTCCTGAGCTGTTTCATTGGTTTCCCCATTCATTTCGCTGATCCAGCTTGCCAGACCACGAAGGGTTTTAATGGCAGCTAATTTTTCCATAACATCGTCTGCCTGTTCAAGGTTTTGGCCAAAACCAATTTTGGTTTTAAGATCACCGATGATTTCCATACGTTTAATGGAATCAATACTCAGGTCAGCTTCCAGATCAAGATCAAGACCTAACATTTCTTTTGGATAACCCGTTTTTTCACTTACAATATTTAAAATGGCATTTTGAAGATCTTCAAGAGAGAATGTCGGCTGAGCCTGTGATTTTGAAACTGATGATTCAGCTGCTGTTCCGTTTTTTTCTGAGGCAGCTGTTGTATCTGCTCCCGAGAATTCTGTAAGCCATGAAACAAGTCCGCTTAACGTTTTTATTCCGGCTAATTGTTCCATAACGGTATCTTCACTGGTATTTCCGTTGCCCAGAGTTCCTAATTCGTTACGAAGTGTTCCGATAATTTCTACTCTTTTAATAGAGTCAATACTTAAATCAGCTTCCAGATCCATTTCCATACCCAGCATTTCCTGTGGATATCCTGTTTTATCACTTACCACCTGAAGTAATAAGGATTTGATATCTCTTGACGGAGCTTGTTTTACAGGAGCCACAGCTACAGGTTTTTCCTGATGAACAGGCTGAACCGGAATGGTAGATACAGGCTGATGTGCAGGAGTTGGTATTGGTGAATTGTATACAGGAGCAGGGAATGCCTGAGGATTCTGTCCCATAAAGGAAAGCATCACATCACGTTGCGCCTGTATCATTAATTTCATGCTGTTTAAATATTCCTGCAGCATACGTTCAGCAGTAGACTGAGCTTCAGTTGCAGGTGCCTGTGGATTGTTCGTAAAATTGTTCATGGGAATAGGGTTTATTAGTGGTAAAGCACCATTAGATGGCAGATTACCAGTAGTTGGATGGGCAGTTTGCCCGTTAACACGCCAGATAGCAGGGCTTTTCTTGTAAAGCTCAGGTTGGTTGATATCAATAACCTTAACGCTTCTGCCATCAAAAAGTTTATTAATATTGAAGCTGCGGCCTGTTCCTAAATATTGAGCCAGCATGCAAAGCAGATGACTGAATTTATTACGGCTGTTGTCTTCAACATATAAGGTCAGCTGATCTTTTTCCAGGCAGGATTTGGTCAGTCCGGTAAGTACTTTTCCTGGTCCTACTTCGATGAAGATTCTTGCTCCATCATTATACATGGCCTGAAGCTGTTCTACAAACCTTACAGGCTGTACCAGATGATCAGTAAGTCTTTCTTTTATTTCTGAAGGATTCGCTGGATATACTTCTGCTGTGGTATTGGACCACACAGGAATCTGCATTTCCTGGAAAGGAACGTCTTTCAAGACTTCAGCATACAAATCCTTGGATTTTGCCAATAATGGACTGTGGAAAGCGCATGCAACCTCCAGTTTTTTAGCAGAAATACCTTCCTGTTTAAGAACTTCCAGCAATTTGTTGATCGCTTCTGTACTTCCTGCAATGACACATTGGGTAGGAGCGTTGAAGTTCACAGGGTAGCATCCTTCTACTTTAGCAATAATAGGCTGTAAACGTTCAGGGGTAGCACTTGCTGCCAGCATTGAACCCGGATCTCCACCTTCCACTGAGTCTAAAATAGACTGAGCCCTCTGAACACTTAAGTCAACCAGTTTATCTTCTCCAAATACTCCGGCAAAACATAAAGCTGGTATTTCACCATAGCTGTGACCTGCCAGCATATCCGGAATAATACCCAATGATTCCAGGAATTTTGCCAGTGCAAGGTCTACAATTCCTAAAAGCGGTTGTGCTAAACGGGTATCTTTAATGGTTTCTTTTTGTTGTTTTAAATCAGCCTCATTAAAAGTCTTAGAGGGGAAAACTACTTTTTCAAGTTCAGGATAATCATCGATGATCTTACGCATAGCAGGGAAAACGACGAATAAATCACGAGCCATATTGATTCTCTGACTGCCTTGTCCAGGGAATGTGAACGCTACTTTACCTTC
Organism: Chryseobacterium culicis; assembly: GCF_002979755.1. Classification (NCBI taxonomy): domain Bacteria; kingdom Pseudomonadati; phylum Bacteroidota; class Flavobacteriia; order Flavobacteriales; family Weeksellaceae; genus Chryseobacterium; species Chryseobacterium culicis. Next base: position 1,729,765 of record NZ_PCPP01000001.1, on the reverse strand, counting down.
TTTTTTATTCACGGTAAAAGTATCTTTTGTCTCAATCCCTAGCAGTACTAGCTCAAGCTTCATCATCAGGTCTTCAACTGTATCAGCGACAATACTGAACTGAATTGGTTTTTCTGAACTGATGCTTAAGCTATAAGCAATATCTTTTAATGGAATACCATCATTAATTTCTAATAAAGCCTTAATCTGGCCTGACTGTCCTTTGGCTTCTTCATACGTATCTCCACGGAAAACAAATAGTTCCGAAGGCCACGACTGCATTGCGATTGAATTATCCTGCTTAGGATGGTTGGCAATAACCGTATGGAAGTTCGTTCCTCCAAATCCGAAAGCACTGATTCCAGCATAACGGTTCTTCTCGCTCCATAGTCCACTTTCTGCATGGAAAGCAAAAGGGCTGGTTTCTGCATTATAATAAGCATTAGGCTGCTGAAGGTGAAGGGTAGGTGGTTTTACCCCATGATATACAGCCAGGGAAGCTTTGATTAATCCGGCTAATCCAGCGGCACACTTGGTATGTCCGATCTGTGTTTTTACAGAACCTAAATGAGTCTGTCCGGGTAAAGCTCCTGAACGGCTGAATAAATTAGTTAAGGCACTTAATTCTGTTTTGTCCCCTACAACGGTTCCTGTACCGTGAGCTTCCACTAAACCTACAGAAGCAGCACTGATACCAGCCTGGGAATAAGCACGTTCTAATGCTCTTACCTGGCCTATTTGTCTTGGAGCCGTCAATCCCAATGCTTTTCCGTCACTGGATCCACCAACTCCTTTGATTACTGAATAGATACGGTCACCATCACGTACAGCATCTTCATATCTTTTTAAAACAAGAATGGCAATACCTTCTCCAAGAGCGATACCGTCTGCCTCACCATCGAAAGTAGCACATCTTCCTTTTCTGGATAAAGCATGCGTACTGGAGAACATCAGATAATCATTGATTCCGTTGTGTAAATCGGCTCCTCCGGCAAGAACCATATCCGATTTACCTAATACAAGTTCCTGGCAAGCCAAATCAATAGCAGCCAAAGAAGAAGCACAAGCTGCATCTACGGTAAAGTTTCTGCCTCCAAGATCCAGTCGGTTTGTAATTCTCCCAGCGATAACATTGGCAAGAATACCCGGGAATGAGTCTTCTGTGGTATGCGGGAAGGCTTCTTTTACTTCTTCATGAAGTTCTCCGAAAACCTGTTTATAGTATCCTCTGAAACTATAGCTGTTGGCAAGATCATTACCTCCTTCAGCTCCGATAATTACAGAGATATTTTCTCTATTAATGTGTTTTTCACCATATCCTGCATCTTCCATGGCGCGTTTTGCAACCAATAAGGTCAACAATTGTGTAGGTTCAATCGCTGCAAGAGACTGTGGCGGAATTCCGAATGCCAGTGGATCGAAATCAATTTTAGGAATAAATCCTCCCCATTTGGAGTGGGATACATCCGGTCCGTCAGAATCGGGATGGTAATATAATTCTTTATTCCATCTTTCATCCGGTACTTCAGTAACACTGTCTTTTCCTAAAATAATATTTCTCCAGTATTCATCCAGGTTTTTAGCGCCCGGGAAGATACATTCCATCCCTACGATAGCAATATCAAGTGGCTTTTCTGTTGAAACAGGCTCCTCTGATAATGCAGCATCCTGAATATATCCGTAATTGTCTGCAACACTTTGATGCAGGGCTGCCAATGAGATTACACGATTATGCATCGTAGCAACCTGTCCTATCATGTACATTCCTAAATCCAGTTGATCATCTTTAGGAATATTGACCAGTTTGTCGCCTTGGCGTTCAATACCTTTAGCAGCAATACGCAAACGGCCTACATTTAGTTTTTCAAGCTGTTCCCAGACTTGTTTCTTATCCATTCCGGCAGCAAGAAGTTTTGCTTTTTCTGTATTGAAATGGTGGGCAAATGCAGTGTTTAAACAACGTGTTTCATGCCCCGGAGCTGTTTCCAGTAAAACAGTATCTTTTGCCTGCATAGCCTGAGACTGGAACTCTTCCTGAATAGCTCCGGTTTGTACAGCCTCATGAGTATACAGATAGGCAGTACCCATCAATACTCCAATTTTTACTCCTCTTGCAGCCAATGGTGCAGCCATAATGGAAACAAATGCCGTTGAAAATGCATTATGAATTCCTCCTGCAAAAAAGACACTGATGTTTTCAGGATGGTCTTCTTTTAAAATACGTTCAATTTGTTTTTCCCAAAGTACTGTACTTGAAAGTGGTCCTACGTGTCCTCCGCATTCACGTCCTTCGAAAATGAAGTTTTTAGCGCCTTCTTTCAGGAAAATATCCAGAAGAGCAGGGGAAGGAACGTGTAGGAATGATTTTATTCCGGCCTTTTCAAATACTTTGGCCTGAGCAGGTCTTCCTCCGGCAATTAAAACAACGGGAGGTTTTGCTTCTAATATATAGGATGTCTGTTCATCTCTTAATTCCTGTGGTGCGAATCCTAAAATTCCTACACCCCATGTTTTTTCACCAGCAAGTTTTTTGGTGTCCATTACCAAAGACTTTGCGGATTCTCCTTTTAATAATGATAAAGCAACAAAAGGTAAAGCTCCGGCATCTGCCACTGCATTGGCAAATGAAGGGACATCACTTACACGGGTCATTGGTCCCTGAGCAATAGGGTACTGTAATCCCAGTTCCTGAGCTAAAGAGTTGCCTTTGTCAATGACATTTAGTGCTTTTGCCTGCTTCAGATGTCCATACATGGCTTCTTTAAATCCGAAAATCAGTTTTTTCAGTGTTTTGAAGTCTTCATAAAGGTCAATTGCAAGGGATATGTCTTGTCCCATTGGAATATAACATGTGCTAAGGTCAAAACCGGTAAAATATTGTTTCAGCTCTTCAGCGGTTGCGTTTTCAGGTAAAGCTGGTGAATTGGGTCTTACCAGTACACGATGGTTCGCGATCGCCTTAGTTTCTGTACCATTCAGTTTTGAGCATACTTCTTTCAGATCCTTAGGAACTGAACTTTCAGGGAACAATGCCAGCTGGCTGTCCAGTATAACTCCGGTTGCTCCCAAAGCTTTTGCTGCGGCTGCGGTATGGAGACCTATTCCTCCCTGTACCCACACCGGAATGCTCTGGATTTCTTTGATCACACGCTGGAATAATACAAACGTGGATTCATAGCCTACTAATCCGCCAGCTTCATTTCCTTTGATAATAATTCCTTGTGCTCCCGCCTGTTCAGCTTGTCTTGCTTCTTCTAAACTGGTTACCTGATAAATAACAGGTACATTGAGTGGCTTAGACATTCCGAATGGTAGGATCGCAAATCGTACTTTTTCCGGAATTTGAAGAGTCGTGAAATTGTCGTTAGAAAAATAAATACCATACGATGGTACGTCTATCTGGTCAAGTTGATGTAACGCTTCCTGGGCTTTCGTTAGCTCATTTCCTAAACTTAGAACGGGAAGTGCACCCGCCTGGTGCAGTCTAGATATAAGGTTAACGTCCGGCTTTTCAAAAGGCGTCAGTCCAATAATGGTTAATTTTTTCATGGCGTGTTAATTGAATTATTGAATGATAGCAAGAGTTCCATAACAGAATGCAAGATCTTTCGATCGTAAGACCATTACTCTTTGCTACGATATAGTAAAAATTGTTTTTATTAAATCGTTAACAATAGGTGTTGTTTTGTGGTAATTATTTAATAATCTATCGGTATGGGATAGATTTTGGGTTGTGGTAGTTATATCCGGCTTTTCAAAAGACATCAGCCTGATTTTGGTCAAGTTTTTCATAGCATTTACGGTATAGAAATGATTAATGATATCTCATAGCAAAACACCAATGTTATTCGTATAAATAACAATTTTCTGTTATGAGGAAATAAAAATAATAAAACTATAATATATCTTCAATGATAAATGCTATTTGATAATGATTTTTTAATATGAAAATATCAATTATTCAAATACTATTAAAGTATATTTATTGTTCCCTTATTCTTAGAAACATGGCCGGTACAATCTTATAAATTTTAACTATAAATATTTATAGTTAAAAAAATGTTAAGCAAATATAGGAATAAAAAATAAAATATTTCAAAAACAAGAGATTTGTTTTTAGGTATATTACAAAAAGATAATATACAATGAATAGGGTTCTGAAATGTAAGAATTACCTTTATCAATCTGATAAAATGGCAAGGCGAATTTAAATAAAATTAATCAATATAATGTGATTTAATTTGAATTATTTGTGAATTTTTTCTATCTTTTTGATAAATAAACAGATAGGTATTTTTAAGAATAATTTAAATATCTTTCCGAAATTCATAAAAAAACAGTAAGTATCTGATATACTTACTGTTTTTGAATCTGTTGGTTGTTGAGTTTTTTTGAACCAATAAGGCTTTTAAAGATGATCCCGGATCAAATACATTAAAATACCTTTTATTGAATCAAATATCTGGTGAGCTGTTTATATAAAGAACGGTAGGAATTTAAAATATGCTTAACCCATACTGTTTTGCCAGATCTAAAATCATATGATATCCGGCCAGTGAATTTCCATGCTGATCTAAAGCAGGGCTGAATACTCCGATTCCTATTTTTCCGGGAACACTTACGGTAATTCCGCCTCCTACGCCGGATTTGCTTGGTAAGCCCACTGTTCTGGAATATTCGCCACTGAATTCATACATTCCTGCGGTCAGCATCTGTGATTCTACCAGTTTCGCCATATCTGCGTTTTTATAGGTGGAATCTCCGTCGAATCTTACACATTGGTTGGCAAAGAAGTAACCTATTTTTGCAAGATCTTCAGCGGTAAGTTCAATGGAACACTGCTTGAAATAGTTGTCCAGCTGGTCTTCATTTCCTGAAATCAGTCCGCTGTTTTTCATGATGTAAAACATACCGCGGTTACGATGTCCCGTCGATTTTTCGGATTCATAAACTGATTTATTATAATCTATTGATGAATTTTTGGTAATATATCTTACCATATCCAGTATTTTAAGGAATGGCTTCTCGCCATCTCCTGAGATCAGTGAAGTGGTAAGAATAGCCCCGGCATTCATCATTGGATTAAGGGGTTTTCCTGTGGTTTCAAGGTTTGAAAAGTGGTTGAAAGGTTTATCTGATCCAAAGTATCCCATTTTATCAAAAATATGAGCTTCTCCTTTTTCGTTGGCAGCAACCATTAATGATATAATTTTAGAAATACTCTGCATGGTAAATTTCTTACTTACATCACCGGTGTTGAATACTTTTCCATTTTTATCTACCACTGAAAAAGCGATTGCTTTAGCATCCATTTTTCCCAGTTCCGGAATGTAATCTGCTACTTTTCCCTGGGTGTAATAGGTTCTGTTTTTTTCCAGGATGGTATGTAATGTTTTTTCTGAAATGGTTGAGATGTCTGCTGTTTTCTGTGCATAAACGATTGTGTTTAAGGAAAGAAAAGCTGCAGTACAGATTCCTTTTGCAGAAAATAAAAAGCTGTTGTTTTTCATAGAAAAGATCTTCAAATAAAATGTTTATGATAAGCCTTAAAAAACAAAGATATAGTTTTTTAATCTTGTCAGCAATTCTCCTTTATCATGCCTGAGAATATCATTGTGGTTTTGGGTGGGCCGTAAGGATACAAGAAGACTGAAGCTGTTAAAATGCATAGAAAGTTATTTAAGAATAATGAATAGGCAAGCAGTTTTATTTTTAGCTTTTTTAATGTGATTAATTTTAATTAAAAAGTTGTTTTATTAGTAAAAAATAAACAAATTGTTATTTTGGTTGTTTATTTTGGGATTTAATACATTAAAATTTAGAATTTTATTTGGTTTAAAATGGGCTGTAGCCATAAAAATTAAGAAAAGGGGGATTTTTTTTGCATAACTAATAGAGTGGTGAAATAACATATAAGCATGAATTTATCTATATTATTGGAATTCAGTTATAAAATTATGTTATTTTTTCACTATTAAATGATTATTGTATTGAATTTTTTATTAATTTGACAAAAAATTAATAACACTTTTTTAATAACTATGAAAAACAACACCTATTTTGGTAGGCAGCACATCTTCAGATGGCTCCTGCTATGTTGGCTTTTGGTACCGTGGGTACTACAAGCTCAAGCTCGAATTACATGGACCGCTCAGGTCGGATGCCAGGAATTCCGTGGCGAGAAAGATGATCAGGTCCCTGATAACGGAACCGCCTTTTCCTACATCAATTCATCCCAATGTCTGCGTGTCTGCGAGGCATCAAATGTCACCTATGAGGTGCAGGGACCTAATGTTTCTGCTGTACAATGGACGGTCTCCGGAGGAACGGTAACTACTTCAGGGCCTGCGAATACCATAGCCAATGTGGGCTGGGGATCAGCAGGTAACGGATCTTTACAGGCTGTCATCACCTACAATGATGGAACTGTTGAAACACAGACGATCTGTATTGTGAAGATTAACAGACCGATCGCTAAATTTGAATTACTGAATTTGGGGGATACGGTATGTAGAAATACAACCATTTATTTTGACAATCTTTCCGAACAGAACGGAGGGTCTGATATCATCAATTACTTCTGGGATTTTGGCGATGGTACAACTTCCACCGCTTTTGAACCCTCTCATTTGTATGCTAATCCAGGAAATTATACCATCCAATTAACGGTAACCAACAAGTGTGGCTGCCAGGATAAAATTAAAAAACAGATCAAAGTATTAAAAGCAGATCCTGTACAGATCAACTGTGCTTCTGTAGTATGTGAAGGAAGTACTGAGAAATATACTGCACAGGATGGATGTAACAAAGGACAATGGAAAGTTATTGGTGGATCAATTATCAACAATAACGGTAACGAAATCGAAGTAGTATGGGATCAGGTAGATCCGCTTGACGGCTTCGGATATGTAATGTATATGTCTGATTGTGCTTGTCCTGAGTGGACGACAATTAAAATTCCTGTAGTTTTAAAGAATGCAAAAGTTAAAGGACAGGAAGTAATATGTACAGGAAGACAGTACACGTATTCAATTCCTCAATGGCCTACAACGAAAGTTCAATGGAATGTATCGGGGCCTGCAGGAGGTCTGTTGACTAATACTCAGCAGAGAAACGAAGTTGTTTTCTCAGCAAGTCAGCCAGGTACTTATCACCTTACCGCTAATTATTTCAATACTTTATTGACATGTGAAGGGCAGGCATCTATTGATATCATCGTAGAGGCACCGGTAGTGATAAGTGGAGGCGTAGATGAAATCTGTGCAGGAACAAGCCAGGGATTTACGGCTTCTCCTAACGTGCCTGTTATCTGGAAAGTAACCACAGGAAGTTCTACTTATACTTCTCCTGTAATGACGGGAATATTCAACTACAATTTTGCGACAGCAGGAACGTATACTATTACAGCTACTAAGCAGGGTGGAGGTTGTGAAAGTAATGCAAGAATTATTAAGGTATTACCAATTCCACAGGCTCCTAACGGAACAATTTCCGGAGAAACAAAAGTATGCCCTGGAAAACCTTATGTTTATACGATCAGCTCAGTGGATTCGGGAATGGTACCGGTTTGGAGTGTTACCAACGGAACCATTCAGGGAAGTAATGCGGGACCTTCTGTAACGGTTATATTTAACGCTGGTGCTACATCATATACAGTGTCTGCACAGAATAAATCGATCAGTAGCGCAGCATGTCTTTCGGCTCCGAAATCGTTCAATGTAACGAAACTGGATCTTAGCACGATTGTTATTAATCCAAATTCAGGACCTTTCTGTCCGAGCAGCACTCAAACTTTCAGTGCTAATCTGAATGGAATTGTTCCGGATTTTATGGAATGGTCATTTGCAAGTTCCAACTTTGGAAGTGTTATCGGAGGACAGGGTACTGCTAATATTACAGTTAACTTCAATGAGATTTCTTCAACCAGTACTACGGACTTGGTTTTAAAAATAGTAAAGTGTGGTGTGACGAAAATTATCACTATGCCGATATCTTTAATTACCCTTCCGGTAGTGAGTTTCACAAATGTTGGCGGAATTTGTTTAGGGTCAAACCTTACTTTCACAGTTAACCAGGGAACCATTACCTCAGCAACGAATGTGACTTTCACATTCCCTGGCGGAACCTATACTACAGCCTTCAACCCTAGTGGAATTTACAGCTTCCCGAATAACGGATATATCCAGAACAATTCAGGAAATAATGTTTCTCAAACGGTTGTTGTAACGTATACAGGTACGAACGGATGTAATTATAAACCTACCGCAAGTGCTAACTTTATTGTATACCCTGAAACGATTATTACTGTTTCTCCGGTATATAATATTGCAGTTTGTGATCCTACAACAATGACACCGTATACCATTACGGCTAACAGTTCTACGGGACTTACGAATATTCTTTCATGGCAATGGTATAAAAATAATACCATCATACCGGGGGCAACTACCAACTCATATACTATCTCAGGAGCAGGTGCTTTTGGAACTTATAGAGTACAGGCTGTAGATATTAACGGTTGTGTGGTTTCTTCACAAAACATTAATGTAACTCAGTCTTGTCCAAGCAGTGGAAGCTGTACGGCAAATCCTCAGATTAACTTCGTTCCAGCATGGTCAGCTTGTAACAATATTACAGTTTCAGGTTTAACCTATAATGGAGTTCCGGACGAAATCCAATGGTTGTCTGATCCTATGCTTACTTTAGTTTCTGGTCAGGGAACAGCTTCACCAGTGTATCAGACTAATCTTGCAGGAGCACACATTGTTTTTGTACGTCTGAGATACGGTTCATGCTGGTACAGTAAAGGAGTAGAAGTAAGAAAGAATTATGAGCCTAAATTCAATATCAGTACAGTGTGTAGCGGAAACGGATACAGTGTAACGCTTTTCAACACTTCTACAATATTTGAAATTAATCCGGGATCTATTACGTATACATTTACTTCGCCGGGACAGCCTACTCAAACAGGGCAATCAGCTACTTATAATCTGACACCAGGTACTTATACCTTTACGATGACAGTGTCTGCACCTGGGAAACCAACGTGTACCACTACGCAGACTATTACATTAGCTCCGATTCCTAATACATCATTCCTGGTTCCGGCCTGGTTATGTGCACGTTCGCCTATTACGTTTAGTCCAATAACCTATGTTCCGGGAAATACATATACCTGGATCTTTGATGGTACATCGTATATTACGACAGGGTCAGATGCTACGATAACGTATAATACTGCAGGAACAAGAACCATTCAGCTGAAAATTAGAACTCCTCAGGGATGTGAATATCTTTCTGCGGTCATTTCTGTGAATGTGAAAGAGGCAACTCTTGACGGTGATATAGCGCCTCCTGTTCTTGTAGCATGTATTGGAAGTGCTCCTAATATCGTATTTACCAGTACCCTTGGATCTCCTAGCCAGTATATCTGGATGAATGGTTCTCAGCCTGTATCAGGAGCGCCAAACTCTCCTGTGTTCACTCCAACACAATCTGGTAACTACTGGCCGGTGCTGGTATCATCAGATGGATGTAGAACAAGCATTATGAGTACAAAAGCGATACCTGTGACACTGAAAAATCCTCCATATGTTAACATATCCGGAGTAGCTAATATCTGTGAAGGATCTTCAACAGTCCTTACTGGTATTGTAACGGATAATACATTGGAATATCAATGGAAAAAAGGAAATTCAATAGTTGTACCATGGACTTCTTCTCCTTATCCAATTGCTTTAAGTACAGGGCCATTAACAGCAGGTACGTATGTTTATACTCTGGAAGTAAGAACTCCGGGTACATCAGGATGTACAAGCAGTAAAAGCTTTACCGTTACGGTAAATAGTCCGCCGGCCCCAATTTCGGTAACTTATAATATGGTAAACTGCCAGCCTTATCAGGTTATGTTAACAGCATCAGGTCCATCTGCAGGAGTTTACAATTGGAGCAACGGAATGACAGGTCAGTCTATTACGGTAAATGAAGGGGGTGCTTATCAGGTTATTTACACTGCGCCAAGCGGATGTAAAGTAGTGGGCAATACTCAGGTTCCATTAAGCCTTGAGAGCCTGATGTGGGTGTTCCCAACAGGATGCTATGATGAATGTCTTAGAAAGAATTATGTTTTAGGACCTAAGGGAATCTTTGATCATCATGAGTGGCAGTTGTTCGGAAACAATATCCAGAGCGGAAACAACGATTATATCTATCCGTTGTATATTAATGCTCCGGGAACATATCAGCTTCAGATCGATCATTTGGGTTGCCAGTTTACTTCGGGAACCATGAATTACTATCCAGGTAAAGAATGTGGATTCGAAACAGAATGTAAGCTGGAAGCAAATATCAAAGACATGAAATGGGCTGGAGATCACTATAATGTATATGGTGTGATCCACAATGGCGGAAGCCAGCCTATAAGCCTTACAGTTTCAAGTCTTAATGGATTTGGAGTTTATATTCCTTCCATTATTACTATTCCGGCAGGTGGGGTATATGATATGAACGCTAATCCGTTGGCATTCTATCCAAACTCAAACTTCCAGGGTACTGATGAGATCTTATTCTCAAATGAAACATGTAAGTTTACTACCAAAGCGGTAGATCCTAACTGGATGGGTATGAGAAGCGCAGGAAGAAGTGTAATGGCTGCTTCAGTTTCTTCTCTGAAAATGATACCAAATCCTGCGAAAGAAAAAGTGAAAATCTCGTATAATACAGGTAATGAAAAATTACTGGCAAAACAGATTACAGTTTTTGATGCCATGGGCAATGTCAAATTCCGTAAGGAACTGAAAACGGCTTCCGGAGAGGTAGACGTAGAAGTTACAAGCTGGCTGCAAGGTGTTTATATCGTTATTGTACAAACGGGAGACACATCATTACAAGGAAAACTAATTAAAAATTAGTAGCTTATAAAGCAGTGTTCTCTTCGGAGAGCACTGTTTTTTTATAGTATGTGATAATTAAATGAATTTTTATGATACAACTAAAAAACAAACTGTGGGGATTACTGCTGATATTACCAGGATTATCTTTTAGTCAGAATTATCAATGGCAATGGGGAAAACAGGCAGGAGGACTTACGGGTTCTGCTGATCCGGGGTTTCATTATGTCTTTGATGAATCCATAAGGGATATTGTAGTAGATAACAACAATAACACCTACTATCTTGCCACAATGCGTGAACAGGGGCAAAACCTGAATGGTACTTCTGTAAACAATTACGGACTGAGTGATCTTTTTCTGTTCTCTGCAGACTGTGCAGGAAATATAAGATGGTCCAGGCCAATAGGAGGTTCAGGAGACGGAGAAAATGCATGGCATATTAAAGTGGATAATAGCGGTGGATTATACGTTATGGCTACCATTTATAACAATTCATATATCGGAGATCCAAATGCGGTTCCCGTACATTTTGATGATACCCACACACAACCTCTGTATACCTATTATGATCAGACAACAGAGCCTGCACATAAAGCTGCTTTTCTGTTGAAATATAATACTTCAGACGGTACACTGGCATGGAGTAAGCCTTTACAGGGAGATGTTAACTATTTTTCCCGTATGTGCGATGTGCAGATGATGTATATGGATTCTGCCAAAAATATTCATGCTGTAATGGGTTTCAGAGCAGGAACACATTTAAATGGATTAATTACAGTACCTTCAACCTTTACGTCAACTTATCAGTATTATGCGGTTAAGTTCAATTATGATGGTGGAAATATGACTCCAGTTGCTCCTTTGCTTCTTCCTATCACAGGAAATGCAATAAATATTGTGGGAAGAGAAGGAAAAGTGAATGTTGTCTATGATGAAGGTTTGAATCGTTATTACATTGCAGGTAAAAGGATGGATCCCGGCTTTAGCAATCTGGTTGATCTTTCCTACAATAATGTTCCGTTTACGAAGGCGGCTTATGTGTTTGCTTTTGATGGTACTACCGGAGCTGAGGTGTGGCGAAAAGAACTTAATAATGGTACTACAAGTACGGATGATGAAATTCATTCCATTATAAAAGATCCGGTTACTTCAGATATTTATATTTCAGGACGTTATTTTAACGGAATAACGGTGCCTGCAACTTTCGGAAGCTATACTTTTCCTCTGAGAAACTATGTTGAAGCCGTTCCCTTTGTTATGAAGATGAATGCAGCAGGTACAGTACAATGGGCAAGAATTCCGGATGGAATGTCTGGCCTTCAGTTTGGCTATCGTTTTACCAAAGGAACAATTGCCATTAATGGAAACGAAATAGCATTTGCCAAAGGAAGCTGGTCTGATATCTGGGGAAGCTATGCCATGGTGCGCCCTGATGGAGATCGATCAGATCCTTTATTGGTGAGACTTAACAAAGATACCGGAGATGTTTTGGGAACAGGAGAGATTCGCAGTAACTATTATGTTATAGATGAATTTACGGCAGTGGCCGCAGATAAAGATGGTAATTATGTAGTAGGAGGTTTTTTTCATGATCAATTATTTACAGAGGCCAATGATAATGTCAATACAATGGCTGTTAATGTAGCAGGAGGAAAATCTCAGTCTTTTTTTACAAAATTTGCTAAATCAGCGTGCAGCCAGATGTCTGTAGAAGAAACTGCTGCTCAGGCCGGAATACAGTTATACCCCAATCCGGTTCAGGAGGTGCTCAATATCAGAAGCAGAGAGCCTTTGGTTTCTTATGAGATTTTTGGGGCTACGGGACAACTGGTAAAACAGGGAACTTTGAATATGATGCAGGAACAGATTGTAGTATCTTCTCTTCAGACGGGAGTATATTACGTTAAACTTAAAACCAAATCTTCAACAGTAACGGAAAAAATATTGAAGAAGTAAAAAAACAAAACTGAAAACTAATAACCTTATATATAAAACAGTGTTCTCCAGAAGAGGGCGCTGTTTTTTATCGTGGCTGGTTGATGGAATTGAATAACCTATTCCGTATTTTTGCACAGAATTAAATGGCTAAACTGTTTTTTCTAAAATATGAACAATATGTTTTCTGATAATCGTCAAATTGGGGTGGTTTCTTCCTTTTCTGAACTTGTAAATACCCATTTTCAGGGAGTGATGAATGCCATTTGCTGGCATCGAAATATGGCGGGTGATTTTAAAGAAATTGTGGCAAAGCTTCAATTAAAAGATAATATCACCGAAGTCACCAGTGAAGATCTTTTAGCACTCCAACTATCAGAAGAAGGCAGTATCGCGAGAGAAATTATTTTAAATGATTTGCAGTTACTGACAGATTTTGGAGCATCTCCGGTTCTTAATTTACTGAAATGCTATGAACGTGACGAAGAACTTGGTTTCATTTCAACAGATGTATACTCATATCATGTAGACCGTTCTCCTGTAGGAACAGATACTTTTTTATGCACTTATCACGGGGCAGCAAGCGATATCATAGCCAATGATGAGGTTGAACAGAAAATTTTAATTCCTGAAATCCGGGAACAGCTCAAAACATTACACGACGGTCTGGAAGAAGAATTTGAAGACTTCCTGAAAGAGTATTTCTTTGATCTTCATTATCAGCCTAAGCCTGATGCAAAGCCTGTCAATTTGGGCGTTGGCCATCTTTGGCGGATTGCTGTAGATCATCCTGACCAGGAAGCATTACCTTGTGTTCACAGAGCACCTGTTGAAAATGATGGAGCATACAGATTACTGTTGATTTGTTAGATTATATTTTGAGTAAAATCAATTGATTGAATAAAAAAATCCAATATCGAAGATGTTGGATTTTTTATGGCTGATTATAAAGCGCTCTTTTACTCCTGACTGATTGCTTTTAATTCGTTTAAGTAATCTTTACTTTCAATATTCCCGACCGCAAATTCGTGTTCCAGCAGTTTGATTTTTTCTGTCTTAGTGTAAGATCGTTTATAGATGTTTTCCAGTATGCCGTCCTCATCAGGCAGAGGATTGAAGATGTTTTTCAAATCCCGATACGCATGATAATACCTGATTCCCAGTAATCTTTGTGAATGCGCATTGAAATGTACACCGTCAGGATTGGCAGTAAGGTCTTTTGCGGTGGCAAAATAACAGTTTTCATGAGTCTGCGCAAACTGTTCCAACTGCTGATTGACTAAAGGATAATGAATGAAATACGGTCCAAATATTCCATGGGATAGATAATCGCCTAAGCCACCAATGATAAGAGGAATTTTCGGACTGTTTAATTCTTTACGCAGCGTTTCAATAATTTTAGAAAACTTTTCCTGATACTTTTCTGCCTTTTCAGGAGAGCAGTCACTCTCACCCTGATGCCATAAGATTCCTTTGATTTCGCTTGTTCGTTGGGCAAGTCTGGCTTGTGATATAGCATTTTCAAATAAAGCACCATCCACAGCCCAGTCATCAAGACTGGTGCCTCCGTCAGCACATGGAATTAATCCAATTTCATTCTGCGTATTATCAAGTCTCCATGCTGCTGCAAATGAAGCCGCAAGCCCGACACCCGAACTTGGACGGTCATAATTTATCGGTTCTGACATGATTTGCCATAATCCGTTTCTCAGCATTTTAATATGTTCATCAAAAATAGGAGGGACTTCCTTTGCGTAGCCGCGTCCAGCCATGTTGGACTGGCCTATCATTAAAAAAGAATGTATCATTATTGTTTATTTAATTGCAAGCCTATGCTTCTGCTAAAGGAATTCCAGGCTAGTTTCTTTATTTCATTGGGAGCAATATCTCCGGATCTGTATGCGGTGATGGTTGCAGTGATCGTATTTGTGAAAAGAATTTTTATCCAGACTAATGGTAACTGGCTGTCTATCAATTCTTCTTTTTGTAGTTTTTGAATTGTACTGAAAAGCTCATTTCTTACTTTTAAATACTCCTTACCTGTTTCAGTTTTATAGGTAGGTTCAATTTCATTCAGTTTTATCAAAAAAGCATACTTTGTTCCGCTCTCAATTCCTGCATATAATAAGTTTTCAAGTTGTACCAGCGGGTCTGTGGAACTGTTGCAAGCTTTAATAGCTGCGTTTTCCCAGGCTTGCATCATATTTTTGTTGCAGGCTTCCAGTAATTCGTTCCGGTTTTTGAAATAGCGGTGCAACGTTCTTCGGTTAAGATTACAATGTTCTGCAATCTCTTCAAATGTTGCTGAAAAGTTTTCATTGAAGACCGTTATAGCGGTATCAATAATTTTTTGTTGAGTACTCATTATTTTTTATTGGCTCAAATTTACGACAAATGTCTCAATGTTGAGACATTTGTTTTAAGCATCATGATTAATATAAATTGGTGTTGAAAATAATATGCAGTAAATCAGGTGATTAAATTTATTTTTTAAAATCCCAAGCAAGGATATGGAATTTCTGTATTTATATAGATGAGTACTCAGTAAAATATTTTTTTAATCAAAATAATTAATTAAAATCAAAATGAAAAAATTCATTCATGTAAAATTGATATCTATGCTTGTGATCTTACTGGCTATTCCTTTTGTTCTGGCAAGCTGCAGTAATGATGATGAATCTCCTAAACCTAATCCTGTGACCATCAGTTTTGATGATCTTAATGGTGAATACACAGGAAAAGTAAGTGTATCCCAGGGAACTGTAAATGGAGAAACAGCGGTTGCTTTTTCGGCCAAGAAAAACCTGATTACCTATTCAGAATTTCCAATGAAAGAAATTATTTACTCTGTGATTTCTGATCCTGTGAAAGCCAATCAAGCCTTAACAGCCATCGGGAAAATAAAATATGACCTGGATTATACGGCAGTTTTATACCAGCATAAAAAGGAAATAGAACTTAATCTTCTTCCTAAAGAATTAACTGTTCAGGTTCCTATTGATGGTGTAAACAAGAAGGTGGTCATAACATTCACAACTTCCAAAAAAGGATTGTTTACCAAACAGAACACGCAAAATATGAATTTTGAACTGCTTGCGAGTAAAATAACCGTTGAAGGAACAGCTGTCAATCCTTTCAACCCTATAAAATATAATTTTCAAATGCTGAAGAAGTAGTTGCAGGATTAAATATTGTACAGATGCACTTACACAAGTGCATCTGTTTTATTTCTTCATTACCATTTGATTCTTATTTTGGGAACTACTTTTTTTATTTCTTTGCCTACATTAGTTCCTGCTTTCCCCAATTCATTACTTATGTTTCTGACCACTTTTACAGCCTCATGATTTTTTCCGGGACCGTATTGTAAATCATGAACGGTCGTATTCCATGTTTTAACAATATCATTCGTAGGTCCGAACTGATTTTTTAAGGCATCTCCAATTTGATTTAATCCTTTAACAATCGTATTATTTCGTCCAAAACATCCATGATCTCCACCTACACCGTTTGTTAAACATTTGCTTAATTCACGGTAGGTCAATTGGCCGCCTGCACAACCTGCAAATGCATAAGGCTGGCCTCCGGTACTTACAGCACATTCCACTGCTATTTGTGCTTCCGTATTCAGATTAAGCTTACCTGCACCATAGCACACAGCAGTTCCCATAAAGGTTACCTGACCGCTGCTGGCCTGATCTTTAAAACAGGAAACTAATTGTTTTAACTCCGGATTATTTACTTTATCAGCGAAACAAAGCGGATACATTTCGTAATTATTACCATATTCTTTATAGCATTTCATCATATCCTGGGTAATCTGTCTTTCTTTTGAACCTCCTAATATACTGAGCATACAAAGACTTTGTTCCTCAGGGGTTTCTGAGTTTTTGGCGCACTTATAAATTTCAAGTTCTTTTTTGCCAGCCATATTTGTTACCATACAATCCCCGAATTCCAGCTGATTGATTGTTCCATCAGGATTCATAGTGTTTTTATAACAGTCTACAGCCGTTTGTTCGCTTGTCATCATGACGTCCCCGAAAGGTTTTTGTTCATCCACAATTTGTGTAGGTAAGGGTCTTAATCCTTCAGCCGTTTCAATCCCTATTTGATTATCGTAAGTTGGTTTTGGCAGGTACATCGCTGGTCGGGGAGGGACAGGAATCGTGGAATAGCCAATAATCCTGTATCCCAATCTGTAATCTAATTCGATAATATTTCTATTAAAGTCAAGAAAAAATGCCTTTTGATAAGGAACTGCTGAAGGCAAACACAGATAATTAATTCCGGTTTGGTCATATACTGCCTGGCCTGCATTTCCCGGATTTCCATTCTGAACAATTACTCCCGTGTTATACATGGTAAAAGACTGGCCGTAAGTGGTCAAAACCATTTGCCCGATAGGATAAACCTGAGCAAAGAGGAGAGCGCAGAAACCCATAAGTGAAGCGAATACACTTAAAATGGATAGTTTTTTAATAATTGTGTTCATGGTACTTATTTTTGATAAAGTTACCTCTGTAAACAAATACTAAAACATTACCCTTTTTCGCTATTTTTCAAAGCCAACGATTAAATAAAGGGAATTAAATTATTTCCGGCTAAAAAAATAAACTGCAGTGATCACTGTTGCTTAGAGAGCAAAGAAGAATTCCTGAACTGAGCGTTTTTGAAACTGAAATGTACCAAGAGTATTACGGTAAAGAACCAACCTGTAAATTCCTATTTTGACGAGATAATTTTGTTTTGTTCATTCGTGGTTTCGGTAACCTTACTTTTTTCTGCAGGTGTATGAGTTGTCCCAAAAATATGTCTTCGATGATTCTCGCCCCAATCCTGTAATGAAATGACCACCTGATCCAATGTACTGGTATAATCTGTAGGGAAATATTCAATAATGATAGGATAGCTCTCCGTTACGATCCGTTCAATCAGTCCGTTCTGTTCCAGTTCCTTTAATTCCTTTGCCAGGACTTTTGGTGTCAGCTTTGGAATGCTTTTTCGTATTTCTGTAAAACGTCTGTTTCCTGCATTCACGGAAATGATAATCTGCAATTTCCACTTTCCGCTGATGATGTCCAGGGTGTCCCGAATGGGTCTAAGTGCCAGCAGGCATTCTTTATGATCATGATGTTCTTCCATGTTGCTTTCCTTTAGGTAACTGCTATACTTTGGAATGTGAATTTACAATAATTTTGTCCCTGTCAAAAACAAAAAATTTAGAAATGGCAAATATTTTAAATATCAAAACAAGCATCAGCGGTGAAGATTCGGTAAGCAGCAAACTTTCACAGGCTGTAATTGAACATTTATTGGCAAAAGATAATTTGAGCAAGGTTGTTGTTCGTGACCTGGCTAAGGATATCATTCCACACATGGAACTCGAGCACTTCAATGCCTTCAATATAAGAGACGAAGAAAAAAATGAACAGGAAAGAGAAGTTTCAAGGTTCTCAGATCTGGCGATAAAGGAAATCCAGGAAGCAGATATTATTGTGATTGGTGTTCCGTTTTACAATTTTGGGATTCCTTCAACATTGAAATCATGGATTGATCATATTTCTATTGCAGGGAAAACATTCTCTTACGCCGACGGCACACTCAAAGGTCTTCTTGAAAATAAAAAAGTATACCTGAATTTTGCGGTAGGAGGAGTCTATGATAATGGAATTGTAGAGAATATGGAAAAATATCTGAGGACATTTTTTGAATTTATAGGAATCACCGATGTGGAAGTTTTCAAAACAGAAGGTACAGTGATACCGGAACTTAGGGAAGCAAGCTTTCTGAAAGCTGTAGAAGACATTGAAACAGCCATCACTCAGGCCTGATAAATATGACAGCTACTTATCTGAAAATACAGATAGGTAGCTGTTTAGCTTGTTGTAAAGATGTATGCAGGATTAGCAATTATTTTTTTTCGTAATTAATACGGTTTTAGGATGATCGATAGAGATTAAGGTTCTATTTCCCGATACAGTATCTAAAGAAGTGTTTATAATGGTGGTTAAGACAATACAAGGTGTACAAAAGGGGTACACGGTTAAGATGCTGCAACATCTTTTTTTACATTTTTGCGAGAATATATTTATCTTAAATATTTGTTAGTCATTGTTTTATATTTTTTATAGATAAATTTAAAGACACATTTGCATTACTTTTGTAAACCTTTAATTTTATAGACAATTACAAATCAAATACTTAATAATTCTCGATGTAATTATGATAATTGATACATTTTGCTTGTATCCTCAATTTTTTTATCAAATTATGGATGAAAATAAGGTTTGAATTTAATAACGGATTGTCCAGATTTCTAAATTAAATTTTTTCAATAAATCTTTCTAACAAAGCTAAAATTTTGTTTGACTCAAATTTAAATCAACATTATTCAGTGAATTTTAAATAAATTTCCCTATTATTTTAAATCATCACTATTATAATCCATAGAATAATTAAGAGTTAGAATTACTAGCTTTTCTTCATTTTTTCTATTTGCTGAAATCTGTTCTAAAATATCTTTAATACTAGATAATCTAAGTTGAGGTCAATTTACAATGATGGAAATCATCATTTGTTTTCAACTTATCCATTAAGAAGTCCGAATAAAATATTCTTTAAGCTTATTCATCAGCATCATCTCATGAGTATAGTTGTTACTATTCATTATCTCATTAAATAAATCAAATAACTCTGACCGAGCAAGTGCTATTGATCCCATTCCATATTTATGAAGCTTTCTATTTAATTCACAAATATGCATTGTATAAGATCCCTTTGGTGAAAGATCTATGTAAATATCTCCAATTTTACGAATGTGTTCTTCATAATTGTCAAAATGTGGATGCACAACTAAGAATCTATCTGAAGATCTCGGATATAAAATTAATGTCCTTTTTCCCTTTACAACTTCCTCCAACGTTCCAGCCACTTCTTTGTTATTCTTAATCTCATTGCAGTCAGAACATATAACACATAAATTTTTAGGTTCAAACATAAAATTTAAATATTTGCTTTTAGGAATAATATGCTCGACATGACAATTTTTCACAGACCTTAATGAAATCTCGTTTCTACAATAAAAACATTTCTTTGTTAAGTTTCTGTAATAATTTCGAATAATTTTTCGAATATCTTGGATTTCATCTTCACCCCAATCTGAACTCTTAAGATCAGGCCTAGCTAGAAAATCCAAAACTCTCATTTTTATCTCATGAGTATAAACAATTGGATTATTAATATCAGCCATTTTTTTTAAGTTCTTTAATTAATTGAAATAGGTTTTTTATAGGATCATTATTCTGTAAATTTTTTATTTGAGATTTCAAAAGCT
This sequence comes from Chryseobacterium culicis, assembly GCF_002979755.1. NCBI lineage: Bacteria > Pseudomonadati > Bacteroidota > Flavobacteriia > Flavobacteriales > Weeksellaceae > Chryseobacterium > Chryseobacterium culicis. The sequence continues at coordinate 1,709,624 of NZ_PCPP01000001.1, read as the reverse complement.
CAAAATTCCTTAAATCTTCATCGTCAAAATGGTTCGTTTTACCTACTTTTGAAATAATAGAAAATGATATCCTAGCTAAGTATTCGTTTTTAAACCCGGGTGCATTAAAAACATTTGCTAATTGAAAATCTACAGAATTATTGGCCATCTCATAACCATTTTTTAATTCCATCTCATCCATTTGTAATATAAAACAGTTCTGTTGTGACAGTCTTGCGATTATTTGTGGGGAATGGGTAGCTATAATAAAATGGCAATTCTTATAGTTTTGGAATGTTTCCATTAAAAGAGTAATATACCTTTCTTGCCACTCTGGATGTAATGAAATTTCTGGTTCGTCAATTACAATTAAGCTGTTATCTTCAATATGACAGGCAATACCTAGAAATGTCGTAAATATACATTGCTGACCTGAGCTCGCTTCATTAATTTTATGAATGCGCTCAGTTTCGAGTTTCATAATTTCCACATCCTTTAATCTTGCAATACCGCACTCAATTAAAAACAATAGATCGTGAATATGCATTTCTGAATGGATATATTCCACATTCATAGTTACGATAGGTAAACGTTTTTCCTTTCTAAAGTCGTATTCAAAAAAAATATTTTTTAACTTTTCAATTTTTTCTGTTTTAAATTGATCTTCGAAAAAATACCTATGAAGTTTACTAGGACCTTTAGATAGATTGCTCAAATCTTGATCTTCCAAAAATTTTTTGACCTGAGTAGAGGTAGTTCCTATTTCAAATGTGATGATGAGCTCTTCCGAATATCCTAAGTACTTTAATACATTTATTACTTCTAAATAATTCCCTTCTTTGCCTAATCGTATATAGAGTAATTCTTTAATAATTTTAGACATAAAACCCAGTGAAATATCAAATGATTTCACATCTCTAATTCCTATATAAGAATAAAAAGTATTAATAATTGGCTCGTAATATTGAGGTTGTATAAGTGGGAATTTATCATAAGGACTTGTTGAAACTGCAATTATTTTTTTTGGTGGTTCAGTACATATAACTTCTCCAGGCTTACTATTTCCGTGTTTTCTGATTAAATTATGAGGAATAAAATTTTCGATAACTCCGTTCAGTAGGCGACTCTTACCACTTCCGTTCTTTCCAACAATTATCGTATAAATATTTTCTGAATTTTTGTAAGTACGGTTATAAAATTTATAGGATTTATGTCCTTTATTATAGCTAATTATCATATTATAGTTTTCCTTTGCATGGTTTATGCTGTTAATATACAAGTATGTATTATCAGTTAAAAATATTCACTAGTTATGATTTCGAACTTGGTATGTATTAAAATGTTGCCTTTAAAATTTTTCCAGTTTTAAACTAGAATTCTAAATTTTAGAATTAAATGGCCATTTTTTACTTTGGTCGTTCCATGAATTAATATTATTAAGCATGCTGAGATAAGTTGGCGGTTGAGAAGCTTCCATCATTGTCTTCCAAGATGGTGAAAAGAGTTGAGTAGTATTTGGCCTTTGAACTGTGCCCAAAGATTCCCAAGTTTTAAAAAGATTGCTCTGAGATCCGTATATTCCACCACCTAATCTTTCATTTGTTTGCCACGAAGACTCCCTATCTCTAACACTTTGATGCTGCCATTCGTCATTATTTGAAATAATTTTTTGTTCTTCTTCGACCATCTCTTTGGTTACTTCAATATTAACTATTTCAAAAGCTTTTGTCAATTTATTAGTTAAAAATATGGAATTTTCTGAGTTAACTCTATCTCTGAACTCTTGTGCTAACCAGTCATTTAAATGTGGTTCTTGTTTAAAAATATATCCATAATCAGAATCTCTTGTTACAATAATAACAGATTTTCCAGAGGTTTTAGCACACTGTATTATCCACTCCCAATTAATAGCATCACCGATTGAGTTATCGCTATCTTTTCTTGGAGGATATCCTAAATCAAATCTTTTTCTAGCCACTTCAGCTATAACAGTGTTTGCTATATTATCGCGGTTAAGATTAAATTCTGATTTATGAGCAAATATCTCTTCAAGTTTTTTGTAAACTTGATCATGCTCCAAAGGATTGGTCAAAATTGATGCAAATTTGTCTTCAAGCTTTGACTGGTATTCGTTTAACTTTTTCTTTGTCTCATTAAAATCCTTAACTTCTTCTTCAACTGTTAAGATATGTGGCAAGCTCAATGAAAAGTTTCTAGTTTTAGTTAATTCAGTATAAGTTTGTCCAAAAACAATTTGTCTGTTTTTTTTAAACTCCATTTCGATTTGAGTTGTAATAATTACAGAGTCTTTGCGTTTAAGTATTTCATCTAATAATTTTATTGACACATCAGAATTTCTAATCCTATAAAAATCTAGAAAAACATTTGTATCTATAAATATAAGGGAGTTAGTAAAATCAGAAACTTTTTCCATTGCACTTTCATTCTGAGTTAAATTATCATCTATTTTTTTGGGTATATTCTCATTCCCAATATTATTATTATTATTATTATTATTATTATTATTATTATTATTCATTTAAATTATGATTTTTTTAAATCTTGATGAATTTTAGCCAAATTAGCTTTCATATCCGCTAATCTTTTCTCTTCTTCTTTTAGTTTGAATTCTTCTTCCAACATCATTACAATAGCATCTAATAAAACTTGAAAGTATGCTAAACACTCATTCTCTGAAAGCTCATGAATGCCTTTGCTTACAATACCGTAAATACTTCTGTGAGAAACTAAAATAGTTGGTAAATGATCTTTTAATATTAAAATTTTATCATCCATTCTGGCTGCTTGATATGCTGCTTCATCCCAACCTTGCAAAATTTTGCTCTTCTGATGTTTACTTTCTATTAAATTTTCAAAAACTCTTCGTAGATAGACATAAGATCCAATACCTACTCCATTAGCCGCTAAGCCGACCGCCTTTTTTATTTCGTGAAGAGAAGGTTTGTCAATAACTTTAGAAAATTTATTAAGTTTCGAAAATTCCAAATCAGCTAATGATGGATATTGTCCTATCTTTACTAGAGATGATTCGTAAATATCTTCTTCAATTTCAATTGATTGTAAAATGAAAAAATATTTGAAAAGTTCTTGTGTTCTCACACAAACTAATTCTATATTATGGAAACCGTTATATTTTTCATAATTTGAAGTGACAGTTCCAAAATGTCTATTTCTTCTAATAATAAAAGATGTATTTTCACCAATTGATGGATTGTAACCCTCTATCTGATATGTATAATGAAAAAAATCGCTTATTAATTCAGAATGTGTTTTGTCAAGCTTGATTTTTTGATATAGTGGTAACGAGAAGAATAAATCTTGAACAGTCATATGGTGTATAGTTATTTTATCAAATATAGCAATAATATTGTTCACCTATCCCAGAAGCTCTGATCCTAAAAATCTTTTCGCTTGTTTCTGTAAAGTTTCAGCTAAGGTTGAGGCAAATTAAATATTTAAAAGCATATGACATATTAGTTGAATATATTGGAACCTTTTATTACTTTATATAAATTAGTTTCTGTGGATGCACATTTAAACCTGTGGCTAACTCTTGAATAGTAGAAATTCTAAGATCCACTTCCTATTTTTCTAATATTGCTATGATCTACATCGCATTTTTGAGCTAACTCTTTATAACTCAAATCAAGCTTTTTCCTTAGCATCTCAACTCTCGTACCAAATGCTATTCTAAATTCTCTGTTTCGCAAAGTCTCCAGACTTTGAGTCAGTAATAAAGCTCCAAAGTTAGAAAGTTTCGAACAGGAACTTTAGTAAACAAAAAAAAAGCCTTAAAAAAGGCTGTTTTATATTTTGAATTCAAGACTCTTAAAAGATGATTGTATCTACTTCCCGATACAAAACTTAGAAAAAATATTCCCCAGCACCTCATCATTCGTCACTTCTCCGGAAATTTCTCCAAGATGTTCCAGGGCGTTTCTCAATTCATACGCCAGTAATTCCGTAGAGATCTGGAAAGAAATAGCTTCTTTTACTTTATGAGCGGCATCCAGAGACTTTTTTAAAGCTTCAAAGTGACGCTGGTTGGTAATAACAACATTATTTTCTTCAGACTTTAACTGCTCAACATACGATGAAAGTTCATTCTTCAGATCCTGAATGTTTTGATTTTCAACTGCTGAGATTTTAATAAAATCAAATTCGTGGGAAATGGCATTTCTGAAAATATCTTCTACCGTTTCGTATTTGGTAGGAGTCACTTCATCAATTTTTGTTGCACAGATAATCAACTTCAGATCTTCTCTCAATAGGGATTGGATCATTTCAATATCTTCCGAGAAATCTTCAGTAGCAGCATCGGCCAGATACACCAAAATATTGGCGTTTTCTACCTTTTCTTTTGCTTTTTTTACTCCGATAGCTTCAATTTCATCCACTGTTTCACGAAGTCCTGCGGTATCAATCAATCGGAAAGCATGTCCTTTAATATGAAGAATTTCCTCAATGGTATCTCTTGTTGTTCCTGCAATATTACTCACAATCGCTCTTTCTTCCTTTAAAAGAGAGTTCAGCAGAGTAGATTTTCCGGCATTGGGTTTTCCAATGATAGCTACGGCGGTTCCGTTTTTAATGGCATTTCCGTATTGGAAACTCTCAATTAGAGAATTTAATTTTAATTCAATTTTATCCAATAATCCACTCAATGCACTTCTGTCTGCAAACTCTACATCTTCTTCAGCAAAATCCAGTTCCAGCTCAATCAGGGAAACAAAATTCAGAAGATCAGTTCTTAATACAGATATTTCGTTGGTGATTCCTCCTTTCAGTTGATTGATGGCTACTTTTCTGGAAGCTTCATTTTCAGAGGCGATGACATCAGCAATAGCTTCCGCCTGGGAAAGGTCAATTCTTCCGTTGATAAAGGCACGAAGGGTAAATTCTCCCGCCTTAGCCATTCTTGATCCGTTTTTAATCAGGGTTTCAAGAATACGTTTTCCGATATGTGGAGACCCGTGAAAAGCAATTTCCACAGAATTTTCAGTGGTGAAACTTTTTGGAGCCAGGAAGATTGACAGCATTACCTCATCAATAGCTTCCTCCTCATCCATAAAATAACCGTAATGAATGGTGTGGGACTTCTGTTTTTCCAGATTTTTGGCCGGAAAACTTTTCTGAACTACAGATAAAGCCTCATTTCCTGAAACTCGGATGATGCCTAAAGCACCTATTCCATTGGCAGTAGCCAGCGCACATATCGTATCGTTATTCATGCTGCAAATTTACGGTTTTTAATGTGAATTTTCATGGAGGTCTGCTATTCAGATTATCTATTGTTGTATTCAGTTAAAAACAGCGGAATTATTTCTATTAAACATAGGATGAAAACACGATTTTAAATATAAAATTTTGAAAAATAATTCTATTGAATATAAACAGAATTGAAAAGGTATAGTTTGCTGTGGTGTAACATTTATAAGTGTTTTTTAATAACACTGGCTGTGATGGATGGTGGTTAAATGTCATATATGAAGTAAAAAATTAAACAGTTGTTTGGTATGTTAATTGTTGTTAGTCGGTCGATGATGTTGAAAACTTAAATATTTTTTATTTAAACAGTAATAATTTGTTAAAGTATTATAAATGTATATGAATAACCTATTTTTTTTAAAGATTAATAAAAAATTATCTTTTTTATTAATGCTTGTCTTCAGTACACTGGCCTATGCGCAGTGTATTCCTTATACCGGGCAGGCGATCACAAGTGGAAACACGTATTGTCTTAACGGAAATCTTAATGTAAGTACCAATATCAGTATCCCGAACGGAGCGACACTTATTATTCAGTCCGGGCAGCTGCATTCCAATAGTATTCAGGTTGATGGAGTATTGGAAATTGCTGACGGAGCAAGTGTTCAGTCTACAGGAACCGTGAAAGTAGGAACTTTCGGATCTCAGAAAAATTCAAAAATTAAACTGGGGACGAAATCTTTTCTATCGCTTGTAGGATCGGTCGTTCAGGAAGATCCCACCTTTGGTGGCTTTTATCCCGGAACAACTTCTGTTATTGAAATGGGAACAAGCAGTGTGGTAGAAATTTGTGGAACATTTACCCAGCAGTCAACAACCTATCCTTCTGTTGAATATGTAGGTATTCCTACCGGGAGAGCGTATTGTATTGCAAAAGCGGATGTAAGCGGTGGAGGAGGAGCTTCCATCATCAGTGATGATAGCCAGATCGTTGCTATTGTTATGGGATCTGTAACAGGATTAGGGATGGGAAATTCCAGTTTTTGTGGACCCAATGCAACCAAAGCAATGTGTCCTTCTCTTTGGCCTGAAGGATTGTCAGAAGATAAATCAAGTTGTGGAAATGCGCCTGTGATTATTGATGAGATCGACGGATTTTGTACAAAACCCGGAATTTCCGGTACACCAGATGGATTTACTAAATTCGGAATTACCATACAGCAGAAAAATAATGTATGGCCTGAGAATATTCCTAATGGATTTTTGGCTATGGAATCAAAAAACAAAGGTTTTGTCATTACCAGAGTTCAGCACGTAAGTCAGACACCACAGCCTGGTGATGCCATCGCAGAACCGAAAGAAGGAATGCTCCTGTATGATATTCAGGATAAATGTGTAAAGCTTTATAACGGCACCGAATGGAAATGTGTACAAAGAAGCTGTAATGATTAACCCGATAAATAGATCGTATGAAAAATATAAAAAATATAGGGATAGCAATAGCTTTGGTTATTTTTAACTCGTTTTTTGCTCAAGTAGCTATTGGTAAACAGGTGATAGACGGAAGCAGTACGGTGTTAGACTTTGATAACGTATCCGGAAATACAAAAGGCTTAATTCTTCCCGCTACCTCAGGATTTCCCACAGGATCTTTGGTAAACGGCACATTCATCTTTGATGTCACAGATAGCAAAGTAAAAGTCTATGAAAATGAGGTCTGGAAATTCTTATCAGATGCCGGAAATTCAAGTGCGGTTATTGTCAACAATTCTGCAGAGTCAGGGAAAGGAGTCATTATGGGAGAGGCAACAAGCTCTGCTGATGGAGTTTTGGTGCTGGAATCTCAAAATAAAGCAATGATTCTTCCTAAAATAACATCACCCCATCTTAATGTGAAAAATCCTTATCCGGGAATGATCTGTTATGATACAGCCAGTAAGACATTGGCAATATTTGATGGATCAGTCTGGAATTACTGGAAATAAGTACAGGCAGAGTAGTCTGTCTTAAAATAATAGAAAGCAGCTGTATTTTTATGCAGTTGCTTTTTTATTTCCCATATTAAACAATCTGGTTACTTTCCTTGATGCTGTTCATCACAAAAATACTTTTGGTCTGACCAATTCCTTCAATTTCTGACAGTTTATTGACAAAAAACTCATGGAACTCATCCATATTGGGAGCAAGAATCTTCAGCATAAAATCAAAATCTCCGCTGATATTGTAAAACTCTACAACTTCCTTCAGTTTGCTCACTTCCTCAATGAATTTTCCCGCTGTTTTTTTATTATGGACATTTAAGGCAATCATACAGATCACCATCATACCCTTATTGACTTTCTTGCGGTCTACAACGGCTGTATATTCTTTAATAATTCCTTGTTTTTCCATACGTTTAATACGTTCATGCGTAGGAGTAGGACTCAGGTTGATTCTTGCCGAAATATCTCGGACGCTCATCTTTGCATCTTTCTGAAGAAGTCTAAGAATGGATAAGTCTTTTTCATCAGGGATATAATTTTCAGTTGCCATTTTGTTCTGTTTTTATAGATTTTACTTGGTGTTTTAGGTATTTTGTTCTTTTTGGTATTTGTTATATTAATTATTGTTCCAAATTTAAGGTTAAATTTTTAAATACGTTCTGTTAATTTTAATTTTGCAGGAAATTTGAAACATGGATACAAGAAAGAATGTAATATTAATTTTAGCATCGGTAGGGACGTTTGTAGAGGCTTTGGATATTGCCATTATTAATTTAACAATTCCTTCTATTCAGCAGCAGTTTCATATTGGTGCAGAAACTGTTCAGTGGTTACAGACCCTTTATGTATTGTTTTTTGGCGGATTTCTGATCATTGGAGGAAAGCTTTCAGACCAGATCGGGAGAAAAAAAATGTTTTTACTGGGAGCTCTGATTTTTATGCTGACATCATTGGGCGCAGGATTGTCTCAAAACTTTGAGGTACTGGCTATCTTCCGTGCTTTACAGGGATTGGGAGCTGCGTTAGTAATGCCATCAGCGCTGTCTATTGTAACCAATACGTTCAGGGGAGAACAGGAGAGAAACCGGGCCATCGGAATTTTCAGTTCATTTGCTGCTATTGGTTCGGGAAGTGGTCTTTCCGTGGGAGGAATTATCAGTACATACCTGAGCTGGCATTGGGTTTTTCTGATCAATGTTCCCGTTCTTTTAATAACCCTTGTGCTGTCTTATTATTATCTGCCTGCAGATGAAAAAAATGAAACCGCTCAGAAAACAGATGTAGTTTCAGGAATATTAATGGTACTTGGATTGTTAAGCCTTACATACGGAACCCATGAATTGGTTCATATTAAAGAACAGCCTTTTCTGGTAGCAGGATCTTTGGTTCTGGCATTAGTACTGCTGGTGATGGTCTATTACCGATTAAAATCTGTGACTGAACCGTTAGTGGATTTGAAACTGTTTAAACATCGGTCTTTAGTCGTTTCCAATGCTGTGTTTTTCACTTTGGGTGCGTTTTTTATCGGATTTTTATTCCTTATTTCACTAATGCTTCAGAAAGATATGGGATATAGCGCTGCTTCTGCAGGATTAATGCTTGTTCCATTCAGTATCATATCCGCTTTAACAGCTAAATTTATTCTGCCTCATGTATCAAAACGCCTGAACTCTTCTCAAATGGGTGTTTTAGGATGGTTGTTTATGCTGGCAGGAGGATTGTCACTGTTGATTTCTGTGTATGCAGGGCACCCATTAACATTGGTTTTGCTGGGAGCTGCATGTATTTCAGGTGTGGGAATGACGTTTTGTTTTACTGCGCTTTCCGTGATGGGAATTCAGGATGTGGAGCCGGAAAATTATGGATTGGCATCAAGTTTGAGCTCTACAAGTTACTTTCTGGGAGCCGGAATCGGACTGTCATTCATGACTTTAATGAGCCAGATTTTTCCCTCAGAATTTTCAGTGGGAAGCCTGAATCTGATTATATTGATCGGTTACGCTTTGCTGGCGCTCGGAATGTTATTCTATTTTATATTGAAAAGCTTAAAATTGAAACAGGCAGAAGTTGCTGTTTCGTAATAATTGGTTTAAAAATACACAAACTATATGAGGAAAGAATCGATGCTTAGGTGTCGGTTCTTTTTTTGTTCTTTTGCCATTCTGTTTCCCTTCACTACCTTTGCGCTTTACTATAACATCATGAAAATACAGATCATCAGCGATCTTCATCAGGAATTTGGAAGTACGGAATTATGTTTTGATCATTCGGATATTGTTGTGCTGGCAGGTGATGTCAATTTAGGAACCAAAGGGATTGAATGGATTAAAAAAGCAATACCCAATAAACCAGTCATCTATGTTTTGGGCAATCATGAATACTATAAAGGTTCCTATCCGAAAACACTCAATAAAATCAGAGAAGCGGCTGTGAATTCCCATGTGCATGTGCTGGAAAATGCATTTGTAGACATTGACGGAATTCGTTTTCATGGGGCTACCTTATGGACTGATTTTTCAATCTTCGGGAATCCTGTTCAGTACGGAATGCTTTGTCAGTCTAAAATGAATGACTATAAAATGATCAGGAAAGATCCTTCCTATTCGAAAATGAGAACATTAGATACCTTTAAAATTCATCAGCTTTCACGACAATGGCTGCAGGAAAGTCTTGAAGATTCAAAAGGACTTAAAAATATAGTCGTTACCCATCATGCTCCCAGTCTCCAATCCGTGCCGGAGCATTATAAAGAAGATCCCGTTACCTCTGCTTATGCATCTGATCTGGAAGATATAATCAAAGAATATCAACCTTTGTACTGGATTCATGGGCATATTCATACACCATGCAGATATAAAATTGAAAAAACAGAAGTTATCTGTAATCCTCATGAGTATATCGATGAAAAATATAACGGTTATGATAAAGAACTGATTATTATTGTTTAGCAAAAAAGTAGTTTTGCCTATTGCCTATTGCCTATTGCCTATTGCCTATTGCCTATTTCATCCTTTCTCCTTAATCACTATCTTCGTATTCTAATACCTTTTCAATGCCTAAAAAATCCCAGCCAAAACCTGATTTTGTTTCGCAGCTCGCTTTTGATGAAGTTCTTCAGCAGGTGGAATTTGATCTTAGAATCAAGGAATTTGTCGTGATGGAAATTGATAAGGTGAACTATATCATACAACCGAATATTCCTTACCGTGCAGATTATTTCTGCATTTTTATGATACAAAAGGGAGACGTTACGTTCAGGTTGGATGATAAGAGTTATGAAGTCTCTAAAGGGGATATTGTTTTTTGCCCAATGCTGGAAACCTTTTGGGTGGATGAAATTTCGGAAGATTATAATGCTAAATATATTTTCTTCTCATTGAATTTTATTTCTGACGCAGGCTTTAATTATAAGTCAAATAATGTTCTGAAAAGCCTTTCATCAGATCCTACTCACATCATCAGAAATGAACCCGATGTGTACAGGAAACTGAATTTTCATCTCGATGAACTTCAGGTTTTAAATGATAAGGAAAAAGACAATTATTATTTCAATGAAATGATCTGGCATCACTTTTCACTGGTGATCTACGAAATTGATAATTATTTCAAAAAAACGGAAAAACTACACGTTGTAACCAATAGGGAAGACGAGTTGACCACCAGCTTCTTTAAGCTTGTTCAGGAGCATTTCAAAGAAGAACATAATGTTCAGTTTTATGCAGATAAACTTTTTATCAGCCGTAAATACCTTACAAAAGTGATTAATAAAACAGTGTTCAAATCTCCAAGAGATATTATTCATCAGGTTTTAGCAGTAGAAGCCAGGCTGTTATTGAGAAATCCCAACCTGAATGTCAATGAGGTAGCATCACAGCTAAGTTTTTCTGATCAGGCTTCTTTTAGCAAATTTTTCAAAAAACATACAGGAAGATCTCCTTTAGAATACAGAAAAGATGATTTGTATTGATAGTCAATGGGTTGTATTTTTAGATGTCTTTTTGCCAAAATTGAATACTATTTTGATTTAAAATATTAAATATTGTCATTTATACTGTCTATGAATGATATTTCTCATGTTTTTAAAAATAAGGAGTCTTTTTGACAAAACAAGGGGTTTTTCGAATAATCCTATTGAATTTTTTTCGTTCGATTTTTGTGCGGAAAATTTAAAAGGACTATTGTTATGCAAAGATTTTTTATTCAAAAATCGACTCTACTTTTCCTCTCGCTGATTGTATTGGCGGGTTGTAAGAAGAATAATCAAAACCAGGGCTATCAGCAGCAGGCACCGGAACTACCCGTGGCAAAAGTAACACAGGGAGACGCTTCTGTTTCCAGAGAATATGCAGCATCTATTGAAGGGGTTTCCAATGTGGAAATAAGACCTCAGGTAACAGGATATTTAAGCAAAATTTTTGTAGATGAAGGTGATTTTGTGAGAGCAGGACAGCCATTGTTCAAAATTGAAGATCAGGTTTTCCGTGAGCAGCTTAAAAGTGCTCAGGCATCTTTAATTACCGCTCAGGCTAATCTTTCAACCTCTAAAATTGATCTGGACAGAAAAAAAGAACTCTTTAGAAACAAAATGGTTTCAGATATTCAGGTGAAAGAAGCTGAAGCAGCTTATAATGCGGCACGTGGAGCAGTAAGCCAATCCACTTCTACCATTGAATCGGCTAAAATCAATTTAAACTTCTCCACCATTAAAGCTCCGGTAAGCGGATTTATCGGAAGATTCAACTATCGTCTGGGAAGTTTAATGACTCCGGGAAATCAGGAACCCATTACCTTATTATCAGATATTCACCAGGTATATACTTACTTCAGCCTGAGCGAAAATGATTTTAATAATTTCCAGAAGCAGTACACAGGAAGCAGTATTGATGAGGTCATTAAAAATACTCCGGCAGTATCATTATTGCTTTCGGGAGGTGAAAAATATGCTGAAACAGGAAAGATTGATGCTGTAGAAGGACAGTTCAATAAAACAACAGGATCCATTACTTTAAGAGCAAAATTCAACAATCCCAACAACCTTTTGAGAAGTGGGAATACAGGTAAAATTATACTGGATCAGTTCTACGGCAATGTTGTTTTACTTCCTATTGCCTCTACCAGAACCATTCAGGATAAAGTTTTTGTATTTACTATTCAGGGAGGAAAAGCCGCAATGCTTCCTATTGAAGTAAACGGAAAAGCAGGCGATAATTTTATTGTAGCGAAAGGGCTTAAAGCAGGCGATGAATATATCACCAGCGGTTTTGACCGATTGCAGCCGGGAACTCCTGTAGTGGCACAAAAGAAAAATGCTCAACAGAAAAAATCCTAAGAAGAAGTCATGTTAAAGAAAATTATAAAAAGACCCGTACTGGCAACGGTTATTTCCGTATTGCTTGTTATTCTGGGGATCGTCGGGATGGTAAGCCTTCCGATTACAAAATTTCCGGACATCGCACCTCCTACCGTTATGGTAACAGCTGCTTATCCGGGAGCTAATGCTGAAACAATTGCCAGGTCAGTAGCACCACCATTGGAAAATGCCATCAATGGAGTGGAAAATATGGACTATATTACTTCTACTGCGAGTAATGACGGGACATTGAGTATTACTGTTATTTTTAAATTAGGAACAGATCCGGATCAGGCCGCCATTAACGTTCAGAACAGAGTGGCACAGGTGACCAATCAGCTTCCTGCAGAGGTAATCCAGGCGGGAATCACCACCGTGAAAAGACAGAACAGTATGATTGCCATGGTTTCTCTGACCAGTAAAGATGGTACGATGAGTGATCTTTTCCTTGAAAACTATGCGAAAATCAACATTGTTCCGGAACTGAAAAGAGTAAAAGGAGTAGGGGATGCCATGGTATATGGAAATAAAGATTACTCCATGCGTATCTGGCTGGATCCGAATAAACTGACTTCCTACAATCTTACACCCTCCGATGTTTCCCGTGCTATTCAGACTCAAAACCTTGAAGCAGCACCCGGAAGATTAGGAGAGAGAAGTAAAGAAGTGATGGAATATGTTCTTCGCTACAAAGGAAAATTTACAGAACCTGAACAGTATGAAAACATTACCATTAAAGCATTGAATGATGGATCTGTCTTGAAGTTAAAAGACATTGCCAAAGTAGAATTTGGAGCCTACAGTTATACAGTATCTTCCAATTATAATAAAAAAGCATCCGTAACGATGGCGATCTTCCAGATGGCAGGATCTAACGCGAATGAAGTGCAGATCGCCCTTCAGGAAAGAATGAAAGAACTGGAAAAATCTTTCCCTGCAGGAATGGATTATGAAATTCCCTATGCTACAAAAGATGCACTGGATCAATCCATAGAGCAGGTTATTCATACATTGATAGAGGCATTTATTCTGGTATTCATAGTAGTGTATATCTTCCTTCAGGATTTCCGCTCCACGTTGATTCCGGCTATAGCAGTTCCGGTATCTATTGTAGGAACATTCTTCTTTATGAAGGTTTTCGGGTTCTCTATTAATATTCTTACGTTGTTTGCTTTGGTGCTCGCCATTGGTATTGTAGTGGATGATGCTATTGTAGTAGTGGAAGCGGTTCATGCTAAAATGGAACATAAAAAGCTCAATCCTAGGGCGGCTACCATGTCAGCAATGAGTGAAATTACAGGAGCCATTGTTTCTATTACATTAATCATGTCTGCTGTATTCGTTCCGGTAGCCTTTATGAGTGGTTCCACGGGATTGTTTTATCAGCAGTTTGCCTTGACATTGGCTATCGCGATTGTGATTTCAGCGATCAATGCCTTGACATTGAGCCCGGCATTATGTGCTTTATTCTTAAAGCAACACCATCCGGGAACGCATGAAAAAATGAATTTCAAAGATCGTTTTTTCGCAGGTTTCAATGCCAGCTTTAATAAACTGACATTCCGTTATGGGAAAGCTGTGCTGTTCCTTTTGAAAAGAAAATGGGTGGCACTTGTTATGATTGTAGCTTTTGGAGGTTTGTTTGCATGGATGTCTATGACAACGCCTAAAGGATTTATTCCGGATGAAGACCAGAGTTTTATCATTGTAACCGCGAACCTTGCTCCGGGAGCATCAAAAGACAGAACCTCGAAAGTAGTCTCCGACACAGAAGACCTTCTGATGAAAAATCCTGCTGTGGATAAAGTGATTTCAGTAGATGGATTGAACTTATTCAGTGGTTCCATGTCATCTTCAGCGGCTTCTATTTTCGTTAAATTAAAAAAAGGAGGTGAGAGAGGACCTGTCAATAATATCAATGATATCATAGGACAAACTCAGGGAATGCTTTCTCAGGATAAAAGAGCTAATTTCCTTGTGATCAACACGCCTACGGTAGACGGTTTCGGAAATACGAGTGGAATGGAGCTTGTGCTTCAGGACCGTACCAACGGAGAACTTCAGAATTTAGGAAATATTTCTTACGGAATGATGGGAGCTTTGATGCAGAGACCTGAAGTGGCGGTAGCATTTACCACTTTCGATGTTACGTATCCGCAGTTTGAAGTGCTTGTAGATGAAGTGAAATCTGCCCAACTGGGAGTCAATGTTTCTGATGTGTTAGGAGTAATGCAGGGATATTATGGAAGTATTCAGGCATCTGATTTCAATAGATTTGGAAAGTATTACAGAGTTCTGGTACAATCTACACCAGAGACAAGACAAGATAAAGAATCCCTGAACGGAATTTTTGTTAAAAATAATTTAGGTCAGATGGTTCCTATCAATACATTGGTAAGCCTGAAACAGGTAACGGGAGCTGAAGTAGTAGACCGTTTCAACCTGTTTAATTCATCCAATTTAACAGTAATGGCAGCTCCGGGATATAGTACCGGACAGGCTATGGCAGCCATTGAAGAAGTGAGCAAGCAGGTACTTCCTCCGGGATATACTTACGATTATAAAGGAATGAGCCGTGAAGAAGCGGGTTCAAGCTCACAATCTGTTATGATCTTCGGATTATGTATCGTGTTTGTATTCTTCCTTTTATCTGCTCAATATGAAAGTTATATCCTTCCATTAGCTGTATTAATTGCCATTCCGGTGGGGCTTTCCGGAGTATTTGTGGGAATTACATTCGCGGAATTATCCAATAATATTTATGTACAGATTGCTCTCGTAATGTTGATTGGGTTGTTAGCAAAAAATGGTATCCTGATCGTGGAATTTGCGATTCAGAGACGTAGAGCAGGGAAAAGTCTTATTGCCTCTGCGGTGGAAGGAGCAAAAGCCCGTTTACGTCCTATTTTGATGACCTCTCTGGCATTTATTACCGGATTGATCCCATTGATCTTTGTGGTTGGACCTTCTGCAATGGGGAACCATTCTATTGGATATGCCGCCATTTCAGGGATGCTTTTCGGAACGATCTTGGGAATTTTCGTAGTTCCTGTTCTTTTCGTAGTGTTTCAGGCCTTGCATGAAAGAATCAACGGAAAAGTAGTAACCGACGCGGATTGGGAATATTAATTCAAATGATTTTAACAATGAAAATTAAAAATATAGCATATATCGCATTCATTTCGGGAACCGCAATCTCCTGTAAAGTTCAGAAATATGAACAGCCTGAAGTAAAAATGCCTGAAGCTTTCCGAAGTGACAGCATTGTAGCGGATTCTCATGAAAATATTGCGAAGATCAGCTACAAAGACTTTTTTAAAGATCCTGTTCTTGTAGGATTGATAGATAAAGCGATCGTGCAAAATAACGATCTTCAGGTCGCCTTAAAACAGATAGAATTTGCATCATTAGCTTACAATCAGAGCAAATGGGCAAATATTCCGACTGTTAGTGCTTCTGCCAATGCCAATATCAACCGTCCTTCAGACAACAGCATGAACGGAATGATGGCCGGACAGTTTATGGGAAAAAGGTATATGGAAGACTATACAACTTCTTTGAGTTTCTCCTGGGAAGCCGATATCTGGGGAAAGATTAAAGGAAGAAAGGAACAGGCTTTAGCAGAATATCTTAAAACACAGGAAGCGGCAAAAGCAGTAAAAACCCAAGTTGTATCTGCTGTAGTACAAGGATATTATAACCTTTTGATGCTGGATACTCAGTTGGAAATTACAAAATCCAATCTTGCTTATGCGGATAATACGCTGAAATTTCTGACCAAACAGCAGGAGCTTGGGCTTACTACAGCATTGGCTGTACAGCAGCAGGAAATTGTGAAAGATCAGATTCTGAAATCAATTCCGGCTATTGAAAGTTCTGTAACAACCCAGGAAAATGCTTTGAGCCTGCTGACAGGGTCTATGCCGGGGAAAATTGAAAGAAGTGCAAGCCTGAATAATGTACAGTCTCCGGACCATATTGCTGCAGGAATTCCTTCAGAATTATTGAGCTACAGACCGGATATCAAAACAGCTGAACTTGAAGTAAGAAAAAATGCAGCAGCCATTCACGTGGCGAAAATGAGCATGTATCCTTCACTGAATATTACGGCGCAGGGAGGTGTGAATGCCTTTCAGATCAGCAAATGGTTCAGTGTTCCGGGATCGCTTTTCGGAATGGTGGCAGGCGCTGTAGCCCAGCCTATTCTGAATGGGAAACAGTTGAAAACACAATATGAACAATCTAAAGTAGTTGCTGATCAGGCTGAACTCAATTTTAAGCAGTCTGTTTTAAAAGCAGTAGGAGAAGTTTCTGATGCACTGATACAAATCCAAAAACTGGAAGAACAGCAGAAAATTGCAGAAGGACTGGCCGTGAAATCGGGTGAGGCAGTGAAGAAGGCTGATCTGTTATTTAAATACAATTCAGCAACTTATGTGGAAGTAATTATGGCACAAACGAATAAACTTCAGGCAGAACTGGAATTGGCTTCTCTGAAAACCCAGAGACTGAATGCTATTACAGCACTTTACCGTTCTGTAGGAGGCGGGTGGCAATAAAGTAAAATTGAATCTGCTTCGTCTGTAAGGATGAAGCAGGTTTTTAATCCATTATCATTATGAAGACAAATATACAAGAGGGGATCATTCTTATTCCGGATTTCAGCGGATTTACCGAATTTGTGTTCAATACAAAATTGTATACAGGCGAGTATATTGTAAGACAGTTATTGTCTACACTGATTGATGTGAACGATCAGTACTTTGAAATTTCCGAGATTGAGGGAGATGCCATTTTATTTTACCGTTATGATGAAAATCCGTCTTATCAGAGTATTTCAAAAATGCTGTGGAAGATGAGAAGTGCCTTCAACAGGAAAATAGAGGAGTTGAGTAAAAGTTTAAGCACTACCATTGATCTGGCTCTCAAGTTTATTGTGCATTATGGATCCTTTTCACAATACAATATTGGAAACTTCAGAAAGCTATATGGAAAAACGATTGTGGAAGCCCATCAGCTTTTGAAAAACGGAATGGCAGAAAAGCCTTCTTATGCACTTTTCAGTAATTCTTTTCTGGAAAGCAGTAAAAATAGAGAGTCTGATTTTAATAAAGAACCCCTTCGTCTGCCTGAAGTGGGGGTTATCCATTATTTTGAAAATGTAAACTAGCGTATATTTTTTAATAGTATTCCTTGTAAATTTGCTATTGCTAGCGGCCCGGGTGAGATCCGGGCTTTTTTTATTGGTGAGCCTTTGGAGAATCTGCGGGTAAAAAACTTATTTTTCTTATAGGGATAGTAAAATATTTATGTAATCTGCAGTGGTTTTACAACTTTTTTTAAGTGAAATTTAAATTACGTATAAAATATTTTTTTAAGATTATTTATTATGGAAGTGATTCGTATTTCGTTGCTTTATTGAAAAATGTGTATTGATTTTTAATTTATGTTTACATTAAATGCTGATATATTGCTGGGAACTAAGTCTTTATTTAATTTTTTTTATTTTTTGATGTAACAAACTTGTGAAGATAGTGGTCTTATAGAAAAACTATAATTTCACATGAAGAGAATATTATTTCCTATAGCAATAGTAACAGGCTCCTTAGTAATGGCCCAGCAGGCTCCAGCTCCGGCTGCCAACGATACTGTAAAAGGAAATGCAAAAGAAATAGAAGCGGTTACTCTGGTGGCCAGAAAACCAACCGTAGAATCTAAAGTAGACAGAACTGTATTTAATGTAGCAAATAGTGCAATTCTGGCAGGAAATACAACATGGGATGTTCTTAGAATGACTCCTTTGGTAAGTATTGATAACAATGATGAGGTAAAAGCCGAGGGACAATTGGTTACGGTATATATCAATGACAGGAAATCTGTTTTTACAGGGAAGGAACTAAAGGAATATCTTAAAACAATTCCTGCTGATAATCTTATGAAAATTGAAGTGATTACCAGCCCGTCTTCCCGTTATGAAACTTCCGGTTCTGTTATCAATATTGTCCTTAAAAAAAGAGATGATGAAGGGCTAAAAGGAAGTATCTCTCTTAACAACAGACAAAGTACCAAAAACTCACAATACACGAATTTCAATCTGAATTATCATAAGAAAAAGTTTACCCAAACCTTTATCGGTGGTTACAATAGCGGAAATTATGTACAAAAGACCCAGACGTGGGATAATCGCTACGAAAAGAATAAGTTGACCCAATTCAATCTGGAAAATTTAATGAGAAATGAAAGTCCTTCTCTTTCTTCTACTTCGGAGTTTGAAATTAATGACAAAAATAATTTCGGACTTGTATTGGAGTATTCTCAGAACAGGAATTTGCTTTCAGCAGAATCTAACGGGATGACCACAAAAGATGGAGATCCCGGTGAATCTTTTCTTCAAAGCCAAAACAACTGGGGATTCAGCCGTAATCTGGGGTCTAATGCTTTCTATAAATACTACGATAAAGAGAAAAATAGAATTTTAGATATTAATTTGGGAACCAATTATTCCAGTGATAATAATGATAATTTAATTGATAAACTCATTGATAAGCAGGGAGTAAAAACAACTCAACAGCTGGGTGTTATGAGTTCCAATCAGATGCGTAATTATTATCTGAAAGTGGATTATACTCAGCCTTTTGGTAAATCAGGCGGTACTATGGAAGTGGGAGGAAAAACGGAATTGAACAACCATATTATTTCCAACAGTCTTTATGGATTCAGCATGAATAATCCCACCCCGGAATTTGCTAATTTATCCAAAAATGACAGGTTCCATTATGAGGATAATCTGAGCTCCTTATATGCCAATTATAGCAAAACATTTTTCGAAAAACTGGAAACTAGAATCGGAATCCGATACGAATATATTGATTATAAAGTAAGACAGGATGTAGCAGGTACGGAAAGAAGAGATTCTTACGGTACTTTTCTTCCCAATTTATTGCTGAAATACAGCTTTTCAGAGAAATTTGATCTGAGCCTTACCTATAACAGAAGTATCTGGAGGCCATGGTATTCTGAGTTTAACCCTTTCCTGATGCCGGAAATTAACGGAACGTATTCCAGAGGAAACCTTTATCTGAATCCCAATCCTAATGACCGGCTTTATATGAAATTCGGAATTCTGAAAAAGTACTTTATTTCTGCAAGATATATGCATACGAATCAGGATTACTGGACGACCTATGTCACAGAAAACGGAAGAACGGTTTCATTACCAGGAAACTTTGACGGAAAGGTTGAGAAATATTATCTTTTTGCGAATACCAATCAGAACTTCCTGAAGAATAAACTGAATGTAAATGCCGGATTTGGATGGTATTATATTAATAATAAGGATTTTAACGAAAAAAACAAATTGGGAGCTAAAGACTATATCAGTTATTGGGGTGCTTCCGCCAATATATCTTATACTAATTTATTCAATAAAAATATTAATATAAGTGCATGGATGGAGCTTGCCAATCAGAATAACGGAAATTCATATGCGAATAATACCAATGTCTTCCATAATATTTCAGTGACTAAAATATTCCCGAAAACCCAGATGGAATTGAGCATGCAGCTGATGAATATTTTTAAAAGACCTTATGGTGATAACACGACTTACAGTCAGGATGGAACTTTCAGAGAGTATTCAAAATGGGACTGGTACGGTGTTTCTCTTACGTTTGTAAAGCGTTTCGGAAACCAGAAGGTAAAAGAAAATACAAAAACCGACGTAGAGAAAAACGGCGGCGGAGGAAAGTAATTCAAAATTTGTTAGATAAAAATAAAAGCAGGTTTCAATTTGGAATCTGCTTTTTATTTTTGGCTAGAAGCTAGAAGCTAGAAGCTAGAAGCTAGAAGCTAGAAGAGGGAAGTAGTGAAAGATAATCTTTATGTTTGTCTTAAAAATCTGCGAAATCTCCTAAATCTGCGAGAAAGAATCTATATGTGAATTTTTTGAACCATTAAGAAAATAGTAAGCTGTTAAGAGGATTAAGGGAATGTTTAAAGACATTTTTTATACAGGTTGCTTCATTCAAATTTATTTGAACCTTAATGTTCCTTAAAAACTTAAACCTCCTTAATGGTTTATAAAAAATCTGTGCAATCACTGTAATCTGTGGGAGAAAAATAATTAGATTTTAACACAAAGTTTTCATATGAAATTCTTACAATTCTAAGGGAGCAAAGATGGAATCAATGGTATTGATTCTTTCTAAGCGTGAGCGTTATTCCTTATGCTTCCTCCGCGACTTTGTCGCCTTTCTTTGCTTCCTCAGATAATAAGATCGAATTTAATAATCTTTGCGTTTAAAACTTTATCCAGCAAAATTTACAGATCAAAATATCGTAATTCGCGATATAAATAAAAAACAGATCCCAATCTGGAATCTGTTTGCATTCTATCAAATAATTATTAAATAGAGTTTAGTACTCTTAACTCTCAGTTTTATTTAAGGGTAAATTTCACTTTCGTCTTAATGGCATCGGAAGAATTTCCAATCAATGCCTCAAAGTCTCCCGGTTCAGCTACCCAATCGTGTTTTTGAGCATCAAAATAACTTAAAGCCGTTTTATCAATGGTAAAAGTAACTTTTTTTTGTTCACCCGGATTCAGATATACTTTTTCAAAACCTTTCAGTTCTTTTGCAGGGCGTGGAACGGATGATTTCAAATCACTGATATAAAGCTGGGCAACTTCAGCACCTGCTTTTTTACCTGTATTTTTAACCGTAACGGTGAAAGTAATGGTACCATCCTGTGATATTGTTGTCTGGTCAGCTTTTGCTTTTCCGAATTCAAAAGTGGTATAGCTCAACCCATGCCCGAAACTGAACAGAGGCTTTATATTCTTAGTATCATGCCAGCGGTAACCTACAAAAATACTCTCGTTGTAAGTAATGTTGATAGGGTTTTTCTGATCTTTACCTTTTCCTGCTGCAAACTCATCCTTTTGTCCAGGATATTCTCCAAGCTGATGGGCTGAATTGTCATCAAGTTTTATAGGGAATGTAAATGGAAGCTTTCCTGATGGGTTGGCATCTCCTGCTAAAACAGCGGCAATAGAGTTTCCTGCTTCAGAACCCAGATACCAAGACTGTAAAACTGTGGGAACTTCTTTAATCCATGGCATAGCTACGGCATTTCCGGAAACAAGAACCACAGTAAGATTTTTATTTGCTTTTGCAAGTGAAGAGATCACCTGATCCTGATTGTAAGGCAAGCCATAGCTTTTTCTGTCGTTTCCTTCACTGTCTTGAAAATCAGCTTTATTCAGTCCGCCAACGAAAATCACATAATCTGATTTTTTCGCCAATTCCACAGCTTCATTCAGTAATTCAGCGGCAGAACGGGTATCTTTTAAATCCTGTCCGGATTTTACGCCATTGTATTCTCCTCCGATGTCACCTACATAACCTCTTGCATATTGTACATCTGCCTGTTTTCCAAATCTGGATTTGATTCCGTCTAAAGGAAGGGTTTCATATTTTACTTTTAAAGATGAAGAACCTCCGCCTACCGTCATTATTTTGATGGCATTTTCTCCGATAACGGCAATCTTTTTAGCCTTATTAATATCAATAGGAAGAACATTTCCCTGATTTTTTAATAAAACAATTCCTTCTTCTCCAATTTCTTTGGCAACCGCTTTATGCTCTTCAGAAGCAATATTTCCGAAAGGCTTGTTGCGGTTCATTGTCGTTTTATAGGCAAGACGAAGAAGTCTTGTTACCTTATCATCAAGTTCCTGGGTACCTACTTTTCCTGCTTTAATCAAATCAAGATAAGGCTTTGCCAGATAATAATTATCATAGGCATTTTTAGTTCCTGCGGAAAGTCCGTTGGTCCACGATCCGAATTCAAGATCAAGTCCGTTATGAATAGCCTGTTCCGTATTGTTTACAGCGCCCCAGTCAGAGACTACAACCCCTTTATAATTCCATTCTTTCTTTAAAATATCATTTAACAGATACTGATTCTGGCTGGCATACTGACCTTTGTACATGTCATAAGCACCCATGATTGTCCAGGAATCACCTTCTGTTACGGCTGCTTTGAAAGGTGGTAGATAAATTTCATAAAGAGCTCTGTCGTCAACATTTACATTGCTTGTATGGCGGAACATTTCCTGGTTGTTCAGGGCGAAATGTTTCACAGAGGTTGCCACGCCGTTAGACTGTACTCCTTTAATGTAAGGTACTACCATCTTTGAAGTCAGATAAGGATCTTCACCCATATATTCAAAATTTCTTCCATTCAGCGGAGTTCTGTAAATATTAACTCCAGGTCCCAGAAGAATATCTTTTTTTCTGTAGCGGGCTTCTTCACCCAAAGCTTTACCATAATTCCATGACATTTTTTTATTCCATGTGGCGGATAAAGCAGTCAGGGCAGGGTAGGCGATAATAGAATCGTTCGTCCATCCGGCCTGATCCCATTCGTCCCACATTACCTCAGGACGTACTCCGTGAGGGCCATCTGTGGTCCAGAATTCAGGAATTCCCAATCTTGGTACACCTGGTGAACTGAATTTCGACTGTGCATGCAGCATGGCCACTTTTTCTTCCAGTGTCATTCTTGATAATGCATCCTGAATACGCTGTTCTACAGGTTTGGATTCATCTAAATAAACGGGGATGGTAGTATTGGTCTGAGCCATATAAGAAGCAGAAATAAAGGTGAGTAAACTTATAATGACGGTTTTCTTTAACATAATGCCTTTCTATTTGATTAAAAACAAAAATAAAGAAAATTTTTTATTATCTCAAATTGAGAAAATAAAATTTTAGCAAATAAAAAACTGCCTGCTTAATGGCGGACAGCTTTTTATTAAATATTGTATTGGTAAATGCGAAAAAACTGAAGAGAAGCATAAGAGTAAAAAGCAATACTCTTAAATCATCTCACTCATCAATCCCATCCTTTCACAGCTCCTCCTTTAAAAATTTCTTTGGCTTTCTTTTCTACTTCAGGAGACTGATAGGCTTTTACAAAGTTTTTTACTTTCTGGCTGTTTTTATTATCCTGTCTGGAAACTACCACATTCACATACGGTGAGTCTTTATCCTCAACAAGGATACCTTGTTTTTCCTGATCCAATCCAGCCTGAGCGGCGAAATTGTTATTGATTATTCCAACCACAACATCTCTGTCCTCCAAAACTCTTGGAATCTGTGCACCTTCAATCTCCATAATTTTCAGATTTTTAGGATTTTCTGTAATGTCAGTCACTTTAGGTAAAAGTCCAACACCTTCTTTTAGTTTCAGCAGACCACTTTTCTGCAGAAGCAGTAAAGAACGTCCTCCGTTGGTAGGATCGTTGGGAATTACAATGGTATTGCCTTCCTGTAGCTGACTGATATTATTAATCTTTTTTGAGTACGCTACAATAGGATAAACAAATGTATTACCTACAGGCACAAGGTTGTAACCTCTCTGTTTTGACTGTTCTGTTAAATAAGGAATATGCTGAAAGGCATTGGCATCAATATCTCCGTTAGTCAATGCTTCATTGGGAACTACATAATCGTTGAAAGGGATAAGCTCCACTTCCAGGTTATATTTATCTTTAGCTACTTTTTTGGCAACTTCGGCAATTTCCTGTTCCGGGCCGTAAGTAATTCCTACGCGGATAAAGTTCGGATCATCTTTTCTTCCCGAACAAGCGCTGAACAGTAATATTCCAGCAGTTAACAAACTAAAGATTTTTATTCTTTTCATTCTATTTTTTATTTTAAATGCTATTGAGGTAAAAGATAAAAGATAAAAGATGAATGAAGGAACTTTCATATACTCCAACCCTCAAACTTGCATCCCTACCCCGAATCCCAACTATCTGTGATCAAATCGCTTTGACAACCTGTCGCCCATAAACTGGATGATGAAAACCAAAAGTACAAGCAGAATCAATACCGTATTCATGATGACAATATCATATCCGATATATCCATACTGGTAGCCCACCTGTCCAAGTCCACCTGCACCTACGGCACCACCCATTGCTGAGTAACCTACAAGGGTAATTAAAGTGATGGTAGCATTATTGATTAATGAAGGAAGTGCTTCAGGCAACAGTACTTTTCTGATAATCTGTAATGGAGAAGCTCCCAAGGCTCTTGCTGTTTCTATAAGACCATGAGGAACTTCAATAAGGCTGTTTTCTACAAGTCTTGCAATAAAAGGAGCTGCACCCACACTTAGTGGAACCAAAGCAGCATTTACTCCAATGGAAGTTCCGGCCAAAATTCTGGTAAAAGGAATCATCCATACAATCAGAATAATGAAGGGAATGGCGCGGAAAATATTAACCAAAATAGAAAGTCCTCTATGATAAGCTACGTTTTCCAGCAGTTGGCCTTTTCTTGTTAAAAATAACAGAATCCCTACCGGAAGACCTAGTACAAATCCAAAAAATCCGGATAAAAATGTCATATAAACCGTTTCCCAGGTTCCTTTTGCCAAAAGGGCAATTACCGTATCACTAAGCATATCCTTTTACTGTATTTTGAATTTTATTTTGGTTGAAATAATAGATCGCCTGTTGGTTTTCTTCAGTTTCACCCTGAAGCTGCAGCAGAAGTTTACCGAAATTGGAATTTCCAAAATACTCTACATCTGCTTTTAACAATTTATAAGGGATTTTATATTGGTTGTACAGCGTTGAAAGAATTTGTTCAACACTGATGTTTTCGTTAAGTTCTATTTCGACCAGCGGAAATAAACCTTCTTTAGGTTCTTTCTGCAGTCTGCTAATGAATTCCTGTGGCAGGGTCATGATATCTGAATTTATAAATTGGCGAATGATCGGGTTTTCTTTATCCGAAATAATCTCGCTTAATGTACCTTTTGTTAATAATTTTCCTTTGTCGATCACGGCTACGTGGTTGCAGACCGCTTTGATCACTTCCATTTCGTGGGTAATTAAAAGGATGGTAATTCCCAGTCTCTGATTGATATCTCTTAAAAGCTGCAGAATAGACTGCGTGGTAGCAGGATCCAGTGCGCTGGTTGCTTCATCACAAAGCAGAAGGTGAGGATCATTGGCCAAAGCCCTAGCAATGGCAACTCTTTGTTTCTGTCCTCCGGAAAGGCTTTTAGGATAATCATTGGCTTTATCTTCAAGTCCTACAATCTTCAGTAATTCATTGACTTTTCTGTTGATTTCGTCCTTGCTGGTATGGTCCAGTTCAAGAGGAAGAGCTACATTATCAAAAACAGTTCTTGAAGAAAGAAGATTGAAATGCTGGAAGATCATTCCGATTTTTTTACGTTCCTCAGCCAGTTGCTTAGAATTGAGTTGGGTAAAATCTTTTCCATTAATAATAATCTGTCCTTCATCAGGTCTTTCCAGTAAATTTACTGTACGGATCAGGGTACTTTTTCCTGCTCCCGAAAAACCGATAATTCCTACAATATCTCCCTTCTCTATATTTAAACTCACCTTATCCAGTGCTTTAAAAGACTGTTTTTTCTGATGAAATGTTTTCGATATGTTTCTGATTTCTATCATTCTGATTTTGTATACTGTTTAAATAGGCTGATATGGTCTGCCTGCTCTGTTAAAAAATCTTCTTACTCTTCTGATTTTGACCTTTGACCGTTTTGAAAGTCTGAAATACTTGGTGACATTCGTTAGAAGTACTCCCAGCAATATAACGAATAAACCGTACAGCTGACCTCCATTGATGCTCTGGTTGGCAATAATCCAGCCTGCAATCACTGTTACAATAGGATTGATGTAGGTATGGGTGCTTACCAAGGCAGCGGGTTTTACGGACAGAAGCCAAATGTACGACAAATAAGCGACTATCGATCCAAAGAAGATCAAAAATAGAACCCCAAACCATGCTGATAACGGAACTGCAGAAACTGAAAAATCAGTCCATTCTTTTCTGAAAAAAGCAATGAGAAAGGAGGCTAATCCTGCTACGATAAGCTGTTGAGCAATATTCATAAATGTAGATTGAGAAGCCGGATTTTTCTTTGAATATAAAGAACCCAATACCCATGCGATGGAGCTTAATCCCAACACTACAAATGCTGTGATGCGTAGATTTCCGTTAGCCACTGCATGGGCTGCACTGGAATGCACACTTCCTTTTAAAAACATCACCAATCCTGCAAATCCAATAGCCAATCCTATAGGAATGAATTTATCCGAAAAATAATATTTCCAGTTTTTTTTGTCGATGGCAATAAACCAGAATGGCCCTGTTGCAATTGAAATAGCCGCCTCAGAAGCCGTTACATATTGTTCTCCCCAGGCTACAAGCCCAGTTCCTCCGGTAAGAATTAGGATACCGGTAATTGCGTTTTTCTTCCAGTTGATCAGAGAATTTGCTTTTTCTCCTTTAGAAAGAAGATATCCTATCATCAGAATTCCCGCAACCAGAAATCGTAATCCTGAAAGAATGAATGGCGGAAAACCTTTTAAGCCAAATGAAATAGCTAAAAACGTAATTCCCCATATCACATAGATGTTTGTAAAAGCCAATGGAATCAACCATTTGTTTTTAGAATTGTTCATTTTTATTTTTTTGATGTTGTTGTGTTCAATAAAAAAGGCTCTACCACGTGGTAAAGCCTTTTTGAAAATATATCTATATAAAAGTAAGGTCAACCACAGTATTCTTGATGTATAGGCATACAGATATCCTTCATCATATTTTCGATGGTATGTTTCTTAATTGTATTATTGTTTGATTTTGTCTTCATTTTGTTTTATTTCCTGAATACGCTTGCAAATATATAATTTAATTTTTATTAGTCTACTAAAAAAGTAGGTATTTTAAATATTAATTTATTGTTAATGATTTAAATTATTGTTTGTTAGTATTTTATGATTTAAATATTCGCTCATTTATTTTAATTTTAAAAATGTTTTTAATGCCTTTTATTTCAAAAAATAGAGGAAATATCATTTATTTTTAATTATTAAAAATGTAATATAAATTGAAATTTATAAGAATTAAATAATTTTTATATTGTCATGGATAAAATAGATAGAAATTTATTCTGGTGCATTTTTATTTTGTAGATTATTTATAAACCTTACTTTATGTATTGCTTGAATTTCCAACAAATCTGTGAATTTTAAATTATTATCAGATCAAATAGACAAGATCATTGGACCTTTCTGATTTATTAAACTAGTTAAATGCACAGGATTTCTGTTCACTGTAATTTAGCATCAAAATTAAAGACATGGACAATAGAATATTAGGTCTGCATCATATTACTGCTATTGCAGACAATGCCAAAAGAAATTTAGATTTTTATACAAAGGTTTTAGGAGTAAGACTTGTGAAAAAAACGGTGAATTTTGATGATCCGGGAACGTATCATTTCTATTTTGGGAATGAAAGCGGAACACCGGGAACCATTCTTACTTTCTTTCCGTGGGAAGGAATAGGAAAAGGAAATAATGGAAGTGGTATGGCTACTCATATTGGATATTCAGTACCCAAAGGAAGTCTTGAATTCTGGAAAGATCATTTACAAAGCTTACATGTAGCTACAGAAGAAGGTGAAATATTTGGAGAAAAGACGATTTCTTTTAAAGATCCGGACGGGCTTCAGTTACAGTTGATAGAACCGCTTAGTGAAGACAACAGAAAAGTATGGACAACAGATAATATCAAAGATGAAAACGCTTTGAAAGGTTTCCATAATGTTACTTTAACCTTAAAAAAAGCAGATCCTACCATCAAAGTTCTGACCGATGTTTTAGGATATGATTTGCAGAAACAGGAAGGAGAAAGATACAGATTGGCAACGGACGCAATTGATACAGCTAATCTTGTAGATATTATTGAAAATGATACCATTCCTGCCGGAAGAAATGCTGCCGGAACCAATCACCATATTGCATTCAGAGTGAAAGATGATACTGTTCTGATGGAATATCGTGAGAAAGCGTTATCAGCTGGTTTGAGTATTACACCGAAGATCAACAGGGATTACTTCTATTCATTATATTTCCGTGAGCCGGGTGGTGTATTGTTTGAAATAGCAACCGATAATCCGGGATTCACCGTAGACGAACCTTTGAATGAATTGGGCAAAAATCTGAAACTTCCCGTTCAATATGAAGGAATGCGTGACAAAATAGAAGGAGTATTGCCGAACTTATCATAGATCATCGGTCAGTACTGATAAAGATGCTAATTTTGAATTAAGATTTTAAACATTAACAATTAAAAGAAGGTAGGTTTATTTTAGGCAATCATAACAGTACGCTTCATCGGATCAATTTGTTGATTCCATTCTTAGCTCACTTAAAATATGCATTACTATTATTAAACCTTTGCGTTAAAATTTATTCACTATTGAATACAAAATAAAAATATAAAAAATGGAAAGAACAGAAATAGTTTTAGAAGGAAGAAAAGGCGAAATTCAACTTTTCTCAGACGATCATAAAGCAGGTAAAATGGATATTTCAGTCATTGGAAAAAAGCTGACTGTTTACCATACCGAAGTAAATCAGGAATATGAAGGAAAAGGTTTTGCAAAAATTTTACTGGAAAGGCTGGTTTCCTATGCAAGAGAAAATGATTTGAAAATTTTACCGTTGTGTCCGTATGTTCACACACAGTTCAAACGTCATCCGGAAGAATATAATGATGTCTGGTTGAAGGAAGAACTGTAGTAAGTTTGAGAGTCGCAGGGTAAGAAGGTTTGAGAGTCTTGAGCTAAAAAACAGAAGTGAAAGACAAACGATGCATAAAGCTATTCTCGAAGTTATCAACCCGAATCCCGTATTCCGAAATCTCGCCTTCCATCATCATAACCAATTAACAATTTCAACACAATGAAACTTATCACAGGACTGCACCATGTTACGGCAATTACCGGCAATGCACAGGAAAATATAGACTTTTACACAGGAGTTTTAGGACTTCGATTAGTCAAAAAAACGGTTAATTTCGATTACTCAGATGTTTATCATTTTTATTTCGGTGACGAATACGGAACACCGGGAACCATTATGACCACTTTTCCCTATGGCAAAGATTTGATTAATGGAAGACATGGTAAAGGAATGCTCAATACCACTGCTTTTTCAGTTTCTTTAGAAGCCCTGGAGTATTGGATGAACCGTCTCGAGCAGTTTAATATTCCTTTCAAACAACCGCAGCAAAGATTTTCTGATGAAGTTTTCATTTATCTTGAAGATTTTGACGGGCTAGGACTGGAGTTGGTTTTTAATGATAAAGATGAAAGAAAAGGATACTACAATGGGTATATTCCTAAAGGTTATGCCATCAAAGGAATTCATCACGTGGAAATCTGGCAGGATGGTTACGAAAGAACAGCTGCTCTTCTGACGACTCAGATGGATCATAAAGTAATTAGAGAAAGCTCTGACAGATTGAGATTGGGAACAGAAAATATGCCGGGAAAATATGTAGATCTGCTGTCTGCTCCTAACGCATTGAAAGGATTGGCAGGAAGAGGTACGGTTCATCATGTGGCTTTTGCTACTCCTGATGCAGCATCTCAGCTGGAAATGGTAAAAAGATTAAATGCATACGGACTGGAACATACAGAAGTGAAAGACAGAAAATACTTTACATCCGTATATTTTAAAGAGCCTGGAGGTGTTTTATTTGAAATTGCAACTTCCGGCCCCGGATTCGATGTAGATGAAGAAGCAGCGTTTTTAGGAGAAGATCTGCAGTTGCCACAACAATTTGAAAAAAGAAGAGAACGTCTGGCAGAAGTTCTTCCCGTAATTAATTATCCAACAGAAAAATTCAGATAGAAACAATGAGTCATATTTTAAATATAAAAACAGCAGGAATACCATTGAATCAGGCAGAAAAAGCTTTGATTATGATTCATGGGCGTGGAGGAAGTGCTCAGGATATTCTGAGTTTATCACAGCATTTAAATGTAAAAGATTATGCCCTGTTAGCGCCACAAGCTCTTAATCACACCTGGTATCCCTTCTCATTTATAGCACCGGTGGAACAAAATGAACCATGGTTATCATCAGCCCTTGAAATGGTTGATGAAACAGTAAAAGCCGCAGTAAAAGCCGGAATTCAACCTGAAAATATATACTTTTTCGGATTTTCTCAGGGAGCCTGCCTTACCCTTGAATTTTTAGCCCGTAATGCGCAGAAATTCGGTGGAGCAGCAGCTATTATCGGCGGGGTGATAGGAGATAAAATTAATAGGGAAAACTATAAAGGCGACTTTGCCGGAACCCCAATTTTTCTGGGAACCAGCAATCCGGATTTTCATGTACCTGTAGAAAGAGTATATGCTACAGCCAATATTTTAAGAGAAATGAATGCTGAGGTAACAGAAAAAGTATATGCTAACTTTGGACATTCTATTAATGAGGAAGAAATTGAAATCGCTAATTCAGTGATATTTAAATAATTTAACCACAAAAGTCACAAAAGATTTGATAAGTAAATATCGAACTCCTGAAAAGAACACTTAAGTTTTATAAAAATCTTTGATTTTTCTCTCATGTGATCTTTATATTGTATGTTATTAAACTTTATAAACATTTTAAAATAAAAACTTTGTGACTTTTGTGGTTAATCTTTATAATTGGGATTTTAAAACAATGACGATTCAATAGAGGTGGGCTTTAGCCCGCCTTACAATAAATAATCAATCCACTGGCTTTAGCCCAAACCTAAATAACCAGAATCTGAAATCTAACTTCTAAAAAACATGCACGAACAACTACTCTTAATATTAGGTCTTTTATTACTGGTCATGCTGCTGGTTATGCTGGCGCAGCGGATTAAAATTGCCTATCCTATCTTTCTGGTTCTTGCCGGATTAGGAATCAGTCTTATTCCGGGGGTACCTGTTTTAAAACTGGATCCAGATATTATATTTTTAATTTTTTTACCTCCTCTTTTATACGAAGCAGCCTGGTATACCTCATGGAATGATTTCTGGAAATGGAAACGTCCCATCAGCCTTTTGGCTTTTGGACTGGTATTTCTGACTTCTCTGGTCGTTGCTTATACTTCACAAATGCTGATTCCGGGTTTTACACTGGCATTAGGTTTTTTATTGGGAGGAATTGTTTCGCCTCCTGATGCAGTTGCCGCTACCACAGTTTTAAAGGGGTTAAAAGTTCCAAAACGTACAATTGCTATACTGGAAGGAGAAAGTTTGATTAATGATGCCTCTTCACTTATTGTTTTCAGATTTGCTCTGGCAGCAGTAATGACAGGTGCTTTTTCAATGCATGAAGCAACAGGACAGTTTTTTCTGGTAGCAGGAATGGGTGTAGTCATAGGAATTGCAGGAGCTCATATTTTCTATGCCATTCACCGTTTTTTACCTACAACACCAGCCATTGATGCGGCTCTTACCGTAATGACTCCTTATATTTTATTTCTCTCAGCGGAACATTTTCACTTTTCAGGAGTGATGGCAGTGGTAAGCGGAGGATTGTTTATGTCTTTCCGTGCTCATGAAATTTTTAAAACAGGAACCACAAGAATTAACATGACAGGAGTCTGGAACACCCTTATTTTTGTGATGAATGCTCTGGTTTTTGTATTAATAGGGCTCGAACTTCCGGATATCATCAATGGATTAGGGGAAGTTTCTTTGATGGAAGGAATCAAATATGGTTTAATTATCAGTTTGATTGTCATTGTCGTACGTTTGTTGTGGATTTATCCTGTGGCTCATCTTCCAAGATGGTTCAGTGAAAAAGCCCGTCGAGATCCAAGTCCGGGATGGAAAAATCCCTTGATTATAGGCTGGGCTGGAATGAGAGGAGTGGTTTCTCTGGCAACAGCCCTTTCAATTCCGGTTATGATGAATACTCAGGCAGAATTCCCGATGAGAAACCTGATCATTTTTATCACATTTGTAGTCATTTTTGTGACCCTGGTATTTCAGGGACTCACCTTGCCTTTAATTATTAAATTGACCAAAATAGGAGAGATTGATGCTATTCTTCCTTCCCACGAACAGCAGGCAGGAATTCAGATGAGGTTGGATAGGCTTGCCGTTCACAAACTTGACCAGGAGTATAATGATGCAGTGAACAACAATAACTTGCTTGAAAATCTTAAAAAAGCGCTGGAAAATGATATCAAACTTCATCAGAATCATTTAAGCTCTATTGAAATGTGTACAAACAGACAAAATGATATGGCAGAATATCACAAAGTAATGCTGGATATATTTGCCCTGCAGAGAAAAGAATTGTTTAAAATGAAACGAGAAAAACTCTTCAGTGATGATGAAATCAGAAAAGCAGAATCCCAACTGGATCTTAATGAACTGAAAATTACAGGGAATAAACATTTGTAGAAGGATTCCGGATGCGAGTTTGTTTGAGAGCCGGAGGATTTGAGAGTATCAGAGTAATTTCATCTATCCGTACACTTTGTCATTCCGTAGGAATCTCCACTTTATTCAAACACTATAAACCTTGAACTTTAAACCTTGAACAAGATGAAAATACTACATTTTTTAGTTATTGGAAAGAATCAGGAAATTCTGGATACTTTAAAAAGAATTATAGAAAATAATGAAGGCTGGACGGCTGAAATACAAAGTGATGAAAATTTCTGCTATGAATATATAAGAGAAAATACGGTGGATATTGTCCTTTTAAGCTCAGGTTTGGAGGATGATTTTGAGAAAAATATCAAAGCATTTTGCGCCGGATTAGATAAAGATGTTAAAGTGATCGACCATTATGGAGGCGGAAGTGGGCTTTTAAAGAATGAAGTTTACAGTCTTTTTCCTAATTTGCAGGGGTAAATGCTACATTATGTTCGAAAATATCATCAAAAATATTACAAGATTTATCTCCATTACTCCCGAAGAAGAAAAAATATTTACAGATCTGCTTGCCTGTCAGTCGTTTCCCAAGAAAACGGTTTTACTCAGAGAAGGAGAAATCTGTCAATTTGAAGGATATATTCACAAAGGATGTGTGAGAATGTACTGTTTGGATGATAACGGCTCCGAAGTTACGCTTCTGTTTGCCATTGAAGACTGGTGGATCAGTGATATTGCTTCATTTCAGGAGCAGAAACCCTCTAAAGTTTATATCGAGACTCTCGAAGATTCTGAAATCTATATGTTGAATCCTGCAACCAAAGAAAAATTACTTCAGGAGATCCCTAAATTTGAAAGAGTTTTCAGAATGCTGGTTCAAAGGAATCTTGCCACTTTACAAAGCAGACTGGTCAATACGATCTCTAAAACTGCTTCAGACAGATACCTTGAATTTATCAAAGTATATCCTTCAATTCCACAAAGAGTAGCACAATATTATATTGCGTCTTATCTCGGCGTTTCAAAAGAATTTGTAAGTACCATCAGAAAACGCCTTGCTTCAAAGGAGAAGTAAATCTTAGTTTTTATACTTGCAGATTGCAGAGATTTGCATGGATTTTATAGGTGTGAATATTCCTGTAAAATTATAGTCACCCATTTTATCGGAGATAAAATCCTTGCGCCTTAAAAATATTTAGCTTAAAAAACAACTTGCGTCTTTGCGTTTTCCAACTATTTTTTTGCTTATCATTCATACAGAGATTCCTGCGGAATGACAAACTGTATGGATAAACTAAGCGTTGTATTTGTCATTCCGTAGGAATCTAAACAAATTTATCCTTTAGGTCTTAAGAGTAAAAAGACTTCTGTATTTTCTCAAAAAACAATCCAATATACTCATACTGCCGGATACAAAAGTATTCGGCATTTTTTTTTGCTGCAAAGTCATTTATTAAACTAGTTAAATGTGCAGGGTTTTTCGGCGCTCTACATTTGTCATATCAAAAACGAACAAATAACAACTGAGATATGGACAGAAAAGATTTTTTAAAAAAAGGATTACTGGGAACAGGAATGTTTGTCGCATCAGCTTCTCTGGCAAGCGCTATGAAAAATGATATCGATGAGATTGAACCATTAGAACCGATCGGATACAATCACCTTCCTAATACAGAATCAAAAATAAAAGAAAATTCTGTAATCCACAGAGCAGACTCAAGAGGGAAAGCTGACCACGGATGGCTGTTGAGCCAGCACACTTTCAGTTTTGCCAACTATCATAATCCTGAAAGAATGCATTTCGGAGTATTGAGAGTCCTGAACGATGACAAAGTGGAAGCAGGCAGAGGTTTTGGAACACATCCTCACGACAATATGGAAATCATCAGTATTCCTTTAGAAGGTGATCTTGAACATAAAGACAGCATGGGAAATACGGCAGTGATCAGAAGTGGAGATATTCAGGTGATGAGCGCAGGAACGGGAATCATGCACAGTGAATTCAACAAAAACAGTGATAAGCTGGTAAAATTCCTTCAAATCTGGATTTATCCTAAAAAAAGAAATGTAACTCCAAGATATGATCAGATCACTTTAGACAAAACAAAAGGTCACAATACATTTCAACAGATTCTTTCTCCCAATGCAGACGATGAAGGAGTATGGATTCATCAGGATGCGTGGATTCATTTGGGAACTTTTGATCAGAACAAAGAAACGCTTTATCAGATCAGAAAAAATGGAAACGGCATTTATGTTTTTATTCTTAAAGGAAGCGCAGAAATAGGTGGAGAAATTTTAGAAGAACGTGATGGATTTGGAGTCTGGGATATTCAGGATATTAATATCAAAGCCATTAAAGAAGGTACGGAAATCCTTGTAATGGAGGTACCAATGACCATGTAAAAGAAAATTAAACAGAAATAGAAACCCTTAAATTTTAAATAATTATGAAAAAATTAATCCTATCATTTGCAGCTGGTTTATTATCATTCACAGCATCAGCTCAAAACCCTGGAAAATCATTATTAAACCCTACCAACCATGCCGTAGTATTGATTGATCATGAAGGCCAAATGGCTTTTGCAACAAAGAGCATCAGCATGGAAGAACTGAGAAATAATGTAGCACTGGTAGCCGGAGGATCAAAAATATTTAATGTTCCTACAGTGGTAACAACGGTGGCAGAAAAATCATTCAGCGGACCTGTTTTCCCTGAAATTTCAGAAGTATATCCTGAAGCAACAAGCGGCTATATAGACAGAACGACAATGAATACCTGGGAAGATACTAACGCTCACAAAGCCATCACAGGAAAAAATAAAAAGAAACTGGTTTTTGCAGGATTATGGACAAGTGTATGTATTGTAGGCCCTGTATTATCAGCTATTGATGAAGGGTATGATGTATATGTGGTAACAGATGCTTCAGGGGATATCTCCAAAGAAGCGCATGATCAGTCAATCACCCGTATGGTTCAGGCAGGAGCACACCCAATTACTTCTGTTCAGTATGTGTTGGAGCTGCAGAGAGACTGGGCAAGAAAAGAAACGTACAAACCAGTTAATGATCTGATGAAAAAACACGGAGGAGCTTACGGTATAGGAATTCAGTATGCTCAGGAAATGTTAAAACATTAATGATGTCTGTTTTCGGCAGGCTGAAAGCCTGCCGAAACCTTCAACCTTAAATATTGAAATAATGAAATTACTGAATACACTTATCTTTTCTGCGGTTTTAGGAACAGGAATACTCCATGCTCAGAAAGCAGACATGATCATTACCAATGGGAAAATTACCACAATGGATGATAAAAATCCTGAAGTACAGGCTGTAGCTATAAAAGATCATAAAATCTTACAAACCGGAACAAACGCCCAGATTTTAAAATTAAAAAGCAGCAATACAAAAGTCATTGATGCCAAAGGAAACAGAGTGATTCCAGGTTTGTTTGACAGCCATTTGCATGTGATCCGTGGAGGCAGATTTTACAATACAGAACTTCGCTGGGATGGTGTGAAATCTTTAAAAAGAGCGCTGGAAATGCTGAAAGAACAGGCGCAGAGAACCCCAAAAGGTCAATGGGTAAGAGTGATCGGAGGCTGGAATGAATATCAGTTTGAAGAAAAACGACTTCCCACACTGGCTGAAATTAATGAAGCCACAGGAGATGTTCCCACATTCATCATGTATCTTTATGGAAAAGCATGGTTAAACAAAGCAGGATTACAAGAACTGAACATCAACGGAGATACTCCAAATCCAGCACAGGGACTTATTGAAAAAGACAACAATGGAGATCCTACAGGATTATTGGTTGCAGAGCCTAACGCTTTCATCCTTTATTCAACATTGGCCAAATTACCGGAGTTGAAAGAAGAAGAAAAAATAAACTCAACCCTTCAATATATGACGGAACTGAACAGATTAGGGGTAACGGCTGTAATGGATGCAGGAGGAGGATTCCAAAATTTTCCTGACGATTATGGAACAACAGATCAGCTGAACAAAGAAGGAAAAATTACCGTTCGCTTACCTTACTATTTATTTGCTCAAAAAAAAGGGTCTGAACTTGCAGATTATACCAAATGGATAGGAATGGTAGAGATTGATGATCATGGCCACAATGATTTTAATGAAATAGATTACCATGTGAACGGAGGTGGTGAAAACCTGGTTTCTGATGGTGCCGATTTTGAAAACTTCCTTTTTCCAAGACCAGAACTTCCCGCTACCATGGAAAAAAATATGAAAGAGGTTGTAAGTCTTCTGGTAAAAAATAAATGGCCTTTCAGAATTCATGCTACCTATAATGAAAGCATCACAAGATTTTTAAATGTCATTGAGGAAGTCAACAAAGAAACTCCTTTGAACGGATTAGTCTGGTTTATTGATCACGCAGAAACCGTTACTGAAGACAATATGAAAAGAATCAAAGCTTTGGGCGGAGGGATTGCAGTACAGCACAGAATGGCGTATCAAGGGGAAAGTTTCATCCACAGATATGGTAAAAAGCCGGCTTTAGCTTCTCCTCCCGTGAAAAAAATGCTTGACATGGGAATTCCCGTAGGATTGGGAACAGACGGAACAAGAGTCGCAAGCTACAATCCATGGGTGGCTTTATACTGGATCACAACAGGAAAAACCATCGGAGGAACTCAGGTGATGGGAAAAGAAAATACGCTGGACAGAAAAACAGCCTTATCCCTTTCTACTTATGGCGGTTATGAATTAATAAAAGACTATCAGAAAGGAAAAATACAAAAGGGATATTTTGCAGACCTTACCATTTTGGATAAAGACTATTTTGAGGTTAAGGATGAAGAAATTAAAAATATTACTTCAAAACTAACCATCGTAGACGGAAAAGTAGTGTACGGAGATGAAACCTACAAAACAGCCGCACCAGCACCGCTTCCTGTCATTCCGGAATGGTCACCCGTAAAATATTACGGAGGCTATCAGACAAAATAATTTTTTAAATCACAAAGGTTTCTAATCAATTAATTATCAACCAATATTCCAACTGAAGGGATGAAAATTTCCCTCCTTTGGAGGGGTGGTGAAAATTCGAAGAATTTTTGACAGGGTGGTTTTACCCATAAAAGTCTTCAATAGTAAAACAGTTACAACAATCATGAAAAAAATAATCCATATCATCACAAACACCAATCCGGGAGGAAAACTGATCAATATTGCACTTTTAGTTTTCAGAGTCTTACTTTCTGTAGAATTAATCGTAGCCCACGGATTAAAAAAAATAGGAGTAGGTGTTTCAGAAGCCGAGCAGGTTCCGAACCCGTTGCATCTTCCTGAAGCATTCAACAACCTTTTTGCGGATGCTGCCAATCTCGTATTTCCGGTATTTGTAATCTTTGGATTTTTCACAAGAATTGCTGTGTTACCAATCTTGGCTGTAACCCTTACAGGATATTTTATTCTCCATTGGAATGATGCATTACTGGTAAAAGATACTCCGTTTATGTACAGTTTGTGTTACCTGTTTTTATTATGGATGGGTTCAGGAAAATATTCAGTGGATTATTATTTAACAAAGAAATCATCATGAAAAAACTGATTGCCATTGTACTGTTACTGCAGATTTTTATTCCACTTCAGCTTTCTGCTCAGTTTAAGTTGATGAGGTTTGATGAAGAATATGCGGCATACAAAGACTCTGCAAAAACTTTTTATAACTCCATAAAATACATCCCGATTGCAGAAAACAATAACCAATATCTGTCATTGGGAGGAGAAGCAAGACTGGAATTTGTAGATTTTAATAATGAAGATTGGGGAAGAATGGACATTGGAAGTAATCCTTTTCTGATTCAAAGATACAATGTACATGCAGATCTGCATCTGGGCTCACGGGTAAGAATTTTCGGGCAGGTGAGAAGTGCATGGGAAAATGGAAGGAAAAATGGACCAAGACCGATTGATGAGGACCATCTGAATATTCAGAACCTCTTCATTGATGTCGATATCCTGAAAAATGATAAAGAAAAACTGACCGTACGGGCAGGAAGACAGGAATTGGACTATGGAAGCGGAAGATTGATCTCCGTAAGAGAAGGTCCGAATTTAAGACTCTATTTTGATGGATTAAAATTCATGTACAAAAGAGGAAATTTCAGATCTGATGCCTTTATGATGGCTGCCAGTGAAATCAGTCCCGGAGCATTGGATAATACATCTTCAAAATCAGTCAACCTTTGGGGAAGTTACAACACATGGATTATTCCCAAAAGCGGAAATCTGGAGCTGTATTATCTGGGGATTCACAGAAAAGATGTACGCTTTGAAGACGGACTTTCAGACGAAAACAGACATACTTTTGGCGGAAGATTCTGGAAATATGGCGGTGGCTTTATCTACAACTTTGAAGCAGCCTATCAGTTTGGTAATTTTAATAAAGGAAATATCAGCGCATGGACGGCTTCCGCAGACATCGGATATATGTTTGAAAATGTAAAAGGAAAACCAACCATCAATCTTAGAAATGATTATATCTCAGGCGACAGCAATAAAGGAGACGGAACATTAGGAACATTCAATCCTCTGTATCCGAAAGGTGGATATTTTGGATTTAATCCTCAGATCGGACCTGTAAACTTAATTGATATTCACCCCTATGCAACTATAGATTTAGGTAAAAAAATAACGGTGCAGGCAGACGTAGTTTTCAACTGGAGATATTCTACCCAAGACGGAATTTACAGACCCAGCGGAACATTAAACCTACCATCTTCAAACTCAAAAAAGAAATACATCGGAACGGCTTTCTTGGGAAGTTTTAATTATAAAATCAATTCATTTTTAACCTTTAATACAGGAATACAGTATTTCAACACCGGGGCTTTCATCAACGATGTCATCGATAACCCCAAAGACGGACTCTTTATCAACTCCAGAATTGTATTTAAGTTTTAAAAAAATATAGGGAATTTGAAAATTTGAAAATGAGATAATTTGAAAATTAATTGAACAATTATCCCAGATCAATGCACCTCTGCATCACAGAAACTACCTTTGAAAAAACAAAAAATACCCGGAGCGAAGCGACTTGCGCCTAAAAAAATAAAACATCAGCAAAAACTTCGCGCCTTTGCGTTATCCAACAAAAACACACACAACCCGCAACAAAAATAACCAGCAACTAACAACAAAAAAATCTCATGAAAAATACAGTAAAACAATCACTGGTAATTGCAACATTAGCATTCTCAACATTAAATTTTGCACAAACAACCACTACAGCACCTGCAAAAACAACAGCCATCGGAACATCCAAAACCTGGGGAACTGTAGACGGCATCTCCATGGTAGGATTGGTACAGGGACCTTCTTCAGCAGATGCCCAGCTTCAGGTAGCCTGTGTTTTCGAATATACAGAAGGTGACATCTTCAATGCTCAGGCATTACCTGCTAAATTGAACGGACTGGTTCACCTGGATGAAGCTTTAAAAGGAGAACTAACCAATATCAGAAAGGCTGGACAGTTTCAGGGACATTCTTTGGAAACCCTTTTAATTACACCTCCTGCAGGATCGATGTCTGCAAAGAAATTATTGCTGATCGGTTTAGGTGACCGCAACAAGTTCACACCAGATTTAATGACTTCCGTAGGAGAAGTAGCTGCCCGCGAAGCTATGAGATTAGGTGTTACCAATTTTGCCTTTGCCAGCGATCTGAAAGATGCCGGAATAGACTCTCCAACCGCTTTGGTAGCCGGAAATGTAGTAAGAGGAATTGTGCACGCCAACCGTTCTGAAAATTACCTGAAAGAACACAAATTATCCACCACCAAAAAATTAGAAAAAGTATACCTTCTGGCTGGCCCTGCCTTTTTTGAAACCGCAGGTGGAGGAATTGCTGATGCCATTTCAGAAGCTCAAAAGAAATAATGAACCTAGTTTCATTACATTGTTGATTTAGCCTCCTTTTTTAAGGGGGCTTTTTAGTCTATTTATTAACTATCTTTGTCAAACTAATAACTATAAAATCTATTACAGTTTTAGATATACTTTTTTATAAATAAATATTTTAAGCTTGTATTTTTTCAAATTATGAACATAAATAATCTAATATTAATTTTTCTAATATTAATTTTAATCATCATTCTATTAATAATTTTAAATATTAAAGGTTTGGTTGAAAATGTAAATGAATCAATTAAGAAAAACTGGACCTTTATTGGAGTTTTGTTAGGAATCTCATTTATATTTATTTCTTTATTTTCTCCGTACTTCTTAACAAATATTTTAAGTGGAAAAGAATTAAATCCTAATGAGATAGGTGATACAATTGGTGGAACAATGGGACCTTTTGTTGGTATAGCTGGTGTAATTTTTACTTTTCTTGCTTTTTATATGCAAAAATTAGCAAATGATGAGATTAAAAATCAATTTATAATTCAAAAATTTGAAAGTCAGTTTTATGAGATGTTAAAACTACATAAGGAAAATGTTAATGAAGTAAAATATATTGAGGAAAATGATAAAACTTTTACGGGTAGAAGAGCATTTGAGGAATTGTATTCAGAATTAAAACACATATATAAACATATAGAGAGGTTATCTCGAGATAATTTAGATAATAATAGTATTTTAAAAAAATCTTATTTAATATTTTTCTTTGGTATTAGATCAAAACAAAATCAATTAAATTGTCAATATAAAAACGGTCTAGATATAGAAGGAACAATTACTGCAGATGATAATATTTATTTATTTTTTACTCAAAATAAGCCCATGAATATATCATACTGTTCTGGTCATTCAAATTATTTAGCTCATATTTATCGACACTTATATTTGACAGTGAAGTTTGTGGCTGATGAAGATGAAAAGATTATAAGTTATAAGGAGAAAAGAAAATATCTTAGAATTTTAAGAGCACAATTATCCAATTTTGAACAGGCACTATTATTTTATAATTGGAAAGCAGGGTTTGGTGAAAAATGGGAACAGAATGATAAAAGTAAAGTAAATAATTTTTTTACTGATTATAGAATGATTCATAATTTGAATAATGAAATGCTATTTGATAATACTATTCTAGAAGATGTTGAAGAATTTAAAAGAAGTTTAAAAAAAGAAAGTGGAAAAGAGAATGATCCATTATTTGAGTTTCAAGATTAATGTTTGTCTTATATTGAAAATACCTAATACTTATTTGAATAATCAATTGCCCCAAGATTTGAATGTAAAAATTATTAGATTAAATTTAGTTATTAGAAAAAACATATTATGTTGGAATTTGTATGGATTAGCTAAAGTCAAAAAAAATCCCGATTTTTGCACTCCTTCAATAAACCCGAGTTCATGAAATTATGTATTGCCGAGAAACCCAGTGTTGCCAGAGATATCGCCAAAGTATTGGGCGCTACCACGCCTAAACAAGGCTATATGGAAGGAAACGGCTATTGCGTGACATGGACGTTCGGACACCTTTGTACCTTGAAAGAACCTCATGACTACGGCCCACAGTTCAAATCATGGAACCTCTTTTCACTACCCATTATTCCCAATAGTTTTGGAATCAAGTTGATCCCGAATAAAGGCGTTGAAAATCAGTTTAAAGTGATTGAAAGATTGGTCGAAGAATGTGATGAGGTCATCAACTGCGGGGATGCCGGGCAGGAGGGAGAACTCATCCAGCGTTGGGTATTGCAGAAAGCGAAATGCAACAAACCTATCCAGCGTTTATGGATATCTTCATTGACGGAAGATGCTATTAAAGAAGGGTTTGCCAGCTTAAAACCTGCGGAAGATTATAAAAATCTGTATCTGGCCGGAAATGCCAGAGCTATCGGAGACTGGCTGTTGGGAATCAATGCTACCAGGCTTTTTACTAAGAAATTTGGAGGAAATAAAGCCGTTCTTTCTATTGGAAGGGTACAGACTCCTACATTGGCCATGCTGGTGCAGCGTCAGAAAGAAATTGATGCTTTTACCACAGAAGAGTATTGGGAACTGAAAACCAAATATCGTGACGTTCTTTTCAATGCAGCGATTGACCGTTTAAAAACGTTGGAACGTGCTGAGAAAGGACTGGAATATCTTAAAGTCAATCCATTTGAGATCGTTTCTTTCGAAATTAAAGAAGGGAAAGAAAAAAATCCACGACTTTTCGACCTGACCGGACTTCAGGTAGAAGCCAATAAAAAATACGGTTATTCAGCAGAAAATACCCTGAATTATATCCAAAGTCTTTATGAAAAGAAGCACGTAACCTATCCACGTGTTGATACCACCTATCTATCCGAGAGTTTATATCCGAAAATAACAGGGATTCTTCAGAAAATGTATCCTTATCAGGAGCTGATTGCTCCGTTACTGGAAGCTCCGATTCCAAAATCAAAGGCTGTTTTCGATGATACAAAAGTAACCGATCACCATGCGATCATTCCTACGGAAATTCCACCTTCTCAAAATCTGAGCAGGGAAGAAAAACTGATTTATGATCTGATTGCCAAACGTTTCATTGCCGTTTTCTATCCGGAATGTAAAATTTCAAATACATTGGTGGAAGGAAAAGTAGGAACGATTCCTTTTAAAACCAGTGGAAGACAGGTGCTTGAAGCAGGATGGAGAGCTGTTTATGCCAAAGAGCCTAAGGAAGAAACTGCTGATAAGGACAAAGAAGAAGAACAAACCATTCCTGAATTTATCGTAGGAGAAACCGGACCGCACGATCCTATGATTCACCAGGGAAAAACAACACCTCCAAAGCCTTATACCGAAGCAACCTTGCTGAGAGCCATGGAAACTGCCGGAAAACAGGTAGAAGATGAAGAGTTGCGTGAAATGCTGAAGAACAACGGAATCGGAAGACCATCCACCCGTGCCAACATCATTGAAACCCTTTTCAAAAGAAAATACATCGAGAAAAAAAGAAAAAACCTCATCGCTACCCAAACCGGAATTCAGTTGATTGACACCATCGAAGATG
Source organism: Chryseobacterium culicis (assembly GCF_002979755.1). Taxonomy (NCBI): domain Bacteria; kingdom Pseudomonadati; phylum Bacteroidota; class Flavobacteriia; order Flavobacteriales; family Weeksellaceae; genus Chryseobacterium; species Chryseobacterium culicis. The sequence goes on along the minus strand of NZ_PCPP01000001.1, from coordinate 1,665,857 downwards.
AGCTGTTAAAAAGTCCGGAACTGACTGGTGAATGGGAATCCAAACTTCGTAAAATTGAAAAAGGAGAGTATGAAGCCAACATGTTCAAAGAAGAACTGATTCAGATGGTTACCGAACTTACTGAAAAAGTGGTATATGGGAAAGGAAAAGTGATTACCCTTCAGGAAGAAGAAAAAGAAGAAGTAAAGGAAAAGAAAAAAAGAGAACCTGCACAGAAAAAAGAACTTCAGTCCTGGGAAGAAACGAAATGCCCGAAATGCAAAGAACACAACCTGATCAAAGGAAAAACAGCAGTAGGATGTTCTGATTTTAAAAACTGTGGATTCAAAATTACCTTTGAAATTTTTGGTAAAAAATTGTCTGATAAACAGCTTTTAGACCTTGTATTAAAAGGGAAAACTTCAAAATTGAAAGGCTTTACCACACATCCGGAAAATCTTGCAGAAGGTGTTTTAACTTTGAGTGATGATTTTCAGGTGCAACTTGGTTAATCAATAGTAAGTCTCACCTAAACATTATCCAACCATCTTAATTCACGATTTAGAAAAATCAGGTTAAATAGCATTGTTGAGTGGAGAATACGGGATTCGAAACCGCAACCTTTTGACTGCCAGTCAAACGCAATAGCTTTTGTATACACAACTCATATTGGAAAGAGAGAGCATTTTTCAAAGATAATGAAATGATGGCTAGGATTTTATACAAATAGATAATCCAGTTTTTGTCATTATCACATTTTATCGGAGATAAAATCTTTGCGCCTTAAAAACATACAATTTGGAAAACAACTTGCGCCTTTGCGTTTTCCAACAATCTTCCGGCTTTTCATTTATACAGAGATTCCTACGGAATGACAAACTGTACGGATAAACTAAGCGTTGTATTTGTCATTCCATAGGAATCCAGCCCTACCTTCTATGCTTTTACCATCTTTATCACAATACAAATATCTTACTGAAGACGTGAAATTTCACTATTTTCTTTTTTCTGCTTCATAAACTGAAAGATTGATCCAATCACAAAAAGCAGGAAAACAACAAGAAGCGTCTGGCCAATTACCGGATAAAGATAATATCATAATGGTTAGAACTTCATATAGATAAATAATCCAGTTTTTGACATTATCACATTTTATCGGAGATAAAATCTTTGCGCCTTAAAAACATACAATTTGGAAAACAACTTGCGCCTTTGCGTTTTCCAACAATCTTCCGGCTTTTCATTTATACAGAGATTCCTACGGAATGACAAACTGTACGGATAAACTAAGCGTTGTATTTGTCATTCCATAGGAATCCAGCCCTACCTTCTATGCTTTTACCATCTTTATCACAATACAAATGCCCTACTGAAGACGTGTAATCTCACCATTCTCTTTTTTCTGCTTCATAAACTGAAAGATTGATCCAACCACAAAAAGCAGGAAAACAACAAGAAGTGTCTGGCCAATTACCGGATCTTTGATATCTTTAGCCAAAGGATGCCCAATGGGAACCCTCGTAAAGGTCTCATTAATTGTGGGAACCAGTGATAAGAAAAAACTGAATGACAGCAAAAAATTCTCAAAATATCTTGCTTTCCCGACATGCTTTTTATTGGAGAAAAGGAAATACGCAATGGATATCAGCACAATGATAAATAAGGAAAATACATGCCCTGCATTGAAACCTCCTGCCTTAGAAATTCCCAGAGCTGAAAGTGATGTAATGACGGTTGCATACAAGTATATTTTTCCGGACCGCTGAGCGAGATTGATTTTACCATATTTAATAAACCCTGTGATGGCCCCTGCAAGGGCAGCTATACCGATAATGGTATGAAAAATTCCTAAACCTGATAGATTCATATTGATCGTATTTTAAATTGATACATTTTCAGTGGTAATGACAGGTATATTTCTGTTCCCTGTAACTGATGGTACAAATTTGCGATAGATAGGCAGAAATGATTTTGTGATTTAGTTCAAGAATTTGAGATTTTGGTCCAGAAAGAAACATTCCTTATGGAAATAAGAAATAGCGGTGGTATTACCTAAAAATCTCCTCAATTATTTCCCCTTTTGTTCCTGGCGGTAATTTGAAGGAGTGACACGATATTTATCACTGAAGTTTTTTGTAAAAGTAGCCAGATCATTGAATCCACATTCGAATGCAATATCAGTAATCCGTTCATCTGATACTAAAAGCAGTTCGGCCGCTTTTTCCAGCTTTTTGTTTCTTATATAGTTGGCGGGCGTATCATTATATAACTTGTTGAATTCTCTTTTGAAGGATGATAGGCTCAGATTGCTTTGCTCCGCAAGTTGTTCAATGGTGAGCTGTGAAAATAAATTAGCCTCAATGATCTGCTTGAAAGAATAAGTTGTGGGAGAAAACAGTTGTGACAGGATCAGCTGAATAGCTTTAGCATTCTGGGATTGAGCCAGCAACAACATAATTTCTTTTAATTTAAGAATTAATATATCTTCATTAACGAGGTAAGGATTTTCAAAATAGAAGAGCAGTCCTTCTACATATTTTTGAATCAGAAAATCATTATTTATTTTCTCATTGGATTGGTTCGAGACCATATTTGCAGGTTTTTGCAGCAATACAGGCAGCTCTCTGTCATAGATTCTTTTCAGAATATCCGGATAGAAAGTAACGATGACGATTTCACAATGCTCCTCCGATTCTGAGTTTTGAATATACTTTCCGGAGCTGATACAATTAAGAAACAGCGAATAATTAGCCGAAATAGTAAACTCCTGTTCTGCTGTTTTATATTGAAATTCTCCTTTAATAACATACAGAAAACAAGCCTGCTCAGAAACCGGGAAATCAGATCTGAATGGCGCTTTAAGATCAATCTTCTGTAATAAAGGTTTTCCAAACAGTTCGTGTTTTTTGTAATCATTCAGCATAATGAAGGAATTTCTTTTTTGAATTCAATACTATGAAAAGTTAAACAATTTGCTCTGTAAAAACGAGTCAACAACAAATATACACAGTCATTCTCTGAAAAGCTTAATTTACACAGGTTAGATTCCTACGGAATGACAAACTATGTGAATAAACTAAGCGGTATACTTGTCATTCCGTAGGAATCCAGCCTTATGTTTTCACAGTCTTTTATATAAATATTCCAAGAGAAGAAGTGAGAATTCATAGGTTACCGGAATAACCTCTCATACCAGCCTCCAACATCACTTTTAATCTCTTCATGATGCTTACATAAAATAACTGCCAGTTCCAGTTCTGATCTATCCGATTTATAAGGATTCAAAGTAAGAAACCCAAAGAAATTTCCGTCCTGATCCAGAATTGCCGGAGGATAAGAAGCATAGGAATTCCATGGAGAATAGGCGCTGTAGGTACTCCCATAATTTCCATATGGATTCCAGATGGATTTTGAACTGAAGACATTTCCGTAATCGCTGAACTTATTCCAGATCGAATTTTTATCAAAATTATCACAGTTTAGGCATCCCAGATACTGATCCTGATCTGCACCGCCATACAAATGTAATGTCTGTGCCTGAAACCAGAATCCTGCCAGTAAACCTAAAAGTTGTAAAAACCTTTTTAAACCCATCATAAAGCTTTCCTGCAAATCTAACCTTTTGAACTGAAAAATTTTGATTATTGCTGAACAAAACGACACACAACAAAACGTTACAGGTTTTCAATACCTATAAGGTTTAAATATTCATATAGAGATCAAAGAGCAGCATAAGTTTATATCAGTTCCCTCAAAGCTTCCTGCCACTGGAAATTTTTAATCTTTAAATTCTTTAATCTTTAAATCAATTTCTACCTTTACATTCAAATTCAAAAGTAATGACACCAGAGAAAAGAAAACTCATCACAGACAGCTTCAACCGTTCGGAAACCTTGAAATTCTACAAAGCAGAACTGCTGGGAGTAGAAACCGATTTTATATCCATGAAGATTCCTAAAATGGAAATGATGACCAGAAAAGCAGGAATGTTTAACGGAGCAATGATCGCTTCTTTGGTTGATGTTTCTTCAGGATATGCCGCTGTGAGCCATTATCCGGAAGATTGCTATGTAGTGACCGTTGAGTTGAAAGTGAATTATCTTCGTCCTGCGATGGGTGATGCTTTGGTTTCAAAATCTTACGTTATCAAAGGTGGAGGTAAAATTGTTGTTGTGAGAACGGAAATTTATGTTCAGACTGAAGGTTCGGACTCGGAAAGTCATGTAGCAACCTCATTAGTCACCATGATGAAAATAAAATAAGACATTACGGGAAATAAAAGACAAAATATTCCTTAAATAAAGGGTTTCAAAGAATTCTTTTTTCTGGAATGGAATGGCTTTTGCTCCTTACACTGCATAAACATTAAAAAATAACTCAATGAACTTAATTATCCGATTATTTGTAACAGCAATTGTAGCTTATCTTTTAACAAAAATTTTACCGGGAGTACATTTTGAAGGATTTTCTTCAGCGATCATCTTTGCGATTGTACTTGGGGTTCTTAACATATTTGTAAAGCCTATTTTAAGTCTGTTCGGCCTTCCGTTAACGATCCTTACCTTAGGGTTCTTTGCCCTTGTAATTAATGCAGGGATTATCCTGATTGCAGATTATTTCATAGACAGCATGGTGGTAGATGGTTTCTGGTGGGCATTTATATTCAGTATATTATTGTCAATCGTAACCTCTCTGGCGAACTCAATGTTCTCAGATGGAGAGTAATTAAAATCATAACAGATCAAAATAAAAATCCGCTCATTGAGCGGATTTTTCTATTTTTTAATAAACTTCAGCAATACCAGATCTCCCTTTAAATCTTTCAGTTTTAGAAAATAATTTCCTGCAATAAGTTGATGAATAGAAATTTTTTTTACAAACTGATTTTTTACAACCATTCTTCCATTTCCATCTATGATCTCATATTCCTGAAAGTTCCGGTCGGTATTTACTTTTAAAATATCTGAAACCGGATTTGGGTAAACTTTGATTAAAACATTGTTGCTTTTTGACTGCATTTCATGACTCGCTAAAAATAAGCATGATGGCGGAGTTGTTATTACTCCGTCTGTAAAATCATAATATAAAGTGCTTCCCATCGGAATTAAATTCGTAGTGATTGCTTGTGGAAAGTTTTCAAAGAGAAAACAATTATTAAAACTTACCTGAGCACTTTCAAAATTTCTGGTAATCTTGTACCAGGATTCACATCCTGCCGGCTGCATTGCTATTCCGGGCCACAAAGTATCAATAACTTGTCCGTCAATGGAATTTGGAGCTACCATATCGATCATTATACAGCTTCCGGCTGTCCATGCAGAAGGAGCTTTAAAATAAATAACAGCTTCAGGTATATTTCCTGTATAGTATTTTTTACTGATGATGGTAGAGGTATTTCCCTGTCCGTTAACAAGAAAAGCCTTGATTTCTTTATTCTGATCAATAAGAACCTGTACGTTGTTGGTTGCTGAGCTGGAAGTTAGTGTCGGTGTGCTTCCGTCCGTAGTATAATAAATAGTTCCGTTGCCTGAAAGAGTAGCCTGATATGGATTATAATAATGAGTGCCAACGGGACTTATCGTCAGCTGTGAAAAAAAGAAACAAGACACAAAAATTGAAGAAAAAAGGAGAAATTTTTTCATGTAAAATGGGTATTAGTTTAGTTTTTCTAAAATTAATAAAAATTCGTCTACCCATTAATTATTTATTTTCAATATTAGGAAACTTAAATGTTAATTTTTTCGTCCATTTTTATTTTAAATATTAACTTTGGCAATCTTTGAATTTAATAAAAGGATTTTATTAAATCTCTGCGATTTCATAGATCCGTTAAAAAATGAATATCAACATATGAAACTTAAGTACAGTCTGCTGGCTTTGGCAGCTCCGCTTTTAATGAATGCACAACAAGTAATGACGCCTGAAATTCTTTGGACTTTGAAAAAAGTTGGGGTACAGGCAGTTTCACCAGATCAGGGTTCCCTTATCTATAAAGTAGGGCAGGTAGATCTGAAAACAGAGAAAACGAAAAATGAGAACTATTTTCTGAATGTTCTTAATCATCAGTCTTCTAAAATTGATTTCGGTAAAAAAGCCCTTATTCAATGGGATAAAAACGGAATTTATGCTCAGGAAGGAGATAAAATCTATCTTTCTAAAGATGCCGGAAAAACCTGGACAGAATTTTATACGATTGGTGAGGCTGATAACGTTGTAATTTCTCCGGATGGGAAGAAAATTGCTTTCAGCAAGCAGGTATTGGTAGAAAAAGTGATGGGGAAAGATAAATTCAGTGATACTCCTAAAACTACTGCTCAGGTTTACACAGATCTGAACCACAGACACTGGGATTATTTCAATGAAGGAAAATATAACCATGTATTTGTAGTGAATACTGCTGATAAAGTAGAAGGAGCAAAAGATCTTTTGGAAGGAAAAACCTGGGATTCTCCTCAGAGACCTTTTGGAGGTGCTGAAGATTTTATCTGGAGCCCGGATTCTGCACAGCTTTTATATGTTACAAAGCCTAAAAGCGGAAAAGAGTACGCTACAAGTACCAATACAGATATCTTTGCTTACGATTTAGCTTCAGGTATCACCAAAAACCTTACAGAATCAAACAAAGGATATGATCTTAATCCAAAATTCAGCCCGGATGGAAAATCTTTGATCTGGCAGAGCATGGCCAGAGATGGATATGAAGCAGATAAAAATGATGTGAAAATTCTGGACTGGAAGTCTGGGAAGACCACGAATCTTACTTCTGGCTGGGACGAAAGTGTTTCCGGAGATGTACTTTGGGGAGCAGATTCAAAAACAATCTACTTTACGGCTGCATTCAGAGGAACAAAACAACTTTTCTCACTGGATTCCAAATCAGCAAAAGTACAGCAGATTACCAAAGGAGATTTTGACGTTAATGAAATCTTTACAGATAATAAATCTTCACTTTTAGTAGGAAGAACAGATGTAAACCATGCCACAGAATTGTTCTCTGTAAACGTTAAAAACGGAGAAATGAAGCAGGTGACTGAAGCTAATAAAGATACTTATGCTAAGCTAGCTCAAGGGAAATCTGAACTTAAAATGGTGAAAACCTCAGATGGAAAGGAAATGGGAGTTTGGTTCCACTATCCACCGAACTTTGATCCTAATAAAAAATATCCAACATTGGTGTATTGTCAGGGAGGACCACAATCTGCATTGACGCAATATTTCAGCGTAAGATGGAACTTTGCTTTAATGACAGCTAATGATTATATCGTGGTAGCACCAAACAGAAGAGGAATGCCAGGATGGGGAACAAAATGGAATGAAGATATTTCAAAAGATTGGGGTGGACAGCCGATGAGAGATTATCTGGCAGCAACAGATTTTGCGAAAACTTTACCTTATGTAGACGGTGACAGAGTAGCGGCTGTAGGAGCAAGCTACGGAGGATACAGTGTATTTATGCTGGCAGGAATCCATGAAAACAGATTCAAGACCTTCATCGCTCATGACGGATTATTTGATATGAAGTCATGGTATCTGACTACGGAAGAACTTTGGTTTGCAAACTGGGATCTTGGTTCTCCATGGGAGAAACCGCTTCCAAAAGCGTATACAGAATTCAACCCAAGCAATTTTGTAGAAAAATGGAATAAGCCTATCATGATCGTTCAGGGAGGAATTGATTTCCGTGTTCCTTATGAGCAGGGTCAGGAAGCTTTCCAGGCAGCAAAATTAAGAGGATTGAAATCTAAACTGGTTTACTTCCCGAATGAAAACCACTGGGTACTTCATCCACAAAACGGATTGGTATGGCAGAGAGAATTCTTTGATTGGCTGAAGGAAACTTTATAAGATCAATAAAAATAAATATCAATAGGAGCGGGCTTTAGCCCGCTTTTTTTATGAAAAATATCCAATGGCTTTAGCCAAAATCTAAATAACCTGAGTTGTTTAAGGGAATTAAATTCAGGTTGTTGGAAGCAGGAAGTGGCTGTTAATCTTAATATTTATAGAGGGTACCATACATTAATGATATCACTGTTTTAAAAGATGAAAATAGGGACAACCCGTTTTCATAACCTCAATAACTTTCTTGTTCAAACTCCCAGCTTCCAGCCAGATTAAAATAATTTAAATCTCTATATTTGAATATGCAAAACCGTATTTCTTCATTTCCACCCATCATTGATTCTCAGTCTGATATTATAATTTTAGGATCAATTCCCGGGGTGAAATCATTGGAAAAGCAGCAATATTATGCTCATCCTCAAAACAAATTCTGGAAAATCATTTTTGAATTGCTGAACGAAGAATTTACTCATGATTATACTCAAAGAATTGAAACGATAAAGAAACATCGTATTGCTCTTTGGGATGTCATTGATTCCTGTGAGAGAAAAGGAAGTCTTGATTCCGAAATCAAAAATGAAGAAGCGAATCAGATTGCTGAACTGTTGGAAGAACATCCGAATGTTAAAGCTATTTTTTGCAATGGAGGAAAATCCTACAAAAATTTACAGAAAGTGCTTGGAAAAAATTATAAACGACCCATCTTTCTATTGCCTTCTACAAGTCCACTCCACACTGTTTCCTTTGAAAAGAAACTGGAAGAATGGAAAAGAATTCTGGAGTTTTTGGGATGAATTTCGTGATTCGGGTTAGAGGGTTTGAGAGTGGGAGAGTTTGAGTTGTAAGAGCATAAATTCCTACGGAATGACAAACGGAACGCTTTATCTATCCGTACACTTTGTCACTCCGTAGGAGTCTCAGCATTGTACGTAATTTTTTTGGTGACGAATCTTGGATTTTAAGATAAGTTGCGGGATTCGGGGGTAATGAGTTTGAGAGTGGGAGAGTTTGAGTTGTAAGAGCATAGATTCCTACGGAATGACAAACGGAACGCTTTATCTATCCGTACACTTTGTCATTCCGTAGGAATCTGTTTTTACTTTATTATTCTCAAACCCTCCCACTCTCAAACTCCCAAATATTCTCTCAATCCTTTCAACAGCTCCAGTTGGTTTTTAGTCCGGTCTAAATTATGCTCAGGGTATTTCGTAGAATAATAAACACTTCCATTCAGATAATCGGTTAAAAAACGAAGCTCCTGAATATAAATAGCGACTTGTGCAGCATAATCAAGGTTGTCAGATTCTGTGGAAGTCAGTTTTTCCTTGAGATAGAATAAAAAACCTTTTTTTACAGCCTCATACATTTCAGGATTGAAATTGTTTTGGGCACTTCCGTCATCTTCATGTGTTGTATTGGTGTAGGACTGGATCATCGTTCCAAAATCATACAAAATAGTAGAAATCATCATGGTATCCAGATCGATTACAGCTAACGGACTGTGATTTTGATCAAAGAGAATGTTACTGATTTTTACATCTGCATGAATGATTCTTTTGGGGATCTGATTGTTTTTTTCCATCTCAATCCATTGATCAGGCAAGGACAGAAGCTGGTTGGTGATTTCTATTTCAGCCTTTGCTTTTTCTCTTAAATGAGGGGCTGCATTTTTTAGTGAACTTTTATAATCTGCAACTCTCTTCTCAAAATTGAGGAAGTTAGGAAGGGCATCTTCAAGAGCGGGTAATTGTTCAGTATTAACAACGGTAAGGAAATAACTGAAGGTTTTAGCTGCTTCAAAAGCCGTTGGCAAAGAAGGAGCGGTAAGAAAAGTAACACTATTTTCTATGAAACTTAGCATGCGCCATGGCTGGCCATTTGTATCCTCTAACAGAAGTTTCTGGGTAAGAGAAGGGATAGGCTCAATAATTTGAAACTGATAATTATTTGATCTGAGAATTTCATTAATCATTAAATGATTATTGACGATCACATCAGGCTGTTTGAACACATGATTGTTAATTTTTTGCAGGATAAACTTCTTTCCCTGATCCTTATCTTCCAGAAGGTAAGTTGTGTTGATCAATCCATCAGTAATAGGAGAGAGTTCATAATTATCCGTGCCGATAAATTCAATAACAATATCATTTAGCTCCATAAATCTTCCGGGTATCTGTTGTTGTTGATCTCTGAAGTCAGAAAATCTATAATTTCCTTTTTATCATCAGCATAGGTAACTCCCATCCATTGAGAAGGAGAGGCTTTTACCTTTACTTTTACTCTGTTTTCATCCATCATTCTCTGTACGGCAGAAGGAATATAAAACTCCTGACTCGGTAAGGGATCAGATTCGATGAAATCATAGAAATAAGCCTCCAGATAGCAGAAAATATGAGGATGGAAAATAAAAAAGTTCATGGATACTAAGGTGTCAGGAACCAATTTTATATTTTCTCCGTTTTCAATGTAAACGATGGAGTTGTTTATTCTTTGAATAGATGTTTGTTCCACTACTTTAATCAGATTATTTTCTGAATCCAGCGTACATATTCCTCTGGCTACAGCTCCGTTTCCACTCAATGTTGTACCTACAGGATAAGCAATCATTCCCAACTGGGTATCTGAAATATGATGATGGTTAATTTCATGAGCCGCCAGCTGATAGGCTTCTTTTCCATAAAAATCATCTGCATTGATCATCACGAAAGGCTCCTGTATCGAATATTTGGCACAAAGAACAGCATGAGCAGTTCCCCATGGTTTTTCTCGGTCAGGATAATCAAAACCTTCCAATGAAATAGGAATGCTGTCTATTTCCTGATATACCCAATGCAGTTCAAAATTTTTACTCTTTGAAATGGCATTGAGTCTTTCCATATAATTTTGAGGAATAAGCTTGTTGACGATAATGACTACTTTCTGGAAACCAGCCTCCAATGCGTCAAAGATAGAATACTCCAAAATCGGCGAACCGTTACCGAGTACTCCATCTATCTGTTTGAGACCTTTATATCTGCTGCCTAATCCGCCTGCTAATATGAGTAATGTTTTCTTAGAACTCATCGGTCATTCCAAATACAGGTTTACGGGTTTTCCATTTTCCATTGGTAAAATCAGGAATATCAACTACCTGACCACCTTTGGCAATAGACTCTTCACTCAATGGGGTAATTGAATACCATAACGCAAGATCATACACATCCATCGGGAATTCTATATTTCGTTTGATACATTCAATAAACGTATTCATGACAAAAAAGTCCATTCCGCCATGTCCTGCTCCGGCAGCAACATTTTCAAATTTCTTCCACATCGGATGATCATATTCTTTCATCCATTTTTCCGTATTGTCCCAACGATGGGTATGGTTCATTGTTTTTTCAAAATAGATATGTCCCTGGTTGAAATCTCCCCATCCGAAATCCTGCCACAATCCTTCAGTTCCCTGAACTCTGAAACCAAGATCATAAGGTCTCTGTAAACTTGTATCATGCGTAAGAAGGATGGTTTCTCCGTTGGCACAGGCAATCTGTGTGGTTACCACATCTCCCTGATTGAATTTTACTTTCGCGCTAGGATGGTTTTCTCCACCTTTTGGATGTTCAACAACATATTTATGAAGTCCTATTGCTTTTGATGAGAATGATGACAGTCTTGTTAAACGGTTTCCTCTGTTGATATCCATCATCATGGCAACCGGACCTAATCCATGGGTAGGGTAAAGCTCTCCGTTACGTTTTACATAATGTTCTGTTCTCCATTTGGCCTCACTGAATCCTTTTTCTCCAAATTCAGCACCGGAATTGTATGGATTAACTCCATCATTGAAAAGAACACCTCTCAGATCATGCTGATAGCCACCTCTTCCATGTACCAGTTCCCCAAACATTCCTTTACGGACCATATTCAGAATGGCCATGATATCCCTGCGGTAACATACATTCTCCATCATGAAGATAGGAACTTTTGTTTCCTCATATACCTTTACAAATTCCCAGCAGTCCTGAAGCTTTATGGCTCCGGAAACTTCCATGCCCACAATTTTTTTAGCGCGCATAGCTTCCACACCTTGTGTAAGATGCCATTCCCAAGGCGTCGCAATAACCACAGCGTCTATTGATTTTAATTTTAAAAGATTTCGATAGTCATATTCCCCGTTGGAAAACTCCTGAGCAGCCGGTTTATTATTGTCTTTTAAGATTTTCTGAGAAGCAGCGAGCATCCTTTTTTCAGGATCTGCAAAGGCTACAATCTCTACATCGTTACGTTTTGCCAGTAATTTTACATGTTCCTGACCACGAAGACCGACACCGATAAAACCGACGCGGACTTTTTTATCTGTTTTAAAATCATTTGAATAGGCAAATAAAGAATTGGGTAAAACCAGTGCCCCAAAGCTTGCTAAAGCTGCTGTCTTAAGAAAGTTCCTGCGGGAATTGCTATTGTCCATCTATTTTTTTCTTAAATATATTAAAACTTTTGTAAATCCCGATGGCGTGAGAGATATTAAGTGGGAGGGTTTATGAGTTACGGGGTGCGGGATGCGAGTTAGAAGGTTTTAGAATAAGAGTGTTTTAGAGTAAGAGCGTTGAAATTGTAAGAGTATAGATTCCTACGGAATGGACAACCTAAGCACTTTATGTATCCGCTCACTTTGTCATTCCGTAGGAATCTATATATTATATATTTATTGTTTGGAAAAGAATTTTAGAGTTTTTGGGATGAAAAGGTTTGAGAGTAGGAGAGTATCTTCATTTATCTTTTGCCTTTTTGCCATTTTATCTAAAAATCTATTGATTGATCCAGGCTTTTCTTAGTGCAATTTGCTTTGAATCCGGATTGGGGAAAGAGGTTACTTTTCCGGTAGCTTCATCATAATTAAAACCTGCTTTTTCCAGATATTCTTTCAATGGAATAGGTTGGGTACCTTCTACAAAATCTCTGAAGAAAGTGCGTATTTCAGGATAAGTCATTTTGGTAATCTCATCAAAAAGATGATCATCATTGAAATATTTACCTTCACCATATTTTTTCATAAGCATCTGCATCAGATCCTGGGTTCCCATTTTTCCATGAGAAAGTTCTCTTAGTCTTATATCCAGACATGCTCCGAGCAATGCTCCTTTCTGATAGAAATTCATATACTGGTCCTGTCTTTCCATTGAGTTTTTACTCATTTCCGTAAAGGACAGTTTATTGTCAAACTCCTTCATGCCCTGTATTTTTTCTTCCAAACTTTTTTCAAAATCTTCCAGGCTGATCATTTTTTGTTTGATGGGCATGTGTATGGTCGCATATTCTGTCATCCCTTCATATAGCCACAAATGTTTAGACATGACAGGGTTCAGGAAGTCATAATGCTGAATTTCCCCAGAATGAATATTGAGAGGAGTAACAATATGAAAAAATTCATGAGAGGCCACTCTGTTTAAAGCATGGGGAAGAAATTTCATACTTCCGGCACGGTACAGACACAAGGTAGAATGAGAATGTTCCAGTCCGTCTCCCAAATATCCATTTTCATTTGAAGATTCATAATAGATCAGAAAAGCGTATTTATTGACCGGTAATGTTCCACCCAGATAGGCTTGCTGATTTTTCAAAATATTCTCTATTTCACGGGCTATTATTTTTGAATAATGGCGCTCTTTATTGTTATAAAATGATACGAGTACTTCGGTATGGCCTATTTTGATCCATGTAGTATCGGGAACGCAGTATAAAACAGGAGAATCTACCAATTGGCGGTAATCTTTAGCCCAAACTATATCGGTGTTTTTATTTTTCTGTTGATAATTTAAAGCAGAAGAAGCATAAAAACCCTTGTTTTTTGTAACCTTAATCTGGTAGGGATTACCTTTCATTTCTTCAAAATATCCCACCAAAGAATTATAATTGATGACAAAGACACTGTCTTTTTTAAACATCGTGCCCGGAGACTTCGCTTCCTGATTATTCTTTTCCAAAGAATCCCATCCATCAGCTACCTGATATGATATTTTCTTTACATTCTTAAGATCATGAACCATCCAGCTGTTTTTATCCAAACGCTCGGTTAAGATTTTTTTTCCGTTTTTATCGGTGGCCGTGAAATCAGAAACATACTGTCCGAAATTCATAGCCTGATAAAACCCGGGAACCAATTTGGGAATAATAAACTTACCTTGTTTAAGATTATTCTTTGGAGGTGAAAATGAAACCCGGACTTCATCATTAGACAGGTGAAGCAGATCTATATGGTATTCGTAATTTTTCTTTGTCTTTTGGGCAATCATTATATTAGGGAATATAATCATCACGAAAAATAGCTTTATAAGAGTATTCATGAGCTGTAATTTTAATGACTACGAAAATTCTAAATCACTTCTAAGGTTTGTCTGTTTTATTTTTCCATATAATACACCTCTTCATAAGGCTGAATCAGTACCCATCCGTGTCCTGAAAATTTCATCTGGAATTCTTCTCCGCTTCCTCTGCCAATAAGACTTTTGAGAGAAACGTTGGTTTTCAGTTCCGGGCTTAGATTTCCGGACCATGCAACAGTGGCATTAGGATCAGTGAAGACTGGGGTATCAGGAGTTACCAATAAAGTCAGCGGATCTCCATGAGTGGTAATGGCAATATGACCTGTTCCTGAAAGCTTTACCTGGAAAAGTCCTCCGGACATCATTCCTGCAATACTTTTCAGCATGGTGATATCACTTTTTACGCTTTGTTCGTGGGCAAGAACGTCATTTCCATTTACACAAACTGATTCATTATTCAGATAAAGAATACGGACTTTCTTTCCGGAATCGGCTACATATAATTTTCCGGTTCCTTCTGCTTTCATGAGCTTGCTTCCTTCACCACTGATTGCTTTTTTCAAAAGATTTCCAATTCCTCCAGCTAGCATTCCTTGTCTTTCAAAATTGATATTACCCACATAACTTACCATACTTCCCTTTTTTGTCCATACCGCCTGGTTATTAAGGTTGATTTCAAGAAGATGTTTTGTTTCCAGTTCAAAATAATCTCTTTGCTGCGGATTCTCTTTTGTCTCGTTGATAAATGCTTCTATTGAATATTTACTCATTATAATATTTTTAATGTGTTGTTTTTACTGTGTTATTATTTTAGTTTGTCGAGTTTATACTCCCGTTTGTTACTTTTAGGATTCAGATCTATAAATTCATAGTCTTCAAAATTGGAGAGTCTGGCTTTGAATATCTCAGTTGCTTTTTCTAATGACCAGGTTTTAGGATAATGAAAACCTTCGAACTCAACATTGAAGATTTGTACTTTGAAATCATGGGAAAACTCCTCATCACCCGCGTAGGTCAATGCTATTTTACCTGTCCATGTGATATCATACTGATGGTCACCTGTTTTTAAGAACCGGATGTGATGACCTGCACAGCTGTCATGTCCCAGCAGATACATATTGAAGGCAAGATTGTCGTCATCAAAATGTTTTTCAGACGGCAAATCATTACTGAAAAGATCATTTTTAATAACAGTATCGAAGTCCAGTTTTTCACCGGGTTTATCAATTCTGATTCCTTTCTCTTCACCCCAATAATTTGACGATAATATGCAGGCGTGATAATTTCCCCACACTATTTTGGAGTCCCAGTCAGACAAATCTTCATTTTCTTCCTCACTGTTTTCCTCATCATCGGCATAATAATTTTCAGTTTTTAGATGAAAATCAAACCAGATAGATCCATACTCATCAATCCTTCCGCTCCAGCTGAATGTTTCAATTTTATGACCATTAGGATACGGATTATCAATGAAGTATATTTTACTTACAGATTCCATATTGAATTTAAATTTTCTCAAAAATACTATTTTTAAGCCTTAAAAACCCCCGTAAAATCACGGTTTTATATTTGATTGTAAATAATACTTGACAAAGGGGTATTCAATGTCGTATATTTGCACTCCGAAAATTACACCTTGTAATTTCAATAATTTTTAAACCGTAATTTAAAAAATGAAAACATCAGATTTTAATTTTGATCTTCCTGCGGAATTATTAGCAGAACACCCATCAGAGCACAGAGACGAAGCTAGATTAATGGTACTTGATAGAAAAACACAAACTATCGAGCACAAATTATTCAAAGATGTAGTGGATTATTTTGATGAAGAAGATTTGTTCATCTTCAACAATACTAAAGTTTTCCCTGCACGTCTTTACGGAAATAAAGAAAAAACAGGTGCTAAGATTGAAGTTTTCTTATTAAGAGAACTTGATAAAGAAACCAGAGTTTGGGACGTTTTGGTAGATCCTGCAAGAAAAATCAGAATTGGTAACAAATTATTCTTCACAGAAGATGAGTCTTTGGTAGCTGAAGTTATTGATAACACGACTTCAAGAGGAAGAACGTTAAGATTCTTATTCGACGGTTCTTACGACGAATTCAGAACGAAACTGAAAGAATTGGGAGAAACTCCGCTTCCAAAATATATCAAAAGAGCAGTAGAGCCGGAAGATGCAGAAAGATATCAGACGATCTATGCAAAAGTAGAAGGAGCGGTGGCTGCACCTACAGCGGGTCTTCACTTCTCTAAACATTTGATGAAGAGATTAGAGATTAAAGGAATTAATTTTGCTGAAGTTACCCTTCACGTAGGATTAGGAACATTCAACCCAATTGAGGTAGAAGATCTTTCTAAGCACAAAATGGAGTCTGAAGAAATCATCATTGATGAGAAAAATGCTGCGATTATCAACAAAGCAGTAGAAACTCACAGAAGAGTTTGTGCAGTAGGAACTACTACCATGAGAGCATTGGAAACTTCTGTTTCTTCAAACAAAAAAATCTCTGCTTTCAATGGATGGACTAATAAATTCATTTATCCACCTCATGATTTCGGAGTTGCTAACTCAATGATCACCAACTTCCACACACCGAAGTCTACTTTGATTATGATGATTGCTGCATTTGCAGGAAGAGATTTCATCATGCATGCTTATGAAGAAGCCGTAAAAGAAAAGTATAAATTCTATTCTTACGGTGATGCAATGTTAATTCTATAAAAAAGATAATAGGGAAAAGGTTGCAGGTAATAGTATCTGCAACCTGCCACCTAAAATCTACAACCTTACAATGAAAGATATCCGTACATTATCATTAGACCAGCTTAAAGACTACTTCGTATCTTTAGGAGAGAAACCGTTTCGTGCGAAACAGGTCTATGACTGGCTATGGAGTAAAAACCTCCATTCGATTGACGAAATGACGAATCTTTCCAAATCACTGCGTGAGAGAATTTCGGAAGAATATACCATTAACCCTGTTTCCGTAGACCTTCTTCAAAAAAGCTCTGACGGAACCATCAAAAACGGAGTGAAACTTCATGACGGGCTGATGGTGGAATCTGTTCTTATTCCTACAGAAACAAGAACAACAGCCTGTGTATCTTCTCAGGTAGGATGCTCATTAAACTGCGAATTCTGCGCTACAGCAAGACTGAAAAGGATGAGAAACCTTGAAGTAGCTGAGATTGTAGATCAGGTAGCCCTGATTGACAGCCAGAGCAGAATGTATTTCGACAGACCACTTTCCAATATCGTATTTATGGGTATGGGAGAGCCTATGATGAATTACAAAAACGTAGTGGAAGCCATCAAAAAAATTACCCAGCCGGAAGGTTTGGGAATGTCTCCAAGAAGAATTACCGTTTCTACATCCGGTATTCCTAAAATGATCAAAATGCTTGCAGATGATGAATTGCGTGTGAAGCTTGCTTTATCTCTTCACTCTGCTATTGAAGCCAAGCGTAATGAGATCATGCCTTTCTCTGATAAATTCCCGTTAACGGATATTATGGAGGCGCTTCAGTACTGGTATCAAAAGACAGGTTCTGTCATTACTTTTGAATATTGTGTCTGGAAAGGAATCAATGATGGGGATGAAGATATCAAAGCTTTAATCAAATACTGCAAACAGGTGCCTTCAAAAGTAAACCTTATTCAATACAACCCGATCGGGGACGGAAAATATGATCAGTGCAACAAACAGGCAGAGGAAAATTATATCCGACAGCTTGAAAATGCAGGGGTTACTGTGATGGTCAGAAGAAGCCGTGGAGGTGATATTGATGCGGCTTGCGGACAGTTGGCCAACAAAACAACAGATTAAAATTTCCTTAAAAAAAGCCTAAGGTTTTCTTAAAACATGGGCTAAAGCCCTACCTTTGCACAAATTATTTTGTGATGATGGATTTTCTAATGAGCGAGGATGGGCTGGAAAATGTGTATGCATGGGCTATCCCGCTGCACGCTACTGTTATTTTAGCTGAAATGATTTACAGTCATGTTTCAGAAGCTAAGCTCTATAGTGGAAAAGATCTGGCTACCAATGTTTATCTGGCATTGATGAATTTTGGTCTTGACCTTATCATGAAAGCATTTGCCATGGGCGTAATGTTTTTCTTTTACAATCACAGACTTTTTTCATGGGATCTTAGTGTATGGTATCTGCTGGCATGCTTTATCATTACAGATTTTGCCTATTATGTGCTGCATTATGTGGATCACCGTTCCAGAGCATTCTGGGCAGTGCATATCACGCACCACAGTTCAGAATATTTCAATCTTACCACAGGATTCAGAAGCCCTGTACTACAGCCGCTTTACAGATATTTGTATTTTTCACCACTCGCTTTTTTAGGATTTAATCCATGGCATATTATGGTGGCATACGCTATCGGGCAGGTGTATGGGACATGGGTGCATACGCAGACCGTGAAGAAAATGGGATTTTTAGAATATATCCTGGTGACTCCTTCTCACCATCGTGTACATCATGCATGCAATGTAAAATACCTGGATAAAAATATGGGGATGTGTCTGATTATTTGGGATAAAATTTTCGGAACCTTTCAGAAAGAAGATCCCAATATTCCTGTAAAATACGGAATCTATCCTAAAATGCCTGATAACAGACCGGATACAGTTCTTTTTTATGAATGGAGAAAAATCTGGAAAGATCTGAAACAGCCGGGATTAAAATTCACAGACAGAATTAATTATATTTTCAATTCACCGGGATGGAGACATGACGGGACCGGAAAAACAGTAAAGCAATACCAGAAAGAGTATTTTGCAAAACAGGCTAAAAAGAAAGAACAACAGCTAAATCAGAAAGAGCAGAAATCTGCTTAACTTTTGATTTAAAATCAATAGAAATCTAAGGGAAAAGCGGGCTATTTTAGTCCGCTTTTCTATTTTAAGAAGTTAGAAAAAGTAAAACGGACAATAAGCAAAACAATAAATCTCTTCAAAAATCCAGAATTTTTCCATTCACTACATACAATATTTAGATTCCTACGGAATGACAAACATGACGCTTAATTTATCCATACACTATGTCATTCCATAGGAATCTACTCGCTCCCCTCAAACCCGAATCCCGAAACTTGAATCTCATCTCTCACTCAAGCTCTCCAACTCTCCAACTCAATACCCGCACCCCGCATCTCACCCAGAATAAAAATCCTATTTTTGTCCTATGAAAAAACTTCTTCTGATTGTTGCTCTTTTTGTCTTCCAGTCTGCATTTTCTCAGCAGACCGATTTTCTGAAAATTAAAAAATACAGAGTAGGTTATCTTGATGATAAAATTGAGGAAACCTCAGGACTGAATATTTTAAATGGAAAGCTGTACACATTCAATGACAGTGGAAATGCTGCTGAACTTTTTGAAATTGATAAAAAGAGTGGCGAAATTATCAGAACGCTGAAAACCAATGTAATCAATACGGACTGGGAGGCTTTGGCCAATGATGGGGAAAATTTTTATATCGGAGATTTCGGAAATAATGCAGGAACAAGGAAAGATCTGATGATCTATAAAGTTCCTTACGGACGTATTGATACAGCTAATACCATGAAAATTCCCGGTTCAGAAAGAGCTTTGGATGGAACAAGAATTCTTTTTTATTATCCGGAACAGACTGATTTTACCTCTAAAAACACAAAAAATGACTTCGATGCAGAAGCCATGATCTACTTGAATGGAAAGCTGCATATATTTACCAAAGAATGGGCTTCAAAAGCAACCTCACACTATATCGTAGATCCTGAAATTTCAGAACTGCAAAAGGCAGAAAAAATAGAAGCCTATACAACAGGTTTTGTAGTTACAGATGCCTCTTATTTTGATAAAAAGCTTTATTTAATAGGATATACCAAGAAAACAGAAGTCTTTTTAGACATCTTTACAGAGACAGAGCCCGGAATATTTTTTAAAGAAAAACCCAAACATTATTACCTTGGAACGGCACTTTCCCTTGCACAGATTGAAGGAATAAGTGTAGATGAAACGGGCATGTATATCTCCGGAGAAAAGTTCAGATCTCCGTTAGGAACTACAAAACCCTCTTTTTATTTTATTCCGAAAGATCAACTCAAAGATTAATTTTATCTTAAAATTGAGCGAAAAAAATTATCTTTGTGAGAATTAATAATTATTCACCCAGCATTCGCAGATTGTGGCAAATACCGTAGAAGAGATTAAACGACCGATCAATGATGAAATGAAACTTTTTGAACAGAAGTTTTATGAATCAATGCAGAGTAAAGTAGCTTTATTAGATAAAGTAACCCGTTTTATTGTTACCACCAAAGGAAAGCAGATGCGTCCTATGTTTGTGTTTCTTTGTGCCAAACTGGTGGGTGAAGTGACGGAAAAAACCTATCGTGGTGCTTCTATGATTGAGCTGATCCACACCGCTACTTTGGTACATGATGATGTGGTGGATGAAAGTTTTAAACGTCGTAATTTCTTTTCAATCAATGCACTTTGGAAGAATAAAATTGCGGTTTTGGTAGGGGATTATCTTTTGTCAAAATCAGTTTTACTCTCCACAGATCACAAAGATTATGACCTGCTTGGGGTAATTTCCAGAACGATCCGTGAAATGTCCGAAGGGGAACTTCTTCAGCTGGAAAAAGCCAGAAAACTGGATATCACTGAAGAGGTGTATTATGAAATTATCCGTCAGAAAACAGCGACTCTGATTGCAGCATGCTGTGAAATAGGTGTTCTTTCCAACAATGCAGATGAGGCTCTTGCCAAAAAAATGATGGATTTTGGAACCTTTACCGGGATGGCATTTCAGATCAAAGATGATCTTTTTGATTATTTAAGTTCAAACGTGATTGGTAAGCCGGTAGGAATTGATATTAAAGAACAGAAAATGACTCTTCCTTTAATTCATACTCTGAAGGCAGCCAGCGAAAAGGATAGAAAGTACTATTTCGATACCATAAAACGTTATAATAACAATCCCAAACGTGTAAAAGAGCTTATAGAATTTGTGAAAAGCTCCGGTGGATTGGAATATGCCATTACGGTCATGAAAGATTTCCAGCAGAAAGCGAAAAACATTCTGAATGAATTTCCGGATTCTGAAGCAAGAAAGTCGTTACATATTATGCTGGATTATGTAATTGAGCGAAAATTTTAAATTAAATAATTTTTAGGGTTACAATAATAACAGCTAGAACTATACAAAATAAAGCGATTAAAAATAAATAATCCGCAATATTCTCAAACGTGTATTCCCGCTTTGTATTTCTTGTTCTGATCGCCAGAAAAGAAAAGAAGCAGCTGCAGGCAAAAAGAATACAGGCAAATCCTGCAAATTCATCCAAATACGTACTCTGACTGATCTTAGAGATTTTCAATGAGGTAATAATAATCAATGAAAACCCTAAAAGATTGCTGGAAGCATTCAAAATGTGAGGTGACTTTTTTTCCATCATTTACAATTTTTTTCAAAATAAAGCACAATTTTTTTTATTATCAAATTTTTAAAAAAGATTATTAAAAATTAAAATTAATTTAAAAAGTGTATATTAGCAAAATACTTGAAGATTAAAAAACTTTTTTACTTAGCTATGCAAACAACCTATATTGAAACACAGCAAATATCCTTTCAAGATTTTAAAAATCAAATACTTGAAGACTACAGGTTAGGAAGGATCTCTCGTGAAATGTCTTATCTCGGAAGGAGAGAAGTTCTTACGGGAAAAGCTAAATTTGGAATTTTTGGGGATGGAAAAGAACTTCCTCAGCTTGCAATGGCGAAAGTTTTCAGAAATGGAGACTTCCGTTCAGGATATTACAGGGATCAGACTTTTGCATTGGCAATAGATGCCTTAACAGTAGAAAGTTTCTTTGCACAGATGTATGCAGATACAAGCGTGGAAAGAGAACCTGCTTCAGCTGGAAGACAGATGAACGGGCATTTTGCAACAAGAAGTTTAAATGAAGATGGTAGCTGGAAAGATTTAACAGCTCAGAAAAATATTTCTTCCGATATTTCTCCTACAGCCGGACAAATGCCAAGATTATTGGGATTGGCTCAGGCTTCTACAATTTATAAGAGCGTAAAATTTGAAGGTTCTGAAAAATTCTCAAGAGAAGGTAACGAAATTGCTTTCGGAACTATTGGGGATGCCTCTACAGCAGAAGGACACTTCTGGGAAACGCTGAACGCGGCATGTGCTCTTCAGGTTCCTATGATTGTTTCAATCTGGGATGACGGATACGGAATTTCGGTGCCTACTAAAAACCAGAGAGCAAAAGCTGATATCAGTGAAATGCTAAGTGGTTTCCAAAGAAAAGAAGGCGAAAATCAGGGATGTGAGATTATCCAGGTGAAAGCATGGGATTATCCTGCATTATTAGATGCTTATGCTAAGGCAGAACATTTCGCAAGAACAGAAAGTGTACCGGTAGTAGTGCATGTGATTGATGTTACGCAGCCTCAGGGACACTCTACATCCGGATCTCACGAAAGATATAAAAACGAAGAGCGTCTGGCTTGGGAAGCTGAATATGACGGTCTGGCAAAATTCAAAGAATGGATTCTGAACTATTCTATCGATATTGATGGAAAAGAAGAGGTGATTGCTACAGCTGAAGAATTAGAGGCTATTGATGATGAAGCGAAGAAAGCAGCAAAAACAGGACAGAAGGCAGCTTGGGAAAACTATCAGAAGGCGATTTCTGAACTTATCCAGTCTATCTTACCTTTAGTAGAAAACCTTAAAGGTCAGAATGCTGAAGTGGAAACATATATTGCTAACTTCAATAAGTTGGTTTCAAAAGCTAAGAAAGATATCTTCCATTTGGTAAGAAAAGCATTACTGGCAACAAGAGGGACAGACTCTGCAGAAAGAAATCAACTGATGCAGAAATACAATGAAGTAGCTGCTGTTGAAAAGGACAACTATTCTTCTCACTTATACTCTCAGTCTGAGTGGAAAGCAGAAAATATTCAGGAAATTAAGCCTGTATATTCTGACAGTTCTGAAGATGTAGACGGTAGAGTCGTAATCAGAAACAACTTTGATAAAATATTTGAAAAATATCCTGAAACTTTAATTTTTGGAGAAGATACCGGAAATATCGGTGACGTAAACCAGGGATTGGAAGGAATGCAGGAGAAATACGGTGCTTTACGTATCGCTGATACAGGAATCCGTGAAGCAACGATTCTTGGACAGGGGATTGGTATGGCGATGAGAGGATTGAGACCTATCGCAGAAATCCAGTACTTAGACTATGTTCTTTACTGTCTGCAGGGAATGAGTGATGATCTTGCTACCGTACATTACAGAACAAAAGGAGGTCAGAAAGCTCCATTGATCATCAGAACAAGAGGTCACAGACTGGAAGGAATCTGGCATTCAGGTTCTCCAATGGCGGGTATTCTTAACCTTTCAAAAGGTATTTTAGTTCTTGTACCTAGAAACCTTACTAAAGCTGCCGGATTCTACAATACAATGCTTCAGACGGACGAACCTGCAATTATAGTAGAATGTCTGAACGGATACAGGTTAAAAGAAAAACAGCCTGATAACTTAGGTGATTTCACTGTGCCTGTAGGGAAAATTGAAGTAACTAAAGAAGGAAAAGACGTTACGTTGGTAACGTACGGTTCTACATGGAGAATTGTAACTGAAGCAGCTAACGAATTGGAAAAATTAGGAATTTCTGCAGAAGTAATTGATATCCAGTCATTAATTCCTTTCGATTTATCTCACGAAATTGCTGAAAGTGTTAAGAAAACCAACAGATTAGTAGTGATTGACGAAGATGTGGAAGGAGGAACTACAGGATTTATCTTACAGCAGATCCTTGAAAAACAAAAAGCATTCAGATACCTGGATTCAGATCCGTTGACGATCTCTGCCAATGATCACAGACCTGCCTATGCAAGTGATGGTGATTATTTCAGCAAGCCGTCTACAGACGATATGGTAGAGAAAATCTACGCTATGTTTAATGAAACAAATCCTCAGAAATATCCTGCGATATTCTAATCGGGATTTTAGATACATTTAAAAACCGCTTCCTTTTGGAAGCGGTTTTAGTTTATGATGTAAGCACAAAAATTTGTAGATTTGATAGGAGAATGTCTTTTTAAACTTTTACATGAAAATAACTCAACTCGTTATCCTGTTCAATTATAAGAAAATAGTACTTGGAATTTTAATCTCATTATTTCTTTTTATATTGTCTTTTCAGATTAATTCATCCTTATGGATCATATTATTAAGAAGTTTTGGAATTCTTATTGTTTTAAACATATTAGCTTCAATTGCTGCATCTTATATTCTTTATGATAATTCTGATCTATATGAATTGAAGGGATTAAATGAGTTTCTGGATTGGGGAAAAATTGAAAATGCAGTTGTAATTCATGCAAGCTTTGATCCTTTATCAAGAAAACTGGAAGAGAAATATGATCATATAAAATTCACTGTTTGTGATATTTATGGAAACAGACATGAACATGAAAATGGAATTGAAGTTTCAAAGAAAATGTTTCCTCCTAATCCTAAAGAAATAAGAATTTCCCCTGATATTTTACCTTTTGAAAACGAATCACAAGACATTATTCTGGCAGTCACAGCACTTCATGAGATTCTCGATCATCAGAAAAGAGTTTTGTTTTTCAAAGAAGCGAAAAGAATACTGAAAAAAGGAGGCTTGATTATCATATCTGAACAGTTTAGAGACATGACGAACTTTATTTGCTTTAATATCGGAGCATTCCATTTTTTAAGTCAAAAGCAATGGGAGGAAGCAATCTCTGCAGCAAAATTGAAAATAACAGAGAATAAAAAAATCACTCCATTTGCCAATATGTTAATGGTAAAAAAGAGTGAGAATTAGTATTTTGTATAGTTATCTGATTTCAGATTTTATATTTATTCCTTCTCAGCCAAAGTAATCCTTAGTGTATTCAAAGTATTCATCAGCGTTATACTTGCTGTCAATTCTACAATTTCTCTTTCCGTGAATTGCTCAGTCAGTTTTGCTTTGATATCTTGCCAGCCATCTTTACTGTCAATGACAGCTTCTGCCCATTCTAAAACAAGCTTTTGCTGATCATTAAAGGCATTCGTGTGTTTCCAGCCCGGGAGCCTGTTAATGGTATCTTGCTCAAAGCCAAAATCAGATAATTCTTTAGCATGATAACTGCAGCAATAGGCACAGCCATTGATTTGTGAGACACGAAGTTCTACCAAAGCGATCAGTTTTTTATCAATACCGGATTTTCGGATGCTGCTGTGGGCTTTGTATAGATTTCCAATGGTTTCTTTTGCAATTTCTTTGTAATTCATAGTGAAATATTTTCTGCAAATTTGCATCAGAAATGGCTTTGAACCTATATGCTTACCTTTTCGTTATATACTTACCTTTTTGAAAGTGAGTATAAGGATAAATGCAAAAAAGCTATCAAACATTGACAGCCTTTTTATTTTTTATATCTTCATTCAAAAAAGAACAATCTTTATCTTCATGCTGTCCTTTCACCTGATATTTAGCTTCCCACTCTTCCAGTAAATATAGGATAGGTAATAAAGCCAATCCCTTTTCTGTAAGAGAATATTCCACTCTTGGAGGAAGTTCTTTAAACTCTTCACGGATAACCAGTCCATCCGTTTCCATCTCCCTCAATTGATCAGTCAATACCTTTCTGGAAATGACATTAATTCGTACTGCCAGTTCTCCAAAACGTAACTTCCTGTCTTTAATAACAAGAACAATAATCGGCTTCCATTTGCTTCCCAAAGCGGCCATTGCCTTGCCCAGAGGGCAGCTGTATTGCATTAATTCATTCTTTTTCATAAGGAGATTTTTATTTTAAACAGCATATAAAACCAAAGTTTCATACGTTACTTTAATGTTACTAATGTAAGTTACTGCGAAGTTACCACTATTTTTTTAATGAAAGATACAAAAGTGAACTATTATTAGTTACTTTGTGTAACAATTATAAAATATAAATTTAAATATGAGCACATCATCATTATTTAAACCGTTTCAATACAAGAATCTACAGCTTAAAAATAGAATAGTAATGGCTCCTATGACCAGAGCACAATCTGATAATGGAGTTCCCACTCAGAATATTGCAGACTATTACGGAAGGAGAGCTGCTTCAGAAGTAGGATTAATTCTTTCTGAAGGAACTGTAATCAACAGACCTGGATCAAAAAACCTACAGAATATCCCGGATTTCTATGGAACAGAAGCTTTAAACGGCTGGAAAAATGTAATCGATACTGTACATCAGAATGGAGGTAAAATGGGGCCTCAGATCTGGCATGTAGGAGATACAAGAATGTCGGAAGACTATCCGTTAGTTCAAATGGAAAAGGCTTCAACAATGACGATTGAAGATATTCAGGATACCATTGCACAGTTTGCAGCTTCTGCAAAATCAGCAAAAGATCTTGGTTTCGATTGTATTGAAATTCATGGAGCACATGGTTATCTTATCGATCAGTTTTTCTGGGAAGTAAGCAATACCAGAACAGATGAGTATGGTGGTAAAACACTAAAAGAGAGAAGCCGATTTGCTGTAGAAGTTGTAAAAGCTATCAGAGCAGCAGTAGGAGAGGATTTTACCATTATTATCCGTCTTTCACAATGGAAACAGCAGGATTATAAAACCAGACTGGCATTTACTCCTAATGAAATGGAAGACTGGTTATTACCATTAAAAGAAGCTGGTGTAGATATTTTCCACTGTTCACAGCGTCGTTTTTGGGAACCGGAATTTGAAGGTTCTGATTTAAACTTTGCAGGATGGGCTAAAAAAATTACCGGACAGCCAACTATTACAGTAGGTTCTGTAGGCTTGAACGGAGATTTCCTTAATGCATTTGCTGGCGAGGGAACAGAAAAAACAGATCTTACAGAACTGATCAGAAGACTTGATAATGAAGAATTTGATCTTGTTGCAGTAGGAAGAGCCATTTTACAGGATCACCAATGGGTACAGAAGATCAAAGAAGGGAACACTGAAGCTCTTCTGGATTTCTCAGCAGAAAGTATGGGCGTTTTATTTTAATATCAATAAGGAATGGTGAATTCGCTTCGCGGTCAATTTTTTAACAGCATAATTTATTTACTTGTGAAGCTGAATTGACAATTCTGTCTGGTATTAAATCAGCATAATTCACTTTATTTTATATTTAATTTTCACCTATTTATTAAAGAACCCGATTTCAGAATTTCTGAAATCGGGTTTTTATTTGTTTTTTTATAAAACAGCTTCTAAAAGCTTTGATGGGTGTTTTATAAGAGTCTACATCCTGTTGATGCAGCTTCACACGTCCAATAAGCAGGATAGCCATCTTCAGCTTTGTGACGGCATGCAATAAGTCCGGCTTCACACTGTGGAGCATTCCCACCATTGATGTTCTTTAATGTCGATTTTGTTAATCTCTTTAGATTTTTCATATTGATTAGTTTGTTGATTTATACAAATATAATATTTTTTGAAAATTAAATAATACTTTGCACTAAAATGTGAAATAAATTATTTATAAGAAAGTATTTGGAAAAACAAACCCGCTCCGGAATTTCCGGAAGCGGGTTTTAACAGATTTAAATATCTAAAACTGCCGTTTAAAAATGGCAGAAATGATTTCTTTTCTTACAAACCAATATTCTTCGTTGGTTTCAGTTGCTTTAAAATGTTTTTTGGGATGGCATTTTTGTGAACAAGAATTGCTGTTGATTTATATTCAACATAAGGTCTTGTTACATAAAGATATCCGGCAAAATCATTGGTTACACCCCATGAGTTTTTCACCATATAATATTCTTTCCCCGTCTGGTCTTTTGCCAAACCTACAATGTGCATACCATGGTCATCCGTTGTAGAAAGATTGTTAAGGGCTTTCTGACGCATGTCTTCAGTGATGGTTTTATCTTTTTTAGGCTCTGTGAACAAAGTCTGCTTATTCTCTGCAGTGATCTGATCAAGATCCATGTCCGGAACGTAAGCTACCCCGTTTTTGTAAGAGAAATAAGGCTCGGAAACGTCAGTTGCCCAACCTACAGAATATCCTTTAGTTACTGCATTGTCAATGATCGCTGTAAGATCTTTCATCGGAATATTCCAGTCAGAATCATGGCTCCAGTTATCAGGAATTGGAACTACAAATTTCTCATAATATGCATAATCTTTGTAAGAAGATAATTCTACATAATCTTCAGGGTTGATTCCTACGACTTCCTTAGCAAATGTTTTAGGAGTATAGTTTTTCCCTTCATACGTAAAGTTAGCAGGTACTTTTCCTAAATATTCATCAAGAATTGCATCTACAGAATCCATCCAGTTATCGGTCAGTTTCCCTTTTGAAGAAGCTTGAACAAGGCTGTCAAGAACCGGCTTCAGTTTCCCTTGCATTTCCTTGAAGTTGTTGGTAGTCTGTCCCGATTTTAATCCTGTATATGCATCCTGAGGAACTGCTCCGTACTTCTTGTACATGTTAATGACATCGTGAAGCTCTCCTCCGTCACCCCAGCTGATGGCTCCATTATTTAAAACATATAATTTTGCTTTATCATGGTAAGAATTTCTTGCGGTAAAGATTTCGGCAAGATCTACAGGTTTTTTGCCCATTCTCTGCATTTCAGATTCAAGGAAAGAATTTCCGGAGTAGCTCCAGCAAGTTCCTGATGAACCCTGGTTTTTTACAGAAGTCGCGCCAACGTCTTTTAACGTTGTGAACTGAAAATTAGCATTTTGCGATTGGTTGTTTTTTAACTTGTTGATCAAGTCATCTTGGGCAAACATCATACTTCCTGCAGACAAAACAAAAAGTAATGATGCAATTTTGGCATTTTTCATTACTATAAAAAGATTATTTGTATTAATAGTCGTTGATAATAGAGATTTGTTACAGATGGAAAAGTTAAATTTGAAATGAAAAAAATATCAAATGGCTGATCGGAAAATTTGCTTTTTCGATATTTTAATAAAAAAATTGACCATGTTTCCAACCCCTACAAAAGTTTATGCATCTATAATAGTATAACTCCTGACTATGGAACAAGAATTATTATTGGAATGCCAGCGTAGCGACCGCAATGCCCAGCGGAAGGTCTACGAGAAAATGGCGGGCAGGCTTTACGCAGTCTGCAGACGCTATTTGAAAAACGATGAAGATATAGAAGAAGTATTGGCTGATACGTTCTATAAAATTTTCACGAAAATTACTCAGCTTCAGAACCCCGAAACCTTTGAAGCATGGGCAAGAAAAATAACAGTAAACGAATGCCTGCAGAAATTAAGAACCAATAAAGGACTCTTTATTTCCCTGGAAGAAAACTTTATTGATCATTCCGAAGGAACTACAGAAAACCTTTCTCTGGAAAAAGATATTCTCAGTTTACTGAATTTTCTCCCGGAAGGCTGCAGAGCCATCTTTAATCTTTTCGCTATTGAAGGATATCCTCATAAGGAAATTGCAACGATGCTTTCCATCAGCGAGGGTACATCAAAATCCCAGCTCAATTTTGCACGAAAAAAGCTGCAGGAACTTTTAGTGAATCAAAACATTTAAGCTTTTACAACAATGGAAAATAATCATATAGATCAACAATTCAATGAAGCTTCTAAGCTTTCTGAAGAACCAACCGTTTTTCCTGGTTTTGAAAAAGTCTGGGATAAGATTGAAGAAAAATTAGATAAAAAAGAAGAGAAAAAGAGAATGATTCCTCTTTGGCTGCCGTATGGTATTGCTGCCAGTCTGGTGATTGGTTTAGGTGCCCTTTATTTTATGAATAAAAAAGAAACTGCAGAACCTTTAAAACCTGTAATTGTAGAAAATACAACTTCAAGAGGTCCAATTACCCAAACGGATATTGCAAAAATAGATCGGACAATAAAGGATAACATCAGAAAAGAAGAGTTGTCTTTACCAAGTCCTATTGCTCACCAGTCTACACCTGTTAAACCTGTAGATCCCTATATATTACGAGCTACTCATGGTATATCACAAGTAGAAGTTCCTGGTAAAATAGAAACATCCTTACCCAAAATATACAAGGACACCTTGAAAACAAAACAGATTGAAGAAATTGTTGTAACCGCATATGGGATTAAAAAGAGTTATAAATCTGTTACCGCTTCCTCAACAGTTATGATTGCTTCTACAGACAAAACTCCTGTGCATGCTCCGGCTACCGTTTCTTCACTAGCTGGAAGAGTTGCCGGGTTAGAAGTGTCAACCGGAATTAAAAAGCGTGATGAAATATTAATCAGGGGAGCAAAAAGTATAGATGAAAAATCTGTAACCCCGTTGTATATTATTGACGGAATTGTAATGGATAGAGCGTCTGAATTTTTAAATACTCTGGATCCTAAAAAAATAAAAGAATTAAAAGTACTGAAAGGGCTGGAAGCTACGGCTCTGTATGGAAGTAAAGCTAGTAACGGAGTTGTTGTGATCACAACAAAAGGACTATCTAAAGCAGAAATAGAAAAACTCAAAAAAGTTTCTTCAGACAGTGCGGAGAAAAAAGTAAAAGAACCTGAAGAGCCCGAAAAAATACTCCCAAAAGCTGGTCAGCTGACAGCAGGAGAAGTTAATGATTTTTCTAAATGGGATTATTGGAAAGATATTGCAATGCCTACTCTTGATCAGTATAAAAATACATGGAAGTTCTTTCCCGATAAAAGAGTTTCAGTCCAGTTGGTCAATAAAGACAGGAAACCGGTAATAGGAGAAAAAGTAAAACTATTGGATGATAAGAAAAACATTATCTGGGAAGCCGTTTCAGATAATCTGGGCAATGTGGAATTATGGATATCACCAATGACAAATGAAAACTCGGATTCAGAGAAATATTATTTGTCGGATCATACCGGGCAGGTAATCAGTAGTAATCTCAGAACTTTTAAAAATGGACAAAACCTCATCATTCTGGATCAGCCTTGCCAGCAGAAACGTATTTTGGATCTTGCTTTCGTAGTGGATGCTACAGGTTCTATGGGGGATGAAATTTCTTATCTTCAGTCTGAACTTTTGGATGTGCTGAAAAAGATTGAAGGAAAGCTTAAAAATACAACTGTAAGGTATGGATCCGTTTTCTACAGAGATAATGGAGATGAATATGTAACCCGGAAATTTGATTTTTCAGATAAGGCAGAAGATTTGGTAAGTTTTATCAAAAAACAGAACGCTGGTGGAGGAGGAGATACGCCGGAAGCAGTTGTGGAAGCTTTGAATGTCTCTGTTGACGAGTTGAAATGGAGTAATGAAAATTCAACCAAAATTATGTTTTTAATTCTGGATGCGCCACCACATCATTCAGAACAGAATATAAAGGAACTTTATAGTAAAATAAAGGTTGCAGCAAAAAAAGGTATTACAATTATTCCACTGGCTGCTAGTGATACAGATAAACAAACGGAATACCTGATGCGGACATTTGCTTTACTTACAAATGGTACCTATACATTCCTTACAGATGACAGTGGAATAGGAAACAGCCATATAAAACCTACTATTGATTCTTATGAAGTTGAAAAACTGAATGATTTATTATTAAGATTAATCCTTCAAAGAGCCGTTTTGCCAGAATGCAGCAAAGGAATTTCAAATGATAATATCAATAAAAAAATGCAGACAGAAATTGACAGTCAGACGGATAGTAAAACTGTTATATTTCCAAATCCTACAAAAGGTTTATTACAGATAAAGACGAGAAAAGAAATTAATGAATTATTTCTTTATGATCTTGCGGGGAAAATTATTATGAGAAAAGAAAAATTGCTGGAAGGGAAAAATACAATTGATTTAACTTCTTATCCTCAAGGAATTTATCTTGTACGTATTCATACCAATGACCAATGGGAAACGTTTAAGGTCATTAAAAATTAACTGTCAGGAAAAAAGAAATTTCCCCGGAAATTTCTTTTTTTATACTTTTATACATACTAATTACCGATGAAAAAGAATTATTTGCTGTTATTGCCGTTTACCATTAGCTTATTACAGGCACAAAACTCACAATTGTATTATTCCGGAAAATTTTTAACATCTAAAGATAAAGTACAGAACTTTTTAAAGATTCATAATAAAAACAGTGGCATTTATGAACTGACTGATGAGGAAGGATTTGCAATCATTGCTGCTAAACCTTATGATACTTTAGTGTGGAATCAGGGTAAAAACATTCACGTTATTTCTACCTATGAACTCAGAGAATTAAGAGCTATTCTGGAAAGTCAGACAGAAAAGAAAAATGTAGAAAATATTTACAGCAAAGCCTATGATACTTTGGTTTCAAAGGAAATTAAAGATGATTTTAGTATTGAAAAAACAAAGGCTCGATTAAGTAAAAAATCACACTCTTATTTTAATCTGATAAGAAAATTGAAGCAAAAGAATGACAGTGTTTATATTGTTAAAAG
Source organism: Chryseobacterium culicis (assembly GCF_002979755.1). Lineage (NCBI taxonomy): Bacteria > Pseudomonadati > Bacteroidota > Flavobacteriia > Flavobacteriales > Weeksellaceae > Chryseobacterium > Chryseobacterium culicis. The sequence continues at coordinate 1,633,301 of NZ_PCPP01000001.1, read as the reverse complement.
GCTAGATAATAGAATGTTAATGTTTAATGGGAGCTTTACGACCTCTTTTGATATTAAAAACAGAAATGCGGTTCCGCTAACACAGAGCAGATATGTTCAGGGAAGATCAGAAAATGGAAACCTTGTCTGGAAGGGACCTGAAACCCATGAGATGTTCAGTTTCGGACCCGATATTTCTACATTGGGATTTAATGGATTGCCTTATGAATATGATCAGAACGGAAAATTAATCCCCTGGGTTGATGGTCTTCAGCATGCACGGAAATATAATAACGACATTTTTAAAACTACAGTAGGATACAACAATCAGTTGAACGTAAATGCTTTTATACAAGAAGGGAACAACGAAAAAATCCGGCTTTCCCTGAATCTGGGGCAGCAGAAAAATCAAATGTATTTTATTGATCAGTTTGATATCGCGAATAGCTTTAAAGCAAAACTGAATACAGAATTAGGAGGATATACGATCAATCTTGCTTTTAATTATGAAGAAGATAAAGCAACCAATACCAATAGAATTGGGCTGTTCAATAAGGCTTATCAGAATTCACTGCTAACACCGGTTTCCTTTTCCAATGAACAGAATACTTTTCTGAACAATGGCTCTCAGAGAAGCTACAGCCAATATGCAGACAACCCTTCATTTCTTTTTGAGCAGGACAGCAAATACCGTTATCAGAACCGTGAAAGATGGTTTAGTCTTAATGTAATAAAAAACTGGGATCATTTCAAAGTGAATATCAGCCAGTCCTACGAAAAAAATACCATCTGGAATCTTGATCAGTACAAACCTTCTGCGTATGGTTTTAGCAATGGAGTATTGAATGAAAGAACTCAGAACAGCAGTGCGTACCATTCCAATATATTAGGTTCCTATACATTGGGAGATTATGATTTTAAAAATATTTTCAGCCTGAATTTTATTTTAAATGATAGAAAATCTGATATTTATAACAGTTTTATCAATCAGCGATCTCTCTATCAGAGAACTTCACAGGATCATATTTTTAATTATAATATGGAGATTCGCGATTATGATTTTGAAGCAGGTTTTAATCTTGGGAATGCATTTTATATTTCCAATACCTCCCTTAAAAATAATTATTGGCTGCCAAAAGCGAATTTCTATTTAAAATTTAATGATATTTTCGATTGGTATAATTATAATTTTAAGTTACTTGGAAGTTATACTCAATTAAGCTCAGAACCGGAAATAACAAGATCTTACGCATCTTATGCCACAACTTTGCTGAATGCAGAAAACTATAATCAATACTTCCCGGTACAGGAAGTGGAAAGTTTCAAAGGATTATCCAACATCAATTCCAAAGAATGGAAAGTAGGAGCCAACCTGAACATTGGTTATCATATAAGTTTGGATGGAGAATATTTCAACAGAAAAAATACAGACGATCTGTTTCCTGTTTTTGAAAATAATCAGTTGAAGCTAAAAAATATTGCAGACCATACGTACAGCGGATATGAATTCAATTTTGCCTACAACCGATTGCGTCTTGGCTATCATATTTATACCAACCATAAAGTTTCATTTTTCAAATATAAAGACATTGTAGACCGCATTGCTCCCGGATATCAGAATCTGGCTGTTTCAGGATTTAAAGACATTTATAAGACATTGTCAGAAGGCCAGACTTTGGGTGCAGTGATGGGAAGTTATTTTGAGAGAAATGCAGCTGGACAACTGATTATTGATGAGTTTGGATTCCCCAAAAAAGCCAATGGAATGAAAATTATTGCAGATCCTACACCGGATTTTGTAATGAAATTCAATCATAGTTTTACCTATAAAAATCTATCCTTAGATATCAATTGGGAGTGGAAAAAAGGCGGTCAGCTCTGGAACGGAACACAGGCTGTTCTTGATTATTATGGACGTTCTTCCGATTCCGGAGACCAAAGAAATGTTAAAAATTATGTTTTCCAGGGTGTAGATGCCAATGGAAGTATCAACCAGATTCCTGTTGATTTCTATGATCCCAGCCGGAATGTTCATGAAAACAGATGGTCGAGATATGGCTATCTGGGAGTAGCGGAAAACTATATTCAAAAGGCAGACTACATAAGAATCAACAATATTTCCCTGTCTTCCAATTTTCCGATTAACTATGGAAATCAGAATCTTAAGCTGACTTTTTACGTGAATAATCTAATGCTTTGGCAAGCCAATAAAGGCGCAGATCCTAATCAGAATTTTTATGATATGGATAATGGGAGAGGATTGGATTTTTTCAACCTTCCGTCATTTAAAACATTTGGATGTATTGTTTCACTCAAATTTTAACCCATGAATTTCAAATTTATATCAAACTATATCATCTTGCTGAGCTTATTATTCTCAACTTTTTCTGTGAAAGCCCAGCAGTCATTTCAGGACTTTGAAAAAGAAAAAACTTACATTCAGACCAATCATGTTTTTTATAAACCTGGTGAGGAAATGTATTTTAAAATATATGTGGTAAAAGGAGCTCATAATCTTCCGGTAGAACAAAGCAGAGTTGTTAATTTTGAAATGGTTGATCCGGCAGGAAGCATTTTGAAAAAAATGAAATATGAAATTACCAATGGCTATGCTCAGGGCTATTTCTATTTTGATGAAGATATGAAAGGCGGCATTTATAAGATCAGAGCTTTTACCAATTGGATGCAGAATGAAGAAGTGAAAAATACCTTTGAAAAAGAAATTACCCTCCAGAAAATAGTTTCTCCAAGGATTTTAATGAAACTCGATTTTCCTAAAAAAGGATATGGGCCGGGTGATGAGGTGACAGCCGATTTTTCAATGAGAAGTCTGAGTAACCTTCCCATTCCTTTTTATGAAGCAGATTATACCGTAATGCACAATGGGGAAACCGTTTCAGAAGGGAAACTGATCACCGATAAAGAAGGCAAGAAAATAGTAACCTTTACGCTTCCTGAAGTGTTGAAATCCTCTGATGCACTGTTGAATATTAAAGTGAATTTTGATGGATTTACAGAATCTATTTCCAGGAATATCCCAATTGTTCTGAATAATCTTGATGTGAAATTTTTACCTGAAGGAGGAACTTTTATCAATGGAATAGAACAAAATATAGCCTTTAAAATTCTCGATGAATTTGAAAAACCTGTAGATGCTGTCCTGGCTGTTTACAATCAGAATCATGAAAAGATAAAAGAAATTTCAGCCTACAATTTCGGGATGGGAAGCTTCCATTTTACTCCTAAAAAGGGAGAATCTTACTATGCAAAAGTGAGTAAACCGGAAAATATAAACCAGACTTTTAATTTTCCTGAAGCAAAGAATGACGGATTGGTTTTAAATATTCAAAATGAAAATAAAAAACTGAATTTTACCATCACTTCAACTCAGGAAAAAACGATTACTCTTCAGGGAAGTTTCCGCGGAAAAGAAATATATTCTAAAACTCTTACCCTAAAAAATGGAAGCAATTCATTTGAAATTGATGAGAAAAAATTTCCTGTGGGAATCTGCAGATTTACGGTTCTTGACCATACTCTTCCTATTGCCGAGCGTATTGTTTTTACCAATAAAGTGAACCAGCTGAATATAAAGGTTAACCCTGTAAAACAACATTATCTGCCCAGGGAAAAAGTGATCCTGAATATTGAAACAACCGATGAAAACAATAGCCCGATTCCGGCTAACCTTGGATTGAGTGTGGTGGATGATAAGTTATGGACCTATTCCGATGACAAACAGAATCACATCGTTTCCTGGCTTCTGATGGACTCTGAGTTGAGAGGGAAAATTGAAAAACCCCAGTTTTATTTCGATAAAAAAGAAGAAAAAGCCGATAAAAGCTTAGATCTTGTCATGCTTACAAATGGCTACAGATACTTCGAACTCATCCCTGAGGTTTTAAAAACCAATAAATACAAATACCTTCCTGAAAAGAAAAACTCAATCTATGGAATTGTAGAAGATGAGAATAAAAAACCAGTAAAAGCAGAGGTTTTTCTGTTGGATACAAGTGGGAGAAAAATCCTTAAACAGACGGTCTCTGAAAATGGGAAGTTCTATTTTTCAGATCTGAATGCAGGCAATGAACATAAAATTATTGCCAAATCTTTTCAGCCTAAGCATCTGGTGAAAATCAGGATTTTGTCTTATAACCTGGATATTAATCCTTTAACAAAGCAAAATATTTCCCATATAGATGTAGAAGAAATTGTAAAAGAAGCTGAAAAAAAAGAAAAAGCATTAAAAGAAAACAAGAACAATACCAGCCCGCTGAGTAATTCTGGTCATTTCAGAAAAGATACTGTTATGAGTAAAAGCCTTGAAGAAGTTATTGTATTAGGGTATAATTCAATGGCGAAGAAGAGTAATACCATGTCGTCGACTACAATAACATCTACTACGGAGATTCAAAACCCTAATGTAGCTTCTTTGTTGAACGGGAAAGTCGCAGGACTCGTCATAAGTACCGGACAGCCGGGAACGGGAGGACAGATCCATATCAGAGGATCCGTCTCTATGACCAATAAGAGTCCATTATTCATTATTGATGGTGCTCCTGTAGAAAATTTCAATACTACCATCAACCCGAATGATATCAATAGCATCACTGTTCTCAAAGATGCTGCAGCGACTGCTATTTATGGAAGCAGGGCTGCAAATGGAGTGGTGATTGTAAACTCCTATAAAAACAGCAGCTCAAAAATCAGATTTGATATTACCCCAAAATCCTATCTTGCCATAGAAGCGCTGCCTTATGGACGACTTATTTCATATGCAGGATCAAGAGAATTTGTGTATCCTGAATATAAGACCACCAATACCTCTTACCGTTTTGATTATAGAGAAGCTCTTTACTGGAATCCTGTAGTAGAAACCGATAAAAACGGAAAGGCAAAAGTGGAATTTTATAATTCAGATGCCAATTCTACCTTTAGAATTATGACAGAAGGAATTGCTGCGTCAGGACTTGTTGGGAGAGATGAAACAACTTATGCTGCTCAGAGTCTCATTTCAATAGACAGTAAAATCCCACAATACCTGACGAGAACCGATCAGATGACCATTCCTGTTGTTATTAAAAATAATTCCTCTGAAATCAGGAAAATGACCATGGATGTGATTGTTCCCAATTATGTAAGACTGCTGCAGTCTGACAGTTTGATTACCCTGAAACCACTGGAATCAGGAAGGTTATTTGTAAAAATACAGACCGATGAAATCATAGATTCCCATATTCAGTTTACCATAAGATCCGGAGATTTCAGAGAAACAATGATCCTTCCGTTTAAAGTTGAAGAAAAAGGATTTCCCCATCAGTTTTCTATTATCAATAACAAAACAGAAGAGATAAAAATCAATATTCCGGAGTATATCAATGGAAGTTTATTTTCCTCATATTACGTATTTGAAAGCACTGCTTTGCAATTGTTTGACAATCTGGAACAATTGAAAAAAGAGCCTTATGGATGCTTTGAACAGCTTTCCTCAACGGTGTATCCTAATATTTTTATTCTGGATTATTTGAAATCAAGTAAAAAAATAAATACAGCAACAGAGAATGAAGTCATTAAAAATATGAAAAAAGGCTTCCAGAAAATGTTGAGCTATAAAAATAAAGATGGAGGATTCGGGTATTTCAACAGCGAAGAATCGGATGTGTCACTTTCAGCATTTGCATTATTAGAATTTACGGATTTAAAAAAGTATGTAAATCCAGACGCTAAGCTCATTCAAGGTCTTTCCTCATTTATTTTATCCAGAAAAAATGGAAATGGGCTGTTTGAGGTGAGAAGAGGTTATGAATCCAAAAAAGAATTTTCCGAATATTCCTGGTCGAGAAATATGTACGTTGTCTATGCTTTATCCAAACTGGGCCTCAAAAATGAAATTGAAGATTCCTTTGAAGTGATGATGAAAAGAGCTTTAGTCACAAAAGACTCCTATCAGCTGGCGTTGCTTGCCAATGCAGCAGCTCATTTAGGTAAGCAGGCAGAATATGATGATTTGATGAAGATTCTTGATCAGCAATATGAATCAAAGAAAATAAAATCCCAAATCACTTTTACGGGCTCATGGGGAATATCAGCCGATGCCGAAACCCTTTCATTATATATCATGGCACTTCAGAAAGATGAAAAACTCAACCAGTTGAAAATAGCAGAAGCTACAGATCAATTAATCAGTTTCAATGGATATTATGGATTTGGTTCTACTCATGCAACAACATTAGCAGTACAGGCACTGTCCGAATTTTTCTCTAGAAATGAAAAGTTATTTGGTGTTGAAAAACCGGTTATCACAATCAATAAGGCCAATACTTCACCTCTAATAAGCCTTTCATCAGCATACAAAGCGGGTGAAAACACAATCAATATTCACTATCCCACTAAAAATGGACTACCTTATAAACTGGAATATCAATATTATACATTACAGGCACCTGAAAGTAAGGATATTCCTCTTATCATGGATACAAAGCTAAAACCCGGAGCGTCCAAAGTAGGAGAGACCAGGAGAATGACTGTTACCATTAAAAATAAAATAAATGGCCAGTTACCCATGACCATCGCAAAAATTGGTATTCCTGCGGGGTTGACTCTTCAAAATGCTTTATTGAAAGATCTGATAGATAAAAAGCAGGTTTCTTACTATGAAATCTTTGATAATTATCTGGTGCTGTATTGGGAACATTTCAATGCAGAAGAAACGAAAACTATTAATCTTGATCTTAAAGTAGAGTTTGCAGGAACTTACATAGGAAAATCAAGCAATGTTTATCTCTACTACATGCCGGAAGCAAAATATTGGAATCAGGGAATCACAACAACGATTGAGCCTTGATTTTTATCAACCAGAACAGACATTCTCAAGGGTGTCTGTTTTATTTCAAAATTAATTTTCAAAAATTATTGAAAATTCAAAAAATATAATTACATTTGTTACAGAAATTAAAAGCGGAACATCATGCAACTTTCAGAAGCAAAAGAAAAATATATTCAGACCTGGGGAACCTTTGCTACCAATTGGGGAATCAACCGTACGATGGCGCAGGTGCATGCACTGCTTTTGGCTAGCAGCAAACCCCTTTCTACCGATGAAGTAATGGAGCAGCTGGAGATTTCAAGAGGAAATGCCAATATGAATCTTCGTGCCCTGATAGACTGGGGAATTGTGAAAAAGGAATTTGTAAAAGGAGACCGTAAAGAATATTTCGTTGCAGAAAAAGATGTCTGGTATTTGTTCAAACAGATTACCAAAGAACGCAGAAAGAGAGAAATTGAACCTGTAATTTCTTTTTTAGAAGAATTAAAAAATATTGAGGATAAAGACTCGGAAGAAGCTCAGGAATTTATCAAGCTGATGAATGATTTCAGTTCTGTAACCGGAAAAATCAACAATATCATGGATCTGGCAATAAAAAGTGATGATCACTGGCTGGTAGGGAAGATTACCAATCTGTTGAAATAGAAAACAAAAAAGGATGAAGATCCTTTTTTATTTCAAATTAACTTTCAAAAATTACTGAAAATATAAAATTAACAATAAGTATGAGAAATTTAATCATTCACCTATTTCTGATTATTTATTTCAGAAGAAAAGGATCACTTTAAATAATAACCACCATGAAAACATTTGTGAAATATGATTACTTCATTCAGTTGGTTACGCTCATCGTATGTATTGTGGGCGCAGTGATGGAGTACAAGGATTGGAAATTTATTGAGTTTTACTTTGCTGTCGGAGGAGTACAATTAGTAAGCTATCTGATAAGGCTGTTTTTACAACTAAAACAGTCATCTGATTTCCGGGTGTATGGATTAACAATAATGCCGGTCTGGATATGTTTACTCCTCGTTGATCAAAAAATTTATAATGAATTTACAATGGCGCTCATGGGAATTTTTCTGCTCATCTCTTTGTTTTATACTCCAATGATGGCCATTCTCTATGTGTATGATTGCTATAATACGTATGAACCTTATAAATCACAATTATGAAAACGCTCAAAAATCACACATTAATCTACGACAATGAATGCCCAATGTGTAATCTCTATTCCAAAGGTTTTACAAAATGTGGAATGCTGGATGAAGATGGAAGAGAAGCATTTACAGAACTTTCAGGCAGAAATAAAAGCCTCATCGATTTCAATCGGGCGAAAAATGAAATTGCATTGGTAGACCACACCAAAAATGAAGTCGTGTATGGTTTAGACAGCCTGCTTCTCATCATTGGAAACTCTTTTCCATGGCTGGTAAAAATTGCTCGTATAAAACCTCTGTATTGGTTTTTTCAAAAACTGTACTCCTTTGTTTCTTATAATCGCAAACAGATTATTCCTTCTCCAAAAGATGATACAGAACAATCTTGCATTCCGGATTTTAACCTGAAATACAGAATGGCATACATCAGTTTTGTTGTTATTTTTTCAGCCTATATCTTAAGTCTGTTTTCTGGTAAACTAAACTTGAATTTAGAAAGAGATTTCCTGAGAGAATTTGCAGTTTGCCTTGGCCAGATCGCTTGGCAGGTCTTCTTTTTAAAAACCTATCTCAAAGATAAAATCTGGGGTTATATCGGAAATATGATGACTGTTTCCTTAATCGGGACTTTACTTTTAATTCCTGCTCTGATGACCAGTTTTACTCCTGTTTTTTACATAATATACTTTGGAATTGTAGTATTGATCATGTTTCTGGAACATATAAGAAGATGCAGAATACTTAAACTGAACTTTCTGCCTACGATCTCCTGGATATTGTTTAGAATAACGGCACTGGCTATCATTATTCTGACAACCATTGAATTTAAAATTTAAAAAACTTAACACCTCTGAAGATGTCAACAATCTATTTAAATACAGTAATCAACGCAGATATTCACTATGTTTTTGATCTGGCAAGGAATATTGATCTGCACCAGCAATCTACCTCAAAAACCAATGAAAAAGCAATTGCAGGGTGTACTTCAGGACTGATTGAAGAAAATGAAACTGTAACCTGGCGGGCAAAACATCTGGGAGTATATCAAAACCTCACCACAAAAATTATCAGCATGGAAAAACCCATTCAGTTTACAGACGTTATGCAGAAAGGAGCTTTCAAATCCATATGCCATCGGCATATTTTTAAATCCGTAAACGGGAAAACATTGATGACTGATATTTTTGAATTCGAATCTCCGCTAGGCATCATAGGAAAATTATTCAATGCCATTTTTCTCAGAGGATACCTTAAAAATTTCCTGCTCAAAAGAAATGAACTGATCAAAACCATCGCAGAATCTTCTACCTATGACGGAATAGCCATTTTTTAACCCTAAAACACAGAATTATGAACTTTTTAAAAGCAGAATGGCGAAAACTGGTCATCATCAATTACGAAATTGATCCTGACATCTTATTGCCCTACCTTCCAAAAGGAACAGAACTCGATTTTTATAAAGGCAAATGCTATGTAAGTCTTGTGGGGTTCATGTTTTTAAATACCAGACTGTTGGGATTTCCCATTCCTTTTCACCGGAATTTTGAAGAAGTGAACCTAAGATTTTATGTCAGAAAAAAAGAAAATGGAATCTGGAAAAGAGGAGTAGTGTTTATCAAAGAAATTGTTCCCAAACCTGCATTGAGCCTGGTTGCAAATTCTATTTACAAAGAGAATTATCACACTATGCCCATGAAAAACCAGATCCATGAAAATAAAGATGAACTGCTGATCCGATACTCATGGAAAGATAAAAACTGGCATTCTATTCAGATAATGGCTGAGAACATGGCAAAACCTATGGAAGAAAATTCTGAATTTGAATTTATCACAGAACATTATTTTGGATTTACCAAAAAAGAAAATACAACCTCCGAATACGAAGTATGTCATCCAAAATGGAAATGCTACCCCATAAAAGAATACCAGTTGGAAGTTGATTTTCAAAAGATCTACGGAACTGATTTTGAATGCCTGAACCATCAACAACCTGTTTCAGTAATGCTAGCCGAAGGTTCAGAAATCCAAGTCAAAACCAAAAAATATATCAGCTGAAAAAGCAAAGAATACAAAACCTTCCTATCCACAAATATCCGTGACAACATATAATATGGAACCACAAAAGTCACAAAAGATAAGCATTTAAGTGATATTAAGAACATATCTTACGCAGAAGAAGTACACATCAGTTTGTAAAAATCTTTGATTTTTTCTTAAAAGTTTACAGCGTTTAAAATAAGACATATCTCATCACAAACATCTGCGAAATCTGTGGGAAAACCTTAAACATTGAACTCCAAACTTTAAACCTTAAACAATGAAAATAATCATAGCCGGAGGCACCGGATTTCTTGGCGAAAACTTAGAAAAATATTTTACAGAAAAGGGTGATCAGGTATATATTCTGACCCGTAATCCTAAACGTAAAAATGAAATCTATTGGGATGCACAAACAATAGGTGAATGGAAAAATAGCCTGGAAAAAGCTGATATTCTGATCAACCTTACAGGAAAATCTGTGGATTGCCGGTATCATGAGAAAAATAAACAGGAAATCTATTCCTCAAGAATTGACAGTACAAGGATATTACAGAAAGCTGTAGATCAATGTTCTGATCAACCGAAAATTTGGCTGAATGCCAGTTCTGCAACCATTTACGTTCATTCTGAAAAACATCTCAATACAGAAGAAAACGGAATTATTGGGGATGACTTTTCCATGAATATCTGCAAAAGCTGGGAAAAAGAATTTTTTACCGTCAAAAATGAAGGAATACGAAAAATAGCCCTTCGAACTTCTATTGTTCTTGGGAATGGCGGTGGTGCTTTTCCAAAACTGAAAATGATTACCAGGATGGGTTTAGGGGGAAAACAGGGAAGAGGACATCAAATGGTAAGCTGGATTCATATTGAGGATTTTTGCAAAGCCGTGGACTGGATTATTCAGCATGAGAATATTTCAGGAACTGTGAATATAACTGCTCCGGCTCCGGTTTCTAATGAAAATATGATGAGAAAACTGAGGGAAAAAATGAATGTTCCTTTTGGGCTTAATGCTCCCGTCTGGCAATTGGAAATCGCGTCTATATTCCTGAATACAGAAACCGAATTATTGTTGAAAAGCCGAAACGTTTACCCTGAGAGACTCCAAAAAAGTGGATTTCAGTTTTTATATCCGGAAATTGATGACGCTCTTCTTAATCTATTGGAATCCTAATGTTTGTAGGTTTCCCAAAGGATAATTAAATTAGCGGAAAACTATTCCATATGTTGGTTATATCCAAAATAAAACCTTTTTTCCTTTCATCCTTTTTTATAAGTTCAATCGTATTTTCACAGGCCCACAATGTATCCGAAGGCTATCAGAAACCTACAGACCCTTTGGTTGTTCAGAATCTGGACCAATGGCAGGATCTGAAATTTGGATTGTTTATGCACTGGGGAACCTACGGCCAGTGGGGAATTGTTGAAAGCTGGAGCTTATGTCCCGAAGATGAATCATGGACGCAGAGAAAACCTGAGCACGGAAAATCTTACTATGAATATGTAAAAAATTATGAAAATCTTCAAACGACTTTCAATCCCGCTCAGTTCAATCCTCAAAAATGGGCTGATGCAGTAAAAAAGGCAGGAATGAAATACGTGGTTTTTACCACCAAACATCACGATGGTTTTGCCATGTTTGATACCCAACAGTCGGATTATAAGATCACTTCTTCCAAAACACCATTTTCAAAAAATCCAAAATCCGATGTAACGAAAGAGATCTTCAACACCTTCAGAAAAGAAGGATTTAAAATAGGGGCTTACTTTTCAAAACCGGACTGGCATTCCGATGAGTACTGGTGGTCTTATTTTCCACCCAAAGACAGGAATGTGAACTATGATCCTAAGAAATATCCAGAAAGATGGGAGAATTTTAAAAAGTTTACTTTCAATCAGCTCAATGAAATCACGTCCAATTATGGTAAAATTGATATTCTTTGGCTGGATGGCGGCTGGGTACGTCCTTTTCATACTATAGATCCAAAAGTAGAATGGCAGCGTACCATCAAAGTAGAGCAGGATATTGATATGGATAAGATAGGAACAATGGCAAGAAAAAATCAACCTGGGATTATCATTGTAGACCGTACAGTTCCTGGAAAATGGGAAAACTATGTTACCCCTGAGCAGGCTGTTCCGGAACACGCTCTTTCCATTCCCTGGGAAAGCTGCATCACAATGGGAGATTCCTTTTCCTATGTTCCCAATGATAACTATAAAACCTCTCAAAAGATCATTGAAACTCTGGTGAAAATCATTTCAAGAGGGGGAAATTACCTCATGAATATTGCTCCGGGACCTAATGGTGATTACGATTCCATCGTTTATGAAAGATTACAGCAGATTTCCCGCTGGATGGAGAAAAACCAGACTGCTGTTTTTGCCACAAGAGCTATTGCTCCTTACCACGAAGGAAATTACTATTATACTCAAAGTAAAGATCATAAGACGGTAAATGTTTTCCATCTGGATGAACAATCAGAATATAAAGCTCCTTCAAAACTTACTTTTTCCCTTCCGGAAAATTTTAAACCCAAATCTTTGAAAATATTAGGTATTTCCTCAAAAATTCAATGGAAAAAAACATCTGAAAATACTATTGAAATTACATTGCCGGAAGAAAGAAAAAATCTGAAATATGCAACTGTATTTCAAATAATGCAATAGTTGAATTGGTGACTCATATTTATATTAAAGTGACATAGGAAATCGAAGCGTTAAGAAAATAAAGTCTGTGAACGTTAAGAAAATTCTACTGTTTGAGTGCGAAACAACTGTTGAACCGGTAGGCTCACATCAAATTCGCGCGAATTTTAGAATTTTTAGAGAACAGATTTTATTTTTAGTGTAGAGTTCCAAGTCTTGAACTTTTGGTTCTTTTGCTTCAAGGTAAAAGAACAAATTTTAAACTAAATTATTCTTGAGATGTATTTTAAACTTCGATTTAAAATTATAGGAATTTTCTTGTTGAGCTCAGTATTTATCTCTGCTCAAAAACCTTTATATAAAGATCCAAAACAACCCATTGAAACCAGAGTTCAGGATCTGCTGAAGAGAATGACTCCTGAGGAAAAATTCTGGCAGTGCTTTATGATTCCCGGAGATCTGGATCATGTTCCGAAAGGACAATATTCCCATGGGATTTTCGGATTACAGGTAAGTGCAGGAAATCAGGGCGGCGGTGCGGCGGGACAGCTATTGAAATATAATGCCAGTGAAGATGCAGAGAGATTGGTTAAAAAAATCAATGCCATTCAGAAATATTTCGTGGAAGAATCAAGATTGGGAATTCCCATTATTCCTTTTGATGAAGCTTTACACGGATTGGTTCGGGAAGGAGCTACAGCGTTTCCGCAGGCCATTGGATTAGCGGCCACTTTCAATCCGGAATTGATGACTCAGGTTTCATCAGCCATTGCAAAAGAATCAAAACTGAGAGGAATTCGTCAAATTCTGACACCGGTAGTCAACCTGGCCAATGATGTAAGATGGGGAAGGACAGAGGAAACTTATGGTGAAGATGCCTTTTTGACTTCTGTAATGGGAGTAAGCTTTGTCAGTTCATTTGAAAATCAGGGAATCATTACCACACCCAAGCACTTTTTAGCCAATGTAGGAGAAGGAGGAAGAGACTCATATCCGATCCATTGGAGCAAAAGATATTTGGAAGAAACTCATTTGATCCCTTTTCACAATGCCTTTACACAAGGAAAAAGCCGTTCGGTGATGACTTCCTATAATCTGCTTGATGGAAGACCTTCAACGGCCAATCATTGGCTGCTAACAGAGAAATTGAAAAAGGACTGGAATTTCAAAGGTTTTGTTATCAGTGATGCCAGTGCGGTAGGAGGAGCGAATGTCTTACATTTTACAGCAAAAGATTATGATGATGCTTCTGCACAGGCAATAAATGCAGGGCTTGACGTGATTTTTCAGACAGAATATAAACACTACGAACTTTTTATACCTCCTTTTCTGGATGGAAGAATCTCAAAAGAAAGAATTGATGATGCTGTTTCAAGAGTATTGAAAGCTAAATTTGAACTTGGATTATTTGAAAATCCCTATGTTTCATCCAGGGATATTGAAGAATTAAAGAAACTTAATCACAAACCTTTGGCAGAAAAAACCGCTGCGGAATCCTTTGTACTGCTTCAGAATAATAACCATACACTTCCCATTCCAGCAAATGTAAAAAGACTTTTGATTGTGGGTACAGATGCTGTGGATGCAAGGTTAGGCGGTTACTCAGGGCCAGGGAACAAGAAAATCAATATTTTGGATGGTCTTAAAAATTATGCTAAAGCTAAGGATATCGAAATCATGTATTCAAAAGGGATTGACTGGAATGCAAAAGATTTTGCAACGGTTTCCCATGAATATCTATCTTTTGAAAATAAGAAAGGATTAAAAGGAATGTATTTCTCCAATACGGATGTAAAAGGAAATCCGGCATTCGAAAAACAGGATGCACAGGTTAATTTCAAATGGACTTTATACTCACCTGATCCTGAAAAACTCCAGCCTGATGAATACAGTGTTCGATGGACTGGAAAACTGGAAGCTCCGGATTCAGGGAAATACCAATTGGGATTGCGCGGGAATGATGGTTTCAGGCTATATCTGGATGGGAAATTAGTTATTGATCAATGGGAAAAATTGAGCTATTCTACAAAAACGGTTGATGTAGATTTTGTAAAAGGAAAAAAATATGACATTAAGATTGAATTTCATGAAAATCGTGGTGAAGCCAATGTGGAACTGATCTGGAATTACGGTCTGCATGATTATCAGAAAGATTGTAAAGAAGCTTTGAGCCTTGCTCAGAATGCAGATTACATTATTGTTACTGCCGGAATTCACGAAGGAGAATTTCAGGATCGTTCATCACTAAGTCTTCCCGGAAATCAGGAAACATTCATTCATGAAGTTTCAAAACTAAATAAACCCACTACAGTTGTTTTGCTAGGTGGATCAGCCATCAAAACAACAGCCTGGAAGGATAAAGTAGGAGCTATCTTAGACATCTGGTATCCGGGGGAAGAGGGTGGAAATGCCGTTGCAAAAACACTTTTCGGAGCAGAGAATCCATCCGGGAAATTACCAATAACATTTCCTACTGAAGAAGGCCAGCTTCCTTTAACTTATAATCACCATCCCACAGGAAGAGGAAATGACTATTATGATTTGAGTGGTGAGCCATTATATCCGTTTGGCTTTGGTTTAAGTTATACCTCCTTTGAAATTTCTGAGTTGCAATTGAGCAAAACTCAGTATTCAGAAAATGAAACCATTGTGGCTAAAGTCAATGTGAAAAATACTGGGTCAAAAGCGGGTAGCGAAGTCGTTCAGCTGTATGTGAAAGACGTATTGGCTTCTGTTTCCAGACCGGTTATTGAGCTCAAGGGATTTCAGAAAGTAGCATTGCAGCCCGGAGAATCAAAATCTGTTACCATTGAAGTTCCCATAAAACACCTACAGTTTTTGAATGAAAAAATGGAATGGACTGTAGAAAAAGGAACCTACAGGATCATGGTGGGAAACTCATCCAAAAATCTTCCTTTAAAACAGAATATTGAAGTTTTATAAAGTAAAAAAGAGCAGAAATTTCTGCTCTTTTTATATATCTGTTATAGAATTTGCCTAGTATTTTCTAGCCAATAGAACGTTCAGTAAGAATGTTCCTGTCCAGTTACTGTTATTTGCTCCGTTATTTCCGATAAAATCTATACGGGCCACAGATACAGTAAGTCTTGTTCTTCCTGCAGTACCATTATTGGCAAGGCTTACAAAAGACGCTGTAAATACATCCGGGAAACTTGAATTATTTCCTGCAGTAAGGATGGGGTACATATTGTTAACGTTGAACGGAGTACCCTGATATTCATAAACCAAGGTCATTCTGCTGGCATTGGCATAGGTGGCAGTGTGGGCATTATCTACAGATGTTTTACTAATGATCCACCATCTGTCATTTGCTGCTCCTGTATCATAACCTGCATTACCATGAGCGGTCCAGTCAGCAACAGGTGCGGTTCCCAGTCTATGAGGAGGAATGAGAACCTGTGTACCATAAATTTCTACGTTGCTCGGTTTTGGAAGAACGGTAAAAGATAAATCCCATGTTCCGCCAGTTGTATTGCTGTTGTTTACCACCTCAGCATATGCCCCTGTAGGAATCATAAAAGAAGCAACAGGAGTGTTGTCAATTCTTAAGGTGTTTCCACTGGAAGCCTGTAGCGTAATCGCATTTGGCGAAATGTTTTTGATCTTATAAATTCTCCCTGTAAAACTTGTGGTTCCGGTTCCGATGACGGGAAGCGTAAATGTAGCATCCGCTGTTCCATTATAAGTAATATAATGATCGGTCGTCAGAATACTATAAGTAGTGGTTGTGACTTCGCTATATCCAGCCCTTAAGGAACCATTTACGGCAAGCGTACTGTTAGGGGTTGTTGTATTAATACCTACTTGTGCAGTTAAGGGAACAGCAGCGAATAAAAGAATCGAGATGTATTTTTTCATATTGTATAAAATTGGGTTCAAACAAAAATATAAAAAAAAATAGCTAAAAATCACCTGAAACTGAATATTTTAAATATTTTTATTTTAATTCACTTTTTAGTGATAGGAATTGTTTTACAAAAAAATCTAAATCAATCTGCAGGGAACCTCCAAATCTTCGGTGAGGTAATAACTGGAGCAAAGGCGGTGATATCCATCCGCAATAATGAGTTCATTTTGCCCTCTTACCAATAATATCGGTGAAAGTTTTTTATTTTTTTCTACTTTTTTTAGGTTTTCTTTCACATGAATATTTGTTTCAGGAAGCAGAGAAAGCTTACTGGCCCTTAAAATGTCTTTCGATTTTTTGATGAGGGTAGGAGCAGCCTTTAATTTTTCAACCATTTTTTGCGCTTCACCGGGTGGGAAAAGAAGTTCAAGATAGTCCTGTGCTGCAGGAAAATCATGATCTTCCGGTTCTTTCAGCCAGATATTGTCTTTGGTCAGATCATTTTTTTTCATAGTTTTTATAAGTACTTGTTTAAAATATAAATAAATATATGAAAAATAGACCGTTACCAGAATCATTTATATCAAATCAATCCTCAATTTGATATGCATTTTCTTTTCTTTGAAAAAAATATTGGTATGATATATGTAAGATTTATCATGAACCGGAATGAATTTAATTAATTGAAAATCATTCGAAAATAAGAATATTATGAAAAAGTTATTAATTTCAACAGTATTGTTACTAGGCTTATCAATGAATGTTTCAGCTCAAAAACATCCGCCAGTTCCTCCACATCCTTCAAAAAGTGAATTGGTGAATATTAAAATGCAGGAACTTACCAAAAAATATAATACAGAGAAAAAACTCATCCTTAATCACCCTCTTGCTACCAAGCAGATGAAGAGAGATCAGATGAAAGCCTTAAACCAAAGATATGCCACTGAAAAACGATTACTTAGACAGGCAAAATAATACAGAATTTTTGCGGTTATTAAAATAAGAAAATCCTTTTTTTACATTTTGAATTTTGAGAAGTTTTCAATGTAAAAGAAAATTTATTGAAAGAGAATGCGTTTTGTATTCTCTTTCTTTGTGTAAAATTGAATGAAAATAGCTTTATTGATGCATTTTAAGATCAGTTTAGAGAAACATGAAACATCCAATATTTTTCCTTAAATTCGCATAAAAATTTTTAAAGTAATGAATTACGATATTATTGTCATTGGAAGTGGTCCTGGTGGATATGTTACTGCGATCAGAGCAGCGCAATTAGGTTTCAAAACCGCAATTATCGAGAAAGAAAATTTAGGAGGAATCTGCCTTAACTGGGGATGTATTCCAACTAAAGCTTTATTGAAATCTGCTCAGGTTTTTCATTATATCAACCATGCTGAAGATTATGGTTTAAATAAAGTGGAGGCAAGCTTTGAATTCCCGAATGTAATTCAGAGAAGCCGTGGTGTTGCCAGCAAAATGAGCAAAGGAATCGAATTCTTGATGAAAAAGAATAAGATTGACGTAATTCTTGGTACTGCAAAAGTACAGAAAGGTAAAAAAGTTTCTGTTACAGATAAAGAAGGAAAAGTAACTGAATATACAGGTACTCATATCATTATCGCTACAGGTGCTCGTTCAAGAGAATTACCAAACTTACCACAGGATGGTAAAAAAGTAATCGGATACAGACAGGCATTATCTCTTCCTGAGCAGCCGAAATCTATGATCGTTGTAGGTTCTGGAGCTATCGGGGTAGAATTTGCTGACTTCTATAACACAATGGGAACTAAAGTTACTGTTGTTGAATTTATGCCAAACATCGTACCTGTAGAAGACGAGGAAATCTCTAAGCACTTAGAGAAATCTCTGAAAAAGACAGGAATCGAGATCATGACAAACGCTTCTGTAGAAAGTGTTGATACAACAGGTGAAGGGGTGAAAGCTACTGTGAAAACAGCTAATGGAACCATCACTCTTGAAGCTGATATCTTATTATCTGCTGTAGGTATTGCTGCTAATATCGAGAACATCGGATTAGAAGAAGTAGGAATCCAGACAGATAAAGGAAGAGTATTGGTAAACGAATGGTATGAAACTTCAGTACCTGGTTACTATGCAATCGGAGATATCATCCCAACTCAGGCATTGGCTCACGTTGCTTCTGCAGAAGGAATCACTTGTGTGGAGAAAATTAAAGGAATGCACGTTGAGAAAATCGACTATGGCAATATCCCTGGATGTACGTACTGCCACCCTGAAGTAGCTTCTGTAGGTCTTACTGAAAAGCAGGCTAAAGAAAAAGGATATGAAATCAAAGTAGGTAAATTCCCTCTTTCTGCAAGTGGTAAAGCTACTGCAAACGGAAACACAGATGGATTTATCAAAGTGATTTTCGATGCTAAATATGGTGAGTGGTTAGGATGCCACATGATTGGTGAAGGAGTAACTGATATGGTTGCTGAAGCTGTTGTTGCTAGAAAATTAGAAACTACAGGTCACGAGATCATCAAATCTATTCACCCGCACCCAACAGTTTCTGAAGCAATTATGGAAGCTGCTGCTGCTGCGTATGGTGAAGTGATTCACATTTAATTCTGAAATTAACAGAAATCTATAACACAAAAGCCTGGAGAAATCCGGGCTTTTTTTGTTTAAATAAAAATCTATAAAACCATTGATTTTATTAAAATAATTTTAAAATTAGCATATTTATAAAAATTAACTTATTTATCTCAGGCTGTTTTCATACATTTATTCTATGAATTTTGAGAGAGTAGGACTTGTTTTATCAGGCGGCGGTACCAAAGGAATCGCTCATGCAGGAGTATTAAAATTCTTACAGGAAAAAGAAATTGAAGTTGACATCCTTTCCTGCTGTAGCGCAGGGTCTATTGTAGGCTGCCTTCATGCCATCGGAAAAACGCCGGAAGAAATTCTGGAATTCTTCAATTCCATATATTTTTTCAATTGGAAGCATTTTACATTCAATCAGCCGGGGCTGGTTTCTTCGGTGATCTTCAGAAACTATCTGAAACCCATTTTCCATGAAATGAAATTGGGAGATCTTGATATCGAAGTGAAAATTGTAGCAACCGAATTAGTAGCAGGAACCCAGAAAATTTTTGATAAAGATTTTGAGATTGTTGATGCAATCATTGCTTCATGCTCTATTCCGGGAATTACGACCCCTTACATCATTGGTGAGGAAATGTACTGTGACGGAGGAGTTCTGAATAATTTTCCTGCAGATATCATCAGAGAAGATTGTGATAAACTGATTGGTGTATTCGTTTCTCCACCCAACGAAGCGAAGATCAAAGACCTGAATTCTATTAAAGCAATCGTTTCGCGTTCTTACGATCTTCTTTCCTACAGAATTGAAAAAGTAAAATTCGATTACTGTGACTGGTTCATTTCTTCTCAAAAATTATCTTCTTACGGAACTTTTGAACGCAGAAAAGACAGATTGGAGCAGATCTTCAATATCGGTTACCAGGCAGCAAAAGAAAGCTATGAAGAAAGCACCTTTTTTACAGAATTGAGACAATCCGGAACATAAAAAAATCCTGTATCAATCAATACAGGATTTTTATTATATGAAGAGTCAGAAATACTTTTTGTTCTTAAAACGAAGCTGTCCGCTGTGCAAATAACTTCCAGCCTCTGTCTTCCCGCTTCCAGCCCTTCTATCATTCTAATTTTTTACCACGTATCCGTCCTGACGTACAATCTCACGGTCGTTAGCATCATTTACAACCAAAGTATAAGGTGCTTTTTTCGCAGAATCTGTAAGATAATTTCTCCAAACCTGATAGCTGTGTCCCTCATTATTGAAATTGATGTAATAGTTGCCTCCTGAACCGTCAGGAACCAGTTCGCCATCACTGATGATCATGCTTGGTTTAGCCGTAATCTTTGCATTGGCATTCCATGACTGATAAAGGTACTTGCCATTCGGCTGCTTGTCTATTCTGATTTTGAATTTTTTGGTTTTGATAATAACAGTCTTCGGTACCTGCTGAACAACGGAAGAAGTTATAAAACGGTCTGTTTTCGGATTTGGAACCTCTTTGGCATACACAAATGAAAACTGAGCCAGGCAAAAAGTCCCTAATAAAATGTGCTTTATCATATTGAGTGGTTATTGGTTAACATTTCAGGGTCTATCAAATATGAAGCCATTTTTCATTAATCAGATGACTTATCGTTCTGAAAAATAAGTCCTTAAGGCTTTTGTATATCGGTTGTGAAAAATAATAATATTGATTTTCAGTTGATTATCATTTTGTTTGTGAAATATTACCAATTTTTAAAACAACTGAATACTTTTCTTCTGTACATTTGTACCATCAAAGGATCTCGTTCCTTTCTTATCAAAATGAAACTAATTAACTTTAAGTTTTTTCTATTAAAAGTATCAGAAATCATCTTCACGATTTTTAATACTTCCCCTCCAGTAATTTCTTAATTTTTTCGAAAGAATTATCACATAATTCATACTCTGCTCATTCGTATTCTGAAGAGCCAGAGCACAATCCCTGTTTTAAAATTTAATCAAAAAACAAAAACAACAAACTATGGAATTAACTTTTCATGGCTGGATGATTCCGGCTGTAATTGCGCTTTTGTGCGTAATCTTTTACAAATTTATTTTAAGAATTTTCTTTGGATTAATCATTGTTCCTCAAGACAGAATTGGTTTGGTTACCAAAAAATTTGTGCTGATGGGCAAGCAGGAACTTCCTGAAGGAAGGATTATAGCAACCAACGGAGAAGCGGGTTTTCAGGCTCAGACATTAGCTCCCGGGGTGTATTTTAGAAAATGGATATGGCAATATTCTATCGATTTTCAACCTTTTACAGTGATTCCGACGGGTAAAATAGGATTATTATTGGCAAAAGATGGTGTAGAATTGGAAACCGGAAGGATTCTGGCCAGAAAAGTCGACTGTGATTCTTTTCAGGATGCTGAAGCCTTTTTAAAAAATGGCGGAAGAAAAGGCCGTCAGACCGCTATTGTTGCACCAGGATCTTATAGAATCAATACATTATTATTTGAAATAGAATTAACGGATATGACTCAGATTCCCGACAATGCAGTGGGAATTATCACAACAATGGAAGGAAGTCCTTTAGAAGAAGGTCAGATTGCGGGTAAAATTATCAATGATCATAATAAGTTTCAGGATGTTGATACTTTTTTAAATAGCGGAGGATATAAAGGTCTTCAGGAGCAGGTAATTCTGGCTGGTTCCTACTTCCTGAATCCCTGGTTTACAAAAGTGGAAATGGTGAAAATGACGGAAATTCCGATTGGCCATGTTGGGGTTATTATCAGTTATGTAGGAGAAGAAGGAAAAGATTTAAGCGGCGTTGATTTTAAGCATGGAAATATTGTTGAAAAAGGTCATAAAGGAGTTTGGGCAGAACCTATTGGTCCCGGAAAATATCCAATCAATCCTTATATCATGAAGGTTGAGCTTGTTCCTACCACCAATTTGGTATTGAACTGGGCTTATGAAAGAAGCGAATCTCACCAGCTGGATAAAAACCTTTCCACCATTACGGTGCGAAGTAAAGACGGTTTCCCTTTCAATCTGGATGTTTCACAAATTATTCATATTCCTACCTATGAAGCCCCAAAAGTCATTGCCCGTTTTGGAAATATGATCAATCTTGTAAGTCAGGTGTTAGAGCCAACCATTGGAAATTATTTCAGAAATTCAGCGCAAGATAGCGATGTGATCGCATTTCTGGGAACGCGAAAAGAAAGACAGCAATCGGCCAAAGACCATATCAGCAGTGTTTTGGAACAATATAATGTAAACGCTGTTGATACTTTAATTGGTGCCATTGTTCCTCCGGAAAGTTTAATGAAAACATTAACAGACCGAAAACTGGCGGAAGAGCAGAAAATTACTTACGAAACCGAAATGTTGGCGCAGGAAACACGTCAGGCTCTGGAAAAAGAAACGGCCGTTGCCGATATGCAGAAAGAAATTGTAAAAGCAGATCAGGGGGTGGTAATTGCGGAAAGAATTGCTGATGCATCGGTGAAAAAGGCTACCGGAGATGCTAATTCTGTAAGACTGCAGGCAAATGCCGAAGGTGATCGATTGAAGCTTCTGGCAACCGGGGAAGCAGAAAAAACAAGACTTCTTGCAAAAGCCGAAGCGGAAAAGATAGAACTCCTGGCCAGAGCAAGTGCTGAGCAGATTTCATTAACGGGTAATGCTGAAGCAGAAAAGATTCTGGCCATTGGTAAATCGAATGCGGAATCCTACAAATTATCTGTAGAAGCAATGGGTGGAAATAACTTTACCCAATTGAAAATCATGGAAAATATTGCCAGTCAGAATGTAAGAATTATGCCTGAAGTATTAATCGGAGGAAACGGAGATTCAGCGAATGGAGGAATCAGCGGACTTTTAGGACTTCAGCTCTTGGAACAGGTACAAAAGAAAAATGCTGAAACAGTTTCTATTACGGAAGAAAGAAGGGATAACAATTCTTAAATTATAAATAACTTAATTTCAACTTTGGATTTTTAAAATGATTTATATTGTTCAACTCATTATAGCACTACTGATTATTAGTTTTTTTGTTTTCTCCATTATTGAAATCTATTGTGAAATTGTAAAAAAAAGGTGTAAGGCTTTTTTTGGTATGCTTATTAGCTTGATTTTATTTTTTTTAATGATTACAGTCCGTAATCATTTGGTTAAAAATGAACTTGTAGAAAGTATTAATACTTCAAAAATAGAACAGGACAATTCTTCTTTTTCAAAAAGAGAATTGTCAGATATTCATATTGTAAGTGAGAAAATAAGAGTGGCTGACAAGAATATTTTTGTTGTACTTATGCCTCAGAAAGATACGCTTTACATGAACCAGGATTTTCATGATAAAAATAAATTTTGGGTTCACTATAAAAAGTACGAGATTTTAAAAATTACAGCACCTTTAGGATATATAATAAAACAATAAAAAAAACGCCCGAAAAACTTTCGGGCGTTTTTTATTTTTATGCGGTATAACTTGCAAAAGCCTCTTCCAGACTTTCAAATTTACCTTTAAATTCATCAATAGGGCAGTCCTGAAGAATATTTCCTTTATGAATCAGAATCACTCTGGAACAAAGCGCTTCTACTTCCTGCATGATGTGCGTAGAAAGTAAAACTGTTTTTGCCTGACCAATTTCTTTTACCACATTACGGATTTCAATAATCTGGTTGGGATCCAGACCATTGGTAGGTTCATCAAGAATCAGTAAATCGGGCTGATGAATAATAGCCTGAGCAAGCCCTACACGTTGTTTGTATCCTTTAGACAGCTGGCCAATCTTTTTAGATTTTTCAGGGGTAATTCCTACCAGTTCAATCACCTCATCTACTCGGGATTCCTGGATTTTGTGAATATTGGCAACAAACTGAAGGTATTCTTTTACGTACATCTCCAGATAAAGCGGATTGTTTTCAGGAAGGAAACCTATTTTCTTTTTGCTTTCGATCTCACGTTCAGCAATATTCAAGCCGTTGAAAATGATTTCACCCTGATCAATTTTCAGTGCACCGACAATAGATTTCATCAGGGTAGATTTTCCGGCACCGTTCGGGCCAAGAAGACCGATGATCTCATTTTTATCAATAGAAATGTTGATGTTGTCAAGGGCAGTCTGTTCACCAAATTTTTTGGTTAAATTGATTATCTGAAGCGGCATAAGTTTTATGATCTTTCTGCAAAAATAAAATAAAAAAACTCATCCGATAGAATGAGTTTCGCAATATTTATAAAATATAATTATTTTCTTGATTTTTTCTTAGCACCACCTGAGGCAGGAGTTGCTGTAGAGGCTGTATTGGCAGCTCCTTTGGTTGCAGCAGGATTTATACTGGCAGGTTTGTCATACATGGTATATTTCCCATTGGTTCGTCCAAAGATTTTTTCCACCTGTTTTTGGTTTAAAAACTGAGATTTTCCAATGTATTTTCTGTTTTTGTTGATCACCTGGATAAACTGCATGGTTTGCTGGCCATAGTTTTTTTCATAATGAAGTTCAATGATATCATTAGGAAGTTCCAATACAACATTCTCATCAGGAGTGGAGATAAATCCATCCATAATAAGTTTATATAATCCGGCAACATCTCCATTAAGGTTTTGGAATGAAAAAGATCGGATGGTATTCAGGTTAGCAGTGTTCAGATCCTGGTAGTTGACTGTAAATTTATCTTCCTTTTTATATAGACCAACGGAATTATCTTTACCAATTTCCACCAAACTTTCATTTTTCAACACTTTGATCTGTGAGAAAACTGAAATACCGAACATACATGTAATAAGTAGAATTATTTTTCTCATGGAATGAATTTTAATGTTTTATAAACTTGGTGCACATAAATTTAATCATAAAAAAGCTAAAAAGCAATTTTATTTATAAAGCAAAAGTAACATTTTTTTTTAATATTTATAAGGGATTATCTGCTGATGCTATGGATTTCATTGTTTACACAAAGAATTGTTAATCATGGTTTTGATCCTGTTTTCTGAAAATGGGCTGATTTCTATTTGTGACAGATTTATGCTCCTTGATAGAGTGTAATGCGTTGAAAAACAGATTGAAGATTACCCAAGTGTGTTTGGATGAAAAATTAATTTTAAATAATTATTAAAAAAGAGGTTTTGTGAATTAAAATTAAAGAAACTACAACAGTTTGTTTTTAGAAACTGCCGCTGTAAAGGCATCGAATTCTTGTTTGTAGCTTCTGCCGACAGGGATTTGATATTTGTTGACAATCAATTCATTATTAGTAAAAGCCGTAACAAAAGCAATATTGACGATAAAAGATCTGTGAACCCTTACAAAACCTTTACCCGATAAAGTTTTCTCCAGATCCGTAATTTTACTTTTTGAAATACAGCTTTCCTGGTTCGTTAGGACAATTTTAATATCGTTTCCCTGGCTTTCAAAATATACAATCTCAGAAAGAAAAAGTTTGCGGTGCATTCCCTCTGTTTTAATGAGGATGAAATCTTCTCTATGGTCAACGGTATTTCTCAACAGGCGCTCTACAGCTTTGAAAAAACGTTCGAAGGTAATGGGCTTCAGGAGATAATCTACAGCTTCGAGTTCGAATCCTTCAATAGCAAAATCACGATAGGCTGTGGTGAAAATGGTTTTAGGCTTTTGAGGCAGTGATTTCAAAAAATCGATTCCATTAAGGTGAGGCATTTGTATGTCCAGAAACATAAGGTCGACAGATTGGTTTTGCAGTATTTTATAAGCCTGCATAGCATTTTCTGCTTTTCCCGTAAGTTTCAGATCGTCAATCTTGGAGATATGGTTTTCCAGTAATGATGCGGCTAAAGGCTCGTCATCTACAATAATGCAGTTAATCATAATGGGAAGGCGTTGTTATTTCAACTTTAAAAATATTATTTTCCTGTGAGATCTGAAAAGTAAAATGTTCCTGATAATGATACTGAAGCTGTCTTTTTATATTTTGCAGTCCGATTCCTTTCTCATTAGATGTGGGTGAATCTGAGAAGGTATTTTCAATTTTAAAAACAGAATGCTGATAATTCGTTTCTATTTCAATCGTTATTTCCGTTGTTTCTGAACTTTTTCCTGCTCCATGTTTAAAAGCATTTTCTACCAGAGTGAGATAGAGCAGTGGCGGAATGGTATTCGCCGATTGTAAGACCGTGTTTAGGGTAATTTTTAATCTTTCATCATGATATCGAAGTTTTTCCAATGCAATGTAATGATTAATAATATCCAGTTCATCAGAAACCTGCACCCACTTTTTTTGTCCTTTGTATAAAATATAATCCAGAATATCCGAAAGCTGGCTGATGGATTGGGATGTTTGATCAGAATGGCTGATGGACAGAGAGTAGATATTATTCAAAGTATTAAAGAGAAAATGAGGGTTGAGCTGAGATTTGAGAGATTGCAGTTCCAGCTCTGTTTTTTCCTTCTGAAGTTTGATGGTACGTTCCTTTTCATCTTTATACCGGATGATAAACATGATTGAGATAAAGATAAATGTACCACTGATAATGGGAAAAGTGTAATGAAGTAAAAGATAAGGAATATCTGTGGCAATATTGAAAATACTGTCTTTAACTTCATTGGTGAAAAGAGGTTCTGCGAGATAAACAATAAAAAATCGGTTGATAACGGAAATAATATAAAGACTAAGAAGAAGGGACAGTACAAATTCCAGGTACTTTTTCCGGTCAAAGAAATGACGGATCAGGATAAAATAAATAAAATTGGCTCCGGCAATCTGGAAAATCCAATGACAAAAATTGTAGATGATCACTTCTTTAAAAGCTCCTTCGTTATATTCTCCATACATTCTTGCGGTTCCAAACAAAAATAAGGCAGTCCAGAAGAACAGCTGGAAGTATAGGTTTTGTCTGATCAGATTTTCTGATGGGGTTTTCATCATCCTCAAAAATATAAAATCTTAAGTAACCTCATAGAAATACGATGTTAATGGCTTTAAAATAATGACGGATAACATCATTTACGGTGTAAAAGGAATATTTTACTGTTGATCCTGAATGTTGTGCTGTCTGGATTCTATATAAAAAAGCAGTTTGAAATTTGTCAACATTTGTACAAAAAAATAATGACGGAACGTTCTGAAAGGCTTTATGGATTGGATCATCTGAGAGCTGCTGCTATTTTACTTGTATTCATATATCATTACCGGGCATTTAAACATCCGGACTGGATCGACATTATCGGAAGGTTTGGGTGGACAGGAGTGGATCTCTTTTTTGTCTTAAGCGGTTTCCTGATCTCCGGCCAGCTGTTTAAAGAAATAAAAAATACGGGAGAAATCGGTTTGAAAACATTTTATATAAAACGGTTTTTCAGGATTTTCCCAGCCTATTTTTTTACCCTTTTTCTCTACTTTACTTTTCCTTTTTTCAGGGAACGGGAGGCTTTATCTCCTTTGTGGAAGTTTGTGAGTTTTACCCAAAATTACGGGCTGGATGTTATCAATCGCGGAACATTTTCCCATGCGTGGTCCTTATGCATTGAAGAGCAGTTTTACCTCATTCTGCCTTTATTACTTTTAATCTTACTCCTAATAAAACGGTTCAAATACCTGCCTTATCTGATGATAGTCGTGATTGGATTATCTTTTATGACAAGATGGATGGTGTGGAATCAATGGATTGTAGCAATGGATCCAAATTCTACAGACTTCTGGAAATTATGGTATATGAAAATATATTATCCTACTCATACAAGGCTGGATGGACTTGGGGTAGGAGTCCTGATCGGGTATCTCATGCAGCATTCATCCCTGTTTAAAAGAATCTTGGAACGCAATGGAAATAGACTTTTCCTTCTTGGAATAATATTGTTGGGAATTTCATTCTGGATGTGTAATGAACAGGCTTCTCAAACAGCTTCTGTTTTTGGATTTACACTGGTGGCTGTAAGTTATGGATTGATCCTTATGGCAGCGGTTTCCCCATCCTCTTTTCTGTATCGTTCAAAATCTTATCTTACTGCTCAGCTGGCAGCTTTATCCTATGCTGTTTATCTTTCACATAAAGGAATTATTCATATGGTACAGGAATGTTTTGATTATTTTAAACTTGAAACTTCAGATAATATAAGTCTTCTTGTGTGTCTTTTCGCTTGTCTTTTGGGTGGTTTGGTCTACAGGTTTATGATAGAAAAACCTTTCTCTGTTCTTAAAATAAAGGCTTTAAAAAGAATTGTATAATATCTACGATCTTCGGGATAGATTTCAAAAATTGTAAAAAGTATTATCCTTGCTAAAAATCTTTGATTTTTTTGCGCCTTAAAAAATATAATATTAAAAAAACTTTGCGCCTTTGCGATTTTTCAAAAAAACATAAATAGGAAAGGTTTAGTTGGAAAATCGCAAAGGCGCAAAATGGTATTAATAAAATTGTTATAAGGCGCAAGGATTTTATCTGCGATAAATTGAATGCTGTGTATTTTGAAATCTTTGACAGATCCTTTATAAAACAATTTTTTGACTTAGTTAGAAGTTATTGCTTTCAGCACTGTATTTTTTATCGCAGCTTCTTTAAAACTCCAGTATTGACTGTCCTTAGGCATCTGGTTTTCCAGGATGACCAATGTAGTATCTGTGGAAGGAAAATAGACATTAAGACAGGTAAACCCATCACCAAGACCTGTTACTGCAAAATAATCCAGACCGGCTTCTTTGATCAATCTCACATTGTACCCAAATCCCATGCTTTCCTTTCCAAACACATTGTGCTGAGAAGTAGTGGAAGGGGTCATCATCTGCTTCTGGAATTCCGGAGAGAGTAATTTTCCTTTAAATAGTGCCTGATCCCATTTTGCCAGATCCTGTACAGTGGAAATAATGCCTGCAGCAGAAGCATTATCATTGTTCAGAAATGACTGTTTTACTTTTTCAAACTGATTGTTTTCGTTTATATAACCGGGAACATGAGATTGAGTATTCTGGGCATTATACACAAACGTTTGATCCATTTTAAGCTTTTTAAAGAGTGGATTTGCTAATTCGGCAAAGCTTTTTCCGGTTGTATTTTTAAGAATTTCTCCCAGCATTATATAGGAAAGGTTGCCATATTTGAATTGGGAACCTGCTTTAAAAGCTGTGGGTTTCTCTGTATTTGTAATTCCATGAGTATGATTCAGGAGATGATGTATCGTAACTGTATCTGCCCAGGTCTGTGTAAGGGAAGGTAAGTATTTTTTAACAGGAGTATGAAGATCCAGTTTTCCCTGTTCAGCGGCTTGTAAAATTAATACAGCGGTGATTTGCTTTGAATTGGACATGATTTCAAACTGGTCATCCGTTTTCAAAGAAGTTTTTTTCTCAAAATCTTTATAACCATTGGATTTCAGATACTGTATTTTTCCTTTTTGGGCTACCAGAACAACTCCGTTGAATTGTATCGGACTGGAAGCTGTGATAATACTGTCGATTTTATGAGTATAGGTATCTTTTTTCTGAGCTGTTGCGGTAATAGATAACAGGGTGGAAAACAAGCCTGTGAAGAATAGTTTTGCTGTGGTCATTATTGTTTTTTTGTTATTGGAAAAAAGTAAAAGATAAAAAATAAATAGGATTCCAAATATATGTATTTCCTGTTTTTCTTTTATTCTAAATATTTTAATAATTTAGTTTTCATGAAAATTAAATCAATAAGCCTTTTTGTACTCTTTTTATCTTTTCTTTCCTGTAAAAAAGATAAGGAATATCCGAAATATGTTGAGCTTAAATCGGGTAACGGAACCTATTCACTTTTTATTAAAGACGGAACCTTCGAATTTTTAAAAACAGAATTTAGAAGCTATGATCAGATCATAACAGCATCTTTCACAGAAGGGAAGTATGAGGTATCTGGAGATGAACTGATTTTAAAGAGCAACAATGGCAAAAAGTATATTTTCAATATTGGTAATGAGTCTGAACTGATTCCTGTAAAAATGGATTCATTACAAGATTTGAAAGGCTTGTTTCCCATCCAGATTCTTCACCATAACAAAATGCCGAAAGAAATGGGACGCCTGGATTCTTTAGGAAGAAAAAATGCTTTATGGCTTTATTTCAACGAAAAAGGAAAGATTATCAACCAGCGCTTGTATAAAAGTGGTGAGCTGATAAAAGATAACTATAAGTCTGATATTATTATAAAATAAATAATTTGCAAGAGACTTGGAAATAAACAGTATTCAATTTTATCGCAGATAAAATCCTTGCGCCTTATAGTAACCTTCTTGATAGAATTTTGCGTCTTTGCGTTTTCCAATTATACCTTTCTTATTTATATTTTTTTGAAAACGCAAAGACGCAAAGCTTTTTTAATTCAATATAAAATTTTAAGGTGCGAAAAAATCAAAGATTTTTAGCAAGTGAAAGTCAAAAAAATATCAGAACCTTACCTTAGTCAATAATAAAGGCGCCATTTACTTGTAAATGGCGCCTCGTCACTGAATATATTTGAATGTAAAATTGTTTCTTGTTTATCTACTCATTCTGCTTGATTTGTGGGTTATTATTAATCTCTTTATTAGGAATCTGGAATCTGAATTTACCCGGTGTCAGGCTAAATCTTCCAAAAGTGTGATTCGTTCCTGTGTAAACTCTCTCTAAAGGAGTATTTAATCTTTTCATATCAAACCAGGCATAACCTTCCCCCCAAAGTTCTATTCTCTTTTGCAGTACAATTTCATTGATCAGCTCACTACCTGATTTTACCGACAGTGTATAGGCTTTATCTCTTTTTGAGGTTATTTCGAATAATACCTGTCTGGCCTCCGTTTCTCTTCCTTGTCTCGCAAGGGCTTCAGCCTGAATGTAATACAGTGAGGAAGCTCTGATATAAATATAATCTCCTTCAAAAAGGGTAGGATCTTTAAACTTCCAGCTTACATAAGGCGGATAATTTTTTGTTTTTCCATTAAAAGTATACGCTGCACTCTGGCTTCCATTAAATACTTTCTTTCGATAATCCGTTGTGGGAATAGCTTCGTAAAGACGCTTGTCGATCAGCTTACGGATCTGTGCTGCTCCGGCATATCCTTCATTGGTATTATCAAACATTGAGAAGAAAGAGGCATAATAATTCCCGATACTCATCGTGGAAATCGTATTATGGAAACCCCATATTACCTCAGGATTATTGATGTTTGAAAATCCCGTCGTGGTATAATCGTCTTCCGTCATAAGAGCAACGCCCTGTTTACTTTCTTCAGCATATTGAGCGGCTTTTATGTAATCTCCTGTTTGTAAAAATACCTCAGCTGCAATTGCTTTCGCTGCTCTTTGATCTATCTGAGCTCTGGATGGGCGGGCATACGTATCCAAAAGGCTAACAGATTCTTCTATATCTTTTTTGATTTGTACATACACCTCAGCAACTGTTGACCTCGGAAGTCCCTGGCTTGGATTATTGGCGGTAAGAACCAATGGAAGCCCTGCTTCAGCCTGATGACCATTATAATCATTAGCATAAAAACGAACCAGATAAAAGTAAGAATAAGCTCGTAAAGCCAGTAACTGTCCTGCAATTGCCCTGTTTTTTGCATTTGCATTTTTATCCAGGCTGTCAAGAAGTTTGTTGATCACAAATATTCTTGCATAAAAAGTGGTCCATACAATTTCTGAAGCGATGTTGCTGGCATTGGTAGCTTCATAATTATAAAACATCCCCAAATGCTGGTTGGTAGACTGGATGACATCATTAGACATCAGATCTGCACCTGCTTTGATCCCCATGATTCCGAAATCTGAGTGAACAGTAGTACCGCCGGCACCGTTGCTGCGAAGATCAAGATATACTCCGCCCAGGATTTTTTCCGGACTGCTAGAGTCATTATTCAGCTGTTCACCGGAAATATCTCCTTCCGGTAAAGTATTGAGATCATTGGCACAGCTGGTCGCTATAAAACCTATGGTTACCGCTGATATAAAGTATTTTATTATTTTCATTCTGTTCTTTTAAAAATTAAGTTTAAAGCCTAAAGAAACACTTGACAGCAGAGAATATCTGTAGGTATCTGAAACTCCTGTGAGTGAAGCTCTTGGGTCATATCCTTTTCTCTTTGACCACAGATACAAATTGTTTCCTGCCAGATAGATTTTCAGGCCTGATAGCCCTGCCTGCTTTGCAAAATCCTCAGGAAGCTGATAAGAAAGTGTTACATCCTGAAGGCTGATATAATCTGATTTGATCAGATAAAGTGTTGAATTTCCATTCTGGTTTGTAGCCGTAAGATCTACTCTTGGTAATGAAGCCGTCGGATTTTCCGGTGTCCAGGTTTTATCAAGATCCGTTGAATAGTTAGACCCATAGCTGTCAGAATGGAATAAGCTTCTGTAAATATCATCATAGCCATATCCTCCGAACTGATACGCAAAATTCACTGCCAGATTGAATCTCTTAAAAGTAAAATCTGTCCCGAATCCACCATATACCTTTGGAATAGCAGATTTCCCTGTATTATAATCAGTAGCTTCTTTGTAATTATTGGTAACCGTTCTTTCTTCCTTTTGAGTGGTTGGGTTTATGGCTGTACGATACCATAAAGCGTCTCCATTTTCAGGATTCACTCCGGCAAATTCTTTAAGGAAATACGTATAACGGTCTCCACCTTCTGTAAGAATAAATAAACCGGTTACTAAACCTGTATTTCTCTGTTCGGCAGGCAATCGGGTAATCTTATTTTTATAATGGGTGGCATTGGCATAAAAGCTCCATTGGAATTCCTCACCACGAAGAATATCCACACTTAGATTAGCCTGAACCCCTCTGTTGGTCATATCTCCGATATTTCCATACTTCACATAAGAACCTGCATTGGAAGGTGGGAGAGGAAGCGTGTAGATCATATCCGAAACTTTCCTTTCAAAATAATTAGCATTTAAATTTATTCTGTTTTTTAACAGGGAGATTTCAAAACCGGCATTCAGGTTTTTGGAAGTTTCCCATTTCAGATCTTTATTTCCTTGTTTTTTAAGAGAAAGAACAGGCTTGTCATCCCCGAAGTTATTAATTCCATAGATATCCTGGTAGGCATAATAATCTCTGTTGGAACCACTCAATAGAATGTTGTCATTTCCCTGCTGGCCGTAAGAAGCTTTTAATTTCAGGGAATTAATCAGCCTGTTATCTTTAAGAAAATCTTCTTTTGCAATATTCCATGCCAGTCCTAGTCCATAGAAGTTTCCCCATCTGCTTTCAGGAGAAAAGACTGAAGAACCGTCTCTGCGTATATTGGCATTAAAGAAATATTTGCCGTCATAATTATACAATAACCTTGTAAAATAGCCTTCTACAGCATATTCATAACCGCTTCCTGATAAATCGGTAATTTTTACGGCATTGTCAAATGATTGAGAGTCAGGCAGCAGAAGCTGCTGTTTTGAACCGGAAAAACCATCATCTTTGATCTTGTTTAGCTCATGTCCTACAAGGAGATTGAAGCTGTGATTTCCCAGTTTTTTCTGATAAGTAAGCAATTGCTGATGGTTCAGTGTATATTTAAAATTAGAACCTTGTGAAATCGTTCCTCCTACAGAAGAAGAAGTTCCTCCTTCCGTATTTCCGAACTGCAGGTTTCTTGTATTTTCAAGATAGGCCCCAAAGTTATAAGTAAAATCCAGTCCTTTGATGATTTCATAATTTAAACCAAGATTAAGGTTGGTTATATTGCTGACGATCTGTGATTTATCTTTCTGCAGGTTTCCAACCGGGTTTTCAAAAACAGCATAAGATCTTGTTGCACCGTTGGGGCCCTGTCCGTCTCCATAGTCGTATAAAGCATTTCCATAGCTGTCATAAAGTCTCTGGTAGTTGTTATCCCTAAGGAAAACCGGATAGAAAGGGGCAATATTTCTGGCAAACTGGAAAGGGTTGGAGAAACCGCCAGTCTCCCCGAAATCCTGTTTGCTGTAAGTGTAAGACAAAGCACTGGTCAATTTCAGTTTTGAGGTGATAGCGTAGTCTACATTAGACCTGATCCCGAATCTTTCAAAACCTGAAGAAATCAAATATCCTTTATCATCCAGATAATTAAGAGATGTATATGATTTTACCTGGTCACTATTGGCATTGATGCCTACCGTAGCTTCTCTTCTTAACGAGGGTCTGAAGAGCAGTTTCTTCCAGTTATCCTGATACAATAATTTTGCCTCGGGATTGAAAGAGCCATCCTTGGAAATCAGTTGACTGAAAGGGACACTGTAAGCATTATATCCCAGTTTGCTCAGTGCAGCAAGTCCCACATCATGAGGAGAAGGACCTGAAGGAACAGCTCCCGGTTGTTTCAATCTTGCAATTTCACCAATTCTGGCTCTGTTATAATATGCGGTATAATAATCCTGTGGAGAAGTATACACGGAATAATCTTCAATAGATCTGAAATTGCCCCCTGTTTTTACATCAGCTTCAATACTCAATCCTTTGCTTTTCCCTCTTTTGGTATTCACAATAATCACTCCGTTGGCTCCTCTGGAACCATATAAGGCATTGGATGAAGCATCTTCAAGAAAAGAAATACTTTCAATATCCGATGCTGCAATACTGTTCAGGTTTCCGCTGTAAGGAATTCCGTCCAGTACAATTAACGGATCACTGGAAGCATTGATAGAGCCTATTCCTCTCATTCTGATGGTAGGCTGGGAACCCGGCTGTCCTGAGGAAATTACCTGTACTCCCGCTACTTTTCCTCCAATTCCCTGAAGAATATTTCCATTTTGAAGATTAGAGAGATCTTTAGCCTTCAATGACTGTACAGATCCTGTAATTTCTTCTTTTTTCTGCTTTCCAAAAGCTACTACCACCACTTCTTTGATGGAGGTTTCCTTGGAAAGACTGTCTTTACTTTGTGCAAAACCATATTCCGCGAATAGGAGTAAGGCCAATACACCAAGTTTGCATTGTTTCTTTTTCATTATATTAATCTAGGTTTAAAACTGAATTGTGTATTACTGCTGATCTCTCTGTAAGAAATAATAATTCCCTGCCTCCTTTTTCAGGGAGGATATAAGAAGTAAAATGATAAAATTTACAGGAGATGTACCCGGATGAAAGAAGCCTTAAACTCTTAGGCTTTAATTCCTACAGTAATGAATGTATCTCTTAGAAAGTTATGACATCATCATCTTGCACATCATCTCAAAGCACATGTCGTTAGAAATACAGTGGTGCTGTGAATAGGCAGGCTCTGCAGAACACTTTTGTGCAGAATCCGTTACCATAAGGGTGCATACGTAAGAATTAAAGGTATTCTTATTCATGAGAATAAAGTTTATTTTTTTTTAACTGGGTCAAAATTATTTAATAATTCATGAACCTCGATAAAAAGGGGGTATGAGATAAATCATACTAGTCTACTAATTTAGTAGGTTAATAAAATAAAATCAACATTATTTGATTTATTAATTTGATATTCAGTTGTT
Source organism: Chryseobacterium culicis (assembly GCF_002979755.1). Classification (NCBI taxonomy): domain Bacteria; kingdom Pseudomonadati; phylum Bacteroidota; class Flavobacteriia; order Flavobacteriales; family Weeksellaceae; genus Chryseobacterium; species Chryseobacterium culicis. Next base: position 1,597,814 of record NZ_PCPP01000001.1, on the reverse strand, counting down.
TGTATTATTATTTGAAATGTTAAAAAATGATAAAAAGTTAATTTCCAGAGAGTGAATTAAAATTAACATTATAAGTCTATCTATTTTATAGACTTATTGCTTATTTTATAGCATTGCTAATCATAAGATCAGGCATCAGGAGCTTGATCCTGCTATCCGCTCATACTCCTCGCTCCTGGCTGAAACCACTTCCTGCTGTGGGGTAACCGCTGCTATCAGGGCTAGAATAGAATTATGAATTATGAATTATGGATTATGGATTATGGATTATGAATTGTGAATTGTGAATTGTGAATGGAAGAAATATACTCAAACATCTGTGTTGATCCGTGAAATCTGTGGGAAAAATTTAGTCATAATCTACAAAAAAAGAAGCCTGCCTTTTAGCAGACTCCTATAAAAACAAGATTGAAAAGAATTTATTGTTTACGAATGTCCGGGACTTCCAGAGAATTCTGATCCCAGCCACCACCGAGTGCTCTGTATACTGCAACACTTGCTTTAAGCTGATTGACTTTCTTCTCTACCAGCTCAAACTTGGATTCCAGCGCATCCCGCTGAGTCAGCAAGACTTCCATATAATCGGCTCGGGCATATTTGAACAGATCGTTAGAAATATCAATAGACTTTGTTAAAGCATTCACTTCCTTTGTTTTGATATTCACACTGCTCTCCAGATTGTGAATTTTAGACAACTGGTTGGCTACTTCTATATAAGCTCCCAAAACAGTTTGCTCATAATGATATACCGCCTGGATTTGCTTTGCGTTGGCATTATAATAAGCCGCCTTAATTGCTCTTCTGTTGATCAGCGGAGCCGTAAGCTCTCCGGCAAGAGAAAACAAAAACGACTGAGGTTTGATGATATACAGCGGATTAAAAGCCTGTAAACCAACTCCTGCAGAAAGATCAAGAGAAGGGTAGAACCTTGCTTTAGCCACTTTGATATCAAGTTTGGCTGCTGCCAGCTCATACTCAGCCTGTTTAATATCCGGACGGTTTTCCAAAAGCTCAGAAGGTATTCCTCCGTACACGGCTTGTGGAACAACAGAATCAAAAGAATTCTGACTCCTTTCCACAGATTGCGGAAACCTGCCCACCAGATAATTGATTGTATTTTCAGTTTCAACAATCTTTTGCTGAATGTCATACTGCATTCCCTGGGTTTTCAGAACCTGGGCTTCAAATCTCTGCACAGCCAGTTCATTGGATCTGGCATTCTTTTTTAAATCTTTGATAATCTCCAGTGCATCATTCTGAATTTTAATATTCTGATTCAAAATGACCAGTTCGTTATCCAGTGCCAGCAACTCATAATAAGAATCTGCAATCTCTGAAATAAGATGAGTGGTCATAAAATTCTTTCCTTCAATGCTGGCAAGATACCGCTGTACCTGTGCTTTTGTAGCATTATGAAGTTTACCCCAGATATCTGTTTCCCACTGTGCCTGAGCACCAATTCCAAAGTCAAACAAAGGTTCAGGCATTTCTCTGCCTGGTTCTATTTCTGTGTTGGCTTCCATTGCTCCGATATTGGTGTAACGGCTTACTTTGTCTACACCTGCACCTGCTTTTAAACCTACAGACGGAAGATATTCACCTTTTCTGGCTTTGATTTCATTTTTAGATATTTCAATTTCCTGAAGGACAATATTCAGTTCCTGATTATTCTGAAGAGCCTGAGTAATCAGTTCCTGAAGATGTGGATCACTGAAATATTCATTCCACTTCATTTTCCCTGTATTGAGGGTATCATTTTCTGCTGAACCGTATTTTTCAGGAACGGTTTTATTTTCAGCACGCTGTGCTATTTCGATAGGTTTACAGGCAGTAAGACTTAATAAGACGACTGCCAGACCTGCATATTGATATATTTTTCTTTTATTCATAATGGATCATGTCTTCGCTTAATGGAGATTCATCTTCGTCTTTAATCATTTTTTTACCGTCAGACCACTTGGCAAATATGTAGTAGAGCCCCGGAATTACAATAACTCCGAAAAGAGTACCTATCAACATTCCACCCAGTGAAGACGCTCCAATGGTGTGGTTTCCGATGGCTCCGGCACCTCTTGCAAAAACAAGTGGAACCAATCCTGCAATAAAGGCAAAAGAGGTCATGAGAATCGGTCTGAAACGGGCCTTAGATCCTTCTACAGCAGCTTCAAGAATAGAATCTCCGGCCTGACGTCTTTTCACGGCAAATTCTACAATAAGGACTGCATTTTTACCCAATAATCCGATAATCATAATCAGTCCTACCTGTGCATAGATATCATTTTCCAGTCCCATCGCTTTTAATAATAAGAAAGACCCGAAAACTCCCACCGGAAGTGAACAAAGTACGGCAAACGGAATCAGGAAACTTTCGTACTGAGCCGCCAGAACAAGATAAACGAATACCAAAACAACAAGGAAGACATAAATAGCTTCATTACCACGCTGTGCCTCATCATAAGACAATCCTTCCCATGCCACTTTATACCCGTGAGGTAATGTTTTTGCTGCCGTTTCATTGATAGCCTGGATAGCATCTGCTGTTGTATAACCTGCAGCCGGAAGCCCACGGATTGCCGCGGAATTGTACATGTTATAACGGGTGATTTCATTCGGCCCCTGAGTCTTTTTCATGGTCATAAATGCTGAATAAGGAACCATTTCATCACGGTCGTTTTTCACATACAGATTCATAATATCCGTAGGAAGTCTTCTGAATTCAGGAGACGACTGTACATATACTTTAAAGAATTGCCCGAAACGGATAAAACCCTGTTCATAGGTACTCCCGATCAGAATGTTGAGGTTATCCATCGCTTTTCCGATAGAAACACCTTTCTGCATGGCTGCATTATTATCAAACACCAATTCATACTGGGGATAATTGGCTGCAAAGAAGGTGAACACTCCTGAAAGTTCCTTACGTTTTTTAAGCTGGGCGATGAAATCTTTATTGGCTTTATCAAATTCCTGATAATCCGTAGTTCTGTTCAGGTCAAGAAGTCTCATAGAGAAACCACCCGAAGATCCGAATCCCGGAACAGCGGGTGGTTCGAAGAATTCAATGGTAGCTCCCAGATCTTTTGATTTTTTTTCCAGTTCTTCCATGATTTCCTTTACAGAATGCTCACGGTCGTTCCAGCTTTTAAGGTTAATCAGACAGGTTCCGGCATTGGAACCACGGCCTTCCGTCATGATTTCATATCCTGCCAGTGATGATACAGATTCCACACCGTCTACTCCCATACAGATTTTCTGTAATGTTCTGGAAACCTTATTCGTTTGTTCCAGCGTAGAGCCCGGAGGTGTCTGGATAATGGCATAGATGGTTCCCTGGTCTTCATTCGGAATAAATCCACCCGGAAGTACTTTATTAATCATAACAATTCCGGCACAGAAAGCAATCAGGATTCCCCATGTGACTACCTTTCGGCTTACGATTTTTCTAAGGAATGAAGCGTATTTTCCTGTTACTTTATCAAATGCTCCGTTAAAAGAATCTAACGCTTTAATGAAAATATTTACTTTTTTAGGTTTTCCATGATGGTTTTTCAATAACATTGCTGCCAAAACCGGAGTCAGTGTAAGCGCTACTACCGCTGAAATCACAATAGAACTTGCCATGGTAATAGAAAACTGGCGATAGAAAGTTCCCACAGGACCTGTCATAAATGAAATAGGAATAAATACAGCCACCATTACGGCTGTAATGGCAATAATAGCACCTGCAATTTCACCCATCACTTCTTTTACAGCTTTATAAGGCGAGATATTACTGCCTTCCATTTTAGCGTGAACAGCTTCTATCACTACAATTGCGTTATCCACTACAATACCGATTGCCAATACCAGTGCGAAAAGGGTAACAAGGTTAATGGTTAATCCGAAGAACTGAATGACAAAGAAAGTTCCAATCAAAGAAACCGGTACGGCAATAATAGGAATCAGCGTAGAACGCCAGTCACCAAGGAAAATGAAAACCACAATGGCTACAAGGATAAATGCATCTCTCAAGGTATGCATTACCTGTTCTATAGACGCATCCAGGAATTGCGACACGTCATAACTGATTTTATAATCAACACCCGGCGGGAAGTTTCCTTTCATTTCTGCAAGTTTTGCCTTTACATCTCTGATCACATCATTGGCATTACTTCCGTAGTTTTGTTTTAAAACGATAGAAGCGGAAGGATGCCCGTCAAGATTGGAATAAATATCAAAGAATTCACTTCCCAATTCTACTTTGGCAATATCTTTCAGTTTCACATTTTCTCCTTCCGCATTGGAACGTACAATGATATTTTCATACTCTTCCGGTTTGTTGTACTGTCCTTTATAGGTCAATACATATTCCAAGGATTGTGCTGCAATACCGGAACTTTGTCCGATTCTTCCCGGACGACCAATGATACTTTGCTCACCAATAGCCTTCATCACCTCATCTACAGAAATAGAATATGCACGCATACGGTCAGGATTCAGCCAGATACGCATGGCATATCTTCGGCTGCCCAGAATCTGAGACTTTGCAATCCCGTGGATACGGTTGATTTCCGGAATGATATTCACCATAGAGTAGTTGTACAGGAATTTTTCATCCATACTTTTATTCGTACTGTAGAGATTCACATACATCAGCATACTTGGCTGAATCGGGTTTACAACCACTCCTTCTTTCTGTACAAGCTCCGGCAGTAAAGGCATTACCTGATCTACTCTCGTTTTTACCAGAACTACGGCCTCATTGGGATCGGTTCCCGGATCAAAGACAACATTTACAGTAGCTTCTCCGGCACTGGTAGCATCGGTGGTGATATAACGCATTCCCTGAACTCCGTTGATGGCATTTTCAATCGTAATCAGAGATGATTTTACCAATACATCTGCACTTGCACCCGGATAGGCAATGGAAACGGCTACTGTGGTAGGGGCAATTTTGGGAAACTGCTCTGTAGGAAGCTGCTTCATGGCGATACCTCCCATAAACAGGATAACAACCGATATTACGATAGCGAAAACCGGTCGGTGTATTACTTTTTTAAACATAATGCTGTTTTTGGGTTACTCGGCGTACAGATCCAGATTCGACATTACTTTTTCAGGTTTTTGGTATTTTGAACCAATCTTCTGGTTTTCCTGAACCATTCTAAGCCCTTCCAGCAAGATTCTGTCATCCTTTCCAAGTCCTGAAGAAACTACATAAATGTGTGGCAGCTCAGCAGCAACTTTTATTTCTCTTGCATGCACTTTATTGTCTTTGCCAATCACATAGACATATTTCTTTTCCAGTTCTTCAAAAGTGGCTTTCTGAGGAATCATCATGGCATTGGTATAAGGTGAAGTAATGACGATGTTCCCGGTTTCTCCGTATCTTAACAGCCCTTTAGGGTTGGGAAATGTAGCTCTGTAGGCAATATTCCCTGTTTCATTGTCAAAATCAGACTCTATGGTTTGTACCACACCGTCTTGAGTGAATTCTTTGCCATTGGCCATTCTCAGACGTACATGCATTGGATTGTTATCCTTTTTAGCATCCATCTGGTTAAGATATTCTGCTTCCGGTACATTGAAATATACCCACATTTTGCTGTTGTCGGAAAGTTCCGTTACCAGTTCACCTTCATCTACAAGGCTTCCCTTTCTTACGTGTAATTTTCCTACAATTCCGGTAAAAGGAGCACGGATTTCGGTGAATCTCAAATGGGTATTCATTGAAGCAAGCTCAGCCTGGGCTTTTTCATATTTTGCTTTGGCCATTGCCATTTCCTGAGGAGCAACGATGTCTTTGTCAGAAAGGTTTTTGGTATTCTGATATTCAATCTGTGCATATTTAGACTCTGCTTTGGCACGGTTTACATCCGATTCATATAAATTAGGCATGATTTTGAACATCAGCTGTCCTTTTTGTACGAATTGCCCTTCATCTACATAAATAGACTGAATGTATCCTTTTTCCTGGGCACGAAGCTCAATATGATTAATAGAACGGATTTGTGCAACATAATCTTTGTTAACTAAAGTATCTTTTATAAGCGGGCTTGTAACGTTGAATGACGCTGCTTCTGCTTTTTCCTTTTTTTCAGATTGACAGCCTGCAAACAAGAAAATAAGGCACAAGTTGATATACATGAGACTTTTCTTGACCATGATAAATTTTGTTTTTATAATAATTTATAATTGAAAAAATAGAATTACCTGCTCTCAAATTAGGATTTGAAAGCATATAAGGTTTTCGAAAAAAATTATTATAAAATCACAGTCTGATGACCCTGTACTGGATGTACAGATCATCATCTAAAGGCTTTAAGTGTTCGGATTGAGCAAGTGAAACAGCGATTTGTCTGTCGTGAAATGTAGTAACAAAACCTGAGATCAGATGCCAGAAACCATCTTTGAAAAGAGCGAGAAGCTCAGTAGAACCGGATGTTTCTACATTGTCGTCATTTTCGTTGTCGTTTTCAGAAAGATTAGCTCTGATTTTGTTGTAACGGGGATGGCTGACATTGTAAGCATCATTAGCCTCATGATTTTTAAGAAAAGCAAAAGGTGCTTTGAAGCTTTTGTTCTGATGAACAATAAGATCAGTGGTAAAATGAAGTTCGGAAGAAATATCTGTTGAAATATACTGCTGGATTTGCCCATAGTACCAACCTAAAACGGTAAGCAATGCAAATAACAAGCTGTACAAATATTGATGAAATCTTTTCCGCATCCCAGGGGCAAAGGTAGGTAAAGTTCAAAATAGGTGCAACCGTTATAGATTAAAAAAGTGTTAAAAAGCGTTCTGTTTACCGAAAAAATACATCTATTCATTAAGTTTCCTTTTTTGGCTAAGAAGAAGATAGATCCGGTGAAGTCTTCTTTACAGGTATTTCAGAATTTTGCTCTAACAAAAAATTATAGAAATGAATATTGTTTTAACAGGTTCCATCGGGAACATCGGAAAACCCCTTACAGAAGAGCTTATACAGAAAGGACACTCAGTAACAGTGATAAGCAGTACTATAGAAAGAATGTCAGCTATAGAAGCATTGGGAGCAAAAGCGGCGATAGGCAGTATGTTTGATCCTGATTTTCTCACGGATGCATTTACAGGGGCAGATATTGTTTATTTAATGGAAACCATGGAAGCAGCAGGAGATTTTTTTGATAAAGATGTTGATTTTATTGGAAAGATCTGCGAAATTGGTCACCATTACAAAACAGCTGTGGAGCGCTCTGGAGTGAAGAAAATTATCCATCTCAGCAGTATTGGAGCTCATACGGACAAAGGGACGGGGATTATTGTGTTTCATCATCATGTAGAAAATATTCTGAAGCAGCTTCCGGATGAAGTTACCATCAAATTTATTCGTCCGGTAGGCATTTATTTCAATATGTTTTCATTCATCAGTACGATTAAAAACAAAGGAGTTATTATTTCCAATTGGGGAGGAGATCAGAAAGAACCGTGGGTTTCTCCATTGGATATTGCGGCTGTTATTGCAGAAGAAACTGAAAAACCATTTGAAGGAAGAACAGTTCGTTACGTAGCAAGTGATGAGGTTTCTCCTAATGAAATTGCGAAAGCTTTGGGGAATTCAATTGGTAAGCCGGATCTTCAGTGGAAGGTGATCTCAGACCAGGAATTATTGAAAAACTGGCTTGATATCGGCTTTAATGAGCAGGTGGCTAGAGGTTTTGTAGAAACTCAGGTCGCTCAGGGAAGCGGGATTCTGTATGAAGATTATGATGAGCATCAGCCTGTTTTGGGAAAAGTAAAACTGGCCGACTTTGCAAAGGAATTTGCTGAGGTCTATCAAAATGATGAAGTGTAAATAGTGAACCACAAAAGTCACAAAAGTTTTTAAGCATTTTAGTAAGACGAAGAGCATATTCTTACGCTGAAAAGTACACTTAAGAATAAAATAACGCACTGCTTTAACCACAAGCATCTGTGAAAATCTGTGCAATCTGTGGGAAAAATAAACCACAAAAGTCACAAAAGAAGTAAATATTTAATTAAAATAAAGAGACAATTTTGACGTAGAGAAGTCCAAATAAGTTTTGAAAATAATAGTATTAACGTAAATATTTGTGAAAATCTGTGTCATCTGTGCGAAAAACCTCTACAACAAAAGTTTACTGAAAAAACAATTTGTAATTTTATAGATATGGAACAGCGGGCAATAAAAAGAATAAAAACCATTACGGAATTTCACCGTTCAAGAGGGTTGAATCCTCCTGAACATCCATTGATCAGTGTCATCGATTATAAAGATGTAAAGCGACCTGCAGACATTGGTGAAGTCAATTGGATGCTGGGTTTTTACCAGATTTCTTTAAAAATAGGAATGAATGGCAAGCTGAAATATGGCCAGCAGGAATATGATTTTGATGAAGGAACCCTGTTTTTTATTTCTCCCAACCAGGTTTTCAGGATTGAAGCGGATTCCGGTCCGAAGGAAAAGCAATCCGGCTGGATGCTGTTGATTCACCCTGATTTTCTATGGCATACTTCACTTGCCAAAACCATAAAGCAGTATGATTTTTTTGATTATTCAGTGAATGAAGCTTTATTTCTTTCGAAAAAAGAAGAGCCTACCATCAATGGAATTATAGAAAATATTGAGCAGGAGTATCATTCTGTGATTGATAAATTCAGTCAGAATATTATCATTTCACACATTGAAACATTGCTCAATTATTCCGAAAGGTTCTACGAACGGCAGTTTATCACCAGAAAAATAACCAACCATACCATTCTTAATCGTTTAGAAGTTATGCTGGATGATTATTTCAATGATAGTGATCTTGTGTCAAAAAGATTACCTACCGTACAGTTTGTTGCAGATCATCTTGGAATTTCTCCCAATTATTTAAGTCGTATGTTAAGAAGGCTTACCGGTCAGAGTACCCAGCAGTTTATTCATGATAAACTGATTGAAAAAGCAAAAGAAAAGCTTTCTACCACAGATTTATCAGTAAGTGAGATTGCTTATGAGCTTGGTTTTGAACATCCACAGTCTTTTACCAAATTGTTTAAAAATAAAACCCGTCTTTCTCCATTGGAGTTCAGAACTTCTTTTCAGTAAAGAATTCGGAAATGGTTTCTTTGTTCCTCATGATTGAATGTTGTCCTTAAAAATGTTCCGTCACAATTGACACACCTCAGAACCTGTAAGTGAGGCCGATCAGAAAACAATTAAAGCATAATAATTACCTGAGGATTTTAATAAAATTAATATTATTTTTGAAATAGCTTTATTTTGCACAATTTTTGCTGTAAAAAGCTACTTTTAACGGTTAAAATGTAACCGATAGTACAAAAAACTCCTCCAATATTTATTATGATGAAAAAATACCTTATTTATATATCACTTTTAGGCTCACCTCTATTTTGGGGACAAACCAAAGTGACGGAAAAATCTGTCTATCAACAGAAATGGGCATCGTCTGAGAAGGAAAATGAGGCAATGGCCTTTGATGCTGATATAAAATTGTCGGATACGGAAATGGCTTTGGATAAGAAAATATTCCAGGTCCGCAAACAGTTTCTCAGTGATACGGAAAAGAAAAAAATATCTTTATATAACAGTTCTTTTAATGAAATTAAGCCATTAATCGAAAGCAGCAAATTGTTTGAACTCCTTCAGACTATGCCGAAAGGAGGTTTGCTGCATACCCACAGTGGAGGAATAACAGATGTGAAATGGATCATTTCGACTGCCAGAAAATATCAGGAATGTTATGTGTATGATCAGAAAGATAATGATCAGTTCATTTTCGGACAGCTGGCTTTTTTTGAAAAAGGAAAAGTTCCGAACGGATTTGTAAGTCTTGATAAAAAACTAACCTCAACTCCTGATTTTGAAAAGGAACTCCAGGATCTTCTCACACTGAAACGCGACAATCTTTGCTCTTATACAGATTATTGGATTGAATTTGAAAAACGTTTTAAGAGGATCAGTCTGCTGCTTCCGTATCGTCCTTTCTTTAAAGAATATTATCTGAAAGGATTTAAAGATCTGATAAAAGATAAAGTACAGCACGTAGAAATCAGGTATATCTTTGATGAACTTTATGATTTTCAGCATGGGAAATATCCTTTGAAAACTTCCATCACAGATCTGAAGGATATTCTTAAAGAAATACACCAGTCAGATCCGCAGTTCACCCTTAAACTGATCTATTCAAGTTTTAAATTCTTAGATAATGAAAGTATTGGAAAACAACTGGAAACAGCATTTGAACTGAAGAAAGAATTTCCGGATATGATCTCAGGATTTGATCTTGTGGCAGATGAAGCGGCAGGGCATAACATCAGTTTTTTTGAGAAAAGCTGGACAAAACTGGATGAACTTAATAAAAAGTATGGAGTAGAGCTTCCTCTCTACCTTCATGCCGGAGAAAGCAGCTCTATCCTGAATAAAAATGTCCTGGATGTAGCGCTGTTAAACAATAAAAGAATTGGGCACGGATTGAATCTGATTTATTTCCCCAAAACAATGGAACAAATCAGAAAACAGAATAAACTGGTGGAAGTAAGCCCGATCAGTAATCAGATCTTAGGATATGTAAGTGACCTGAGAAACCATCCTGCAAGGGTTTTATTGAGCAATGGAATACAATGCTCCATCAGCAGTGATGATCCTTCCGTCTATGGATATACAGGGCTCAGCTATGATTTCTGGGTAACGCAGGTGTATTGGGATCTGGATTTAAAAGCCTTGAAGAAACTGGTTTTCAATTCTATTAATTATTCTTCGATGAATGACGGTGAGAAAAAGAAAGCACTCACTTACCTGAACCAGCAATGGGATGATTTTGTTCAGAAAACAAATCAGAAATTAAACTAATCGGGATCATCCTGATAAAAATAAAATCGCATTATTGAGCTCAATAATGCGATTTGTCTTTTAATAGAAACATTCAGATAAACAGCTATTACTTTTTAAACTTTAATCCGGACAATTTTTTTTCACGGAAGTGTTCAGTTTTGATGGACTTACTTTTGTCAAAGTCAAAGATTCACAGCCATTGAAAACAGCAAAACGTTTTATAGTTTCTGCGAAAGGTTTTAGCCATAATTCAATATCTAAAGTATTGTTTTCAATATGTAAATGAATGATTTCCAGTTTTTTTTCTTTCCTATGAGCTTTGCAGTCAACCCTTCCGATGAACTGGTCGCCATACAGAATGGGCAGACAGAAATAACCGTATTGTCTTTTTTCTTTTGGCGTATAGCATTCCAGCCGGAAATCAAAATCAAAAATCTGCCTGATTCTATCCCGATGGATAATAGAATTGTCAAACGGAGACAGCAGATGTATATTGGAATCTTTCAGATCAAATGTCTTTTCAAAAACATCATTCCGAATAAAAGCAGAAGAGAGTCCTTCTATTTTAACCTGAGATATTTCCCCTTTATCCAGCATAGTTTTCAAAATGGTATTGACATTCTTTTTTAAGTCGTTTCCTTTCCGAAGATGGGTAATCTGCTTTACCGTCGTCAATCCATAGGCACGCAGATTTGTTTTTACCAGATATTCTGCAAACTCAAGTGGAGTAGGTTCCGTGGTATCAATGAAAGAAGGCAAAACCCTTTCAGCGAGATCATACGTTTTCTGCATTCCGGAACGTCCGCTGATCATCAGATCTCCCTGCATGAAAAGTCTTTCCAGCGCTAATTTGGCAGGCTTCCAATTCCACCAGCTTCCGGCTTTATGGCTTTCATTTTCAAAATCTCTGGCCCTTTTAGGTCCTTCATTGCGGATGGTGTCTATGACATATTCCATCACTTTAGGATCTGCGTTGTAGTAACGGGATTCTCCTCTTTTGATCGTGAGCATTTGAGGCAAAACATACCGGAAATCCTGCATGGGAAGATAGGAAGCAGCATGGAACCAATATTCAAATACTTTACGATCTTCCACCAGTTCTTCCAGATAATCTGTCTGAAAATCGGGGATTCTCGTCCAAAGCGTATGATGATGGGCTCGTTCCACCATCGATAAAGTATCAATCTGTATATATCCGAGATGTTCCACAGCATTCAAAACTGCAGTTTTTCCAGTTCCGAACGGTGTGCTTTGTAGTAATCCCTGACTATTTAATGTTATAAGCTTTAAATGTTCTAGCGCCAGCTTCTTTTCCATATTGTAATTCCAAGAAAACAGGTTTTATGATGTTTCTTTCAAATATAATGATTTAACAGAATAATAAAAGGAGGCTTCTTTTCTAAAATTAGATTTGTCATATTCGAAATATCCTGATTTCTGGTACAGTAATTTATTCAAACTTCCGGCAAATATCGAAGATATTTGCCGGAAGTTTTTTGTTAATTTATTTCAGAAAAATTACATAGACAATACAATTTTACCCAGCAGAGGCCTGTCTCTTTTCGAATCCTCAATTCTCTGATGAGCTTTTTGAACATCTTCAAGTGGATATATACTGTCTATAACAGGTTTTACATGCCCGGTTTCAATTAAGTCAGTGATATGGTGAAGTTCATCCCTGCTTTGTCGGGTAAAAACAAAATGATAAGTCGCATTCTTTTCCCAGGCATTGATGAGGTTTTGAGGCTGTGGAATATCAACGAGTGTTACAACAGAACCATAATCTGCTAATGCAAGCGGACTGTCTGAAAGGGTAGTTCCTCCCACAGTGTCAATGATTACATCAACACCCTTTCCATTTGTATATGTTTTGATTTCCTCAATATAGTTTTCCTTATGATGATCGATCACAACATCAGCTCCAAGATTTTTTAGTTTTTCATGTAAAATACTTTGCCCTGTGGTATACACAAAAGCACCCAATGATTTAGCAACCTGTATGGCCAATGTTCCCACACCTCCCGCACCGCCAAGGATAAGAATACGGTCTCCCTTTTTCAGTTGAGCCCTTACCACAAGCATTTCCCAAACTGTTCCTCCAATAAGGGGAATAGAAGCAGCTTCCTCATAGCTGATAGTATCTGGCATTCTGGATAATGAAGACTCATCGGTAAGATGATACTCGGAATAGCTGCCCGAACTTCCAAAACGGGGAGAATAATATACCTTATCACCAGGTTTCCATTTTTTAACGGATTCACCTACCGCTATAATATCACCGGCAATATCATGACCTGTTATGATAGGCAGATCGAAAAGTGATGCATAATCACCTCTTCTGATCTGGTAATCCAGCGGGTTAATAGAGGTTGCTCTTACTTTTACCAGTACCTGAGACGGATCTTTTATTACAGGATCAGGCATTTCTGTAAGCTGCAGAACTTCCGGTCCGCCATACTTTGTAATGAGAATTGTTTTCATAGTGAGATATTTCTCTTATTCTTTTTTCTGATTATAGATTTATCGGGGTAATGTTCGCATAAATTCAAAGATTTCAACACCTATTTCTGCTGCATGTGTTTCCAGTGCAAAATGTCCTGTATCATAAAACTTTAATTTTGCATCCGGTACATCTTTTTTATAGGCTTCAGCTCCGGCAGGAAGAAAATAAGGATCTTTGTTTCCCCACACCAATAATAATTTTGGCTGATATTTTCTGAAATATTCATGGAATTTGGGATATAAAGCCACATTGGTTCTGTAATCTTTTACCAAATCCAGCTGTATCTCTATATTGCCTGGCCTGTCAAGGGATTTCTGATCGAGGGTATACGCTTCCGGGGCAATTAATGAAGGATCAGAAACACCATGTTGATACTGAAACAAAGTAACTTCTTCAGACACAAAGTTTCTTAAGGCAAGACGGTTAGCTTGTGAAGGATCTTTCCAGTATTTCTGGATCGGATTCCATTGATCGCTTAAACCTTCTTCATACGCATTTCCGTTTTGTGAAACGATACCCGTAATTTTCTCAGGATTATTCATTGCCAGACGCAAACCTACCGGAGCTCCGTAATCAAAGATATAAACGGCAAAACGTTTCATCTCCAGCTTGTCTACAAAAGCCTGTACCGTTCCTGCAAGATTGTCGAATGTATAAGAGAACCTGTTATGATCCGGAGCATCAGAATAACCGAATCCCGGAAGATCCGGAGCGATTACATGGTATTTTTTGCTCAAAATCGGGATCAGATTTCTGAACATATGAGATGAGGTAGGATATCCGTGGAGAAGAAGGATCGTGGGAGCATCGGCTGGGCCGGCCTCTCTGTAAAACAGGTTAAGATCATTTACTTTGATGTTGCGATAATGAATAGGATAGTTTTCCATAATGTGATTGTTTACATGTAATTTTTGATTGGATTGTGCCATGGTCATCGTACCTGTGAATAAGGCAACAGATAAACCTGCAATGAATTGTCTTGAAATTATTTTCATTTATTTTTTTTGATAGTTCAAAATTAATACGGATATTTGATTATTAAAAACGATTAATTGTAATGATTTAAATCACTAATAATGATTAATTGAAATGAACATACACGATTTAAAAATATTTGAAGCGGTAGCAGAAACGGGAAGTTTTACAAAAGCAGCCTCTGTCATGTTTACCGTCCAATCGAATGTTACAGCAAGAATAAAAAGTCTTGAAGATGAGTTTAATACCAAGCTTTTTTCACGTACCTCGAGAAAAGTAGAGCTTACTTCTGAAGGCATGATCCTGATGCAGTATTCTAAACAGATTCAGCATTTGGTGGAAGAAGCAAAAAACAATATTCTGAGCGGTGACAACATCCGAGGATGCCTGAAAATAGGCTGTATAGAAACAACAATGGCATTAAAAGTTCCGGAAATCCTCAATACTTTTGATGATAAATACCCTGGTATTGAGCTGGAGTTTAAGTCAGATACCAGAGATTCAGTACTGTCTGATGTTTTGGAGTACAGGCTGGATGCAGCCTTTGTTTCTGCCCCTGTGAATGCCAAAGGACTGGAGAAAATCTGCATTAAGGAAGAACAGCTTGTGATTCTGGCTTCCTCAAAAGGCCCGAATCTGCAGACACTCATCGCCAATGAACCACTGAAAATAGTGGTATTTGATGAAGGCTGTATTTTCAGGGAACGATTAGAATCCTGGTTGAGCCATAAGGGAATTCTTAATTATAAAAGTACGGTTCTGAATTCTATTGAAGGGGTCATTAACTTTGTGGAAGCAGGCCTGGGAGTCAGTATATTGCCGGAGGAAGTGGTTACTCAATACTATGCGGGAAGAGGGATTAAGACGTATGGGCTGAACAAGCAACTGGGAACGATGAATACGATTCTTGTTTTCAGAAAAGACGGGCCACAGTCCAAAGCTCTGCAGTGTTTTATTGATATGCATTCACAATTATTATAATTCTTCTCCAACTTGCTTTTTACCAAATGGTAAATATTCTACCTTAAGTATTGCTAACTTTGTCATAATGAAAGAGTTTATAGAATATATCCTGCAGTTTGGTCATTTAAACCAGCAACAAATAGATCTTATCACAAGCAAAGCCCAAGAAATCGAACTGAGCAAAGATGAGTATTTTGCAGAAGCAGGAAAAGTCCTGAGACAGGTAGGTTTTATTCTCGACGGAATTCTTCGTATCTGTTATTACAACAACAAAGGAGAAGAAATCACCAAGATTTTTCTGGAAGAGAATCATCTGCTTTTTAATCTGAAAAATGTACCTTCCACAGAATATATACAGGCTGCAACCCATTGCCATTTGCTTGTGTTTTCTAATCAGGACTGGAAAGATATTTCAGATACGATTATTGACTGGGAAAATATCATTCAGAAAATCACAAATAAAGCACTCGCCCAGAAATTAGAAAGAGTAAGCTCGTTAGTAGCTCAGGATGCTACCACCCGCTATCTGGAATTCATGGAAAAATATCCCACATTGGTTAACCGTATTCCTTTGTCCTATATTGCTTCTTATCTTGGGATTACCCAGCAGTCACTCAGCAGAATCAGAAAAAATATCCGGTAAACTGCTTTTTACCAAATGGTAAACAGGTTCTTTTTTTATCGTTGCAAATTTGTGATATCAATTTTAAAAAATAAAAAATGAACCCAACGATTTTCATTACAGGTACATCATCAGGATTAGGAAAGGCGGCTGCAAAGCTGTTTGCATCAAAAGACTGGACGGTAATTGCTGCTATGCGGTATCCGGAAAAAGAAACTGAGCTTACAGAGTTTCCCAATATTCATCTTCTGAAATTAGACATCAGCGATCCGAAACAGATTTCCGGAATTGCTTCAGAAGCAGAAAAGATAAGCCCTGTAGATATAGTACTGAATAATGCCGCCTATGGACTAATGGGACCTTTTGAAGGAACTACAGACGAAGAATTGAGCCAGCAGATCAATACTAATTTTTTAGGAACGATACTGGTTACAAAATCATTTCTTCCTTATTTAAGAGCCAGAAAAAAGGGAACAATAATTACGGTAACCTCATCCACAGCCAATATTCCATATCCTTTTGTTTCCGTATATGCTGCAACAAAATCAGCGCTTGAAAAATGGTCAGAAGGCATGAGTTATGAATTGAAAGAGTGGGGGATCAGTATCAAAACAGTGGTTCCTGCTTATATGCAAACTCATTTTGGAAGCAATGCCCAAATGGTTTCCCATCCGGATTATCAGAATGTTTTCAATCAATATATTCAATCCATGAGAGCGGATTCCACTGCGAAACGGGATACTCCTGAAACCATTGCTGATATCGTGTATGAAGCAGCAACAGACCACAAGCAGCAGGTTCATTATATCGCTGGTGATCTGGCAACCGTAGAATATGAATGGCTTAGAAAAGAGGGAATAGAAACTGTATTGGAAACAATGAGCCAGCGGTTTTTGAGCTGATACATTATTTTTCAAAGCAATCTGTACTCTTAGAGATCTTCATTTTACAACAAGCCTTTCAACCCTGAAAGGCTTTTGATTTTAAATATGTTTTTTATTTCAACGCGTGAGTATGCTTAAGAGAAAAAACGAAGATTTTTAAGAAGATTATTTTTTTATACGTAAAAATGCCTATGCACTACAGTACAAATACTTGGCTTCAAAATCAGAGATTTATACCCTAAAATCTGGTCTTTTTTCATCGTTACTTTGGTATGTTCAAAAGAAGCTTCCAAACCCTGAACAACGGCAGTATCCGAAAAGCCAACAAAAGAGTAGGAACCATACCAAATATTATTATCATGAAAAATCCAGAAAATGCTGCTCCCTTTGTAGAAGCATCACAAATTATTACAGAACTGAAAGACAGAGCCAATGATATTCTTTCCAGTGTTTTAAGTACAGACCTGTCTGCAATCACCATCAATGGCAAAGGAAATTTCCCTTATTACTGGCAGGATCCGTCTAATCTGAAGTTTAATAAGAAAACTTACGACTGGATCTCTTCCAACCTTAGAGCCAATACAGAGCCTGTGCAGCTGGATCAGGTATTTACCAATTACTTTATTGATGCTTTCTCAAAAGTCAATTATTCTTTATCCGTAGAAGATACCGCTGTACTGAATGATGCCCATACAAGAGCTACAGATCAGCAAATGGCTTTACTTAATGCCTGGGTAGCTGCTTATAATACGCTTCCTCCTGCTACCGACACTATGCAGCCTATTGATATCATTATGGATAAAATTGCTACAGAATGGGCGAATCCTGCTACTACTTTATATCAGATTCAGAAAAGTGATAACCTTGATGCTCTGCTGAACAAGACTCCGGCAAGCGGAAAACCGATTATTCCTGTGTTAGCTAACTATCTGGATGCACTGGGTGCTACGATATCTCTGCAGAACAATGTGACGATGAATAACGGCTACTTATCCAAAGCATTAAAGAATGTACAGAATCCTAAAAAAGAAAATGGCGGACTGCTGCTGAATGACGACAGTATTTTACCTGCTTTTCAGGTGACAACACCGCTTAGCGACATTTTAAACGGTCTTAAAAATACCGCTCAGACCGCTCAGATTGATATGGAAGTCAGCCGTGAATCTGAAAGCAAGTTCCGTGTTTCTGTACAAGGAAAAACGGGTTTTTCTATTCCTATCTTTGATTTCTTTACGTTGGGAATTGGTGGCAATGCCAATTATTTCAGTGAAGATATTGCGATAAGTAAAAACTCTATCAAAATATCAATGATGTTTACAGGGGTTACTCTTGTTAACTTTGGACCAACAGATTTTAATATTGCCAGCAATATGTACTGGGCATGGTTTGATCCCATCCGTAAAGCACAGATCAACAGCAGAGACAAAGAGGAAGAAAAACATATCTCAGGATATAAATTTTCTCCGGATCCGGGTATGAAATTCAATGCCGAAGGACCTTTCGGTTTACTGAACGGGGTAGCGATTTCCAATTATCCTACGGTAGAGATCACGGTAACGGGTGAAGATTATAAGAGTATTCAGAAAACTTTTGAACAGTCTACTTCTGCTACGCTTTCTTTCTTAGGAATTCCTTTGGCGAGTGTTAAAGAATCTACCTATTCTTCTTCTTACTCTGTAGACCAATCAAAATCTACAATTAAGATCACACTCAGTCCTCCGCCAAGTCTGGTTGCGGGTAACAATAGAGATTCCATAGCATGGGTTCTGGGTGCTATTGTGGATTATCCGGCTGAGGTGGGCGATGATGTTGAACTTCTGGATAATGAAGAGTTAGTAGCGAAAGGTGCCTATCCTAACTACCAGCTGTATAAAGATAACTTCGGAACTACTTATTGTTCTGTAAAAAAAGTGAAATCTCACGCTGTGGGTGCTACATGGGTAAGTGAATGTCTTGCTGCCCATCCGGGAACAAGCCCTGCAGGAAAACCATGGACAAGTCCTAAGCAATCCGGGGTAATCTGGCCATAACAACAAAAAATAATTCATAAAAATAGACTGTCTCAAAAGACAGTCTATTTTGTTTGGTACTATATCAAGATCTTCGTTTATTTGTCTGTATTCAGACTTTGAAGAATAGTGAAGTTTAAAAAACTATTTGACAAGAAGATAGATTCCAACCCCAATAGCAGCATAAGCTGTAACAGTAAGAATATCAGCAATAGGCTGCGAAAAACGTTTTTCTGCAATTCTCTCGCTATTGATCTGGTTCTTATGGAATTTCAGACTTTTTTTAGCATTACGAACGGGATGTGCTACCAGACTGTCACCTTCCCATCGGTCAACGATAACTTTATAACTCTTGTTATCCACTTCAATTTTAACATTTTTACCCGCAGCTAATTTCTCCTGAATATTAACCGGAGCAGGTGCCTGCTGGATGTTCAGGCTTTGAGGAGCCGCGGTAGTGTTCATTTGAGGAGCGGTATTATTGGCAATCGCTGTATTCTTTTTAGAGTCCTGCTTATTGCCGGTAGCCGGATCCACTGGCTTTTTTACCTGATAAGTATAGCAACTGGTAAGCGTACATAATATAATGATGAAATAAAGATTCTTTCGCATAAGCCAAATTTAAGAATTAAACGGAATATTTGGGAGTTTCTTTTAAAAGATGATGTTTTTTTGGAAAATTTCTGCTGTTTACAATACAAAAAGTTTCCCGATATCATTCTTTAAGGTTCCGGATATCTCAGTTGAGGTTTTGGAACGCTATTTTGGGGTTCTGAAATACTCTTTTAAGGTCTGTATGTTCTCCCGATAGGTCTGTGATCCCTAATTTCTGGTTGGTGAACCCCAGGGGAAGGGTTTTATATTGCTCCGGATGGGTCTGGAACCGCAAAAGAATATTCTGGAACCGCTACGTAGGGGTAAAGTAAAAAGACAGCGTACTGTTTTTGTCTTTAAAGTGTAAGTTTCATACAAAATACCTTCGTTTGATATCCTTGTCAAGGTTTTAAACCTTGACAAGGATGGGTTTATATTGTAACTGCCTTCCAGAAAGGAAAAGATGATTTTTTTATAATGATTAATGTTTGCAGCATAAAATTCGTTCATTTATAAAAACAGACAAATATCTGTTCTTTATAACCATTATCACTTCCTTCTTCCAGCTTCCTTCTTCAAAACTAAAAAGCCTTTCAGGAAAACTGAAAGGCTTTTTATTATTTCAAAATCTGCTGGTCATAAAGAATGTTGTCGTCTTCATCAAAGCTTATGATCAGTACTTTATATTGTTTGGCGCTGTCGTTGTTGAAGAATTTAATTCTTGGAGGGACGTAATCGCTGTCAAATAAATTCGGGTTCCAGTAAAGGGTTTCGCGGGTATCACTTTCAATTTTTTCCGGAGCATTATCATCGATCATTTCAATAGGGAATTCTGAAGGTTTATCATATCCTTTGATGATTGATGCATTGTTCTTCGGTGCTTCTTTTTCATCGCTTTTGGATTTCATATTCCCTTTCATGGTATAGACGGCTATGGCATCACCTACCAGTCCTGATCCTTTAATGATTTTTACCATCGCTATATTGCTGATAGGAAGGTTGGCAATCATGGTGGCATCTGTAGATATTTCATCCAAATACAGTTTAGCCTGCTGGCCGCGGATAGAAGGAACATTGATCCCTGAACTGTTTCTTTGAAAGGTTAATCCGGCAGTAGCTCTTCCTTGCAGCCAGTCTAATACATTCATTGATCCTCCGGTATGCTGGTTTTCGTTAACGAAGTCAAATATAGTGGTATTGACAGAACTGAACATTCCACTGGACAGCTGTTTGTCCAGTTCTTCTGTGGGATCTTTCTTTTTTCCTACCAAAGCAACTTCCTGAATCTGTATTTCAGCACTTTCTTTCTTTTTAATATTTTTTTGGGTATTGATGGCTCTGGAGATTTTTGGAGAAACCGTCTTATTTTTATTGGTCTTTACCAATGTGTATTTGGTAGCAGGGAAGTTACCTTTAAATTGTGTAGGCGTAACTAACGGCTCTATGGTGACAAACAAATCATCCTTTCCTGATTCTTTGTTTTCTGAATTTACGAAAAATGATACGTCTAAAGGTTCGTCATTATTGAGATTATTTAAATAAATATATCCGTTTTGATCTGTTTTAAACTGATTAAAGCTAGGTGTATTTTTACCCAATCTCAATATTAAATTGACAGTGGTGTTCACCAGCATTGTATTATTTTTAATAGGTTTTACCCTGTAGGAAAGATATTGCTCAGATTTGGTCTTAATAGAGGGTGTAGATCCGCTGAGTGCAGAATTCCAGTCGAATCTTTTCCAGTTTTCAGAAATAAGCAGGGCATCAAGAGCTTCACTGTTGGCATTCTTGGAGAAATATTGTGCCGGGTTGTCTATTCTTGTGGTGAAATCTCCTGTCAACCAAAGTCCGCTCAGGATATTTTCTTCTTCCTGAGTTTGAGTGCCATCATCTTCGCTTACCAGAACTGTGTAATTTTTAAAATAAGACTCTGGAGAAAGATCAATGCTATTGAAAGCTCTTGGCGTTGGTTTTAAGCTCTGGCCTATTATTTCTGCTTTCTCAATCTTTAAATTGCCGGGTTTGATAAAGCAAAGCCTTTTTGCTACAACGTTATCCTGTTCATCAAAAATAACCAACTGTAAAATACCGTTTGCTCCGTTACTTATTTTTGTAGGAATAAGACTGGATGCTTCATTGGTTAATTGATTGATATTCGCTCTGTAGGCAAGATGGTTATTGATCATTCCGACAATTTTATAACCCTGAAGCTGTTGTTTCAGATTAACTCCTTTAAGAGCATATTTTATCCCTTCTTTTGTGCTGGAAACTTCAATATTAAGCCCGCTGTCTGCAACCTGTGGCAGATCTATGGTTTGACTTTTCCCCGTATTGTCCTGAATAATGGCCTGGTATTTTTTTCCTGAGGCCGGAGTTATTTTAAAAGAGGCAACATTTTTATCAAAAGATTTAAATGTCGTGATGGGAGTATTGGGATTTTGAGAATCTATTATTTTTCCGGACCAGTTTTCCGGCAGTGAAGAATTGGATGACAGCCTCACTGCAAATTTTGTAGGCATACCACTAATGAAAGTTCCGCCTTCAGGAAAAGCTTTTGCAGACCAATCGGAATTTTTTGCAATAACTAATGATTCTGCTGAGCCTGGATTATAAACCGGAATGGTTTTTACAATTTGGAAATCTTCATTAAAATTAGTCATGTAAGGAGTATAAGCTCTTACAAAATAAACCTGTTCGGGAAGATCTTCTTTCAGCTGAAAATCTCCACTGCCTTCCCCATTGGTCAACAGTATGGTTTTCCAGTCTATTAATTTTTTATCAGAATTGTACAGCTCAACAAATAGGGTAGTAGATAATGGAGAACGGTTATATCCGTCAAATACGAAACTTTTAAACCATATTTTGTCACCGGCAGCATATTGGGATTTGTCGGTAAGTACATATACTTTCTCCTGCTCGTAATTATCCTCAAGATTGGTAATTGCCTTTTCTAATTTGGTTTGTGCCAGTACAGGCTGTACCATTGAAATAAGCAATACACGGAATATATTTTTCATAAGAAATCTCAGCGCATTTTAATTCTTTGCTAATGTAGTCATTTAAAGACTTCGATAATTGATATTTAACGGGTTATTTCACCAGAAAGAAGTGGGATTGATTACACTTCAGGAGGGAGAATTTCGAGATACCATGCATGGTAAACCATTTGAAAGATTCAGAATGGAATTGTGAATTAAGTAGCAACGTACTGTAAATTAAAAAATTAGATGTAAATAATTAATCAATATTAAGTGATAAAATAAGTTTTGAACGGATATTTTTATTATTTTTATGAAATAAACTAAAACATGAAAACAAATGAAATTTATTCACATCCCAGTATTTACTTGAGTATAATATTCTAAAAACAATCCTTATTTATTCTCATCATATCATAAGCCTCATCCCATGACAGGCTTGTATTACTATGTACATCACAATTAAAAATCGATACAAACAGAATTAAACTTACACACACTTTTAAACCCAATTATTCTTATGGAAAAATCACACTCACACACGCATGGCTGCACGCATTGCTCTTGCCACAATCCTGTTTTAGATGTTCTTAAAGAAGAACTCTTCAGTGCAGAAAATATGACCAAAATAAATCCGGGTTCCGGAAAAGCAACCCACGAAAAACCACAAACCCTGATGATCAGCGGAGGAACCATCCGTCCTATGATTGGAGGATCTACAGACACCGTTCCCTCTGTTGGGATTGCGGATGGAAAAGTTGTGGTAACCGGTACAAAAGATCAGGTAGAATCGTATATGAAAGAGAAGTATCAGGGATTTCAAAGAAGAGAATTAACCGGTACTCAAACTTTACTTCCTGGTCTGATAGAACCTCACGTTCATATGGTTCCTACCGCAATGATGCATGGCTGGCTGGATCTGAGCCCTTTTGAAGGACAAAATTTAAAAGCTATATACGATTTGGCATCTGTGGGAACAATCATCAACAATCACGTTCCTAAAATTCCCGGACCTGTTATTTTAGGAAGAGGATTAGATCCTTCGTTAATGCCTTTTGAAGATAAAAATGGTAAAAAAGAACTAATAACGATTGATAATGTAATACTTGATAGTATTAATCATGATACCCCAATGATGCTGTTAAGTGCTTCCATGCATACCCTTTATCTGAATACCAAGGCGCTGGAACATGTGTTTAAAAATAATTCTGATATCAGTGACGAGTATAAAACTGTTGATAAATATATCAGTGAAACCAAAGGCCAATTGCAGGAAGGTTTACAGATGACTCCTGCATTGAAGACGGTAAAGCTGCAGATCATTGCGATGAGCATAGAGATTAACAGGTATCTTACCAATCTTTTCAATACAGCCAATTCAAGAGGTGTTACTTTTATGTATGATGCGGGTCTGAATAAGGACTCAGAAATACTTTTAACCAAATATTTCGAGACTCACCCTGAATGGGTAAGAACGGGTGGAGCATACCTTTGTTCCAACCAGGCAGATGTAGATAAACTTGAACCTTATCAAGAACCGGAACACTATAAACCTGTATATTACGGACATATTAAAGTGGTTTCAGATGGTTCCAACCAAGGACTGACTGGTTATCAGAGCGCTCCTTACCTGTGTGATCCTGCTAATAATACAGGGGTATTTAATTTTCCGCAGACAGGTATTCCTGCCCATACAATTCCGCCAAGCTATAATACATTAATCAATACGGTGGTGGCTGTAAAAGGCTGGCCGCTAATGGTTCACGCTAATGGAGATCAGGCCGTAACATTTGCGATCAATGCTTATCAGCGTAGTCTTGCTCAATATAAAGGCCGTGAGCTTCGTAACCGTATAGAACACTGTTCGCTGCTGACAGCGGATCAAATTACCAATATGCTTCAGATGGGAGTTTCTCCAAGCTTCCTTATCGGGCATGTAGGCTATTGGGGCTATGCTTTTAAGGAAGTGATCTTTGGTGAGAAAGCGCAGATGCTTGACCTTTGCGGATCAACGCTTGCCGCTGGTATGAGAATTACCCTTCATAGCGACAATGAGGTAAGCCCATTAGGCCCTTTAAGAATGATGGAACAGTCGATTACCAGAATCATGGAAAAGAATCCAACGGAGGTTGAAGTGTTAAACAGCGCCGAGCGTCTTACCCCAGAGCAGGCTTTGATTGCGGTTACTTATGATGCTGCCTGGCAGTGTTATGCGGATAAATGGGTAGGGTCTTTAGAGGAAGGATATTTTGCAGATTTCGTTATCCTGGAACAAGATCCTCTTTCATTAAATACCCCATCGTTGCAATATATGAAAATGAGAGATATTCCGGTATTGGAAACGTGGGTAGGCGGTATCCCTGTGTATGTGAATGATAAGGCTGCAAAAACAGTAACTGAAAAAGATATGCTCTTTTCAGATAATTCATAATTTGTTCTGAAAAGAATTTAAATAATTGCTAATCAATACCCAATCAGAGTAGATTATTTCTGCTCTGATTTTTTTGATAGGTCATCATTGATCATGAAATTTTAGCAAGCACCTGATCTCTCCGTTTCGATACTGTACCACTTGCTTTGACTGCTTCTATTCCAAAATCATCAATCCAGTCGTGGAGTACATCATTAACCTGATTTCTAAGTTTGGGAAAGTCAATCTCATGCTCATGGATCAGATCCGGTTCTTCAATGGGAACAAATACAAAAAGATCAATTTCGGAAATCATGGCCTGGGCTTTTTCAAAAAGAGGCTTAATATTTCGGTGCGGATCAAGAATATGAAGATAAGCTAAGATATCAATGAAACATCTGTCAAATAGTACATCGTTACCGCTTTGGGAAATAAGTTGTACGGAATAATTAAACTGCTCAACGAAGTCTTCTGCATTGGGTTCTTCTGAAAATTCAAAACCTGAAGATTCCATTTGATAATAAGGCTCTGTTTCCAATGTATATCCGGGAAGGTTTTCAAGAAGTTCTTCTGCTAATGTGGTTTTACCAACTTGGTGAGCACCGAATATTGCAATTCTCATATTTCAGTCTGTGTTCAGGATTTCTGATGAATAATTTCTAGTTTCCATTGGGGGTGACCTCCTAATTTTCCATTCAAATCAAATATAGGTAAAAAAGAAAAGCTAATCCTTCGATTGGTTTTAAAATACCCCAATACATCATCTTTAGCATAAAAAATCCGTTTCGCCACTGAAACGGATTTTTTTAATCAGTAAGATTAAGACTGAGTAGGTTTTTCATTGTTAAAAGAAAACAGTAAAGTCAGATTCCAAATGATCATTATGGAACTAAAAAAATACAGATTTAATATAAATGCTATTCCCACATGCATTAAAATCGTTAAATATATCCAGTATTTTGAAATTTTTGGCTGCCATACAAAAAAAGGATAAGTCAGCTCTAAAATAACGGTTAACAGTCCAAAAACAGTTAATAAGATAGGAAAATGTCCTAGAAATGTAATGTCATATGTATTGGTAGCGAAAGGTAAATTAATGGCCTTCCATATGTTTTCTCCATTCCACCAGTTGGTGCCAATGATCTTATCAAAACCTGCAAAAAAGTATACGATTGATACATGAATTTGAAATAATCGTTTAAAAGGAGATAATGCGAGTGATGACAGATCACGAGGAATGATGGCTAGATAAAAAAGAGACATGCTGGTGAAAAAATCAACGCCATAAGCATAATAGGAGTTAGTTTTTACGAGAGCGATTTGTAAAAAAAGAACAATAAGTGCTGATAGGTTTTGTTTGTAGCCTAATAACAACGTACCTAAAGCAGCCAGGAAAAGGATTTTAAATGATAGAATTGTCGTATCAGGGGCAATCCCTATTGTATCAAAAAAAATAATGATTTTGGGTAAATTTATTAAGTAATCCGGAACAAAAATATCCGTTACATTGTACCCGATTACCCCTTCATTTACTGAATAAAGATTTTTGAAATCAGGTAATATAGATACAAAATGAATGATGATGAGTAAAGATATTGCGATTCTGAAAAAGGTAAGCCAAAAATTGTTATTTTGCTGAGTAAAGAAAAAAGTATAAATTCTGTCCATTATTTAATATAGGTCATTTCATTAGTTAAAAATAATTCTGTCTTATTCTTGCCTTTTACATATTCCTGTAATGCTGGGTAATTGTAAAGATATACCTTGAGATGAACCCCATACTTACCATTATATTGATTATAAATGTGCTTTGACATTTCTTTCAGTACAATGTCAATATATTTATTAAACATTTCATTTTTGTCTCCCGTCAGTTTATCAAGAAATAACCTGTTTAAAGAAGTAAAACGAACGCTGGCTTCTTTGGTATTCAATTTAAATTTCTTGCTGTCAACTTTGTTTCCTTGTTTATCCAGCAGGTCGTAAATGATCACAAAATCACTGGATACATTCGTCCCAAAAAAACCATAACCAGTCTCGAAACCTGTATATGAATTAAAAACTCTTAAAGGCTTAATATTATAAACAGAGGTTAGAAAATTGTTTAAAGGAGTATTCTTGTCATACTGATAATAATTGCACACACTGTCTACTGTTGTTTTTACAGACGATAACAGGATGATTGAAATTATGGTAAAGGTAATTGTTAAATAAATCTTTTTTCTAAAAGGAAATTCTTGTTTCTTCATAATTGTATATAAAATATTCCCGAACAACAGTTTATTGGAAATTAATAAACTATTATTCGAGAATAGTAAAAAAAACCTTATTGATAACTGATGAACAGGGTAGGGTTCAAAAGTTTCAGGCTAACTCCTATTTATAGTTATTAATTAAATTTTCAAGTTTTGTATTTTTTCCAGTCCCTAAACCTGTTCCGGTTCCGGTCCCAGGGCCTGATAGAAAAAATCCTGTACTTGAATCTGCTGTAACCTGATTATCTAATGTTCCAGGAAAAGCTGTAGCAGATGAACCCACAACAACATTGTTTTTATAACCATTTAAATTCTGTATAGAAATTGAATGGTTCTTGTTTCCTGTTGTATTGTTTAAATCCTCAACTCTGCTGGAGTTTACCTGTGAAAATGAAGAAGCAATAATTACTACTAAAGCTGCTGAAAATAGAAATGTACTTTTTTTCATGTTTATTAAGTTTTAAAAATTATTTGTAATGATTAATTAAGTTTTCAAGTTTTGTGTTTTTTCCAGTCCCTGTTCCAGTTCCGGTCCCAGGGCCTGATACAAAATATCCTGTACTTGAATCTGTTGTAGCTAGATTATCTAATGTTCCAGGCATAGCTGTAGCAGATGTACCGATTATTATATTGTTTTTGTAACCCCTTAGATCTTTTATTGAAATTGATTGGTTTTTGTTACTGGTTATATCATTGTTTAAATCTTCAAGTCTATTAGAATTTGCTTGTGAAAAAGAAGAGGCAACGATTACTACTAAAGCTGCTGAAAATAAGAATGTACTTTTTTTCATTTTTATTAAGTTTTAAAAATTATTTGTAATGATTAATCAAGTTTTCGAGTTTCGTATTTTTTCCTGTACCGGTTCCAGTACCTGGTGAAGTGCCTACTACAGCATAATTTTGGGTAACGATAACATCGGTTGTGTTAACCTGATTGGTTACAATAGATCCGTCTATGACAACATTTACAATTTGCTTATGGCCTCGTAAATCTTTAACATCAACGATTTGTCCTTTTTTGATAGTATTTAAATCTAGATTTTGACCTTTACTAGAGTTAGCATGGGTAAATGAAGATCCCACAATTACTGCTAAAATAGCAGAAAAGAGAATGGTACTTTTTTTCATGTTAAAAGTTATTAGTTTTACTTACTTTCAAATTTTTTGTCGCTGTTTCAGTGTGTCCGACATGCTTGTTATTTTAGAATAAAATTTTTCAAATCCGTTAAAAACACCTCATCCACTTTCCCTTTTACGGTATAGTCTTTTGGAGATGCGATGCCAGAACCTTTAATGTACAAATGACTTAATCCCGGATACCACTTAAATTCTGCAGAGGTATTATTTTTTAATGCAGTCTTCCAGAGCATAAAATCTTTTTCAGTTACCTGATAATCTCTGTCGCCCTGAGCAAAAAACATGGGTACTTTAATGTGCTTTACTTCTTCTAAAGGGTGGTAATTCTGCAGGTATTTCCAGTAAGCAGCTGGAATTCCCATGGGTAATTCTTCTTTAGGGGTATTTGCATTAAATGTACTGGAATTCAATAGTGAAATCCCTTTCTTCAGATTGTGAATATTTTCATCTGATACTGCTGAAGCATCAATTTTATGAAGGTATTCAAACTGGTCTAATAATACATTTTGCAGAGGTCTTGCATTCCCGGATAAGAAAATATATTTGGATACCTCTGCTTTAGAAGCTATTTTGGGCATCAGATAAGCTCCCAGACTATGGCCTAAAATAATGATCTGGTATCCTTTAAAATCATTATTCTTCTTAAAATAGGTAGAAACATTTACTGCATCGTTGATTGTTTCCTGTTCAGCGGTTGATTGATCATCAAAGCTTGCAGGATAAGAATAGTTTCTTTTATCATATCGGTATGACGAAATTCCATTTTTTAACAGGTATTCCGCAATATCTTTAAAAGGACTGTTTTCTCCTACCGTTTCATTTCGGTCATTCGCTCCGGAGCCATGAACAAAAATGACAAGTTTTTTCTTATTGTCTTCAGTCGGCTGCAATAATGTACCCTTTAGTTCTAATCCGTCACTCTTTATTTTTAAAGTTGTTTTATCATCTTCCTTAATAAAATCTTTATGAGGCAATACATAAAAACCTATAATCTTATTATGATCAGTAAAAGTGATTTGAATATCAGGTTTTGATTTTTCAAATTCAGAATAATAGTAATAAGTATCTTGTTCATTATTGATTTCAATAACATTTTTAAATTTGCCAAACTGTCCTTCCAGTTGTCCCGGCAGAGATTTTAAAATGTTAATTGGAATTTGCTGGGCAACAGATTCATCAAAAAAATGATGTGTTTTTTCAGCATTTCCTTCAATAAATAAGGCTTGTATGAAATTATTTCCGATTTCCTTTCTACTTTGTGAATAAGTAAAAATAGAGAAGGTAAGAAGACATAAATTGAGATACTTTTTCATTCCTAAAAAAATTAAAATACGGTATCTTTAAATAAGACACAAAATATAACTGTAATAATAACAGCGAGCACAACTAAAGATATCTGTATATTTTGGAAAACAGATTCTCTGTTATCATCATTAATCTCAATGGGTAGATTGAGGTTTTGCGGAATCTTAATCAAAACCCAAATGAGTAATAATAACAGAACATTCAATCCAATCGTTAAAAATAAATAAATTTTATCTCCATATCCGTCCACATGATCACCATATCCATGAATGGGGATCATTTCGGGTATATGATCATACGTATATAGCACATAGGCTGTATAAAGTAAAACCATAAAGCACGGAATGCAGAATAATAATTTTATTTTTTTTGAAACCATTTTAATTTGAAATTTTCGTTTGTTGGATACAAATACAGAATTAATGCTGCACTAATCGAGAAGAAGAACGAAAATATCCCATGGAAAATAATGATAAAGAAATGGAATACTAAAGCCACTACCAGAATAGATAATCTGTACTTTCTACTAGCAAATAACGCTAAAAAAAGTAACAATTCTAAAATCAGTACACCATAGGTTAAACATGTAATAAATAAAGAGTTTCCTAAAAATGGATTTAAAAAATTAAAAGTATCAGGCATCCCAAAATTGGAATGATGAAGCCAATAATAAATAGCGGTTCCATTAGCCCATTCGGGATGTGCAAATTTCCCTACAGAGGCATGGAAGTAAATGATGGCCACCTGCAAACGGATCATATACAGAAAGCAAATCGAAATAAGATTTGTTGCACGATGTTCTTCTTTTTTAGCATCCCAGTGATTTTTCCTATTATCCAATATACAAATAGGAATGAGAAGCAGAGTCAGAATGGTAGCAATCTGATCACCTCCGTCAATTACTGCTGCGGTATGCAAAAAGCTAAAAGAAATCCACCAATGTAATATGCAGGTGATCTTTTGGAAATAACCGCTGATAACGAGGGCTAAAATAATAATTGCACCCCATTTCATGAAGACCAAATCCTGATTGCCAAGCAAATAAAAAAAGTTGATTTTACTGGCAAACTCATTTTGCAAGGTGGGTATCATAAAGCTGCCAGAGACTTTACGTACAAAAATGGTATCAACCGGATTAATTAAAAGAGTTAATAGTGTTCCCAGTGCTATCAGGCTTCTTGATAAGCCCACAACATTGGTATAAGGTGCATGGGTGAAAGCGAATGCTCTCAGTTTATTTTCAATAGTGTTTAATTTTGACATGTTATTCTTACTTTAATAACTTTGGCGGGCATTCTTGTTTTATACGCTGAGTTACTCCATGCCCATGGAACGATACTATGGTAGACAACTAAATAATCTCCACACAAAATAGGCGATTTTATGAGATTCTTAATGGTAATAAACTGATCTGGAATTTTACCATAAAGATTTTCATCATAATTCCATGTTGTTTTAGGGAATTTTTTTTTGTCCAGCATCGTGGCAATGATTTCCACTTCCATTGTCATTTTTGATACTTTACGGGATAACCCTATAAAGTTGCTTAGGTTCGCATGTTTCTGGCTAATTTTCTCTAGTTTATTATTTTCAATTTTATAAATATAAACCTGATCTTCTTTTGCCTCTCGGGTAAAAAATGCCCAACCTTGAGGAGCATAGGTGTAAACTTGACTTACATAGTTAAATTTATACTGAATAGGGTTAAAAGGAATACTTGAAATAAGAACAATAATAAATGAAATTATTGCAAATAAACCCAGACACACTGCTAAGGCAGTGTATCTAAGGTTTAAAAACAGGTTTTTAATTTTGTGAAGCATCAGCAATTTCTTGAACAAATAATTCAAATTTTAAGTAATCCTCATTCATAACGCTTATTGATTTTCCTTTTCTAGGACTTGTTAGTTTAGGTCCCCACCAAGTAACCCCTAAGTAAATCGCAACAGCTCCCGCAACAGCAAGATTAGCTGTAACTGCAACTGTATTATGAATTGCTAAAGCTGCATAGTAAAAACATGCTACAGCCCACGAGCAAGGAATCGCTTCAACATCATAGTTTTGAGCTAAAAACTTCTGATATTTAACATTTAAATTTTTAAGATCTTCAGGACTGATTTCTCCGCCTTCTGCTACCATATTCTGTAATTCCTCGTCTTGCTCAAGCTTATCCATTATAGGCTGAAACTCAGGTAAGATAATAGCTACATTTTCATAAATATGGATAGATCCATTTTTAATCGCATTTTGGATATTTGAGTTATCACCACTCAATATCTCTTTTTTGAAGTTTTCAAAATAATCGGCATCCTTCGTTTTTACACTTTTAACGAAATTGCTGAATCTCTTGTTAAATAAATCTTTTTGATCAGCAGGTGCAGCATTTACTTTTTCAACGATCTCTTTGTGAGATTCAATGTTTTTAGCAAAATCCCCATACGCAAAGAATATTCCTTCAAATAATTCTTCCCCAGAATATTCTTGGGCCATTTTTGAAGAAACACCATTAAGGTTCTTTTCAGTTTTGGAGTTTTCGGGTGAATTCCCTAAAGCATCATCAATGCTGTTCGAGCATGAAGCTAAAAATACGTTAAGTGTAAGTAACACAGAAACCGTACGCAGATTTGTTCTGAATCTTTTCATGGTTAAATAAATTTATTAGTTTTTTTGACTGGGCAAATATAAATATTTCAGTGAATATGCAAAATGTTTATGGGAAAAATATAAGAATAGCGTATAAATTTATTTTTTGTGAACGAAATGATTAAATGTTTTCAATATAATAACTCCTATTTGTTATAGGGGTGATTTTTGAAAGCAATGAGAATAATTTATTTTTTTTGTGTTTTGATTATCAGTGAGATAAATTGCTTGAATGAACAAAGGTTATATAATCTACAAATCCCAACTTTCGTCAGGATTTTATGTATTCTTCATTCTTGTAATGTATCCACTGCATACAAAATTTCTGTTATGCTTTTTAGATATTAAAATCGATAGCCAATACTCAATCCAAGTTTTACCACCTGGTCATGATCTGTTTTATTGGCATTGAACATCAGTTTTCCATAAGCTGCATTGGCTTCAAAAACAAATCCCTTTCTGGTAACCAGCTTCCAGCCAAGGCCTGCACCCAGTGCAAGATCATAAACATCTTTACCTTCAGTGAATGTAATGTTGTCTGCTGCGTATATTTTTTTTCCATCAATGGAGGTGAACATTCCAAATCCTTCAACAAAGAAACCGGAAGCATATTTTTTTCCAAAATAATATCTGTAATAGGGGGAGATGAAGTAATTCATGTCTTTCTCTTTTGTATTGTCATAAACAAAAAATGCAGAGATTCCCAGTGATGATTTTTTGTTGAGGTACCGTTCAAAACCTACTTCCGCAGCACCAGATAACGGGGCAATTAAATTTAATTTAATTTCATTGTTTTTGTGATAGGGATTTGCATCAGTATCATTTTGAGCCTTGACAGAACAAAAAGCAAACAAAATGATGAGCAGTAAAAAGTTCTTTTTCATAAAAAAGCTAATTTGAATTATTTGAGTGCAAAACTCATATAATCAAAATTAAAGCAGGTTTCAAAAGCTTAAGACTGGATAAAATGGTACTTATTTGATGGTGTTTTTATATTCATTGGGAGTTTGACCGGTTACTTTTTTAAAGGAATTATAGAAAGTTGTTTTTGAAGTAAACCCGGCTTCTAATCCCATCGTCAGCAAAGTATAGTTTTCATATTCCGGATCTGATATCATTTCCTTCACAGCTTCCACCCGATATTGATTGATATAATGGGCAAAGTTATCTCCTGTTATTGTGTTTACAATTTGTGAAAGATACCCTGCGCTTATGCCTAGTTTTTCGGCAACTTTTTCTCTGTTTAATGTACTGTCGGTATAAATGTGCTCTTCTTTGCAAAGAAGTTCCAGTTTTTGAAAATAAAGATTATCTGCCGTAATAGATTCCTTATACTCTTGTGGGGTGCTATTATGTACCACTGGCAGATGGGTATACAAAACAGCGGTATCATTATTGAGTAAATTATAGATGGCATCTTTATTTTTGGCCAGTTTATATTTGTAAATACCGATATAAGCTGTCCAATGAATAATGAATGTAGCCAATAAAGCTATGACACGCATCGTGGAAGAAATGTCATAGTCGAAAAATAAGCCGGATAGAGCGGTAATAAGCCAAATAAACAGCACAGAAGAAACAATTGTCAAAAAGGTAAGTATCCATTTTTTTTCCTGTGAATCTTTTAAATGTTTTATCATAAAATAAGAGTAAACTGGAAGGAATGGAATGAATGTAATGGCTAAAAAAATTTGAATCAGATTCAATATTTGGATGATAACCATGCCTGACTCAGACAAGGTATAAACTCCTGCAACATGATCAAGATCGTTGATAATGTTAAGGACAGCGGAAAAGGCAAATGGGATAAAACACAAATATTTTTTTTGTTTGTATTTTCTGGTATGATCAATCCGGTTTATGATAAACAGGAATAGGAAAGCAGGCATTAGAAATACCCAATTGATATTGTCTGTAAAATGTAGAAGAGGATAGGAGGCAAATACGTGATGAAG
This sequence comes from Chryseobacterium culicis, assembly GCF_002979755.1. Lineage (NCBI taxonomy): Bacteria > Pseudomonadati > Bacteroidota > Flavobacteriia > Flavobacteriales > Weeksellaceae > Chryseobacterium > Chryseobacterium culicis. The sequence goes on along the minus strand of NZ_PCPP01000001.1, from coordinate 1,563,764 downwards.
CTCAAAAACATAATTCAGTAAAATAATTGAAAGCGTAAATAGTAAGTAGGCTAAATATTTATTGGAATTGCTATTGAACAGGGAAGACTTTAAAATGACTAAGCCTAAGATGAATCCCTGGAAAACTGCAATGTTTAAAAGTGTTGTATAAATCAATTTTGTATAAAAGGTGTTTTCAAGATCTGCTTTGGCATATCATGGTAATTATTGTTTAAATATAGCTCTTTCGTATGAATTGTTTGGTTTTTTGTGAACTTGCGGGTTGGTGTATCGAACCCATTGTTAAAAGATTGTGCATGTATTTTAGATATATATGTTTGATAATTAAAATTGTATAAATTATTTGTTTTGGTTTGAATTCTGTTGGGTATTTTAGTTTGTATCTTTCCTTTTCTAATTGAGCTGGATTCCCATAAATTTAAAAGCTAAAAAGGATGACCATAAAAATCTATAGACCTGAAAATCCTATTCTCAAAAAGTATATTGAATGCTTTTATATTCTCGAGCAGCCCTCTGAAGAATCCTCTGCTACTTATTTTACCTTTCCGAGCATCTATACCATTGTCACGGCTAGTGAGAAAACAGAAACTCTGACCACTAAAAACAAAATAACAACCAGATACTGCCAGTCCAACCCCATTGAAACCAATCTGGTAAGCGATTTTAATGAACCGGTATTGGTCAGCTATGAAGGCGTAATCAATGAAATTACTACCTATTTTAAGCCATTGGGGATCAATGCTTTTATACCGAATAATTTAAGAGATTATTCAGAGGGAAGTTTCCCGGATTTTAATCCATATGAGGATTATAAAGAAACCATGACAAGTATTCTTTCCTTAAAAGACCCCGCTGAAAAAATCAAGGCGATAGAATTGTACTGGCTTTCAAAATTTCGTCCGTTTGAAAATGTTTTGCTGGCTGAGGTACTGACTGAAATGTTCGATGCCAGTAACCTCAATCAATCTATGACGAAATTGTCTTATACAACGGGTCGGTCACGAACAACAATCAACAAGCATTTCGATCAGCATATTTGTAAAACACCTTCCCAGTTCAAAAAAATCATCAGATTCAGAGCTGCTATTCAAAGCCAGCTTGACGACAAAAATAGAGCAGGGTTGTCTTATAGTGTGGATTATTTTGATCAGTCACATATGATCAGGGATTTTAAAAAATTAACAGGTTTTACCCCAAAAGTTTTTTTTTCAAAAATAACAACACTTGAAAAAGATCTCATAAAATGGATGTTTATTTAGCAGGGTTTACAAAAATACAATGATGATGATTGATTAAATAGTAACATTGCAGCTTAATCATGTCATTCAATAGTTTATGAAGCCAATCCTAATATTACTTTTATTCCCAATTCTTATTTTTGGACAGAAAAATGGGCCAGCCAATCTTGAGAAATATATGCAGGCTCAGGTTGAAATAAATCATTTTAGCGGAGCTGTTCTTGTGTCGAAAGATGGCCGGGTTTTACTAAAAAAAGCCTATGGTTTGGCAGATTATGAGTGGAATATTAAAAACACCATAGATACTAAATTTCAGTTGGCCTCAGTAACCAAACAATTTACCGCCGCAGCTATACTTCTATTGACTGAAAAAGGAAAACTGTCTCTTGATGATAAACTGAGTACATTTTTACCAGACTACCCCAAAGCCGATAGTGTTACGATCCATATGTTGTTATCACATACTTCAGGGCTGGCTATGGGTTTTAAAGAAATAGCTTTAAGCTCAATGGACAAGGATGCTGCCTATGCCGAAATAAAGAAAATACCTTACGAATTTTCTCCAGGAACTAAAAGCGGATACAGCAATATCGGCTATTATTTGTTGGCTAAGATCATTGAAAAAGTGTCAGGGGAGAAGTATGCCATTTTCTTAAAGAAGAATATATTTGAAAAAGCAGGAATGAAGAATACGGGTGTTAGTAATAACGAATCGATTGTTGAAAAAAAAGCAAAGGCTTACTATCGTACAGAAAATGGGCTTATTCATAATCCGTATATCAACTGGGAAATTAATGTAGGGCATGATGGTGTTTATTCCACTGTTGAAGATCTGGCCTTATGGGATAAAGCCTTATATGGAACTGATATTCTTTCTGCAAAGATGAAGAAACTCATGTTTAGTCCCTATGGAGCTGAAAATTGGGGGTATGGCTTTGTAATCAATCCGTTTTACAATCAAGGGTATCAATTAATTGCTCATGATGGAGGTTTTTTCGGGACAATGACTTCTTTTAACCGCTTTACGGACGATAAGCTTTTTGTGACCGTACTTTCCAATAATGAATCATTTTCCTATATTATAAGTTATGGACTTTCTGCCATTGCATTGGGAAAAGAGGTTGAGCTTCCTTACCAACATCACCGGGTTGAAATAGACCCCAATTTATACGATCAATATATCGGTAAGTATGATAAAATTGACATATTGAAAATTGATGGTAAACTTTATTTTAACAATGCTGATATGGAACTCATCCCAGAATCTAAAACCAAATTTTTTAGAGAGGATAATAATGACAGAACCGTTGAATTCATTCCAGATAGTGCGGGTCTTTACAATTCTATAATTCTGACAAAAGGTGGAGTGAAAGAAGTGGTAAGAAGAAGTAAGTAATTGAGACAATCGAAGTTGACATATTTTGACTTTAGTTGACTTCGATTGTCTTTTTCCTTTATATATATTTTACGGAGAATATTTAATTTCAATTCAATTACTCAAATCAAAGCTTGATATAGTATGAAAAGCATCTGTTCCTTCATTCTTTTCCCCTGGAAAAGTATCATAATTAACTACTAATAATTTCCCTTTATAGATAATCGTTTCACAAGGGTTATCCAGTTTTCCATCAGAACCGTCTGCATTGTCATTTTCCCAAATCAGCGAAATTGTATTCGTATCTAAGTTGAGCTGATGTACACTGTTATTCTCATAATTGGCAATAAAAATCGAATTTCTTTTTTCATCATAAAAAAAACCGTCACAGCATTTTAACTGATCTGAATTGAAAACTATTTTATTCGATTTTACTTTTCCATCTTTGTCAAATTCCAGTTTATTAATCACTCCATCTCCAAAATTTCCGGCGTACAAATTTCCTTTTTTATCAAAAGCAATCCCGTCAATTCCTATCGTATTTTTCGTAACTTCAGGTTTTAAAGTAAAAGTTGCAATGAGATAATTCTTCTTATTGGCTGCATCTAAGGTGATATTTTTAGAATTTAATTGTTCCAATGAAAAACTGTAAATTCCGCTTTCTCTTCTGTTTTTAAATAAAGCATCTGTTATATAAACCCGGTTTTTATACCATCTTACAGCTTCTCCAAAATTAAATCCTTCAACCAAAACCTCAGCATGTAAAGGTTTCCCGTCTTTTACAATAATCCGAATCAATCTTGAAAAGTTTTCGTTTCCTGTAAAAAACTGATTATCCATAAAATATAAATTCCCGTCAGGACCAAATTCCATTCCCATTGGATGCACTTTTTTAGTAATAGGATGCAAGGGAAGTTGATCAAACCAAATCACGGGTTTATCATTTTTATCAAAAGTTAGAATTCTGCTTCCATATTGATCAAATGAAATTGGATTTGTGATCGATAAAAATAGATTACCCTTTTTATCTAAAGCCATTCCGTCTGGCGTTTGATTGGTTTCTCCCAAATCAGCAAACAAGGTTGGCTTTATGAGTTTAGAAGTTTTGCTGTATACTATTTCTTGTTGGGTCTCTTGTGAAAACAAGTGTATGGTACTCATTAGAATCAGAATGCCAATTGCTTTTTTAATTCCTTTTTTCATTTCGTATTGTTGGGTTAATCATTTTTCGTTAAAAGTTTTTTTATTTGAGCATATTACTTAACAGTGCTGCTGGTGGAATAATAAATTTGATCATTTCTGTTATTTTAAGCGAAAATAATCATGTCATTATGATCTTGTTTTGAGGGCAATTGAAGACCTTGTTTCAGCATTCAAATAATAGATTTTTACATTTTATGGAATTCGTATGCTGAAATGCAGTTTTTAGAAGCTAAAACATACTATTCAGATTAATTGACGTGCCTTATGTCTATATTTTGTTACTTTGCTGTTAATTAAAATATATAATGAATCTTCTCAACAGCATTGACTTAAAAAGGACGGCGCTTCATTGTCTCTACTGGATTTTATTTTTGCTGTTTTTTTTTGCAAATAAATCTGATCAAGAAGATTCTTATGCATTCTTTGTTGTTTATTCCTGGAAAATTTTAGCACAAGCCGCTGCTGCTTATGGTTTGATATATTGGATTATTCCGGAAACATTAAATAAAAAAAAATATTTACTTTTCATTATTTCTGCCTTAGGCTGGCTTTATCTTGTTTTTGCTCTTTTAATAATCTTGAAATTTTATTATCTGGAACCCAGATTCCCAACTTTCTTTGATAATTGGCTTGGTCATACCATGACGATTCGTGAACGTCTTACTTCGGGCAAATTGATCGTAAGAGAGTTTTCTTTTATCACATACCCTGTTATTATTTTAGGATTTATCAGTTTTAATCGCAAACAAACGCGTCTTTTAAAAGTGGAAGAAGAAAAAAGATCGATAGAATTAAAGGTGCTGAAAAACCAGCTGAATCCTCATTTCTTGTTTAATACTTTAAATAATCTATATACTCTAGCCCTAAAAAAAGATGATAAGGCACCTGAGGTAATTGCTAAATTATCTGAGATTTTAGACTTTGTTTTATACCGCTGCAATGAAGATTATGTTTCTGTTGAAAAAGAAATTATGCTGATTGAGAATTATATTGCTTTGGAAAAATTGCGGTATGACGAAAACAGATTGGATATTTTATTTACGAAAGATATTCAGGAAAGTAATAAAATTTCGCCTTTAATTGTATTGACTTTTATCGAAAATGCTTTTAAGCATGGGGTTATTAATGAAACTGAAAAAGCAACAATCAGACTGAATTTAGAAAGTAAAAAAGGCCAGATTATTTTCAGCATTGAGAACACAAAACCTCAAAATGAATTGACCCGGATTTCAGACCAATCTAAAATTGGTTTAGAAAATGTCCGGAAACAATTGGATTTATTATATCCCAAAAAACATCAATTGGAAATTGAAGAAACGAAGACGTTTTATAAAGTTAAACTTTGGCTGAAAAATTAAAACGGGAAAGAACTTTTATAAGACTGTGAATAGATCATTCAAAACCATTAAATTAGCTTTTGGAATTCAAATCACTTATCCCGCATGAAACATAGATGTATTATTGTTGACGACGAACCTTTGGCAAGAGAATTAATAGCTTCTCATTTGGCCAACTTTGAAAGTTTTGAGTTAATAGATTCTTTTGAAAATGCATTGAAAGCGTATTCCTTTTTAGAGTATAACTCTGTAGATTTAATCTTCTTAGATATTGAAATGCCTCTACTGAAAGGAAATGATTTCTTGAAAAAAATAAAAAATCCACCCAAAGTAATTTTTACAACAGGTTACAGAGAGTATGCTATTGAAGGGTATGAACTTAATGTAATCGATTATCTTTTGAAGCCGATTACTTTTGATCGTTTTTTTGTTTCAATAGAAAAATTTAAACAACTTCAACCGCCAAAGAAAGAAGTTAATGCGGAATCTGAAGATCATATTTTTGTAACCAGTGGCAATAGACATATTAAAATTATCTTTAATGAAATTATGTATATCGAAAGCCTGAAAGATTACATAACGATTCATTTGGAAAATGGAATATCACATCATATAAAACAGAATATCTCGGTTTTTGAAAAATTATTGAATTTTGATTTTATTAGAATTCATCGTTCTTTTATTATTCATACCAAAAAAATGACGGCTTATACTAAGAACGAAATTGAGATCAACTCCATTGAAATTCCCATTGGAACCAGCTACAAAGAAAACTGGCAAAATTATTTAGAAACAGTTATTTCAAAATAGTAAAACCGAATTCAATAAACCCCAGGATAAAATATTGAAGCCTTAAAGAAAGATTGAACTTCTTAAAATGATTATTAAAATGGCTTGTGTTTATATTTTACACTCTGCCGCTTGCCTACAAATAGTAATATAAAAAAAGACAATGCCAATAAACCTAATACCTCCGGATGGAGGCATGTTATATAAAGAAACAGATATGACTCAGTTTTTCCCTGAGCCATTAAATGCAATAACTGCCCTATTTTTTCTAGCCATAGCTATTTTCTGGACTCTTAAAATAAAGGATAATTTTAAAGAATATCCTTTTTTAACCTACTGCTTAGTTTTATTATATATTGGTGCCATAGGAGGAACTGTTTACCATTCTTTCAGACAATGGCCGGTATTTATCATGATGGATTGGCTGCCCATTATGTTGTTATGCCTTTCTGCTGGATTTTATTTTGTAACCCAGAGCACCAGATGGTACTATGCTGTTGCAATGGTTCTGGGATATGTAGCACTTATGTTTACTTTGAGAAACTGGATTCTGGTAGATAACCCTTCTCTCTTTATCAACGTCAATTATGCAATCATGGCCTCATTGGTAGTTTTCTCGGTCATAAGGTATTTGATATATACTCATTGGAAAGCTGGCAAATGGGTAGGTTTTGCTGTACTATCATTTGTTTTTGCACTGACCTTCCGTATCGTTGATAAGTGGGAATGGTTGAGTTTTGGAACGCATTTTTTGTGGCATACTTTCGGGGCGATAGCAACGTTTTGTATGTTTAATTATATTTATCTTACGCGGAATGTGATTAGGAAAGCGTAATTTTTTGTTATGCAAAGTTTCAGGCCTTGAACTGGTAAAAATGATTATTTCCTTTTAAACTTCAAAATCAGTATATCTCGGAGAGTGGATTATAGATAAATCATAATTTTCAGCAAATGGCTTCGGCAGCAAAAATGCGATTGCTGATAATAATTCTGAAGAAAGGAAGGTGCAAAATTGTAGAGTAGGGTTGGTGAAAAACATCTAATCCTCTATTACAATAGAGGATTAGATGTTTTTTTGTTTTGATTTTTGATGAATAAAGTTGAGGAATTTTGAGCTAGTAAATAAGATTACTTCCTTTGAACTTGTTCCAAATTGGGAGACTTCAAGGGGGGGATATGTTATTTAAAGTTAGGAACTCTCAAAAATGGAATGAGATATCAAACTAAATTCTTACGTTGTAAATAATAAGGAAAAAGCTCTTTGAAAAATTATTTAATTGTAAATTTGCGCTATGTCAGAAAATAAAAAAATGAATACTAAGATTGGGATTTTTTCCTTTTTTGCAGGGGCTGGTTTTCTTGATTTAGGCTTTGAAACGACTAAAGGTTATGAAACTCTTTTTGTTAATGAATATCATAAACCATTCATGGAAATTTATAAATCTTCCAGAAAAGGACTGAAGATTAAAGAACCAATTTTTGGGCATAATACTGATGATATTTGTGATTTTCTTAATGAAGCGAAGACTAATGAATTACAGAAAAATATAAATACAGCAAGAACTAAATTTGATTTAATAGGATTTATTGGAGGGCCACCCTGCCCTGATTTTTCAGTGGGAGGAAAAAATAAGGGAATAGAAGGAGAAAATGGAAAACTGTCTGGGACATATATTGAATTAATTGTTAGAAATAGTCCGGACTTCTTTCTTTTTGAAAATGTTAAAGGCTTGTATAGAACAAAAAAACACAGGGCTTTTTTTGATGAAATGAAGCTTAAGTTGATTGAAAATGGTTATTATTTAACAGAAAAGCTTATTAATGCTCTTGATTTTGGTGCACCTCAAGATAGAGAAAGAATTATTTTGTTAGGATTTAAAAGGAATGCCTTATTAGAAATGGGAATGGAATTGAACGGTTCTCCATTTTTAAAATCATTTGATTGGAATGTTAAAACAATATATAACTCTAAAGATGTTCTGTCTAAAGAGTGGCCTAAACAAGAGACATATGTTGAAGACGGTTTGAAACCAATGCCTAAAGGGATTGAAAAAAAACTAACAGTTCAATATTGGTTTGATAAAAATAATGTAGTAAATCATCCTAATTCAAAACATTATTTTCAACCTAGAGCAGGTTTAATCAAATTTCAGTCAATTCAGGAAGGAGACGACCTTAAAAAGTCATATAAAAGACTTCATCGTTGGCGTTATTCACCAACAGCAGCGTATGGAAATAATGAGGTTCATCTTCATCCTTATAAGCCAAGGAGGCTTTCAGCTGCAGAGGCGTTGGCAATTCAATCTTTACCGATAAATTTTGTTATTCCTGAACATATTTCTTTATCCAATATGTTTAAAACAATAGGAAATGGCGTGCCATACCTTGCTGCTAAAGGATTGGCGGAAACAATAAGTGTTTTTATTGAAAAAATAAAGAATAAAGAGTTAAAGCATGCAGAAATTATCAGCTAGTAACATTGTTGCATTTATCAACCAATTGGATAAAAGGCTCACATATAATTATATTAATCCTAAGACAAAAGGTGTTATTAAAATAGAAGGGGTCGATATGCCTGAGGGCCCAATTAGAATTAAAAGATGGAATCCTTCTTTAGGAGAAACTGAAGTAGATCAAAAGATTGAAAGTATTTCTAGTGAAATGATTTGGAGAGTAGCTAATGCTTTCAATCCAAACCAACCAATTAATTTTGACAGGGTTTTAGGTGCAAGTTATAATACTAGAAGTGTATTTGAAGCATTGCTTGCACATACACCTGAATTCTATTTTTGTTATCCAGGACGTGTTGAAAATAAGGGAGGAATTTCTTCAATCAAGCATGGACATAAGCATTTAATGTGGAGGCCAGATGCTCCTCATAAAAGTGGTGTTTTAATTAAGATTGAAACTGATATAGTAATATCAGAAGTTCCTACACTTGATGTATTTTATGATTCTTTAGTTCTACCCGATAATTTTGAGCAGCAAGAAATAGATATTGATGTAAAAAGAAGACATGCCCAAATACAGATTGCCCTTTATTTTATAGGTAAACAGTTGGGTTTTAGAACTTGGATAGCTCAAAATGATAAAGGTATTTTATACCAAAACAAAAGAATTGGAGAATATGAAGGAGTAATTGCATCGCTTAAAGATGAGAAATTAATGACTGCTTATGATGATGCTATCCAAGCGGCTCTACTAATTGATTGCATTTGGTTTAAAAATGGAAGGCTTATGCCAGCAGTAATGGAAGTTGAACACTCAACAGGTGTAACAAGTGGCCTGACTAGGATGAAAAACTTTAAGGATAAATTTCCTCCTTTTCCAACCAGATATGTAATTGTTGCTCCAGATGAAGACCGAGATAAGGTAATAAAAGAAGCAAACAAACTGCAATTTCACGATCTTGATACAAGATATTTTACTTATTCAGCAGTAGAAGAACTTTATGCATTATGCCAAAAGCGAAAGCTTAGAGGTGTTACTGAGGAGTTTTTAGATTGTTTTATGGAGCCTGTTTTAGTGAAGTAGGATGATAATATTAATATTCTCCAAAGTCTACTGATTTTGGAGAATATTTTAAAACTAATCTGAACAAACCCTACCGCTTCATCAGCGACAAAGTCGCATCACTTTGCCTACTTAGAATAAAAACGTAATGATTCATAAACTTTGCGTTTATCTCTTTAATCCATAAATAATTTCAAATATATCTCCCGCTGAGTTGGTAAAGTCATAAGATTATTTCCTTTAAAATTGTTCCAAAGTCAGGAGGCTTCGGAGAGTAAGTGATACGAATATCACTATGATTTTACATCGATGCCGATACCGTAAACTTCGTACCTTAATAAGGAATGCCCCTAAAAAGGGGCATTATATTATTGTGCTTTTACCTGCTCTATCTTTATATAAATTTTGGTAAGATTGGGTTGGGCACTGCCTGAAGTAGGGGCTCCTGCCATAATGGTTGCGGTATAAGCGGTTTTTGAAGAAGAATTACTGTCTATCCAGGTATATCTTCTATGCTCAGGTCCGCCACCGGCTCCATCTATAATCCCTACGTTCCCCCAGTAAGCGTTTCCTATTGCTCCGGTGCCTTGAGGAAACCAGGTCGCTGATGAATCTGCCATACCGCCCCATACTCCTGAAGTGATATTGTTTGTGGTTACCGCTGAACCAATATAGCCGCCATATTCGGTATTATAATTCCAATAGAGATTTACGGTAGCGCCTGTATTGTTATATAATTGTACGTTAGGAATTGCGGCGGTTGTACCACTTGTGGTATCAAATATTACCCTGATGGAATACTTACCATCCGGGGTTGCAAGAGGGAAGGTATACGCTTGTTTCCCGTTGGGATCGCTTGTCAAGGTAGGATATCCCATTGCAGCAACAGGTGCAATGTCTGCCCGGCTGCTATTTCCTACGGTAGCGGTACAGTTTTGTACTGCTGTTAAGAAAGGAACTGCAGTACTGTTTAGGGGAAGAGTCATATCATTAGCCGTGGTAGGGGTTCCACTCACTGAGAATACCAATTCGCCATCACCAAACTCCAGAGTGCCGGGTCTTAGCTGGAAGGTTAATCCGTTTACGGTAAAAGGAGTTCCTGAATTATATGAACCTCCGTTTCCTTGACTATAGGTAACTTTTAGGTTTCCGGTGAAGGGGATACCGGCAGTGTAGGTAGAAGGACTTAAGTAAGCTGAAGTACATTGTAATGCAGAAATTGCAGGAGAGATGGGGTTTGTTGCTTGCGTAAGTCTCTGCCATACAGATCCATCAAAATAATAATAGCCCATAGCAATGACATTGACACGTTGTCCTGTAGCATCTCCACCCGTAACGTCCGTAATATAAATTAATGCGCCACTCTGATCACTGCCATAGGTAGCTGTATTGGCTGTAAGCTCAGCTCTTGTAAGCCTCGGGGCCTGTAATCCGAATGTTTGGGTGTTATCCGTAATCAGCCCTGAAGTATCTCTTTTAGCAGATACATCCACTATTGTTTTGGGTGAAGTTGTATTGAACCCTACTTGGGCAAACGAGAATCCCGAAATAAGGATCGCACAGAATTGTGTAAATTTTGTTTTCATATTAGGGTGATTTATGTTGTATGTCAAATATAACTTTTTTTATGGATAATAAAAAACTATGCCTTTATAATTGATGAAAATTAACTAATTTGTAATATTTTATCTGATTTTGATATTTTAAACTGGATTAAAATTATTAATGTAAAATTCTATTTTTCTATAAATAATATTCTTTATTGGTGTTTGATTGAAAAAACAATGTATTGATGATGGGCTTTTGATGCAAAACTTTCATTTTTGAAATTGTTGATTTTAGGAAAGTGAAGGATTGAGCCTACTTCGTTGATTTGCTGAAGTAGGCATAAGCATACTGCTTCATCAGCGAGAAAGTTGTATCATTTTGCTCACTTAAAATAAAGCAGAATTAGTAATGAACTTTGCGCTTATCTTTTTAATCAAAAAATAATTTTAAACATTATCTATTTTACAAAGCTTCATTTTTATCAAATCATTATCTTGTAGGTCAAGGGTATTGCAATTTAATTGTAAGCATTAAAGACAATTAAAGTGATATCATTGGTTTTTAATTTTTTCAACCCTATGTAAATATCCTACGAAAAATATAATAGAATGTTTGGGATTTTCAGGTACTTTTTCTTTTAATGTTGAAAGAAAGATGATTTACTTATATTTGCCTCGCAAAGCAAATTCACATGTTCAAAAAAGTAATTACTGTATGTATCCTTGGTTTTTATACGGTTTTTTGTTCGGCTCAACAGGTTCGGCCTTCAAAATCATCTGAAATTTACCGTGAAATCAAAACGCTGAAACATCTTCCTAAAGTTTTATACCTTGCGGCTCATCCCGATGATGAAAATACGGGATTACTCTCCTGGTTAATCAACGACCAAAACGTAGAAACGGGTTATTTGTCTTTAACCAGAGGAGATGGTGGTCAGAATTTATTAGGAACGGAACAAGGTGCCGCATTGGGATTAATCAGAACACATGAGCTTTTAGAGGCAAGAAAGTTAGATGGCGCCCAACAGTTTTTTACCCGTGCGATTGATTTCGGGTTCTCTAAAAATACAACTGATACTTTTAAACAATGGGATGCAGACAGTATCACAGCGGATGTAGTCTGGGTAATCCGTAAATTCCGTCCTGATGTTATCATTTGTCGTTTTCCTCCTACTGCTGCGGCAGGTCACGGACAGCATGCGGCTTCGGCTGTGGTTGCGGAAAAAGCTTTTAAGCTTGCAGGTGATAAAACCGCTTTCCCGGATCAACTAAAATATGTTAATGCATGGCAGCCAAAACGTGTATTGTGGAATACTTTCCGCTTTGGCGGAGTGAATACAACCGCTGAAAATCAACTGAAAGTTACCGTTGGGCAATATGATGCACAACTGGGAATGGGCTATGGTGAATTGGCAGGATTAAGCAGAAGTTTACATAAAAGCCAGGGTGCCGGAACACAGTCTGTAGCCGGGATCAGAACAGAATATTTCTCCCATGTTATCGGTGAGCCGGCAAAAACAACGCTTTTCGATGGAATTGTTAAAACCTGGACTTCACAAGGAAATGCTGATATTGACCAATCATTAGATGCAATTATTTCCGCTTTCAATTTCAATAATCCAGACCTCAGCTTACCTGCTTTGCTTGCTTTGCGAAAAAAGGTGATGGCATTAAAAGATGGAGATCTGAAAAAGGATAAAATAAAATCTCTCGACAATATTATTTTAAGCTGTGCCGGATTTATGGGTGAGGTGGTTACCAACCAGGCTGAAGCAGTTGCCGGAGATCATTACAATTTCAGGTTAAATTTGATCTCAAGAGCTACAAACTCGGTTGTTTTAGAAAATATTAAATGGTTAAATCAATCAGAAAGCTTCAACAGAAAACTATCAAAAGATTCTTTAATTACCATTCAGCATGACATACAGATTCCTGCAGATGCAGCGCTTACAGAACCTTACTGGTTGGCAAAACCAGCGGTGAATGCGGCAACGTTCTCTGTTCCCAATGATACTTTAGTCGGTTTGCCAGAGGCAGAATCACCACTGAATGTTTTACTTGATGTAAAAATCGGTTCAGAAAAGTTTCAGGTTAAACTTCCTTTATCGTTCAAGAAATTAGATCCTGTGCGTGGTGATGTGGTTGAGGCCTTGCGTATTGTTCCTGCATTGGAACTGAAATTTACGCAACCACTTTATTGGGTTAAAGAAAATGAAGATTTGCCTTTGAGTTTAAATGTTAAGATTAATTCTAACAAACAGTACAGTAATGGTATTCTCAACCTGATGTATAACGGAGAGCGGTTAGGCAGTGCTGAGGTAAGTTCGCTCAATGGAAAAGATACTACCATCGATTATGTTATTCCAAAAGCTAAGCTTGCCGCAATACATTCGGCTCGTTTGCCATTGGATGCCAATTTTGTTGCAGATGGAGTAACCTATAATAAAAAACAGGTATTAATTCAGTACCCGCATTTACCCTCCTTACAATATTTTGCGCCTGCCACTGTAACTGTAATGAAAAGTGATATTCAGGCGAATGTTAAAAAAGTGGGCTACATAGAAGGTGCGGGCGATTTCATTCCTGAGTTCCTACGCATTGCAGGGATTCAGGTAGATGTGCTGAAGGACGAAGATTTTTATGGAAACATAGATGAATCCGGCAAAAACGGTAGCCAAAGCAAGCTGTCTCAATATGATGCCATCGTATTGGGTATTCGTGCCAATAACACTGAGAAAAAGCTGGGGCGATGGATGCCTTTTTTATGGTCTTATGTAAAAGCTGGAGGCAATTTGATGATGCAGTATAATACTAATCAGGATACCACCGTTGACAAATTGGGAATGTACAATTTCAGTATTGCCAATAAGCGGGTTACTGAAGAAAATGCCAAGGTTACGTTGTTAAATCCCAATCATAAATTACTGAACTTTCCAAACAAAATTACTACGGATGATTTTAAAGGCTGGGTACAGGAGCGTGGCGCTTATTTCCCTGCTCAATGGGATGCTGCGTATGAACCGCTTTTTGAAATGCACGATGCAGATGAGGAGCCTCTGCAGGGATCAACTTTATATGCCAAATACGGAAAGGGTAATTTTATTTATACTCCATTGGCATTTTTCAGACAGCTGCCTGCGGGAAATGTTGGAGCGGCACGTTTATTTTTAAACTTTTTATCTGCACAGAAAAACTGATGAACAAACAATTTAAAAATTGGAATACGTGGTATATATTATTAGCAGCTGCATTAGTATTGCAGATTGCATTTTATTATTGGTTTACTAAATTCTGGGCATGAGTAATATAGATTGGACAGTTCTTATTTTTACCCTTGTTGCAGTGGTGGTTTACGGCGTATTTATCGGTCGTGGGCAAAAAAGCAACGCATCCTACCTGAAAGCAGATAATAAAATGCCTTGGTATATTGTCCTTTTAGGGATTATGGCCACGCAGGCAAGTGCCATTACATTTCTTTCAGCACCAGGCCAGGCATATACAGACGGTATGCGTTTCGTGCAGTATTACTTTGGTTTGCCTTTGGCGATGATTGTTATCTGCATTACTTTCATCCCAATTTTTCAACGCTTAAATGTTTACACCGCCTACGAATATTTAGAAAACCGTTTTGATAAAAAAACAAGGGTACTCACTTCACTGCTATTTCTTTTTTCAAGAGGCTTATCCACAGGAATCAGCATTTATGCTCCAAGTATCATCTTATCAAGTGTTTTAAACTGGAATATTTATTTAACCAATGTTCTGACAGGTGGTATTCTGCTGATTTATACCTATGTTGGCGGAGCAAAAGCAATTGCTCACACCCAAAAATTACAGTTTCTTATTATTCTGGGAACAATGGCCTTTGCAGGTTATTTGCTTATTCAAAATATGCCGAATGGAATCGGTTTTAAAGATGCGCTTTATCTGGCGGGGAAATCCGGAAAGCTCAATGTAATCACTACAGAATTCGATTGGAAAGATAAATACAATATCTGGAGCGGGCTTATTGGTGGTTTCTTTCTTGCGCTTTCTTATTTTGGTACAGACCAGAGTCAGGTTGGGAGATATATCACTGCGAAAGACAATACCAACGCAAAAATGGGTTTGCTGTTGAACGGATTGGTGAAAATCCCGATGCAATTTGCTATTCTTCTGATTGGTGCTTTGCTTTTCGCATTCTTTTCTCTAAAACCGGCTCCGATTTATTTTAACGAACGCTCTTACCAATATTTAAAGGAAACAAAACCTGAACAGGCTGCCGTTTTCGAAAAAGAACATCAGGATTTACAAATAAAATTTAATGCAGAATCGAAAGAAATTCTAAAGCTGAAAGAAACTCAATCTCCCCAACTCAAAAAAACGATTCAGGATTTTAAAAATACTCAAACCCAGGTAAAAGAACTTCACGGAAGGGTAGAGGAAGCGATCAATCATTCAAACTATAATGCGGAGAAAACGGATACGAATTACATTTTTCTGTATTTCGTGAAAAACACCTTGCCTGTAGGAATGATCGGTTTACTGTTTGCTGTCATTTTTCTGGCCAGCTGGGGTTCCATTTCAGCTGCACTGAATTCTCTTGCCGCCTGCTCATTAAAAGATGTTCATTTGATATTTAGAAAAGATATTCCGGATGATGCCACCGAATTGAAGTACAGCCGACTGCATACTTTAGCCTGGGGTATTTTTTCAATCGGTGTAGCCATGTTTGCCACGCAGATGGGTTCCCTTATTGAAGCGGTTAATGTATTGGGTTCTCTTTTCTACGGACCGATATTGGGAATTTTTCTGGTCGCATTTTATTACAAAAAGATCAATGGTGCGAATGTATTTATTGCTGCCATTTTATCTGAAATTACGGTTATTGCCGTGTATCAGCTAGATATCGTTTCTTTCCTTTGGCTTAATGTAATCGGGGCAGCGGCAGTCATTATATTTTCTACAATTGGATTACTGTTTTATAAACCGAAAGCAGTAAATTCGTAAACGAACAATAATAAAAACAAACAAATAAAAATAATATGAAAACAATGATTAAATCTGCTACAGTACTTTTCGCAGCAGTGACGCTTTCAGTAAATGCTTTTGCACAGGAAACTAAAAAACCTGCCAGCCCTCCGGCTACTGCTACGGGAAAAATTAAAGATGCTACCATTACAATTGCTTATAGCAGTCCTTCTGTTAAAGGGCGTACAATCTGGGGCGGATTAGAAGCTTATGATAAAGTTTGGCGTGCGGGAGCCAATGAAGCAACGACCTTCGAAACGGATAAAGACATTACCGTTCAGGGTAAAAAACTGCCTGCAGGTAAATACAGCTTTTTCTTAATCCCTAAACAAAGCGGAACCTGGACCGCAATTTTTAACAAAGAGCCAAAACAATGGGGCGCTTATAAATACGAACAGGCTAAAGATGCTTTACGTGTGGATGTAAAAACAAAAGCTTTACCGGCAACACAGGAAGCTTTAGTGTATAAAGTAAACAATAATGGAATCACAATGGATTGGGACAAAATTTCAGTTCCTGTTGAGATCAAATAAATTTAAATATAAGAAATTAAAATCCCGTTAATTCGGGATTTTTTTGGTTAAAACTTTGATATTGTATTACTACTGAGGTAATTTCGGCCTGTTTATTTCAAAACAGAATAAGCATTTTACGCCTACAATGTTGAGCACAAAAACAATCAGAGCAGAAATAATCTGCTCTGATTTTATTTTTTGTTTAATGATAAATACCTTCTAAAAATAGCATATACCTTCCGGGCTGAAATTCTCCATAGGAAAACAGATAGATCCCATCATTCTTTTTCAGATAATGAACTTCCAATCCCTCTTCAGATACATATTTTTCAATGAAAGTGTTTTTTACATTCAATCCACTTTCTCTGACAATGGTTTCAAAACTTTCATTATCTATTTCTTTTTTTAAATCTCTTAACGGACTGTTATAAAAATCAATCAGTTTGATTTTCTGATTTTCAATTTCAAAAATTTCTTTTAGACATTCTTGTTCATCGCCATCAAATAATTTTTGCCTGGTTATTTCGTTTTTTATGATCATATCTGATTAGTTATAAGTTTTAATACATTCTTAATGATAAACTTTGTTTTTAAAAGCTTATCTAACATGATTTTGAGTTTTTATATCAATTTTTTATCCTTCAATCATAGTGGGATATAGTGATATTCCCCAGACGATATCTTTCAGCATATTGGCATAATCTGTATTGGCTTCTTCTGCAACAAAATTTCTTGCTATCATTACTGCCATTGGATATTTTTGATAAGCTTCGTCTTTTGTATAAACTTCATTATTGTCAATGACTGTTTTTTTGATATCCAGTAATTGATTATAAAAAGAAACATTCATTGGATTATCAGGAGATCTTTCGTATTCTTCTTTTGCCTGTAATAAGGCTTTTCCAACTATTTCACGATAATAATTTTTCGTTAACTTGTCTTCTAAATCTGTATACATTTATCTATTTTGTTTAATTAAATTGAGTTTTTGGTATATATAGCTGGCTTCCACCACCTTCTGTATGAACTGAGATAGGGTTACCTTCTGAGTCAATTCTTGACCATGTGTCATCAATTTTAGCTGAAGTACTTCTTAAGGCTTCTGCATCTTTTGGTAATTTAGTTATTTCTTTATTAACATCTCTTAGCTCTTGCGTTTGTTTCCAACCATTATTAGGATCTCTGACATTATACTTATCTGAAACTCCAAGCTCATTCGGTGTATTGAGCGGATTATCAGTATAATAGTCTCCTCTTAATACCGTTCCTTCCGTATTTACCTTTGTGTATTGTATTAATTCTGTTCCTTTTGGCAGTTTAACGATTTCGATTGGGCTACTAAAGTCAATCCCTGCAATATGAGATTCAATATCTCTCATTTTCATATCAGGATTATGTTTAAGATAAAACTCAATAGCTTGTTTTTTTCTTAAGTCAATAATGGCATCTATATCATCTACTGCAGCTTTGCTTATGATGGTGGCTTTATCGTCTTTTACTAAATTTTCTTCCTCATTTTTATTATTTCTAATTTTTTTCCCTTTAAGGGATCTTGCTTTAGCTAAATTAGTATTTTTTGATGTTTTACCGATAGGTTTTATATATCCTTCTTTTATTAAATCATTGATAGATGCCGGCAGTTCATACTGAATACCTCCACCTTTTTCTCCAAACCAAGGGATGATTTCTCCTTCACTGACTTGAGTGATATCTTTCAATACTTTATACCTTGTATAAGTTTTACTATCTGTTCCTTTAGGTAAAGCTCTGTCTGTATAAGGTGTACCATCTTTTCCTGCAAAGGTTCCTCTATCCTGGAAAACTCCATTTTCATCGATCCATCCACCATATCTGTCAAAAATGCTTCCTTCTTTTAAGGTAACCTCTAGGGTGCTTGTTGCTCCACGGTTTGGAGGCCAGTTTCCATTGAGATTCTTATCCGTAAACAATTGTTCTAATTGTTTCCAGTTTTTATTTTTAAATAAATCATAAGCCTGTTTTGCTATTTCATCAGATGGAAAACCGGTTTCAACAGATTTTAGGAACTTATTAAAATCGGGTTGTTTATAAGTATTCTCTAGAGCGTGTACTGCTGGTTTATTGCTGACTGTGTTTTTAGGTAATTTTCCGCCCATTAAATTTTCTGGCGTATCAATAAATTCGCTATGCTGCTCCGGGTTGTAAGGTTTTTTTGAGGTTTGCTTGGATGTTTGTCTTTTTACCTTTGGCAGTTTCTCTAATTCTGCTCCTTTTAAGTTTTTACTGCTTAGCACCAGCAATCCTGCAGTTAATGTCAATTGTCCTAAAATTTTAACGATAGCATCTATTTTTTCTGCTGTTGTTAAGTTTTTATTATCATGGATATCCTGTATGCTTTCTAAACCATTAGCTGTAATCATCACTGCAGCAGTGCCATTAAGGGCAAAATCAGTTAAAATGATATACTGCATCCCTGTTGAAGATATTTTTATAATAGAGGATGCCCTAGCGATGCTGGATAATGAGCCTGCCATCCCTAAAAAGCTGGAAGCTATCATAATGACATCCAAAGTCAGGGTTTCGTTGGTCAATGTTCCCTTTTGTACTTTATCAATAATGCTGGCGGTTCCGGAAGTGACACCTGTGGCACCTGCAGCTATAAATAAGTAAGGAGCAATAGGCGCTGCCGGCGTAAATGAGGCTACCAATCCCGCAACTGCGAAACCTAAAGAAGCCCAACCCGCTCCGGTGGAAAGCGATTCCCAAAGCGATGCTCCATTAGTCGTGAAATTACCTTTTAGGGTAGGATAACCTAATGTATTGGACGGAATTTCATAAGCCAGAATACCATCCGGATAGGTGTTTTTGCTGTCAAATTCTTCAAATAAATCTTTTAAATTATTTCCTTCATAAGTACGCTGATGCTGTACACCCGGAGTAAGATCTGTTAATACATAATTGGCTGGATTTTTTTTGCTTTTTCCTATAAATAAATTGAGTGACAAGGTTTCTGTTGTTTCCTCGTTGATGGCTACGGCTTTAATAGCTAATGCTGTGTTGGGAGCAATGCTATTAAAGCTTTTATCAATGGTTTTCTTATATTCTTGTACGTTTTTTAGAGCCTGATAATCATCCTTTGGTAAGATAACCTGTCGGTAAGATGCTTCCTGGCCTGTTGGATTATTATTTTTGTCTAATACCAGACAATGAATGGTATAAACACCTGTAAGTGAACCTAAAAAAGCAGCTTTTGACTGTGAAGAATTCATATTCCATCCGTCTCTGCCAAAATATTCTCCTCTTTTATAGCCATGTACAGTGGCATTTTTAGCATATTCTACCCCAAGTAATGCGCTGGCCCCATCAAACATTTCTTTAGGAGTGTTGATTTCTGCAAACCAGAAATAATGATGATCTTTAGAGATAGGCTTTCCTTTAATTGAATAGTAAGACTGTGGAATATGATTAATATCTGCAGCACTTACTCTTGCAGGATTTTCACTAAATGATGCAGATTCAATGTAGAAATCCGGATTGCTTTTCTGCTCTTTGGATGCTCCTTTTGAAAGATTGAACTCAATAAAGGCTACCTGCTGTCTGAAATCTGAATAATTTTGGATTTTATTCTTTTTTAAATCACCAGCTGCCGCCTCTTCAAGGGTCTTAACCTGATATTCTTTGGTTAAGGCTCTGAATTCATTTGTTAGGGTATTTTCTATGATGAATACAAATGTATAATTCCCTGATTTATGGGTGTTAATAGAAAATTGGCTGATTGCAGTTCCATCCTGTCTGAATGTTTTAGTATCCTTTCTAAAAGGGTATTCAAACAAGTTGTACACTCTGCCTTCATTCTGGATTAATACTTTTCGGACAACTTCCGGATCTTTAGGCCTGTTTCCTTCAGCATACATAACAGGGGTTTCATATTGATAGGTACAATCAAATTCTATAGGTTGTCCTTCTATAGCATACTTTGTCTTAGGCTTGATCCATGATCCTTTACCTGTGACAATAACTTCCTGCAACAGCTCACCTTCTGGGTATGCTGGCTCTGGCTCCAGCGCTGGTTGTGGCTCTTCATAGTTGGCATATAATAACCGTATCGCTTTAAATAAGTCTTTGTTGCCTAATTCTTCATATAAATCCTGTACTAACCCTACTTTTCTTTTAGGTTTGTATGTTGCGTCATAATATTGAATAAGCTCATATCTTTCTTCATAGGAAAGTTTTTCTAAAGCCCTAAAAACTTTATCTTCATCAGTTCCTGCAAAAATCCCTAGGGTTCTGTGTTCAAAAGCTTCGTACAGCATTTTTGCACGCTCAGAAACAGGCAGTCCAATTTCTTTCTGACTGTTTAAGAAATTCAATGCTTCATTCATTTTCAGCAAGGTTTCCCTATTAAGAGTTCCGGAAGTATTAATATTATTCTTACGTTGAAAATTGATGATCCCGGTCTTTGTTTCATTCCAGAAAAGATTCTTGTTTTCAGAGGTTTTATGTCCTAATGTATTAAGGGCGTTATGAAGTGTTGAAACATGCTGTCCTTTGTCAAATAATTGAATAACAGATGCATTTTTTTCTACTTTTCTAAATGCTCTGTTTTTAAAAGGATCGTATGTTATTTGGGTAGATTCTGTTTTTGCGAGGGATATTTTGCTGTCCTGATCGGTGATTTGCTCATGCTTATCTTTATCCTCTTTACTATGGGTGTTTTGCTTATCGGACCTGCCAGCCCTGGGGGCAAATGTTTTTTTGTGTCTGCTCATGTCATGGGTTATTAGATGAGTTTTTATTATGCTGTGCTAAGGTGTTATTCTGTTTTTTGTACAAATGGGCTGAGTCGGGATTGATTTTTTCCAAAAGCCTTTTCATTTTCTATCATTAAATAAGTGCTTATTAATGAATAGGTAATACGGGTTTCATTACGGTCATGTAATGCCATTGCTACATTTTTCATAATGTTTCGGATATTAGCACCGGTATAGGTATACTCTTTGGTTAAATGTTGTAAAAGATCATTACTTTCAAAAGTTATGTTTTTAGGCAAATAATGCTCCCAAAGGGCTTTTCTGGTTATTTCTGTGGGACGTATTACATTGACAGAGATATCGATACGGCGTTTGAAAGCATCATCCATATTATTTTCAAAATTGGAAGCCAGAATTGTTAATCCGTCAAATTTTTCTATTCGCTGCAATAAATAGGAGACCTCCTGATTGGCGTAGCGGTCATGAGCATCTTTTACATCAGAACGTTTTCCGAACAAAGCGTCAGCTTCATCAAAAAACAGCATACAGTTTTTCCCCTGCAGCCTGTTGAATAATACTTCAAGATTTTTCTCAGTTTCACCAATGTATTTGCTCACTACCTGTGAGAGATCTACATGGTACATGTCAATACCATATGCATTAGCAAGAATTCCGGCAAGCATCGTTTTTCCTGTTCCCGGAGCACCGTAGAATAAAGCAATGAAGCCTGGTTTAAAGCTATGATCATCGGTTTTGAAAAATCCGTTTTCCAATGCTTTTATATAATGTCCAATAGGTTTTATCTGATCACGCACATTATCTTCCAAAATAATATCTTCCATGGTGAGATCAGATTTGTAAAGCCTGCCGGGAAAGTAAGAACCATGGTCCAGCTGTGGTTTCTGACCTGATAAGAAATAATTGAGATAAGCGGTATCCAATTCAATTTTTCCATGAATAAATTCTGTTGAAGAACGGTTGTAAATAAGATCATTTTTCAACAGTACACTGCCATGGATGAGCTGTGCACCATACTGTGACCACAGTGACAAATCCTTACCTGCCAGCAAAAAAAGTGCAGTTTGAAAAGTCGGCTTAAAGCTGCGGCTGATTTTATCATATTCACCACCTGCTTCAATAGCAAATGCATTGCTGCTTTCTTCTATCTGTACAAAGGTTTTGAGGATAGACGGATAATGAGCCGAAGCAATGCCCAGCGCTAAAATGATTCTGTCCAGAACAGTAAGCTGGTGGGTGTTTATCGTAATGGAATAAGGAGATTGGTCCTCTGATTTTGGCGGTTCAGGTATTTCATAATCCCTATTCAATTCTATATCATCTTCCAGAAACAATTCTTTGCATCGCTTTTCGATAAGGGATTGCAGCCATTTCATTTCTTCATTTAAAGAGTTATGATTTACAGTATTGGAATGGAGTAAGGGGTTAATTATTTCTGTTTTTTCATTAATAGGTGTTTTTATTAATGATGAGTGTTCATGGTTAATAGGAGATTTCATAATCTTATTTTGAATTAATAGGGTTGCAGTGAGGGTATTGCTGATGTAAAATCAGCAACTTCAGAGATTTGGAAAGCTTCAGAGGACTTAGAAAATGTAACCTGTTATTACCAGTTTACGAATATGAATTTTTTCTGCCAGGGTAGCTTTACGAGACCTATTCCCCACGAGAGTTTTTCAAGGAGAATATCCTGTGTTTTTCGTTCTACGGTAAGGGTGTAATCAGAGTCGGTGATGACTAATTTTCCTGGTCGCTGGAAAAACTCGTTTTGCAATAATGCAGCAGATGATTTTTTCATGGGAGCCCAGTTGTGCTGTATACTTTCTATTACATTTTTAGCCTGTGTTTTATGCTTACGTGAAAGTTTAATATGCCTGTTAATTGTTTGATGCATTGGGATGTTACACAGGAATTTTTCAAAAATCATGTCGTACTCAGGAGCATTTATTTTTCCGGTGGCGATATAATGCAGGAGATGGGCACACAATTCAGGATCAGTGAGCTGCTGGGTTTTTGGATCAAGAAGCTCACAGTGTTCAAACAGAGTTTTGATGAATGGATGGATCAAAATAAGCCCTGCATTTTGAATGTATTGTCCTTCGTTCTGATTTACCTCTTCCTGAACTGTAGCATTTTTTTCCTGAATGGTTTCTATTGAAGTTTTTACATTTTCAGGTTGATCCGCAGCATTCGTTTTGAGGCTTTCAGAAATTTCATTTTCTGTAATAAAAGGGAATATCTTAACTATTATTTTCCTGTTCTGATGATTGCTTTTTGTTTGTGATAAGCCCATCTGTTCTATTGTTGAAATTTCCCGTAAAAGATACTCCCGGGGATGAGGATTGGATGTATTCAGATACTCCGATATTACATCGAAGATCAAACGCCAGATGGCAATTCTATCCGTATGATTCAGTTTTGATAGATAATGTATTGTATCCGTTTCCAGGTTGATCTTCAACTCCTTATTTTTTAACATTGCCAGGCATAATTGTGCAATTTGTTCATTGGAAAGCTGATTGATAAGCCGATTTCGGACATTTTCTTTTGAAAAAACAGATACAATATTCCTTTGAAAATTATCACCCGAAATAAGACGGTTAAAAACCTTTGGTTCCAATATAGCCATAGTATTGCTCTCAGAATTCCACCAGGGCATAGCTCCTTTTTCTAAAAAATAGATCAATGCTTTGAGCATCTTTTCCTGATTGTCTACCAGATAGGCTTTAGGATCACTTTCTATTTCCTGATGAGAAGTTTCAATGGGTTGAGTAATTTCTGACAGTTCATCTTTAAAGAGTTCAGCTATTTGATCTTTTAACTCTGTATCTAATGCGCTGCTTTTTACATCCACATTTAATTCTAAACGGGGAATCTGCAAGGTATGACCAGCCAACTTATATTCTAAAGCCCTGATATGATTTTCTATTTCCGGAAAAACATCAATAGACAAAAAGCTGTTAATATCATCTTTTATACGCAATGCCTTTTCTTTGTTGTTGACGGTAATTTCAAGAAAAACTTTCTGAATGATATGATTTTGCTTCACATTAAAGAGGTTTAAATGATAAAATATTGGGAATCGTCAGACAGTCTTACTTTTTGTCGAACTCGCCACCCCAGAAACTTGCAGGACAAAGACTTAATTTTGATCTTTGCTTGGCACTCAATCTGCATCCGCAGCCTCTGATAAATCCGTCTTTTGGACCATCTATTACTTCCAGGGTCTCTGGATTGAGCCATTTCATGGCGTTACAATTGTTGCCGTTTTTTAAAGGACATGCATTACAAATTTCTTCCCTTAAAGAGAAAATAGCTTCTTCATTTTGGTCTGCCACATCCAATTTTGAACGTAGCTCATTAAAATGGCCGCCAATGATTTCATTGCGCTTACTGAAAAGATTTTTAATGTTCATATGATTAATGTTTTTAAAATTATTGGGTCAAAATTAGAAAGAAGAGGTGCTATTTTTCAAATGATAAGGCCGCTCTATTCTGTCTTTGCAGTAAAAGGCAAAATCATTTCCTAATGATAAAGATTTATATTTTCCGGAAACTGGCGGATGCAAAAAAGCCGATCTTTCTCATCAGGAAATCATATGTATTTTTGGGAGACTCATACTTTGAGACAATCAATCATCATATCCTATTATTTACCATTCAAAAAATGTGGGACTACTAGAAACATCCATTTGATTTAGGGATAATCATCTGTTGAAATACCATGATTTTTTTAAGCAGAATAAGACTCCGTTAACAGATTGAAATTTGACCCTTATGAGAGGAGGAAAATCTTCGTGTTAAAATTTGATTTTTCAATATCGTTTTTAACGTATTTATCTTCAGTGTATTAATGGTGTTGTTTTTAGTTTTCTTCTATGAGAATTAAAATCCGATTTACTGCAAAGACTGTATTGAGCGCCCAAAATATTTGTCTTTTGAGGGGGTGTGATTGTATGTTTGCACCATAATAATTAAGAACAGAAATTATGATTAATAAAGTATTAACAGTTTTAAAAAATCAGCTAAATGCTCCGGATGGTTTGTGGGATCCTAACGTTCCTAACGAAATTGAAATTGCTGTTGTTGATGACATTGCAAAACATGATGACAACACGGAAGGACTTAGTAACAAAGTAGTAATTAGTCTGCTCAATATTGAGGAAGAATCAACATTGAAAAACAGATCAAGGTATCAGCCGGTTGTGGTAGAAAACAATCCGGTACGATATGATAAAGAAAGTACTCCTGCTTACTTAAATCTATATGTAATGATCTCTGCCAACAGAAGTACATACAGCAAATCTTTACTAAGTATTTCAAAAGTTATTGAAGTATTTCAGGCTAAGAATGTATTGGAATATGTTGACCTTGAGCCTCAAAACAATTTCAGTTTCAGAATAGAACTGCATTCCATTCCCTTTGAACAGCTAAGTTACGTCTGGGGTTTATTAGGCGGAAAAATAATGCCTTCTGCTTTATATAAAATCAGTGTGATCAAGATTTCAGCTAAGGATATTGTCCCTGTTAAATTAATTAATGACATTAATATACAAAGTATTAAAGTTGATTAATCATAAAAACAAAAACTAAAAACTAATAACCCTTTAAACTTTTAAACATGTTAAATCCAGCAACACCAGGTGTTTCTGTTGAAGAAATTACAAGACTTCCCTACTCAGTTGCCTACATAGAAACAGCTATGCCAGCATTTATTGGGTATACCGAACTTCTCCCTGTTGGGTATAATGAGCCCTTCATCATCAGTTCTCTTTTAGAATATGAGCAATATTTTGGAAAGGCAAAAGAAGAAAACATCCAGCTACAGGATGTAGAAGGCAAAGGAGCAACTATTGTAGCCCCTCAGGTACAATTTTTAATGTATTATTCGCTGCAAATGTATTTTGCCAATGGCGGCGGACCGTGTTATATCATTTCTGTAGGGGATTATACCTCAGCAGAAGTACAATTATCCTCATTGGAAGCAGGACTGGCTAAAATCGATCATAAAAAGATTAAAGAACCGATTCTTATTATTTTCCCTGATGCTATTTCGCTCACCAATGAATCCGAGTTTTACAGCATTTACAATCAGGCTATTGATAAAGCTAAAGATGAGGATAAAAACAGATTTGTTATACTGGATACCTATTATGGAAATTCTGTTATCCAATCCAATAATCTTACCACGATTGAATCTTTTAGAAGTAAAGTAGACCCAACTAATCATGCGGCAGCTTACTTTCCTCACTTAAAAACTATTTTGAATTATACTTTTGATGAAACTAAGACCCCTATAGTACATACCGGTTTACAAAAAGCAGGACAGGGAAGTGCTCTTTTTTATGCGGGTGAGATTGCTGCTTTAGATGAATTAAAAAGTTTAGCGAGTGCCGAAATCTCAACCGGGTCTGCGGATGCTTATGTTCTTGCCGATTTATTAGATCAGGCTATTGCGATAGCAGAAGAAGTGAATGAAACAGCTGATGCAGGCGATAAGAAAAGTGCTTTAACAGAAGTAATTGATGAGGCAAAAGTTGTGTTGGAAGCGATATATGAAGGAATAATAGATGATTTTATGATTCCCGATGGTTTCGACGAAAATGCACCGGTTTTCAGTGGAGAGTTTGAGGCATTAAAAACTGCCATTCTTGAAGTAAAAGACGAAAAAGGAGATGCCAACGGGATTACATTTAAAAATCTGGAATCATCCAATTCGGCATTGTACAATCAGGTGAAAAAAGAAATGCAGTCATTAAAAGTTGTTTTACCGCCCTCATCAGCAATAGCAGGAGCATATGGCAGAATAGACAGCACAAGAGGAGTATGGAAAGCTCCGGCAAATATCAATATTAGCCATGTCATTACTCCGACAGAAAAAATTTCCGATCAGGAACAGGCTGCATTACATATGGATGTTTTAGGGAAGTCAATCAATGCGATCAGAACTTTTACAGGAAAAGGTACTTTAATCTGGGGAGCCAGAACCCTTGAAGGAAAAGATAAAAATAATGAAGGGAAAGATAACGAATGGAAGTATGTACATGTACGCCGCTATTATAATATGATGAGACAATCGATCAATGATGCACTCAACAAGTTTATGAATGAGCCTAATATCCCTCACACATGGTTACGGGCAAAAACAATGTTAGAAAATTTTCTTAACCAGCAATGGATGGAGGGTGCATTAGCGGGAAGTACTCCGAAAGAGGCTTATGAAGTAACCGTGAAAGGAGTAGAAGGAACTACTATTATGAATGTAGACCTTAAAATAGCATTAGTGCGCCCGGCAGAGTTTATTGTACTCAATTTTTCGCACAAATTGCAACAGTTCTAAAAAGATAAAATCAATCACGAATAAATATCCGAAGTTTTACTTCGATGAATAATTAATATTAACGTAAAATTTTTTAAAATGAATTACAAAACCCCTGGAGTTTACGTGGAGGAACAAGGAAAATTTCCCCCTTCCGTAGCGCAAGTTGAAACGGCTATCCCTGCTTTTATTGGGTATACAGCGGATGGACCGAAAAATAAACCAACGAGAATTGCTTCGATGTTGGAGTATGAAGAAGTTTTTGGAAAAGCAAATCCGGAAATCTTCGCTGTAGCTTTCAAAGATGGTGCTGCAACAGCAATTCCAACCAAGGTAAGCGACTTTAAAATGTATTATGCCATGCAAATGTATTTTGCCAATGGTGGTGGCCCTTGTTATATTGTTTCTGTAGGAGATTATAAAAGCCAGGAGGCAGTAGGTGCTCCTAAACCGGCAGAAGCTTTTTTATCCGGTCTTGAATTATTAAAAAAAGAAGACGAACCTACACTGATCGTTTTTCCGGATCTTCAAAGTTTAGCTCCTTCTGCTGCTGATATTGCTGCTGCTTCTGCTGTTGTTACCACTGCAGTATATGCTAAGAATGTTGCTTCTGCTGCTAAAGGCATTGCAGGGGTTGTTGCAGACGCTGTTTTAGGAGCTAATGTAGATGCTGCTGTTGCTGCTGCCGTTGCTAAGGCCGCTGAGTTTAATGTTGCTAATCCTAACGACTTACAGATTGCTGGTGCTAAGGGTGGGCAGGCTGTGGTAGTTGCGGTTAAGGGGGCGGCTGCGGTTGCTAATGCTACTGTTGCTACTGTTAAGGCTGCTGCTCAGGCTGTTGTTACTGCTCTTGAAACAGATTTTACTACAGCTACTACGATGGAGACTGATGCTCTTGCTGCCAGCAGTCTTGTTACTTCCAGAGCAGGTGATCCTGTTGCTATTGGGAAAATCTATGCTTTGTACAATAAAGCTTTAGACCAGGCAGAATTGTTAAAAGACAGGTTCGTCATTATGGATATTCTTCAAGATGTTGCTGCTTTTAGAGATAAAGTAACTTCTACAGGTCTGAAATATGGTGCGGCTTATTATCCAAGACTGAAGACTGTTTTAAGCTATGATTTCAAAGATGCTGATGTTTTAGTTACCGGTGCATCTGGGATTACAACTTTAGCTGCATTGAAGATTGCTAATTCTGAAATGTATAATCAGGCTAAACAAGCAATCGAGTCTGCATCAGTAGTGCTGGCACCATCATCTGCAATGGCCGGAGTTTATGCCAAAGTAGACAGTACTTCCGGAGTATGGAAAGCGCCTGCTAATGTAGGGCTTAGTTTAGTAGATGTTCCTGCCGTAAAAATCTCTACCAAAGAGCAGGATCTGCTTAATGTAGATACTACATCAGGAAAATCAATCAACGCGATCAGAACTTTTGCTGGAAAAGGAACATTAGTATGGGGAGCAAGAACTTTAGACGGAAACAGCAACGAATGGAGATATGTACCTGTACGTAGATTCTTCAACATGGTAGAAGAATCTGTGAAGAAAGCTACAGAACGTTTTGTCTTTGAACCGAATACTGCCAATACATGGGTTCGTGTACAGGCTATGATTGAGAATTTCCTTGATCAGCAATGGAGAGATGGAGCATTGGCAGGAAGCAAGCCGGAAGAAGCGTATTACGTAAGCGTTGGTCTGCACAAAACAATGTCGGCTCAGGATATTTTAGAAGGAAGAATGAACATCGAGATCGGTATGGCTGCAGTTCGTCCTGCTGAATTTATCGTGCTCAATTTTTCACACAAATTACAGGAAGCATAAAATCAATTAAATAACAATTAAAATTAAAAATAAATTATGAGTACATATCCATTAGTAAAGTTTGCCTTTGAAGTAGATTGGGGAGGAACAAAAGTAGGATTTCAGGAAGTCAGCGGTTTAAATGTTGAAGCAGCTTTAATCGAGTACAGACACGGTGCAAGCCCTGATTTCAGTAAGATTAAAATGCCTGGAATGAAAAGTTTCAGTAACATCACCTTAAAAAGAGGAACTTTTAAAACTGATAACGAATATTTCGATTGGTTCCAAAGCATTCAGCTAAGTACAGTAGAACGCAGATCTATCACGATCTCCCTTTTAGATGAAACAGGAGCTCCTGCAGTAACATGGAAAGTGAAAAATGCATTCCCACTTAAATTACAATCAACAGATTTAAAAGCTGAAGGTAACGAGGTGGCTATTGAAACCCTGGAAATTGCACACGAAGGATTAACTATAGAAAATAACTAATATTAACTTTAAATTTTTAACAAATGAATTACAAAACACCTGGAGTTTACGTAGAAGAAATTGCGAAATTCCCACCATCTGTAGCACAAGTAGAAACGGCGATCCCTGCTTTTATCGGACATACAGATAAAGGACCAAGAAATGAACCGACAAGAATCTCTTCTATGTTGGAATACGAAACGATTTTCGGAGGAGCAAACGATGAAAAAACAGCGTTCTCCGTTACGATTGAAGATACTGTTGTAACGGCAAAAATAGACAACGTCAAGCTAAGTCCTTATAAAATGCATTATGCTATGCAAATGTATTTTGTCAACGGTGGCGGACCATGCTATATTGTTTCAGTAGCGGATTATGAAAAAACTCCTGTCTTAGGAACAGAAACGCTTGTAGGCGGTTTATGGTTCGGATTGAAATCATTAGAAAAAGAAGACGAGCCAACACTTATTGTTTTCCCGGATGCTGAAGTTTTAGGAGCAGATGCTTACAAGTTATACAATAAAGCTTTGGATCAGGCAGAAGATTTGAAAGACAGATTCGTTATTATGGATGTTTTTGCAGATGCAGATGCTTTCAGAGCCGGAGTAGATGCTACAGGTTTAAAATATGGAGCTGCCTATTATCCAAAATTGGAGACTGTTTTAAGCTATAGCTTTGATGATAAAGATGTTAAAATCGAGAGCTATAAAGAATTAAATAACTTAGGAGTTCTTGTAGATGTTACAATGCCTCAAAATGGAAATACTTTAGCATGGTTGAAATCAAGAAGTTCAACGTTGTATAACCAGGCTAAAAAAGAAATTGAATCTAAAAGATTGGTACTGGCTCCATCTTCATCAATTGCCGGAATTTATGCTAAAGTAGACAGCACTTCCGGAGTATGGAAAGCACCAGCCAACTTGGCAATCAGCAATGTACTGGCACCTGTTGTAAAAATTTCTAATGAAACGCAAGACGGTCTTAACGTAGATGCAGTAGCAGGAAAATCAATCAACGCGATCAGAACTTTTACTGGAAAAGGAACGCTGGTTTGGGGAGCAAGAACATTAGACGGAAACAGTAACGAATGGAGATATGTACCTGTACGTAGATTCTTCAACATGGTGGAAGAATCTGTGAAGAAAGCTACAGAACGTTTCGTTTTTGAACCGAATACTGCCAATACATGGGTTCGTGTACAGGCTATGATTGAGAATTTCCTTGATCAGCAATGGAGAGATGGAGCATTGGCAGGAAGCAAGCCGGAAGAAGCGTATTACGTAAGCGTTGGTCTGCACAAAACAATGTCAGCTCAGGATATTTTAGAAGGAAGAATGAACATCGAGATCGGTATGGCTGCAGTACGCCCGGCTGAATTTATCGTGCTACGTTTTTCACATAAATTACAGGAAGCATAAAATACAATTAAATAACAATTAAATATAAAAACATTATGAGTACATATCCATTAGTAAAGTTTGCCTTTGAAGTAGATTGGGGAGGAACAAAAGTAGGATTTCAGGAAGTCAGCGGTTTAAATGTTGAAGCAGCTTTAATTGAATACAGACATGGCGCAAGTCCTGATTTCAGTAAGATTAAAATGCCTGGAATGAAAAGTTTCAGTAACATCACCTTAAAAAGAGGAACTTTTAAAACTGATAACGAATATTTCGACTGGTTCCAAAGCATTCAGCTAAGTACAGTAGAACGCAGATCTATCACGATCTCTCTTTTAGATGAAACAGGAGCTCCTGCAGTAACATGGAAAGTAAAAAATGCATTCCCGCTTAAATTACAATCAACAGATTTAAAAGCTGAAGGTAACGAGGTGGCTATTGAAACCCTGGAAATTGCACACGAAGGATTAACTATTGAAAATAACTAATCATGGCAGTTTTATATCCTCCAACCAGTTTCTCTTTTATTGTTAATGGGATTTCAACAACAGAGGGTATTGACTCCAGATTTCAATCTATATCTGGTTTATCAACAGAAATTGGAACTGAAGAATATGCCGAAGGAGGCGAAAACAGGTTTACACACCAACTTCCTTTGAGACCCAAATATCCTAATTTAGTTCTTAAACGTGGGTTAATCGTAAGCTCCGGATTGATAAGCTGGTGTAGAAATGCGATGGAAAACTTCCAGTTTGAACCCAGAGACCTGATCATTTCTCTTTCAGGCGGGATTCAGTCTACAGCACCCCTAATGGTTTGGAATGTAGTAGGAGCATACCCCGTAAGATGGGAAGTATCCGAATTCAACGCAGAAGAAAGCAAACTTGCTATTGAAACAATAGAACTGAAATATAGATATTTCACAATACCCTCATCGTTAGCAAGCTTAGGCTTGTAATTTCTAAATCAAATCTAAGCACTTGAACGTGTGTTAGTTTAAAGATAAATTTTACCCAAATCTTTTTTCATAAAAAACAACAGATTGGTCTATAACAGAGACTGAACACACCCTTCATGTGCTTGGATTTTTTTTAAATAAACATGTTAAATCATTGGTTATTAGTGTTTTGAATATTAATGATCATTAAAAAACAAACGAAATGCCAATAGAAATAAAAGAGCTTCACATTAAAATAAATGTGGACGAAAAAGTAGCAGCAACAACCACTGCCACATCAGTAGATGAAGCACAGCTCATGCGTGCGATCAGCGAAAGTGTAGAACAGGCAGCAAAGATAGAACACCGTAAAAAAGAAAGATAATGAGAGGAGCAATTCAAAAACTGACAATCGGAACATACGAAAATTCTGATTATGACAAAAGAATTCAGAGCGGTGCTTTTAAAGCTTTTATCAATCCCACAGGTTTTTCAATGACCTATAAAACGAAATATAATACAGACCAGGCAGATGGTAATTCTAAACCTAATTTAGGATATACCTCATCAGCATCACCTGATTTACAATTAGAATTTCTATTTGATGGGACAGGAGTTACAGAAGCGAATTCCGGTATTAAACTGATCAATAAAATTAAAGGAAAATCATTTGCGAAAACAGCGGTAACAAAACAGATTAAAGATTTTTATAAGGCGACAGGTGAGCTCGAAGGCTCTATTCATAAACCCTATAATGTTATCCTTAATTGGGGAAGCTTTGAATTTAAAGGAGTGCTTTCTGAATTAACATTAGAATATAAGTTATTTGACAACGAAGGCCAGCCTTTAAGAGCTATAGGAAAGGCAACGTTCAGTGAATCAACAAGTCCGAAGCTTGCCGGTAAAATTGAAAAGCTGGAATCACCGGATCTTACCCACAAAAGAACAGTACAAGCCGGCGATACACTGCCATTAATGACCGAAAGAATTTACGGAGATTCCAAATACTATCTGGAGGTAGCTAAAGTAAATAATCTTGTCAATTTCAGACAGCTAAAACCAGGGCAGGAATTATTCTTTCCGCCGTTAGAAAAAGTTTCATAATATGAATAATAGCGGATACATACAAACAGCAAAAAATCCAGATTTAGTTACCTATAAGGTCATGTCTGGAGGTTCAGAACTGCCGGGGAAGTACGGAGTGAAAAACATTATCGTGGAAAAAGAATTCAACAGAATTCCTTATGCCCGTATTGTTATTTTAGACGGAAGTGTACCGGAGCAGGATTTCAAGCTCAGTAATGAAGATCTGTTAATTCCCGGAAAAGAAATTGAAATCACCGCTGGATACCATTCTGAAGAAGAAACCATTTTTAAAGGAATTGTAGTAAAGCACAATATCAAAATCAGAAACGGTTCTTCTTATCTGATTGTAGAATGCAGAGATAAGGCTGTAAAAATGACCTTAGGAAGAAAAAGCAAATATTTCTACGAAAGTACAGACAGTGATGTTATTGAAGAATTGGTGGGTAACAACGGACTTACTGCCGATGTTGAAACGACTTCAAATTCACATAAAGAATTGGTTCAATACCAGGCTTCTGATTGGGATTTTATGCTCACCAGAGCACAGGCGAACGGTAAACTTTGCTCCGTTGAAGACGGAACCATCAAAATTGCTAAACCTGATTTTAGTGGTGAAGCGGTAGAAACAGTAGTTTACGGATCATCTGTACATGAATTTGATGGTGAAATTGATGCCAGAGACCAAT
This sequence comes from Chryseobacterium culicis, assembly GCF_002979755.1. Classification (NCBI taxonomy): domain Bacteria; kingdom Pseudomonadati; phylum Bacteroidota; class Flavobacteriia; order Flavobacteriales; family Weeksellaceae; genus Chryseobacterium; species Chryseobacterium culicis. The sequence continues at coordinate 1,529,796 of NZ_PCPP01000001.1, read as the reverse complement.
TCAACAAAATTACAGCCAAAACATGGAGTTATACCGATCAGGAACTCACTGAAGTAGAAGCTCAGGATCCTGCCATTACCCTCAACGGGAATCTTTCATCAGGTGATTTGGCAGATGTTTTCGGAATTGAAGACCTGCAGCTTAAACACGGTGGAAATCTCACTCAGGGAGAATTGCAGGAATGGGGTGATGCGAAAGCAACTTTCCAGCAACTGGCCAAAACAAGAGGAAGAGTAAAATTCCAGGGAATTCCCTCTGTAAAACCTGGAGTTTCATTGACCCTTCAAGGCGTTGGAAACCGATTCAACGGGAAAATATACGTAACCGGTGTTCGCCATGAAATTGCGGAAGGAAACTGGCTGGTGGACGCTCAGTTCGGACTTTCTCCAACATGGTTCTCAGAAACATATGATGTAAGTGAAATGCCAGGTTCAGGAATTATTCCTGCCATAAGCGGATTACATGTAGGAGTAGTATCTCAATTGGAATCAGATCCGGACGGAGAAGATAGAATTTTAGTGCAGATCCCTATCATCAACAACGAAGAAGAAGGGATTTGGGCAAGAATAGCCACCCTTGATGCCGGAGAAAACAGAGGATCATTCTTCAGACCGGAAATCGGAGATGAGGTCATTATCGGATTCATTAATGACGATCCCAATGATGCCGTGGTACTTGGAATGCTGAACAGCAGTGCAAAACCGGCACCCATTGTAGCTTCTGATGATAACCATGAAAAAGGTTTTGTGACCCGAAGCGAAATGAAAATGATCTTTAATGATGATAAAATCTCATATACACTTGAAACACCAAAAGGCAAAAAAGTGATCGTAGATGAAGATGCTGATATTATTAAAATCGAAGATGAACATTCTAATATTCTTACCCTTAACAAAGATGGTATTAGTATGGAAAGCGGGAAAGACATCAAGATCAAAGCAAAGGGTGATATCAATATGGAAGGAACGAACATCAATGTAAAAGCAAGCGCTCAGTTCAAAGCAGAAGGAAGTTCAGGTTCAGAGCTTAAATCAGGAGCAGTAACCGTAGTAAAAGGATCTCAAGTTAAAATTAATTAATAATCATGAAACCGGCAGCAAGAATTACAGATATGCATACCTGCCCTATGGTAACGGGAACAGTTCCCCATGTAGGAGGTCCTATCATTCCGGCAGGAGAACCCACGGTACTTATCGGCGGAATGCCTGCAGCAAGACAAGGAGATAAAGCAGTATGTACAGGGCCACCGGACACCATTGCGTCAGGATCTTCAAGTGTTTTGATAGGCGGAAAACCTGCCGCAAGAATGGGAGATTCTACCGCTCATGGAGGGGTGATAACCGCAGGTGATGCTACTGTTTTAATAGGCGGATAATAGGGAAGGCAGCTTTTAAGACCATCATAAGCTCCCGTATACATAGAATCTGACTCAACATAAAAATGTAAAACATCAATAAATAAAACGGTTAGAATAACCAAAAAACTCTATGCTACAGATGCAAGATGTGAACATTCAATATAACAAATAACGTATGAAAATAAATACAGATTTTTTAGGAACAGGCTGGAGTTTTCCGCCTGAGTTTAACGAGACTGAAGGAAAACTGGCCATGACCACAGATGTAGAAGACATCAATAACAGCCTTAAGATTTTATTGTCAACACGCCCTGGTGAACGGGTCATGTTCCCAAACTATGGGTGTGACTTGCAGGAAATGCTCTTTAAACCTCTGGACTTAACGCTGATTACCCAAATGAAAGGAATCGTGGAGCGTGCTATTTTATATCATGAGCCCAGAATCAATATTCTAAGTATTGAAATTGATACTCAGGAAGAACTTCAGGGTGAAGTTTTAATACAAGTTGACTACGAAGTAAGAAATACTAATACAAGAAGCAATATGGTTTTCCCTTTTTACAAAGGAGAAGCTACCGAAATATAATGAATTACGGGATGTCTGTAGCCATTTTGAATACTACCAAACACTACAATAAGTATTGCATCTGACCATAGAAAGATAAATATAAACAAATGAAAAAAACAGATACATTTTCACATTATCGTGAAGGAAAATCACAAATGCAGCGCTTTTTAGCAGAACTAGATCCTGGGAATCTTGAGTTACACGATTTCGATTTGTTTGACTGGCTATTATTCGCAAACAATTTTGCTCAACGTGTAAACTATTTTGACAAAGATGATAATACAAAACCAAAAGGAAAGTGGGGAAACTTCTTCCTGGGTGATGATGCCAATGCGATCCCTCGTAGAGAAAGCGTTGAGTATAAAAGTATGAAAAAACAGGTTACAGATCTTATGTCCCAGTTTGAACAGGATAGCAGCCTGACACCTCACCTGACATTATTTGTTTGCTTTTTAAAATTATTAGATTTCTCAAAAAAAGCCTTCAATAATCTGACGAAAAGGCACCTGGACTTCTATTATAACGAAATTCTTCAAATTGAGAAAAATGATGCCAAATCAGACAAAGTCTATGTGATTTTTGAACTCGCCAAAAAAGCGATTCAGGAAAGAATTCCAGCTGGTACATTGCTGGATGGGAATAAAGACGCTAATGGCAAAAAACGAATCTACAAAACAGGTGATGAATTTGTTGCCAATCAGGCCAAAGTAGTGGAGATCAAAAGCTTTTTAAACGATGTTGAAAAAAGAGAACTGAAAATGGCTCCGGTAGCCAACTCTGCAGACGGTTTGGGTGATAAATTGCCGGAAGACGGTAATTATTGGTGGCCGTTTGGATATAATTCCGATGAAACCAATTCAAATAAATCTATTTATAAAGAACTTCCAAAAGCTAAACTTGGCTTTTCAATTGCCTCCTCACTTTTTGATTTAAAAGAAGGAGACCGTACCATCACCCTTAAGATTGATTTTAATAAAAACTCAACCCAAAAATTACAAAGTCTTTCAAAAACAGATATTAAAAATAATATCAAAGTGCTTTGCAGCGGGGAGAAAGAATGGTTATCAGGTGCTGACTTAACATGTATTAAAAACGAAGAAGAAAGATTAGAACTTTCTATTACATTACAAAAAGAGTTCCCGGCCGTTGTAAAATACAATAAAGAAGTACTGGCAGAAACATTTCAAACCAGCTTTCCTGTGGTAAGATTGATGATTGAAGGAGAAAAATACTATGATCTATATGAAGCTCTTTCAGAAAAATCAATAAAGAACATCGAAATAGAAGTTGATGTAAAAGGAGTAAAATCAATTCAGATAGAAAATGACAATGGGGCATTAAATTCAGAAAAGCCTTATTATCCTTTCACCGCACAACCTGTTAAAGGGTCTAATTTCTATATCAAATGTCCTGAAATGTTCTCCAAAAAATGGCAGAATGCAGACATTACGATCAACTGGAAGAATGCTCCGGATTCTATAAAAGATTTATACAGCGGATATGTTATTCAGCCTAATCAAAATATAAGCTTAACCGATTTTGAGGGCTTAAAAAATTCTTCAATCGTAGGTTCTGATGGTTACTTCAAAGCGGATATTGCCTTGCTGGATAAGGAAATCTGGTATGAAAAGGCTAATGATATTGATGTATTCACGAAAGGAAAAGACGCTTATAACATTCAGTTTTCTGTAAATAATGCAAGTAATAAGGCCGGAACAAGTGAGACCATCAGGGTAACACTTAATCAGTCGTCATTACAGGATGTGTATCCTAAACTGTATACATTGGCATTATCAAGTAATCCGACCTTTAAAAAACTTATTCCCAACGAGCCGTATATTCCTTTTGCTGAAGATATAGAGTTGAATTACAGTGCGAAAGAAAACGTGTATTCGTACCTGGAAAAAGAATCTGCCGGGGAAATTTCAAAAAATAAAGAAGTACAGCTCTATCACGAAGACGTATTCGGTCAATACGAAAAAGAAGTAGAAACCAAAAGCATTGTGCCTGTACATCAAAATGGAGGTGAATTGTACATTGGTCTGGAAGCAATGCCTCAGACTACAGTGTCCCTATTAATTCAAATGCTGGAAGGAAGTGAAAATCCTTTAGCAGATCCTTTCCTGGAAAAAGAATTTATAGAATGGCATATTCTTTCAAACAATTCATGGATGAGTTTGTCGGATTATATGCTGCAGAACGAGACCAGAAAGTTCCTGGAATCAGGGATTGTCAAGTTTAAAGTGCCTAAAGATGTCGACAAAAGCCACACAAGATTTACCGACGGATTAGTCTGGATCAGAGCCAAATCACAAAGAAGCTATGATGCCGTATGCAAAATCCAGGGAATCTATACTCAGGCGGTTTTAGCAACATTCCAGAATCAGGATAATGAGCTGTCTCATCTCAATAACGGACTGGAAGCAAAAACCATTGCTAAACTGATCTCCAGAATTCCTCAGGTAAAATCTGTCAGCCAGCCTTATAACTCGTTTGATGGGAAATACAAAGAAACAGATACCGAGTTTTACAGACGTGTAAGTGAACGATTAAGACATAAGCACAGAGCCATCACACAATGGGATTACGAACATTTGGTATTACAGGAATTCCCGGAAGTTTTTAAGGTAAAATGTTTAAATCATACTTCCGAAAAATCCTATATGGACCCTGGACACGTTACCCTGATGGTAGTTCCGAATATTAAAAATAAAAATGCTTTTGATGTCTATCAGCCGAGAGTAAGCAGAGCCTCTTTGAATAAAATTCAAAATTATGTAAATGAATTAAATACAATGCACGTGAAAGCTCAGGTAATCAATCCTAATTATAAAGAAGCAAAAGTAGAAACAAAGGTCAAGTTCTTTGAGCAGTATGATGAAACATTTTATACCAAACAACTGGACGAAGATATTAAAAAATATATATCGCCATGGGCTTTTACAGACTCTGAAAATATTGATTTTAATGTAGAACTGAATGTGAATCAGTTAGTTAATTATCTGGAGCAGCTGCCTTATGTAGACTATATTGATGATATCAAAATACTGGTAAACAATATCCCGCAAAGGAAATCTTTAATTGAAGTAGATCCAAAATCAATTCTGGTATCTGCCAAGCAGCACAATGTCACTATTACAGAACAGGTATGTATTTAATAATAAACAAGAAGAAACATAATCATGTCAGAAAATAAACATATTAGTATACCAAAAAATATAGAAACCGGGGATCAGACAGATTTTCATTTTCTACGCAAAACAGGGATTGAATACATCGAGAAGCTAGGAGGAAAACTCTGGACCGATTATAACTCTCATGATCCTGGGATCACCACGCTGGAAGTTTTAAGCTATGCCATAACGGATCTGGGGATGAGGATGAACCTGAATATGGAAGATATCTTAGCATCTGATGATGTAAATAAAGACATTCATACCCAGTTTTTAAAGGCGGCAGAAATTTTACCTTCAAGACCTTTAAACGAACTGGACTACAGAAAGTTGTTTATAGATATCAACACAACAGGAAGCCTTAAAAGACCAATCCGTAACTGTTGGTTAGTTCCTAAAAGTGAAACATTATATGTCGATTGTAAAACCGGAGATATAGACTTTAAACCGATCGGAGAAAAGACAGAACATTTTAACGTAAAAGGGTTGTACGACCTTTATGTAGATTATGCCGAAGATATTGATGTGGATGGTATCGGATGTGAAAAATCTAATGTCAATATCCAAATATTAGACAATTACCATGCTAATAGAGGACTTTGCGAAGATCTGGCAGAAATTAAAGAAGTTGAAATCCAGAAAGTTGCACTATGTGCCCGTATCGGACTTGTCAGTAAAGCAGACGAAGAACTGGTGCATGCTAAAGTCATCAGAACAATCAATAATTATCTGTCTCCGGAGGTTCATTTTTATTCACTGAAACAAATGCTGGATAAAGGTCTGACTACAGATCAGATTTTTGAAGGTCCGCTTCTGGATAATGGCTTTATCGATACGGAAGAACTTAAAAACAGCCAGTTAAGAAGAGAAGTTCGTCTTTCTGATATCATCAGTGAAATCATGAAAGTGGATGGTGTTAAAGAAATTCATGACGTGTCTATTGCAGGTTGTGATAGCGTGATCAAACAAAATAATGATTGGCTGATCTGCATTGAAAAAGGCAGAAAACCGGAACTGTGTGAACTGAGTTCATTCAGTTACAGTAAAGGATCTCTTCCGTTAAATATCAATAACAAAAAAGTTCAGGATTACTTAGAAAATCTTAAAAGAGAAGAAGAAGTACTTAGAGATGATGCAAGACAGAATAAAGAGTTGGTATTGCCTCAAGGAACTTCATATGATATTGCAGACTATGCTACGATTCTGAATGAATTTCCGGACACCTATGGAGTAGGAGAATCTGGAATTATTGGGAATTCATCCCCGGAAAGAGAAGCGCTGGCCAAACAAATGAAAGGGTATTTGCTATTTTTTGATCAAATCCTTGCCGGCTATTTCAAACACCTTGAAAAAGTAAAAGAAGTATTAAGCATTAATGGTCAATTAAAAAGAACCTTTTTTACACAGGCTCTTAAGAATATTAAAGGCTTTGATGAATTGGTTTCTGACTATGATGCCGAAAGTGATGATCAACTTACAGATTCGTTATATGAAGAGCTGGATAACAGTGTGGAACGCCGAAACGAAGTGTTGGATCATTTGATCTCCCGTTTTGCGGAAACATTTAGCGACTATACCTTCTTAATGAAATCATTGTATGGGAAATCCACCGATGAAATTGTCTTAAACAACAAAGAAAATTTCTTAAAAGAATATTCATCACTAAGTAAAGACAGAGGGTTGGGATATAATTATACCTTAATTGGAGACTCAGATCTTTGGAATACCAGCAATATTTCCGGTGTTCAGAAAAGAATTGCCCGCTTGCTGGGGATTAAAGATTATACCCAGAGAAACTTATCTCAGTCGCCGGTATCCATTATTGAAACAACAGACAATGCCGGTAAAAAAACGTATACCTGGAAAATAAAAGATGCTGGCAGCAATATTATCTTATCCTCTGTAAACAGCTATACAACAGAGCATATTGCTGTAAAAAATCTGAATGAAGCAATCTATCAAACCATTCAGATTGATGAGGAAGATCTTCAGAATGCATTAGACAAATTAGATGAGAAACACCCTGAAGTTACATTAGAAAAATTAAAAGCATGTGAAAAAGGGTACTGTTTCATTGGAAATATAAAAATCCGTGTTTCATTGGGAGGGAACTACTATTTTGAAATTGTGGATGATACTGATGAACAAAATGTCATTGCTGTTCACAAAAAAACCAATCCTTATTCAGATTTGAAAGAATTGAAAGACGGAATTAAGGCAACGGTGAAGTATTTCAAATATGAATTTACAGAAGAGGGTATTTTCCTTGTTGAGCATTTATTATTAAAGCCAACTACTAAAGATTATAAGCTCATGGGAGGTATTGGCTGTATGTCTATTGGAGGTACTTTCAAAATAATGTATGACCTGCAAGAAGAAAACCCTACAACAGATCCGATAGAATATTCGGAAGCCTTTATGTCTTCGTGTGAAGAAGGTTGCGAAGCAGATGTTTTTGACCCTTATTCTTATAGGGTGAGTGTTGTTCTTCCCGGCTTTGCTTATCGTTTCCAGGATCCGGATTTCAGACGTTATGCGGAAACCGTGATCAGGCAGGAAATTCCTGCTCATGTTTTAGCAAAAATTTGCTGGGTGGGAGATCGTTTGAGTGAAAAACAAACCGCTCAGAATGATTTGGCTGAATTTGAAGTAGCATTTAAAAAATACCTCTCAGATAAATCGAGAAATAATATTATGAATCTTGGAAACAGCATTACAGATTTATTGACTGCTCTCAGCCATTTAAACAATATTTATCGACCAGGAAGGCTTTTAGACTGCGATGCCAATGATAACGACAGTCTGGACGGAAAAATCATATTAGGACAATCGAACTTATCAAAAAAAATGAAAAATAATGAACACTAAATTAGACAATGTAACAACCCAATATAGAAAGTTCAACGACAATCAGGCGTTAACAGAAGGGCAATTAAACGAATTTATAGACTATTTTGAAGATCAGGACAGGCTATCAAGAACCCGTCTGAGTGGTGTGGGAGTAGTGTGTGGTTTTCAATCGGAATACATAGAGCTTGAAATCTTACCTACTTTAGCAGAAAAAACAGCCAGACCCGTAGACAGAGATCTTGAGATTCCTTTTGATACCATTGCCATTACACAAGGAGCCGGGGTAACTACGGATGGAGACTTAATAACACTACGTCAGGTAGAAGACAAAAAATCAGAAGCTGTCATAGACTTCCAGGCTAAAAATTACAGATACTATAGAAATTATGTTGATGTCGTAGGATATGAGCATTTTCGTATCGGAGGACAGCAAGTCCCTCTTTTAGAATTGTTTACAACACAAGAGTATAAACAGTTATTGAGCGAAGGGGCTAATGCCGGAGATTTTAAAAAGGTAGTAGATATTCGTAGTTCATTAAGTGATAAAATTGTAATTCTGTATCTGGAAAGTTATTCTAATGATGAAACCCCATGTCAGGATGCAGATTGTGATAACAACGGAGCAGAGCAGGTTGCTAATCTTAAAGTGCTTCTAGCAGATTCTGCATCTGTTTCAGGGCTTATCACGAAAGGTGACGCAAAAGACGCTATCTATAAACAGCACAATACCTATGAAAAGCTTTTTGACAGTTTACCTAATATAGAGGCGAAAAGAGTTATTCTGGATGCTCTTGTAAAAACAGCGCCGCAGTTAAAAACAAAATTTCACAGTGCTATCAGTACTGTTGCAGAATTAAGTGATGGTTTTATCTCTATTGCAGGAGCTTTTAATGTAAATATGAATCTGGGTGGGCAGACGCTTTTTGATAAACTGAACCCTTTGCTGACAAGCACTTCTCCAGGCTTAGAAGATTATCAATACCGATATGATTTATTAAAGGATTTGATGGATACCTATAATGAAATAAAAGGGCTGATCCTGCATCTGAATGCTGAATGCTGTCCGGATATTGCTTCATTCCCTAAGCACCTTATGTTAGGGCCAGTTGGAGCAAAGCAGGAATTAGGGAAATATATCCCTTTACGTCATAGTTTTTATAATTCACCCATTACTACCCATGATGACGAGAATTATGAAAGAGTTGTAATGCTTGCCAATCGTTTTGTGCAGAAAGTTAATGGATTTCAATCCTATATCGGACGTATTAAAATCACACCTTCAAATATGAATGTAAGATTGGGTAATAAGGCCATACCGTATTACTATAATGTAGACAAATCCTTATTAGCCCAATGGAACTTTGAAAAAACAAAAACCGATAGGGCAGCTTACAATTTAAGCTATCATACAGCTAATTTAGCAGGAGAAGATTTTATTCAGAATCCACTGAATTATAACATTGACAATAATGATTTTTATAGAATTGAAGGTCACTTGGGAATGCCTTATAAAACAGCATTGCAAAACATCAATGATCTTAAAACACAATACGGATTAGCTTTTGATGTCATTGCATTGGTTTTGGAAAAAGGAGGAAAGCCTGGTAGCGAGCCGCCAATCCGGGAAAAAACAGTATCTATTGATGAACTCAGAAAGCAGCTGATATCTATTTCAAGCGATGTCAGCAACAGAACACTCAATTCACAGAATACCTTACTGAACATTTCTAAACTGGATGAACAGCTGAGATTGCTGAACCAGGCTGAATTCTCAAAAGAAGGATCTTCAGATGGGGTTACGGTAGTAAAACAGGATCCTAAAAAAGACGATGTTGTAAGTGAACTGTTAAGCGAATTTTTAGAAAGGAAATCAGGCCTGGAGCATGTGGCTGGAGTAGAACCAGGCGGAACTTTCGCATTAATTTACCACTCAGAAGATGATAACCAGGTTCTCGCAGACTTTTCACTGCCTTATCTGTGTTGCTCTAAAAAGGACCCTGCATTCCTGTCATTACCGGCAAACAAGCTATGTCAGAAAGATGCTCCAATTGTGATGACAATTGTTCCGGCAGATGGGCAGGTAAAAGCATTTGTAAATGGTGCTCAGATTCCTGCGGTTACACAATCGGGAGGTCAAAGCTTCTTCGATCCTGGTCTGGTTAATACAGCTTATTTTGGACAAACCATTACGTTTACCGTTAATGATGATCCAGTGGAAGCACAGATGATAGTGTATGCACAACCAAATATAACTGTGACTACAGGTACGGTGAGTTATGATGCTCCTACGATGGACGAAAATGCAAACAACCCGGATGCTACAGTTGAATTTGATGCTTCTGGAGACTTTACAGGTCTTACATTTACCTGGAATTTTGATGATGGTACTCCAATTATCCATAATGAGACACCTGCCAACAAAAAGATCCATGTGTATAAGCTTGTTGCAGGACAAGAAAAAACTTTCAATCCAACACTTACAGTAACCAATGCTAACGGCTGTAGTACAGTCTATAAATTAGCTCCGCTAAAATTAAAAGGTCAATCCACTATTGCATGTTTAAGTGGTATGAGAGTCGTTATTCAGTATAGAGACGATGTAGATAAGGGCCACGTTTGTAATGATGCTACCTTCAACTTAAAAGGAAATGGTATTGTTATAGGCGGAAACAATCCGTACCCTGGCTTTATTGGAAATATCCATTTAAGTAATACAGGAGGCAGCCAGGATAGAGGTAACCATAAACCAGGTACTCCTGCATTGAGCAGATATAATGAAATTGTTATCACTCAGGCAGAAGCTAAACAAATGGCATCATTATCATCAGATGGTTTCGTAGAGTTTTCACTTGAATGTGCTTTACCTGTTAATAACAGACCACCAACTGGTTGCCACCAGGATGTTGCCTATACCGAAATATTCCTGGCAAACGCTACAGTTCCTATTTATTTTGGTTATCCAAATGGTAATTTCCTAAGAATAAACCCTTGTACAGGAGTGACAAAATAATAGTCAGATAATAACTTCATAGGCAGTATAAATTGTCTATGAAGTTTATTAAAAGACCTTAATAAATCATTAAAAATGAACAATAATGAAGAATCAATTAAGTAATATAGCAGTCCAATACCGTAAATTCAGTAAAGGGCAGTATATAGAAGATCCTGATCAGTTCAATGAGTTCCTGGATTTTTTCGAAGATCAGGACCGTTTGTCCAGAGTATTGCTGCAGGGAGTGGGTATTGTATGCGGTCTCAAACCAACACTTATTTATAAAAACAGGCTGCTCAGCAGCATACAGCTTTCTCAGGGAGTAGCACTTACCACCGATGGCGATTTATTAACCCTGAACAATACGAGTAAGAAGAGTGAAGATCTGTACATGAGTGATCTGAAGACAGTTGATCTTGAAAATAAAGACTTCACCCATTTTAAAGCATATGATAATTTTAAAATAAAATACCCGTCGTTTTACGAGGGAAACGAGCAGATTGAACTATGGGAACTGGCAACGGCTCAGGAAGCAATATCAGATTTTCAACCTATTAACAATCTTACAAATTTAGAGGATAAATACCTGTTACTGTATTTGGAAGATTATGAAAAAGAAATTAAACCTTGTAGAGGAGTTGACTGTGATAATCATGGAATACAACAAATCAGAAACCTTAAAGTATTAGTTACTACAGCAAGTGGGATCAATCATATTCTTGGAGAAGATGGTTTTACTCTGCCTGACCCCATAACAGGTGAGGTTCAGCTTAAAAGAAAAGATCGTCTTCAGCCTCATCCTTTGTTTATCGAAGATATCATGGAGCCTGTGAAACAAAACAGGGTTATTTTAGAACAGTTTGTTTCAGAAAAAAAGTTGAGTGCCTCTGATTTAAAGAATATATATATCAAAGCTCTGGATAAAACTGATTTTGGGAAGGTTGTTTTTGAAAGAATGGAAGCAATCGGTAAAATAGTAGGGATTTCAACAGCCAACCATGCTACATTTAAAGCATCCTTTACCAGAATTTTTAATCAGGAGTCAGGTTTTCAGTATGCTTACGATGTCGTAAAGGATTTAATGGATACCTACTCTGAAATTATAGAATTGCTTCCTAAAGCATTCACCAAATGTCTTCCGGATTTTGTTTCTTTTCCTAAGCACATCATGCTTGGAAAATTACTATCAGATCTCCAATTGGATTTCTCAAGACATCAGTTTTATAACTCGCCTGCTCTGGATGATGATAAAGCAACCCAAAAAGTTAAAACCCTGATTAGTCGTTTTAATCAGCAAGCGGGATATTTTAATCCTGATAATATTGTTAAAAATAAGGAAAGGGTTAAAATTACTCCGTCACAAAAATTAAATCCTCTGAGTAATAAAGCAATTCCTTTTTATTACACGGTTACAGAAGATTTCTTAAAAGCGTGGAATTTTGATAAAACAAGCAACAGGTCTTCTAACAGCAATCTGACATTTGATACGGATTGGGTGTTAATAGGAAAATTTGAAAAAGAAAGCCCTTTAAACCTCAATATAGATAACTATTCGTTTTATAATATAGAAGGTCATCAGGGAATGGATTATCAGATTGCTTTTGAACAGATAAAAGAAATCAAGGATAAGCAGCAGCTGGGATTTGATATTATGCTCTTGTCTTTAGAAGAATTAAAAGGAAATAAAGATCTGTCAAAAGCATATTTCAATGAATATATAGAAAAAAATTCGGGATTGGAGCATAAGCGGGGAGTAAAACGTGGAGGTACTTTTATCCTGGTTTATGATTCCATAAAAAATCCAAAAGTTATTGCAGATTTTTCCCTTCCATACATCTGTTGTACTCCAAAAGCAATCATCAAATTAAGTTTGCCAACTTCTGTTATCTGTGCTGAATCTAATCCTATACCTTTTACAGTATCCCCTATGAATGGAGTTGTGAAAGCAAATATTGGTAATGGCGTGAAATTTATCAATGGACAATATGTCTTTGATCCGAAGGCTGTGGAAGAACAGTTCTATGGTCAGGAAATTACCTTTACTGTCAATGGGAAACCAACTGATTGCAGCATTAAAGTGATTTCGGAACCGGATATAAAAGTAGAAGTCGTTGAACCTGTTATTTATCCTGGAGGAGATTCAACAGCAACAATAGTAAACTTTAAAGTTTCCGGAGCAAACTTTGTAGACTATACGTACAGCTGGGATTTCCTTGGGACTGACGTTTGGGCTCCTTTCAATCCTGATGAAAATGGATTTGTAAGTTATAAGTATTACAATCTGGATCCATCAAGGATTCCAACTGTAAGAGTCAAGGTGATTGGTAATGGCTGTACTCAGACTGTAGCTGTAAATTTACCACTGACCAAAGAGTGTCCGGTGATTTCAGATATTAAATATTCAGTTGTTGATAATGGTGATGGTACCCAGACATTCACATTTGATTGGGATTTACCTAAAGACCTCACTGGAATAACAGGCTTGAATATTTATGATTCAAATGACCCTGGAAATGGCTGGCATTATGAATCCGGATCATATAGTCCGCGAAGATCAATCAAATTGCCTTTAGGTAAATACGATATTAGATTCGGATTGGTGGGTTCATGTAGAGAAGCAGGTAATACTGTGGATCTTCCGGGATTTGATGATATTGGAATTGAAAAAGATCAGAATAATCATCCACCTACTGCATTGCTCAGATGGAAGGATAATTCAGGAGTTGAGGACAGGTTATGCAGACAGTCGGTTTGTAATTTTACAATTGACGTTTATACGACTGATCAGGATGAAGATATTGCCACTATTCAGATTTTTAAAAGTACTGATAATGGAGTTACATGGAGTTTGTTTATTGGCAATCTTACTGGGACAACATTTACAGATGCTATAAACAGAGCGGGTACACAATTGTATAAAGCAGTTGTTACAGACAGAAAAAACAATATAACAACTTCAAATATTCTGTCTTACAAAAAAGAGAATCATCCACCAGCGGTATCGATCAGATGGAATGATACCTTCGGAATTGAGGATAGGGTATGCACACAGTCTGCTTGTAGTTATGCCGTTGATGTTTTGGCAAGCGATACTGATGGTGATATTGCCAGCGTTCAGATTCATAAAAGTACTAATAACGGAGCTACATGGAATGTGTTTATTGCCAATCTTACGGGGACTACATTTCCAGACTCTATAAACGGAGTTGGTACAAATCTATATAAAGCAGTGGTAGTAGATGGAGAAAATAATACCGTGACCTCAAACATTCTTTCCTATAAAAATGAATACCGTCCAACGGTTGTGATCAATAGCATTAGCTTTCCTGATAAAAATTGTTGCCCTGCTGAGTTACGCACTATTCTAGCTGGTGCCGGGGGAAATCAAAACATTCGTCTAGCTAATTTACCTATTAGGAAATTGGGATTAAAAGGCTGGGGAAGCGGAGCGAATGAGCTTCTTTATTTCTGGAGCAAATTAGTAGGTCCTGATGTAATACTTGAGAATGTTAATGAAGCAACTTTGACAATCAGAGAGTTAGGGGTTGGGAAATATAAATTCCAGCTTCTGGTTAAGGATGCCAATAGTGATGCATTTGAAATTGATGTAGCAGAGATAATAGTGGAGTAAGAAACATATTTCTTGATGCTATATCTAATATAAAGGGGTGTTTTTTGTCTTTAGAATCATGATAACACCCCTTATTACTAGGAAAAATAAATAATAACAATAAAAACATAATATAATGGCAGCAGCAAAATGTGATGCTTCATTCAAAATAGAATATGAATCTTCTTCACCAATAACGGAGGCGACTGTGACTTATCTAAATCCGCCAGGTCCCACACATGATATAAAGCAATTGCTTGCAATGAATAACACCATAAAGCTTAATGATATTCAGAATGATATTCAAACTTCAGGCACCTACGATTTGGAAGTAAAACTCGCTGTAGGTGGGGTTGTTACTACGCAGGGGTTTTCTTTGGAGGTGGGGAGATGTACCTCATCTTCCTGTGAAATTCCGAAGGTCCTTGAAATCAAAGTACTGGAAGATGGGCAGATAGTAATGAACTACGAGGTTTTTAATACCAGTAATCTTACAGCATTGGAATACCAGATAGCGAAAGATCCTGGCTTTAAAGATGAAGATATTATTTATTCAAAAGTGGGCTTTAGTGATGTAAATTATACCCAATTTGAAAATATTGACATGAGAAATGGAAATATTCCTGATAAAACTCGATTATACATAAGAATAAGAAAATATTGCGGGAAAAATGGAGTTTCAGATTGGTCGGATTTCGTTGAATTCGACTCTGGAATATGGGGAGTAGAAGCTTACTGTTTGTCTGGGGTAGATGATAGGGATAAAGATGCTCTTTGTTTTGGAACACCCCCTGCCTGGTTGGTGAAAGTGACTTTGAAGCCTTTTCGACCAGATGTAGGGACCTTGATTTGTCTGACTAATGGTAAGCCTGCAACACCGGATAATATAAGAGAGATTGAGC